>NZ_JBIBVF010000032.1:0-105626 GCF_043080045.1 Streptomyces sp. NPDC015125
CCCGCGGAGCGGGTACCACATCGCTGCGCGATGTGCAAGGGGGGCGGTCGCTGCGCTCCCGCTGCCCATGCGATGCGTGGGCCAACTCCCTTCGCTGCGCTCCGGGAGTTGAGGGGGCCGGCCGCTGCGCGCCCGGTGGGCCGCGCGATGCGCGGCCGGTCCGATCGGGTCCTGACGGTGCGGCTAGTCGGCTTCCTTGTGCGGGAGTTGAGGGAGTGTGGGATGCTCCCGGGCGGGTTCGCTGCGCTCCCCCGCCTGACGGTCCTTCCGACTGCGCCTCCAGGACCGTTGAAGGCCCGCTGCGCGGGCCGGGCTGACTATCGGGGGTGTGGGTCGCTCGTTCGTGTGGGTTCCAGTGTAGCGCATGCATCAGGCTGATGCAGCATGTACCGTTGGCGGAAACACGGGACACCCCCAACCATCAGGGAACCTCCCCGGAATTCCGAGAGGAACGACCGCAGATGACCGGTCACCACGAATCTACCGAACCCGATCCTGCGCTGAGCAGCGATTCTGTGCGCCGGGTGGGTCAGTATCAGACGGCGGGTACCAACGCCCGGCTGCGCGTGTTCGCGCTCCTCCAGGCGCAGGGCGTGCCCGCGAGCGAGGCGGACGATCTGGTGGCCGCGCTGCAGGCCGGAGCTGTCGCCGGGGCGCAGAGCGAGGTTGTGGAGCTGGAGGGCATGGCGTCGCGCTCGCGGGGCCCGGTGTTCGAGGACGGCTGGGACGACGGGGTGAGGACGGTGAGCGAGGCCCTGGTGGGCATTGCGGACCGGGACTGGTCCCGGCGCGGCGGCCGGTCTGCCGGGGCCGCTGAACTGACCGTACACATCGCGGACGTGAGGCAGCGTGAACGGGCCAGTCTTGCACGGCTGGAGAAGTTCGTCCGGGAGAGCGTGCTGCCGCGCACCCACCCGCACACCATGGTGCGGCGCCGGGCGCTGGAGGCGCTGGGTGAGGCCAGCGGTCTGTGCACCGCGCGCACGCGGAACGCAGACGGAGACGTCATCGTCTGCACGCTCGACGCCGGGCACTACGACCCGGACGACAAGCTGCCCTTCAAGGACGGAAAGCCCGGCGGCTGGCACAAGGCGGATTCGTCGATCTGGAACGACTCGGGCGCGGCCTGCATTCCGCACGCGGCCCTCTGAAAGACCACAGGAAATTAGCACTCGGGGAGGCATGGAAATGTCGGCGATTCCGCTGAAGGAACACCAGGTAGACCAGAAAATGAGCTTTGGTAAGTGGGTGGGATTCCCTGCAAGATCGTCCGTGCCGCCGGAGGGTGCCCGTGCCACAGGAGTGTCAGCGACCGGGTCGGGAAAGACGATCACGGCCGCCGCGAGCGCGCTGCAGTACTTCCCCGAAGGCCGGATCCTGGTCATGGTGCCCACGCTGGATCTGATCGTGCAGAGCGCGCAGTCCTGGCGCCGGGTGGGGCACCGGGCGCCGATGGTCGCGGTGTGCTCGGTGGACAACGACCCGGTGCTGAACGAGCTCGGGGTGCGTACCACCACCAACCCGATCCAGCTTGCCTTGTGGGCCGGGAGCGGCCCGGTGGTCGTGTTCGCCACGTACGCCTCCCTGGTGGACCGGGAGGACCCCACCGACCCCACGGGGCAGCGGAAGGTCCGCGGGCCCCTGGAGACGGCCCTGGCGGGCGGCGAGCGCCTCTACGGACAGTCGATGGCGGGGTTCGACCTCGCCGTCCTGGACGAAGGACACATGACCGCCGGCGACATCGGCCGGCCCTGGGCCGCGATCCACGACAACAGCCGGATCCCCGTCGACTTCCGCCTCTACCTCACCGCGACCCCCCGGATCCTGGCCGCGCCGCGACCGCAGCGCGTCCGGGACGGCCGGGAGCTGGTGATCGCCTCGATGGAAGCCGACTCGGCCACCTACGGCCCCAGGATTTTCGACCTCGGGCTGGCGGAGGCTGTGGAGCGCTCGATCCTTGCCGGTTTCGAGATCGACGTGCTGGAGATCCGCGACCCCGAGCCCATCCTGGGCCTGTCCGAGGACGCGTTGCGCGGGCGGCGCCTGGCGCTGCTGCAGGCCGCGCTGCTGGAGCACGCCGCCGCTCGAAATCTGCACACCGTGATGACCTTCCACCAGCGGGTGGAAGAGGCCCGCGCGTTCGCCGAGCAGATGCCGGCCACCGCCGCCGAGCTGCACACCGCTGAAGCCTCCGCGGCCGCTCTCGCCCATGCGGAGGAGCTGCCCGACTCCTCCCTCGACGCCGAGCTCTACGAGCTGGAGGACAACCGCCACGTCCCCCCGGACCGGGTATGGGCCGACTGGCTGTGCGGGGAGCACCCTGTCGCCCGCCGGCGGGAGGTGATCGGCCGGTTCGCCAACGGCATCAACGCCGCCGGCAAGCGGGTCCACCGCGCGTTCCTCGCCTCGGTGCGGGCTCTGGGCGTCGGGGTCGACATTACGGGGCTGCGCGGGGTGGAGGCGGTGTGCATCGTCGGCTCCCGCACCTCTCAGGTCGACATCGTCCAGAACATTGGCCGCGCCTTGCGGCCGAACCCTGACGGCAGTGTGAAGACGGCGCGGATCATCATCCCGATCTTCCTTGAGCCCGGTGAGGACCCCAAGGACATGGTGGCCTCGGCCAGTTACCAGCCGCTGGTCGACATCCTCCAGGGACTGCGCTCGCACTCGGTCCGGATGGTCGAGCAGCTCGCCTCCCGCGCCCTGACCCGCGGCGAGCCGCATGGGCGCCTCCACGTCCGACCCGCCCGCGGCGTAGCCGGCGCTGCGGGGGCAGAGGGCGGCGAGACGGAGGAGGCCGACAGCGAGGTGCAGCGGGAGGTGGACCGTGTCAACGCGGTGGTGGTGAACTTCGCCCGGCCGCGCGACGCCGCCGACATCGCAGCCCTGGCCCGGTGCCGCGTCATCCAGCCGGAGTCGCTGGTCTGGCTGGAGGGCTACCAAGCCCTGCGCCGCTGGCGGTCGGAGAACGAGATCACCGGCCTGCACGCGGTGCCCTACGACGTCGAGACCACGGCCGGCTCGACGGACGCCTTCCCGCTGGGCCGCTGGGTGCACCAGCAGCGCCGGGCCCTGCGGGACGGCGAACTCGACCCGCACCGCAAGGAGCTGCTCGACGAAGCCGGGATGGTGTGGGAGCCGGGCGAGGAAGCGTGGGAGGCCAAGCTCGCCGCGCTGCGGTCCTACCACCGGGCCACCGGGCATCTCGCGCCGCGCCAGGACGCGGTGTGGGGGGAGGGCGAGGAGATGGTGCCCATCGGGCAGCACCTGGCCAACCTCCGGCGTAAGGGCGGTCTCGGCAAGAACGCGGAACGGGCGCAGGAGCGCGCGGAGCAGCTCACCGCGATCGACCCGGACTGGAACTGCCCCTGGTCGTTGAACTGGCAGCGCCACTACCGGGTGCTCGCCAGCCTGGTCGACGCCGACGGTGTCCTGCCCTACATCGGGCCGGGCGTCGTCTTCGAGGGCGACGACATCGGCATCTGGCGGTGGCGGCAGCAGGAGCCGGGCACCTGGGCGCAGCTCATGCCCGAGCAACGGGAGCGGCTGTCCGCGCTGGGCGTGCGGGGCGTCTCGCTCGCCGCGGCTCCCGCCGCCCCGGCGGAAAGCGCTCCGGCGGCGGCCGACGCGACCAAGAGCGGCGCGGCGAAGGGTGGGAGCAAGGCGCAGCAGGCGTTCCAGCGCGGCTTGGCAGCCCTTGCGCAGTGGGTCGAGCAGGAAGGAGGCCAGCCACCGCGCAAGGCGGTGGTGATCCTGCCGGACGGGACCGAGGCCAAGGTCGGCATCTGGTACGCCAACCAGAAGCAGCGCCGCGACAAGCTCACCGAAGAGCAGCTGGACGCACTGCGAGAGCTGGGCATGGAGTGGGCATGACGCCAACCGTCGGTGTCGCACAGAAGTGGCCCCAGCTGGAATTTGTGGAGGTGCATCCCACAGCTGGTGCTCTTGGGGTTGAAGCGGGCAGCGTGGGGGGAGCGCTTCGCGAGACGATGTATCAGCCTGGAGGCATGCTTGCTCATCTTTGATACCAACGCGGTCCATCTTCTGCCGCCCGGCGGCCCACGGGCTGACATACTCCGCAAATTGCGGCAGTCGGGACACCACAGGGTCGCTGTGCCTTGGATGGTGATGGAGGAAATGGCTGCTCATCAGGCGAAGTTCTACCCCGATAAGCACCGGGCGGCGGTGAAGGCCCTGAAGGAGCTGCGTGGCGCTCTGCCCTGGGAGCTGGAGAGTGAGCTAGAGCCGCTTGACCTTGAGCGGCTCCTGGACCATTGGCGAAGCGTCTACGGCGAGATCTTCGAAGTCATCGAGACCAGTGGAGAGTCCGCCCGAAAGGCTCTTTCCCGCGAGGCGACGTCTCTGCCACCGGCTAAGCGAGCTAAAGATCACTCTGAGGGCGCCCGTGACGTTGCGATTTGGTTCTCCATCTTGGAGTTCCTTAGGGAGAACCCCGACGAGCACGTCTGCTTCGTCACGAACAACACCGCCGACTTCGGGGATGGGGCCGTCTACCCGTACCCGATGAACGAGGACGTGCGTGGTCTGGAGGACCGTCTTACCCGACTCGCGGACTTTTCCGAAGTCGTTTCCCAGTTCACCAAGGAGGTGTCGGGGGCGGACGCGGCGGCTGCCGCGGAGGAGTTGCTGAGGTCGCTGCCTGTTCGGGAACGGGTTGCTCAGACAGCTGTTGAGGTCCTCAACTCCCCCACCGGGTTCACCGGTCTGGGAGCCGCCGACGCTACAGAAGAGTGGCGTGAGTGGCTGGGTTCCCCCGAGGTGGAACTGCTCAGCGTCTCGGATGTCACGGGGCACGAGATCGAAGGCGACGTCTGGTACACGGCCAATGCACGTTGGGTGCTGTACGGGCTTGCCGTCAATGGCGACGAAGCGGGCGCCCGTTATGTTGCCTGTGTATGGCAGATGAAGATCCTTTTCTCTACAACCACGGCGGATGAAGCACCAACCCTGCTCGCGACGGCGGAGCCCTCTCCGCCGGATACCGACGACGAGCCCTGCATGACGATTCTGCGCGGCCTCAAGCAGAGGGTCGCGAGCCTAACAGCGAGTGCGAAAAAGGACCTTCTCGCTGCCTGTGCACCTGCGGAGCGCTTGCTGGCCGAACAGCTCTCGGCGTCCATGCCCAAGCTCGACGTGGCCACCAGCCCGATGCAACGATTCACCCTGCAACTGGCCGCGACGCAGGCCCAGCTCTACAACCACTCAGCTCAACAATTCGCCCGGCAAATGGCCGCGACCCAGGCGCAGCTGTACGACGGCCCGGTACAGAGGCTCGCTCAGCAGATCGCCGCGACCCAGGCACAGCTCTACGACAACCCAGCGCAACGACTCGCCCGGGAATTGGCCGCCTCCATCCCGAAACTTGATATCGCAACCGCGTTGCCCCAGATGGGCGCCATTGAGAGCATGGCCGCCTCCCTACCCAAAAGGGCCGCTGCCCCTGTTGCCCCGCCGGAAGATGAAAACGAGGACGTAGATACCGAGGGAGACGCTCAAGGGGAGTGACCTGAAGGCTCCGGGCCCGCTCTCCGATTCCTCGGAGACCGGGCCCGTGCCGTATGCCGACCCGTCGGCTGCTTACCAGTCCAGGCGCGGCCGGGGCCGCTGCGCCAGTTCGGCCTGCTCGGCGACGGCAACAAGGCGCTCGGCGGTCTCTTCGCCGACCGTCTCGATGAGCTGCTCGATGCTGGAGGCGATCAGGATCCAGGACCGCCGAGGTAGCAGGCTCAGGCGGGCGGCGGCATCCGCCAGCGCTCCCGCCTCCAACGCCATCAGCGCCTGCACATCGGCAGAGTCCGTCTCCAGCGGCGTCGTCGCCTCCCGCGCCAGGTCGGCGGAGATCGTCAGATCGTCGATCACCGTGACCCTGGTCGTGTTCTCGATCATGCCGGGCTCATAGATGCCTTTGAGTTCAAGGGCTTCGTGGACGGTGATGTCCGCCTCGGGGTAGCCGGCGGCCAGGAGGCGGCGCAGCGCGGCGTAGGCGGTGTGTGACTTGCCGGACCAGTGCGGCCCCAGGAGCAGCAGGCGGGCGGTGTCGCCGGCCAGGATGGTGGAGCACCACTGGGCGATGGCGGGTGGTCGGTCTCGGCATCGCGGAAAAGGGCGGGTATGACGGGCATCGGCTCAGCGTAGCTGGGCGCGACACACCGGTGCTCAGGGCAACGGCAAGGCGTACACCTGGTAGACCGCGGTGGTTCCGTCGTCGGTGCGCCGGTCGCAGGTGCCGGTGCGGGTGAAGCCGGTCTTGATCAGGACGCGGCCGGAGGCCGGATTGTCGGGGTGGTGCATGGCTTCCAAGCGCTCCAGGCCGGCGGTGGCGAAGGCGAAGTCGGCCACGTGCTGGGCGGCTTCGGTGGCGTAGCCGTTGCCCCAGGTGTCCTCGCGGAGGATGTAGCTGAGGGTGCCCATGGACGGGGTTCGTCGCCGCAGGGAGATCAGGCCGATCATCTCGCCGGTGGCGACGATGCCCCAGCTCCACTGCGCGCGGGGGGTCTCGGTGGCGCGGGCGAGGGCGGTGCGGATCTTCTCGTGGGCCTGGTCGAGGGTGAGGGGCTTGCCGGTGGTGTGCCGGATGGAGGCGCCGCTGTAGATGCGGGCAAGGGCGGGTGCGTCCTCGAGGGCCAGGGCGCGCAGGGTCACCATGCGGCGGTCAGCTCCTTCGCGGTGGGCCGGTCGGCGGGATCGGGTGCCAGGCACGCAGTGACGGCGTCCTCGAACTCGGGGAACGGCCACGGCCGGACGTCGCGCAGGGCGGTGGTGGTGCCCTTGGCGATGGCGGCCAGCTTCTCCAGCCGGTCGGTGGTGTCGTCGTAGGAGACGGGGCGGTGGCCGGTCCAGCACCAGAACAAGGAGGCGCCCAGGCTCCAGATGTCCGCGGCCGGCTGCGCCTGGATGTGGGCGTCGGCGGGGGTGGAGAGGATCGCGGTGGCGATCTCGGGAGCGGTGGTGTGGGTGAGCGCTCCCCGGTACGGCAGGCGCGGCGGGCCGTCGGGGCCGCAGGCGAGGGCGTAGTCGATGACCCCGGCGTGGCCGTCGTTGGTGATGAGGGTGTTGGTGGGCTGGACGTCGGCGTGGGCCCAGCCGGCTGTGTGCATGCGGGCGAGGTGTTCGGTCCAGGTGCGGGCGATGCCCGCGAGCCAGGGGCGGACCGCGGGTCGGTCTCCTTCGGGACCACGGGCGAGGGCGAGGGCCCTCCACAGGGGAACACCGTCGATCCAGTTGACGGCCAGCCACCGGCCGCCCTCCCATGTCCCCGCGCTCACCCGGTAGTCGGGGCCGATCGCGTCGGCGGCGGTGAGGCGAAGGAGGTGGTCGTCCTCCTGAGCCATCTCCGCGGCCTTGTCACGGGCGTCGTCGCCGTTGGGGTTGTTCGCCTTCACCGCGACAGCTCCCCTGGGGCCTTGGACCTTCCAGGCCCGGGAGCCGCGCCGGTCGCTCAGGAGCTGCGTGTGGGTGAGCTCGCCGATCTGTCCAGTGAGCAGGGCGACGGCTTCGCTGGGGGGAGAAGATGTCGGGCCCATGTGCGGATCTCCGTCCACTCGGTGGGGATGTGCTCGAACACGTCGCGACCGTCGTCGGCTGCTGCCGCGAGCGCGGCCGCCAGATCCGGGGTCGCCCGCAGGAAGCGCGGGTCGCGGAGTCGGACAGCGGCCCTCACGGGGAGGAACGAGGCGGGGGCGGCCGGGATCCGGTGGCCGGCCGCGGTGACTTCCTCTTGGCCCGCGTAGAACTTGCCGAACATCACCCCGACCGGTCCGTAGAGGTTCTTCAGCACCCAGTGCGGCCAGGCCAGCAGGTCACGGTGCCGGGAGCCGGGCACCTCGCCCAGCAGGACGATGTTCTCGCACCGCAGGAGGCCGTGCGGCCGGTTCAGCAAAGGCCGCAGCCACTCCGCGGCCTGGACGCCCGCGTGGAACAGCTCCGCCTGGACGGCTTCGGCGTCGCCGGCGGCGCGGTAGACCGTCCAGGTCGTCAGGCCCGCCCGCAGGGACGGAGCGAGGTAGGGGCAGTGGGCGGTCATCTGCCGCGCATAGTCGCTGAGATCCACCGTCGTCGGCCGGGTGGTGCTGGCCTCGATGAGGCGCAGCGCCCCGGCGGTGGGCCGGGGCGCTGCGCTGGTGCGGCCGGTGGTCACGGGCGGGCGGTCTCCGGCCGGTCGGGCGTGACGTCGCCGCCGCCGATCGGGGCGCAGTCCCACTCGGCGACCACGGTGCCGGTCTCCCGGTAGCGGGCGAGCGCGTCCTGGTCGACGTTGCCGTCGGCGTCGGTGAACCAGATCTGCGGCAGCGGTCCGTACGCCTCCTCGTAGGCGGTGACCCAGGAGATCGGGCCGTGGCCGCTGGTGGCGGTGTGGCCGATCGGCCGGCCGGCGCTCTCCTGGCAGAGGGCCGCGTATTGCGGGGTGTCGAGCAGTTCGTGCCAGGCCGCGTCCACGGCCGGGGAGAACATCTCGGGTGCGGGCTGGCCGTTGTTGAAGCGCTGGCCGGTGATGGTCAGGAGTCTGCGCAGTTCGGTCGTTGCGGTGCTCACGGTGGTGCCCCTCTCGGTGTCGAGTGGTGCTCGCCCGGCCCGGATTGGGCGGGGCGTGGTGCCGTGCACCGCGCACCCGGGGGTTGCGGTCGCGTCCGGGTGCGCGGGGTCTCAGGAGGCCGTGGTGGCTCGGGGTGCGAGGCCGGCGACACGGTCCAGGCGCTCGTAGAGGGCGCGTACGAGCCGGGCTCTGTTCTGGCAGCAGGCGAGGGTGCCCTGTGCCGGCATCGACAGGCGGCGGTCGGCCTCCGCGAGCACCACGTCGACGAGGACACGCCGTTTGCTGTCCTCGGGCAGTGCGGCGGCGCGGCGCCGTAGGTCGGCGGCGACGATCTGGGTGTGTCCGGTGAGTTGGAGGGCGATCTGGGCGAGGTCGCTTTCGCGGAGATCGGCGGTGTCCGTCCATGCGAGGACGGCCTTGACGAGCGAGAGGTGCGGTTCGCGGTCCAGGGGGAGCTGGGCCTCGGTCGTGCCGTCGGGGTCGGACGGGACCGTGCGCGTGCTGGGCGCATCCGTCATCAGGGCCTCGCTCAGGTCATGGGCCGCATGCCGGGAATCCGGCAGTTCGACGCTAGACAGGCGGGGATGGGCGCCTCAAGAAAGTTGCTGGAAGTTGCGCCGATTCACCCGAGAGCCTCGATCGCGGCGAGAATCCGGGCACGCGCTTTCGGGCCGAACACCGCGAGGTTCTGTAGTGCGGTGAACGCCTTGGTGTAGACGGCGATCTCCGAGGGCCGGGTGATGTTGATTTCGGCGGACAGCGTCTCGACCTGCACCCGGTCGGTGTCGAAGACCATGAAGGTCTCCAGCGGCCACATGGTCCGCTCGGCGGTGAAGGGGATGACACCGAAGGCGACCGACGGCAGCGACATGAGCTCCAGCAGCTTGCCGAGCTGGCCGGCCATCACCTCGGGCGCGCCGATGCGGTGGCGCAGCACGGTCTCCTCGATGAGGAGGACGAAGCGGTGGTTGCCCTCGTAGATGACGCGGGAGCGGTCCAGGCGGGCGGTTGCGGCGTCGGGGGCGTCGTTGGGGGTGCCCTGGAAGTCGCTGATGGTGGACAGCAGGGCCTCGGCGTAGCCGTGGGTTTGCAGCAGGCCGGGTACGACGTTGGAGCAGTAGACGCGGAAGAGGCGGGTGCGCTGGTAGAGCGGGACCACGGACTGCTGGAAGTGGCGGATGCCGGTGCGGTGCAGGCGTTTCCACTCGACGTACATCTCGTCGGCGCTGCGGCTTTCGGCGATGAGGTCGTCGATGTGCTGCTCGGCGGAGCAGGCTGTGCACCAGGCGCGGATGTCGGCGTCGGAGGGCAGGACGCGGCCGTTTTCGATCCGGGATGCCTTGGATTTGTGCCAGCCGCAGCGGGCCGCCACCTCGAACGCCTTGAGGCCGGCGTTCTTGCGGATGGCCACCAGGCGTCCGGCGAGGGCCGCTCGTGCCGCCTGCGCGGCGGAGGACGGGGAGGTGGTGGTCATGAAAGGTGGCGGCCTGTTCGGTGCTGTCAGATCGCGTACTGGTCGTGCGGGACGGCCCGCTCCCACACCGACTGGAAGGCGTCGGTGCAGAGCTTGATGACCTGGGGGTCGTCGCTGTGCTCGGGGTCCTGGGCCTCGCCGTCGCCGGAGAAGATGTTGAAGCGCACCAGGCGGTCGTCGATCAGCCAGAAGTCGTTGCCCGGCAGCGACAGGTCCGAGGCGCAGCGGCGGCCCAGCCAGCGCACTTCCTCGCCCGCGCGGAGGTTGCTCGCGGTGATGGCGTGCTCGAAGCGGACGTAGTCGGTGACCGGCTCCGAGACGATCCGGGCGCGCCGGACGGCGACCCCGCGGGCGACGGTCCGCTCCACCAGCGAGACCCACGGGCGCCAGAAGGCGGAGTCGTAGGCCGGCACGGCGCCGTCGGCGAGGAACGCGTCGTAGACACCGCGTTCGTCGCCGACGGCGTAGGTGTCGCGGAGTTCGAGGTGGAGGGCTTGGTGCTGGGCTGAGTCCAGCAGTTCGTCAAAGCTGGGGGGTGTTGGCACGCTCTGCGGCATCGCACGCCTTCCTGATCAGCGGCACCATCCGTGCCGGGATACGGATGACCGTCTCGTTCTCGGCCGGCGGGCTGTCCGCAGCGCACGTCGCGCGCATCGCCTCACCCGCCGTCCATCCCTGAAGCACGAGCTCCGGCTGTTCCATGTCGGTGTCGACCCAGACCGCCGGGCAGTTGCCACCGCCTGACTCCGGGTCCGTTCCAACGAAAAGTAGTGCCATGTCCGCCTCCTGAGTCCAGAGAGTTGCGCCATGTTGCGCTGACAGTTCCGTGAGGAGGCACGGAGGGTCAAGAGGACAGTCGGTCGAACAGAGGCAGGGCTGCTATGTCAGGCACTGCTCTGCACGGTCCAGAGAGAGAAAGGGCCTCTTCCTCCTTCTGAGGAAGAGGTGTCAGCGACGCGCACTGCTTACCCCTGCGCCCTGACCTGCACGAATGCGGCTGCGGTGCGCAGGCACCTGGTACGCAGGGCGGTACTCACGGTGGCACCTACGGTGGAATGCGCGGTGGTCCGCACGGTGGAACCCACGGTGGTACCGCGCGCAGGGGTTCCTGCGACAACAGCTGTCCTCGACGAATCGCTCACGGCGGTCCGAGCACTGCGCGGCCGGCGTCCAGCATCCAGCCGCCTCGAGGGCGCGCTGCCTAGAGGAGTACCTGGTACGAGCGGCTGCGGTGCGGGGCGTGGGTGACGATCCCGTGGCCTTCCAAGGCACGCAGGTGGTAGGCGACCGTGGACGCGGACAACCCGACCGCGCCCGCGATCTCCCGTATGGAGGGCGGGTAACCGGCATCGTCGGTGAGTTCCCGTAGCGCCCGCACGATCCGCATCTGGGCGTCAGTCATGAAGGCGGTCACCGCCGGGCCTCGGCCGGGCTCGGCTCCCAGGTGTGCTGCTTGAGCGCCATCCGGGCCGCCGGCGCCTGGCCGGGGATCGTTGCCCAGTAAGGGTGCGTGGCGATCCGGACAGAGAGCCGCTGCAAGGTGCGGCGCAGGACGGTGGTCTGGGAAGGGTTGGCTTCCTCGGCGAGCTGGCGGTAGGTGGCGTACCAGGCCCGCTGGGCGTGCAGGAGGTCGTCGGGGAAGTCGTAGGAGGGCATCACCCCTGGATTGCATCACATGTTCGAATTGCGGCGCAGCACACGCACGAGTGAATCGGGGCTTCGGCCTGGAGCTGGCCGACGACCGCCCCCGGTGAGCCGAACGCGATGCCATCGACCACCCGGATCAGCGCCGCTGTCCGGCGCCGGATATGTGGCGGTCCGGCCCTGGCCAATGTGAGGTAAGCAGCGGGGGAAGCGCTCGCCGCCGGAGGGATAAGCGGTCCTACCTGCCCGGGTAAGCGGTGCGCCCACCGTGCTGACCGGCGCGTACCCGAGGACCGCCCGAAGCAGCCGGGCCGGCCAGCACCGGCGGGTGGCCGATCGACCATTTTGGCCATCGGCCACCGGCGTGCGGTGGCACCGCCACGGCTGGCTGGCCATCGGCCATGGCCGATGGCCGACGCCGGTGGATCGGCCATCGGCCACCCCGCCCGGCCATCGGCCATCGGCCACCGGCGACGTGCTCCGCCAACCGACCGGCTTGGGCAGGCCACGGCCGCGCTGGGCCGGTCGCCTCTGCAAGCGGCCACCACGACGTCCACGGTCGTGAGAGAGCAGCGGCACGGATAACGACCCGCCTGGTCGCTGGCGGACGTCGATGAGCGGCGGACCGCGGATAGGGCCTCGCGCTCCGGGCGCGTGCTCGCGCTTACCCCGTGCCGGGCGGCGGTCAGCCCACTGCTTACCCGACTGGTTACCCCAGATGACCTGCGTCTTTCCATTTCCGGGACAAGCACTTTGGTAAGGGGCGCTGAGCAGAGTTCACGGCAGTTCGATCCGGAAGGAGCCTGCCGTGAACGCAGAACCGACGTTGATCACGCGTCTGAACACCGAGTGGGAGTGGCTGTGCGCTGCGCGCGGCAACGCCGACCGGGTGCGGTCCTGGATGCTCTGCGCCGGCGTGCTGGATGCGGGCCAGGCCCCTGCGGCGCTGGATGAGCTGTGTGTCGTGCTGCGGGAGCGGGCGGCCCATGGCGGGGCGGCGGTCAGCGATGTCTGGATGGGGGTCCTGCTGCGGCGGGTGGGCGCCGGCGACGAGCGGGATGCGGCCCTGGCCGCCCGCGTGCTGGTCCAGGCGATGCTCCCCTGCGCCCAGCGGATGATGCGCCGGTCGTTGCGGGACGGCGAATGCGTTGAGGACGTGGCTCAGCTGGTGGTCGCCTCCTTGTGGGAGGTGGTGCTCACCTACCCGATCGCGCGTCGGCCCCGGGGGGTCGCGAGGGGTCTGCGGCTGGAGCTGTGGCATCGGGTCTCTCGCGAGCTCGCTCGGGAGCTGGCGCCCTCCGAGCAACTGGACGCGGAAATGCTGGCGGCCCGTCCCAGCGATGTCGACCCTTCGCTCGCCGCCGAGGCGGCGCTGCTTGCCCGGGCCGTGACGAAGGCCGGCCTCCGTCCGACGGCGGCGGAGGAACTGGAGGGCACCCGCGGCGAGCTGGTCGAGATCTTGGTGTGGGCGCTGGAGCGCGAGGTGCTCACCTCGCAGGCGGCAGCCGGCATTTGCGATCACTACCGCGAGGGCGCGCCGCAGGATGCCGAGGCCGCGGCCGTGTTGGGGGTCAGTCCCGTGGCCTTGCGGCGCAGGCGCAGCCGGGCGGTGGCGCGGTTGCGCGAGGCGGTGCCGCAGTGGGTGGAGGCGGCGTGAGGAGCGCGCCGGAACTTTTTTGGCGGTGGGTGTCACATCAGGGCCGATCCGGCTCCCCTCTCTGTGGTGTGCGGGGGGATTCCACGCACCGAGCACAGCGGAGGGAGCCGTCGTGACCGAGGGGCTGGGACATGAGGGAGAAGCGGTGGAACTGAGGGACGAGGAACTACGGCTGGTGGCGATCCGCCGGCGGGCGACGCGGTTGGCGGTCGCATTGGTGACGGAGCCGTTCTCGGTCGACACCGATGCGCAGCTGCGGTCGTACGTGGAGCGGGACGCCGATGAGGCGCAGGTGCTCGTGCGGGAGGTGCTGGCGCTTTCGCCGGCGCGGCTGCGTGAGCGGATCGCCGAGTTGACCCGGTCCAAGACCGTGCAGGGCGGGGTGACGGCGTGAAGACGACGTTCGGACCTGCGGGCTACGGCAAGAGCCAGGCCCTGAAGGCGGCCATCAAGGACCAGGCAGCAGCTGCTTGCCGCGACGGTCGGCGCATCTGGGTTCTGGACCCGACGGGTACGTGGGGTCATCTGCTGCGGAAGGGGGCGCAGTCATGAAGTGGCGCCGCGAGGAAGAGCAGGCGCCGCCCGTGGAGGAGTCCGGTGTGCCGGACACCGGGTGGGCCACCACGTCGCTGTCGACGGGCGCCATGGCCAACTGGACGGCCGTTGTGCGGTGGAGTGCCTGGGGCCTGCTGCTGGCCGGTCCGCTGATGGGCGGCTGGGCGCTGGCCTCGGCCGCCCCGCCGGTGGCCGCGCCGGTCCAGGCAGAGGCGCCGCGGGCGCAGCCGGCGTCGTCGGATGCGGCGGTGGCCTCGGCCGGCTTCGCCGAGGTGTACGTCTCCGCCTACGTGCAGGCGGGCGCCGGAGACGCGGAGGCTGCCGAGTTCGCGGCGCTGTATCCGGCGGCCCGGTCGATGTCGTGGTCGGCGTCGGGCGGTGCGGAGCGGGCGACGTCGTCGGATGCGGTGCAGGTGCGGCAGGTCTCGGCCGGCTACTGGTCGGTGACCGTGGCCGCCCGGGTCGCCGGATCGGCGAAGGACAGCGGTCGTGTCCGGTACTTCCAGGTCCCGGTGAGGTCCACCGGCGGCCGCGGCGCCGAGGCGTGGACGGCGGCGGCGCTTCCCGCCGAAGTCGCAGCCCCGGCCAAGGAGGCGACGACTCCTGAGCTGTCGTACGGCGCGGCGCACGCGCCGCTGGCCTCCGATCCGGCGGCGCAGACGGTCAAGGGCTTCTTGACGGCGTACTTGACGGGCCGGGGCGAGCTGGACCGCTACCTCTCCCCCGGCACAGCGCTGCACGCGGTGCGGCCTGCTCCGTATACGGCGGTGACGGTCGTGCAGGTCGCTGAGCACGGCCGGGCTCCGGCTGAGGGCGCCGAGCGTCAGGTCCCGCCGGACGGTGTCCGGCGCCGGTTGTTGGTCGACGTCGAGGGCGACAAGCGCGCGGGCGGGCGGCCGATGTCGTACGCGATCGAGCTGCGGGCGCGGGACGGCCGGTGGGAGGTGGCGGCTTTGGAGGCCGCGCCGGCACTGGCATCGAACGGAACTCAGAACGAAGGAGAGGGCTCGTGAACGGGCTGCAGATGGCCGGGATCATCTCGGATGCCAACAGCCTCGCGGGACAGATCAAGCAGTTGCTGCTGGTCGGTGTCCTGGGCTGCATGTATGTCGGCTTCGTGGCGGTCGTGTGGGGCCAGACCAAGTCGGTGCTGAAGGCTGCTGTCGCGGCGATCGGCGGGGCGGTGGTCATGGCGATCGTCGCCAACATGACCGTGTTGAGGGACAAGGTCGGCGAAGACCTCAAGAACCCTGGGGGAACCGCTTCGTCGGCCGCGGTACGCGTCGTCGGGCACCTTGACCAGCTGAACGGCGGCCGGTGATGAGCGCGGCCGTCCCGACCGAGCCGCTCGTCGGCCGGTGCTACACCAGGGCCCGCCGTCACCAGAACGTCGTGGGTCGTCTGCCGGGCGGCGGCCGGATCTGGGGTGGCCCGTACACCGTGCCGCAGATCGTGATCGCCGTCGTCGCGCTGGCAGCGCTGGCACTCACCCGCGGGCTGTGGGCGCACCACGGGCTGCTGGATGTCGTGCCGCTGCTCGGGGTGCCCTACGGGCTGGCGTTGGTGGTGGGCCGGATCAACATCGACGGGCGCAATCCGTTCGCGGTCGCGGCCAGCGCGGCCGGCCTCCTTCTCGGGGCGTCTGCCGCCGGCCGGATCAACGGTCGGCCCCTGCGTATGCCGCGGCGGGGGGCGCTGGTGGGGGTGTGCACCGTCACCTGGCGGCCGGAGGCGGTAGTGGCCGCCGATGCTGCGTCGCCGATTTCCCCGGCGGGCCGGCTGGTGGCTCGCCCGGCCCCGTCGGCCGGGCCTGCGGGACCGCGGGTTGCTTCGGGTGTCGGGGCGCTTCTTGCCGCACGCGACGACCGTACGAACGAGAAGGGGCAGTGATGAGGATCCCGGTCCGGCATGTGGCCGGCAATGTGGTCTGGACGAGGCACGGCACGTGCTGGGCGTTGTGGCGGGTGCAGGGAAGCGGCCAGCCGCAGACCTCGCGCGGCGCCAAGGAGCAGCGGCTGCGCGCGATCGAGTCGCTGATCAAGCAGTTGCGCGGGGAGTCGATGCTGCTGTCGCTGTGCCCGCAGATCGACCCGTCCTCGGTCGTGCGGCGTATGACCGACGACGTCGACCTGGCGAACAGCGAGCGGTATGCGGCGCTGGCGCTGCGGGTGCTCGACCAGCTGGAGGGCCTGGAGCTGACGAGCCGCGCCGACTGGCTCGCCGTCCCGCTTCCGGCTGGCGGCACCGGCAAGGCGGCGCGGATGGCGATGGCGGCCGCGCGGGCGGAGGTGGCGCAGCAACTGGGCCTGTTGCCCGCCGCGGTCAGCGCGGTCGAGGAGGTCCGGCGGCTGGAGCAGGCCCGGGAGATGGCCGCGTCCTGGCCGTCAACGGTCCGGCTTCGGCCGGCGAGCGAGGCGGAAATCCTGTGGATCTACGGGCACAGCGCGCGCCGCGGCCTGGTGGAGCCGCTGCTTCCGGAGGTCGAGGAGAGCAGCCGCGTGCGGGGCCGGGGCCGCGGGGCGGCGGCGCTGGGCGAGGTCACCCTCGCCGAGGGCGCCCTTCCCGCATCCGGTGAGGCGGGCGAGAGCTCGAATCCGTTCACGCGGCGGTGGTTGCAGGTGGGCAGCGAGTGGGGCGAGTCCTACCAGACCTTTCTGACCTTGCAGGAGATGCCCGAGCGCTTCGTCTTTCCCGGCAGCGAGTACCTGGCCCGGCTGGACGAGTTCTCCTTCCCGGTGGACTGGACGGTCCGGCTCAAGGTCACCCCCGGCAGCGTCGCCGAACGTCAGGCCCGCCGCCAGGCCAGGGTGCTGGCGCACCAGCCGGATGAGTATGACGGCGAGCCGGCCGGGACGCCCGACCGTGTCCTGGAGGCCGCCGACAGCATCGGCGACTTCAGCGCCGCGCTCACCCGCTCCAAGGGCGAAGTGGAAGTGCAGGCCCTGGCCACCCTGTGCGTGTGGGGCGCCGCGCCGGACCAGGCCGAGGCCCGCGCGGCTGAGGTCAACACCTACTTCTCCGATACGGATTACACCTTCGCCCGCCCCGTCGGCGTGCAGGAGCAGCTCTTCTACGGGATGCTGCCCGGCGCCCGGACTCCGCAGGTCCGGGTGTCCTATGCCCAGTTCCTGCTGGCGAGGGATTTCGCGATGGCCGCCCCGTTCGCCGGAGGCGCCCTGGGCGATGGCCGCGGACCGCTGTTCGGCCTGCAGCTGGTTGGCGGCGGACTGCGGCCGGTGCACACCGACTGGCTGCTGGGCCCGAAGAAGAAGGCGAGTGCCTCGGCAGCCTTCATCGGTGAGCTCGGCAGCGGGAAGTCCACGGCGATGAAGGCCGCCGTCTACGCGATCCTGGCCGCCGGTCGCCGGCTCAGCCAGCGCAGCAGCCGGGGCCGGGCGGTCATCGTCGACCGGACCCCGCAGCAGGAGTGGGTGAAATTCGCCCGGGCCTGCCCCGGCACCACGCAGGTCATCACCGTCTCCGACAAGGCGCAGGTTTCCCTCGATCCGCTGCGGATGTTCGGTGACGCCGGCGAGGCACAGCGCCGCACCGAGTCGTTCCTCACCTTGTTGCTGGGCGTGGCGCCGATGGAGGACGCGGGGGTGGCGCTGTCGGAGGCCATCGAGGCCGTCCTGGCCGCGCCGGCGCCGTCGATGTCCGCGCTGATCGCCGAGCTTCAGCAGCGCGGGAAGCATGATGCGATCTCGCAGGCGTTGGCGCGCAAGTTGCTGGCCGCGGCCCGCAAGGATCTCGCTCGCATGATTTTCGATCCGACGCTGCCGGTAGCCGACACCGGTCAGGCCGACGCTCTGGTGTTCTCCGTCTCCGGCCTTGCTCTGCCCAAGGAGCACGAGCTGTCCGGGGACCGGCTGGGGAAGCTGGAGTTCGAAAAACTCTTCGGTCGTGCCGTGCTGTACCTGATCGCCGCGGTGTGCAGGGCGGTGTGCTTCGAGAACCCAGCGGAGTTCTGCGTAGCGGTGTGGGACGAGTGCTGGTGGCTGACGTCCAGTCCCGAGGGCGAGGCGCTGCTGCTGGAGTTGCTGCGCGACGGCCGCAAGCACAATGCGGCGGCCTTCGCCGGCAGTCACGACGCCGACGACATCGGGCGCAGCAACAGCGAGCTGGGCCGCATCCTTCAGGGGCTGTTCCGCCGCCGGTTCGTCTTCCGGCAGAGCGATGTCACCCTCGCCAAGCGGGCCCTGGCCTTCCTCGGGCTGGACCCGGACGACGAGGACCTCATCGAGCGGGTCACCCGTGGCCTGTCGCCGGTCGACGTGTCCGACGACGTACGCACTCAGCGGGCCGGTGAGTGCCTGCACGGTGATCTGTCCGGGCGGATCGGTGCCATGCAGGTGCTCTTGCCGGCCGATCCCGAGGCCGCGGCGGCGATCCACTCCGACCCGGTGCTCGCGGCATGAGGGGGCTGCGCTGGGCCGGGCTGACGGCGATATGGCGGGGCGGGTGGCGCCACGTGGTGGTGGTGTGCATCGCGGCCACCCTCACGGTGCTGGCGACGACGCACGCCTTCGCCGCTCCGGTGCCATCGCCGGCGGCCACCTCCAGCCCCGGCCCGGCTCCGGCCGTGCCCGGTCCGGGCGGGTCCAGCGCAGTGCCGTCGCCGGGAGCGACGTCCTCGCAGGCGTACGAGGACACCGCGCAGGGGAAGGCGGCCGCGCGCACGGCGCAGCGGGAGCAGAGGGAGAGCCTGCGCAAGAAGCTGAAGCGGATGCACGTGGGAGATGGGGACCTGCTCGATTCCTTCCACGTCACCGACTCCCACGGCATCCCGGTCAGTGCCTTCACCGTGGGGGCGGACAGCGGTGAGTGGTCCGACTGGGAGCTGAAGATCGAGTCCTGGTTGACGAACTTGCTGTTCGTCGGCATCAAGTGGCTGGTGGCTTTTGCCTGCTGGATTTTGGTCTGGGCGCTCGGCTTCAAGTTGGCGGCGATCTTGCTCAAGCCGGCTCTCGCGGTGTCGGACTCGCTGTATTCGAGTGTGCTGGTGCAGCTGGGTTTGCCCAGTCTGTTCCTGGTGTTCTCCGGGGTGACGGCCGCCTGGTACTGGTGGTTCGGGGATCGGTCCCGCGGCTGGGGCGAGATCACGGCGTCCTTGCTGATCTCCGCTCTCGCCGCCACCACCCTTGCCTCGCCGCCGCAGACGCTGCTGGGCACCCAGGACGGAGCCGTCGGCAAGGCCCGCGAACTGGGGATCGCCGCAGCCACCATCGTCATGGGGGAAGCCGACCCCGGCCCCAGCGAGAGCGGTGCCAACGCGGTCGCCGACGTGACCACCCCGATCACGGACAAGATCGTCGAAGCGTTCGTCGTCCAGCCGTCGATGGTGCTGACCTATGGGCAGGTCTTCACCGACGACAGCGGTAAGAAGTGCCGCTCACGCTTTATCAGCACCCGTATTAACCAGGCATTTTTCAACCAGATCGTCGCTGAGCAGTCTGAAAAGATCAAGGATCTCCCCTCGGCTGGCGACATCGTGTTGCCGGGCATCGGTGGCGAGATCGAAGACGTGGTCCGGGACAAGGCCATGCAGTGGGCCGTCGACACCCTGGGCACCCAGCCGGACGAGAAGTTCGAAAAGGAATGTGTCGGCGGGGATGCCAAGGAGCTGAAGAAGGCGTCGTCTGACAAGCTCGCCGGCGCCGTGTTCATGCTCATAGGCGCCGCGCTGGTCTGTGTGCTGATCATCGCGCTCGCCGGGTCCTACCTGGCCACCCAGGCATGGCTCGCCGCGGAGGCCATGCTGCTGCGCTGCGCAATGATCGTCGGGACCCTGCCCGGCCCCGGACGAGCGTGGCTGTGGTCACGGGGGACGTCGATCCTGCGCGGACTGGGCCTGCTGGTCGCCCTCGTCCTCGGCTTGGGCATCTTCGTCGTCGCCGTGACCACCGTGGTGGCCGCCGCCCCCGCCACCATTCCCGGCGGGATCGTCGTGCGCTTCGTGGTGATCGACATCCTCTGCGTCGGCGCACTGATGTGCCGCAAGCGCCTGATGCACGTCTCGCAGCGCATGGCGGCGCGCCTGCGGGGTCGCGTTGGGGCCTCCAAGCTCGGCGGCAGCAGCTCTTCCTCGGATCTCGGGCCGGTCGGTGGCCGCAGCGGTGGCTCGGTGCGCAAGGTCATCGGCGCCGGCCTGATGCTCGGTGCGATGGCGGCGACCGGCGGCGCGGCCGGCGCGATCGGCGGCGTCGGCCGCGCCAGCAGTTCCCGGGCCCTGGCCACCCGTCTGGCCAAAGGTGCCGGGCGGATGGCCCGTGGGGCCGAGCGTGCCGTGCGGGGCGGCGCCAGGGTGGGGCGGCGAGTGGGCCGGGTCGGGCTGCAGTCCACCGTCGGGCTGCCCGTCTACGGTCCTCGAGCCGCACGCCGTGCTGCGGCCACAGCTCAGGCTCTGCCCGGTCAGTTCACCGGTGCCGCCGCCCAGCTGCGCGAGCGCCTGGACGACGCCCGCGCCCAGCACGAGCCCCGGGCACGGGACTTCGCCGACGAATACTGGCGGGGCATCGGCGGCCGATGGGTCAGCAACCGCATCCGAGCCCACCGCGGCCTGCCGCCCACGCCGCCGCGCGCTGCGCGCCGTGCCGCAGGGCGGAACGGAACACGCCCCGCATCGAGGGCGGTTCGGCCTGCCGGCCGCCTCACCCCGTCGACGGTGCGCCCGACCGCGCCGAGCCGGCGGACGCAGATGGTGCCGCAGCGTCCGGCGAGCCCGCCGGCCTCCAGCCAGCAGGCCAGCCTCCAGCAGCGCCTGCACCGCATCCGTACGCGCGCGGCCACCCGCCAGCCCCTCACCCCGGCCGCGCCGCCGCGCCGTCCGGCTCCACCGGCGCGAGCCCCGCGACCGCAGGGGCGCCCGTGAAGCGCCGCCACCTGGCCGGCGTTGGGTTCGGCACCGGCGGTGTCGTGGCCCTGCTGGGTGTGCTGGTGCTGTTCGTCTCAGCCGTCGCCAACGGCGCCGCCGGCCACCAGCAGCGCACCATCCAGGCACAGGGCGCTGCTGGCGGTCAGGTCGGCGACATTCCGCCGCAGATGCTGGCCCTCTACCGGCAGGCGGCGCCGGCCGCCTGCCGTGGGCTGGACTGGAGCGTGCTCGCCGCGATCGGCAAGGTCGAGACCGACCACGCCCGCCACCCCACCATGCGCAGCTCGGCCGGCGCCGTCGGACCGATGCAGTTCCTGCCGAGCACCTTCGAGGGGTACGCCCACCCTGTCCCGCCGGGCGGTGCGAGCCCGCCCACGCCGTGGGATGCGACCGACGCGGTGTACGCCGCGGCGCGGATGCTGTGCGCCAACGGCGCCAAGACCGGGACCAGCCAGGGGGTATACAAGGCGATCTACTCGTACAACCACGCCGACTGGTACGTGAGGAAGGTGCTCTCGCAGGCCAAGGTCTACGCGGCCGCGCAGCCCAGCAGCCCCGGGCCGGACGTCGGCGGGGCCTCGAACCCCATCGTGCAGGCGGCACTGGGCAAACTTGGTGTCCCCTATGTATGGGGTGGTGGAACGGTCAACGGGCCTTCCAACGGGGGCTTCGATTGCAGCGGTTTGACGTCGTACGCCGTCTACCAGGGCACCGGCCATCGGGTGGCGCTCCCTCGCACCTCGCAGGAGCAACGCCACGTCGGTAGGCCCGTGTCCCGCAACGAGATGCAGCCGGGCGATCTGATCGTGTTCAACAAGGACGGCTGGGGTCACGTCGGGATCTACGCCGGCGGCGGCCGCATGGTCGACGCTCCCCGCCCGGGGAAGTCGGTGGAGGTCATCGGCCTATCCGGGTACTGGGAGAAATACGCCTGGGACATCCGCCGCGTGGCATAGGCGGACGGCGCCCGACTCCGACGCCGCACGAAATAGTTCGAGCGCCTGTGTCACATCAGGGCCGATCCGCCTCCCCTCTCTGTACTGAGACGGCAGGGTGCCGCTCTCGGTTCGAGGAGGGAGGCGCCGATGAGTCCGTACGGGATCAGCACGGCGGGTCCGGAGGCAGCGGTGACCGGCATTCTGCCGCGCGGCTCGGAAATCGGCAGCTGGGTGTGGACCCTGCTGGCGGGTGGGCTGGCGCATCTGTGGTGGATCGGCGGTGTCGCCCTTATTGCTGCGGCCGGCTGGTGTGCGGCCGCCGTGTGGTGGCGTCGTTGGGCGGTGCGCGAGCTGGCTGACCGTACGCGGGTGGAGCTTGTGCCAGCGACCACGTTCGACCCCGACATGGCTGAGGTGGGGCGCGTCGCCGGTCGGCTGGCCCGGGTGCGATCGGCGGGCGGACGCCTCCCCCGGCGGGCCGCCGCGGTGCGTATCAGGGTGGCGGCCGGTGCCGAGGGGCGGCTGCAGTATGGGTGGGAGGGGCCGGAGCGGTCTGCTGGAGTGCTCCGGCTTTCGGGGTACCGGCGGGTCGAGGTCGTCGCCCCGCGCGCTCGCGCCGAGCAGCAGCGCATCCGGTTCGCTGACGCTGCGCCGCTGGAGCGGGGTGGCTCGTGGTGAACGGCATCAACCTAACCAAGCCCTCCTCCGCGGCAGCTGCCGCCTCGGACGGACCGCGGCACGTAGCACGGGCCGAGCTGGTGCTGGCAGGTCCGGACCACCGTCCGCTGGGAATGGCCGGCCTGGACCCCGATCCGCTGGAGCACCTGGCCACGGTTTTCGCCCAGGTGCGTACCGAGGCTGGCGAAGAGGCCGAGCTGATCGTCGATCTGGTGCCGGTGCCCGGCAGCCAGGTAGCGCGTCGGCGTCGTGCTTTGATGCGGCGGGCTGCTCAGCGCGGGCCGTCTGCCTTCGGGGAGCAGCTCAGTACGGGAGGCGGTCGGCTCGGTGAAGTGCTTGATGTGCTGCGCGGTGGTCTGAGCGTCTCCGGCACCGGCGGCTCGCGTCCGGCGCGGATACCTCGGCAGAGCGACCTGTCCGAGGGGGTGGGCAAACTGACCCCGGGCGCGGAGGTGTTCGCCGTCCAGGTGCTGGTGCGGTGCGTGGCCCGGCATCCGCAGCAGGCGCAGGCTCGCCTGCATCAGGTGCTGGCCGCGATGGAGGCGTTCAGCGGCGAGAACCGCTTTGTTCCGCTGGGGCCGAAGAGTGCCTTGTGGCGCGGCTACTCGAATGTGTGGTGGCTGCGCTCTTCCTTCGATCGTCGGATGGAGCGGGGGGACTTCGCGCCGGCGCGGCGTCAGTGGGTGACGTGGCAGGAGGTCGCCGGGCTGCTCAAGCCGCCCACTGTGCGCTGCGAGGCACCGAATGTGGTGCGGTGCGGCGGAGTGGTCCCACCGGCGCCCGCCGCTCTGCCGACCTGGACGGGGCAGCGTGATGTCCTGCCGCTGGGGCGGGTGACCGGCCCGGACGGCACCGAGCGGCTGGCCGGCGCGCGGACCGCCGATGTGCTCTTCGGCGCGTTCTACGGCAAGTCGGGGTTCGGCAAAACCGAGATGGGCCTGGTGCAGTGCCTGGCCCGTGCGTACGCGGGCGACGGGGCCTGGTTCCTGGATCCGCACGGGTCGGCGTGGCAGCGGGTACGGCCCTACCTGGCCCACCCGGCGGTCGCTGGCCGGGTGTGGGAGATCAACTTGGCCAGGCCGGCCCTGGACGACCGGATGGCGTGCTGGAACCCGCTGTCGATGGAGGGCCGCTCCGTTGAAGAGGCGCAGGACGTTGTCGGCTCGGTGGTGGGCGCGGTCGCCTCCGCCCATTCCTGGGGGGAGAACGCCACCCGAGCGCGGACGCTCTTGTCCAGCGCCGCACGCACGCTTGCCCTGCTCTCCCACCGTCTGGTGACCACTGGGCACCCGGAGCTGCAGCCGACGGTCTTTCAGCTCCGCACCCTGCTGGAGGACGAGGAGTGGCGCGAGGCAGTGCTCGCGGTCCTGGACCCTGCGGAGACGACCTACTGGCGCAGGTCCTTTCCCGACCTGGAGGCCGCCGCGCGAAACCCCGTGACCAGCGCTCTCTACCGGATGGACAATTCGCTGTCTCTCAGGGCGTTCCTGGGCTCGCCGCGGTCGTCCTATGACGTGCGGCGGGCGATGGACGAGCGGCAGGTCGTCTTCGTGTGCCCGTCCGGCACCGGCGAGAGCGATGAGCTGGTCACCGCGTTGCTTCTGTTCGACCTGTTCCGGGCCGGGATGTCGCGCATCGACACCCCGGTGGAGGACCTGGCGACGTTCTGGACGTGGGCCGACGAGCTGACCGCCGTCGACGGCGCCTCCCACGGCCACGTCGCCAAAATCCTCGAGCAGCTGCGCAAGTTCGAGGTTCGGTTCATGGGGATGACGCAGATGGCGATGCGGCTGTCCAACGAGACCCGGGCCGCGCTGATGCAGAACCAGAGCCTGCTGTCGGCGACGGCCGCGGACTTCGACGAGGCCGGCTTCGTCGCCAAGCGGCTGCCCGGCATCGACCCGGAGACGGTGCTGGGCCTGGACAAATACGAGTACATCCAGTCGGTGATGCTCCGCGGCAAGCGCACCACGCCGTTCCGTGTGAAGGGCGTGCCCATCGATCAGGTCTTCGCCGACTACCGCAACGAGGCAGGTCTGCCGGCCTTGGACGAGGCCATCGACCAGAACCTCAACCGCCTCACTGTCGGCGAAATCCTCGAGACGCAGCGCGGCCTGGACGACGCGATCCTCGCCCACCTCACCAAGGGCCGAACGCCCTCGCCGCGTACGCCCGGCCCCGGATCCGACGACGTGGTCCGCACACTCCGCCCGGTCTGAGTCGCTACAGAAAGGCCCTTTCGATGCCACGCCCCCGCTTCATGGACCCCACCGACCGGGGCTTGTCCACGTTCGGCCAGGAAGCCCTGCCCGCCCTCTACCGCCACCGGCTGCTGACCGCCGGCCAGCTGACGCAGCTGCTGCGACCCGCCGCCACCTCCACCCGCTACATCCGTCGGCAGCTGGAAGTGATGTACGACCGCGGCCTGGTCGATGCATCGGTACGCCGCACCAGCCGCGCCGGCGAGCTCCTTTGGTACACAACCCCGCTGGGCTGCGAGGTCGTCGAAACCGGCGGGGAGCTCGCTCCGCGGGCGTACCGCATGACCTCGGAGGCGGCCGCCAGTCAGCTGCAGGAGCACACGCTCGCCGTCAACGAGCTGGGCCTTGCGTTCGTACGGCACGCCCGGCTCCTGGAGGACGAGTGCGGCCCGCTCGACTGGAATCCCGAGGTCGCCCACCGGGTCCGTGACGGCGACAGCCGGCTCGGTGACGAGGCGTTCTTGGTGCCCGATGCGGTGCTCCAGTACGTCCACACCACCCCGGCCGGCGACGGTCAGCAGCAGCGGATGCTGCTGACGTTCTTCTGCGAGATCGACCGGGCCACGATGAGCATCGCCCGCCTGGCGGCCAAGCTGCACGCCTACGCGCGCTACGCCCGCTACGTCCCCCAGCCGGCCCCGGGCCGCGGCCGGCCGAAGGCGGCAACGGGCTACCGGCGGGAGGCGTGGCGGGCCCGCTACCCGGCCTTCCCCCGGATCCTGCTCGTGCTGGACGGAGCCTCCCCCGCCCAGCTGGCGCGGCGGACGGACGATCTGCGGGCCCTTGCGGCCGCGGACACCCGCCTGCAACCGGCCGCCCAGGACCTGCGGGCCGGCGTCACCACCCTCGATCAGCTCCGTCGCCACGGGCCACTCGCGCCGATCGTCACGCCGGTCTTCGGCGACCCCACCCCGGCCGACGCTCTGCTGCGTCCGTCCCCCGCCGCCTCCGCGGCCTGAGCACCTGGAGAGATCATGTTCCGCTTCTTTCGCCGCACTCGCCGCGGCACGCATGCACCGTCGATAGGTGGTGTAGCCGTTGTCGATGTCACCGCCTTCCCCGACCGTCATACCGAGCGGTGCGCGCAATTCGCCACGGTGGCTCAGCCACTGGGGCCGTTGGTGACCGAGATGATCGCCCTGCACACGCACACGAGGCACCTGTCGTGGCTGTCCGAGCGGGAACACTGCCCGGACTCCTACCGGCTGCTGGCCCGCTCCATCGTCCGTGAGGTGCTGGCCGGCTGGCACCACCAGACCGACGGCCACGGCACGATCGAGGACCTTCTTACCAACGACACCCGCCACGCGCACCGTCCTCGCGTGCCGGAGCAGGAGGGTGCGCCGGCGTCGGAGGCGGCTTCCTCTCACCGCGGTCCGGAGGGTGAAGGCTCGGTGCAGCGGCAGCCGGCGCCTGCGAAGTGGTGGTCGCAGAAGACGTTCGAGGCAGAAGACGCGAGCAGCCTGCCGACACCGGCGGTGTCGGATTCCGGCCCCGTCTCCCGTGGACCTGATCTTGGAGCCTGTGAACTGGCAGAATCGGCGCCCCGTCAGGACGCGACGTCCTGGTGGTCGCACGCGAGGGGGCAGCAGTGAGGAAGGCCGGATGGACCGTGCTCGGCGCGGCGGTGGCGGGGCTGGTGACGGGGTGCACCGGAAACCCTCCCGCGAAGCAGCCTCCCGCCAGTGACAGCAAGCCCAAGGCATCGCAGAAGGTGAAGCGTGAGCTGCCCGAGGGCATGCACCGGCTCGGCCAGGGCGTGACTACGGAAGAGGGGACCTGGAAGCTGACTCCCTCCGCGCTGACCCAGGTGACGCCGACCTCGAGGGCCAAGGGCCTGCCGCAGGGGTGGCGTGCGGCGAAGATGACCTGGACGCTCACCAACAAGACCGGCGAGGTCCAGCAGCTGCTGGACCTCGCCCCCACGGTCCGGTACGGGGCGCTGGGGAAGCCCGCCGCCGCCTTCACCGACACCGGCATCGAGGGGATTCCCGATGCGATCAGCGATGATCCGCCGCGGGTCAAGCCCGGCGGGGCCTACACACTGACGGTGGGGGTCGCGGTGCCGGCCGACGCGGCCGGGGAGCCGGTCACGATCACCACGCGCCCGTCGACGCTGTTCGGGGACACCGGCGACGTCGCTTTCTTCGAGGGCCCGTTTCCCGGAGCAGCTGCTCGCAAGGATGCTGTCCTCCACCCCCGGCCGGCACCGGACACCGGCAAGGCTCTGGCGTTCGGGCAGTGGAAGGCGGATCCGCAGATGACCGTTGACCACGTCCGGCCGGAGGGCACCGACGGTGGCCGGGTGATGTTCTCCGGGGAGCTGACCGTGCGCAATACCGCGGCGGTGGCGGATCTGCCCTACACGCCGATGAAGAAGAGCGTGCGCGTCTCGTACGGCGACGAGCTGAAGGAAGCCGACCTGACCCCGGGTGGGGCCGGCGCCGCGGACACAGGTTTCATCGCTCCGCAGCGGGCCGCTACCCATACGTTCCATTTCGCATTGCCCAAGGGGGCTAAGGCGGAGTCGGTGACGGTCGAGGTGACCGACCTGGGGACCGCTGAGGCCACTTTTGAGGGCAAGATCGCTGACTAGGTGTCATAGCGGGATTCTCGTCACATCTCGCGGACCCGTCCTGGGAAGTCGGCTGCCACTCCGCACCGAATTGCCGGAGATGCCGCAACCGTCCCGCAAAAACAGACTTCGTGGTCTGCAAATTCGCAGGTATCGTGCAGGTCCGGCCACCCGTATGGCTCATTCCCGCCCTTGTGGCGAGTGATCAAGAAAATCGTCTCCACAGCGACAGAACCCAAAACTGCTTGTAGATCGCGCCCTAGGGGAGGGAGCACTGATGCGAACCGCTCGGAGCCGGAGCTGGTACCGCAGGCCGCTCAGGAACAGCATGCTCGCGCTGTTTACCGCGAGTTGCGCATTGGCGGTCACCTCGTGCAGCGGCGCCTCTGACACTCCGAAGGCATCTCCTACACCGTCGGCGGCCCAGCCGACCAAGTCGGCGGACCCCACCGAGGCCGCCAAGAAGGACGCCATCGCCACCTACCAGTCCTACTGGAAGGAGGTGGAGAAGCTCTACGCCGACCCCCACGGCAAGGGCGCGAAGCTCAAGCAGTACGCCGCATCCGCCGCGTTGGCGAACGTCGAACGGGACGCGAAGCGCGCCCACGGCCGTGGCCTCGTACTCACGGGCCAAGTCACCGTCCAGGACCCGAAGGCCACCAAGGTCGTCACGCACGGCAAGCTGGACTACGCGGTCATCTCCAGTTGCCTGGACATCTCGAAGTGGAAAACGGTCAAGGCCGACAGCAAGAAGCCGGTCACGCTGCCGTCGAACCGCCTGACCAAGTACGTCATCCAGTCCACGGTCGAGCGCTGGCCCGAAGGCTGGCGCGTCACCCGTGACGAGCCCCAGGACCGGCGATGCTGAGGCGGCGCGGCGCCGCCACAACCACAGCCCTCCTGATCGCTGCCACCGTCTCCGGGAACGCCCATGCCGCGGACAAGCCGCAGCCTGGTACCGGCGGTGCAGACTGCACCATGTTCTCCTGCCGGGTGGAAGCCAAGGAGCCGGGCAGTCCCGGCCGCGGCCACCAGACGAGCACGGGCGGAAGCAACAGCGGTGACGGCAAGGGCCGCACTTCACCGGTGACCTGCACCTACAAGAAGGCGTCCCCCCAGCCTCCGGCGGGAAGTCCGGACTGGGAAGGCCACAAGCCCGGTGACGGCGCCGTGTACGAACAGACCTGCCGCTACAAGAACAGCGCCGACTTCTCAATCTCGAGGAACGTGTGGGCGGCCGACCCGCCCAAGGGCGGCGTCGACCCCGCCGTCCTGGCCCAGCGGGCCGTGGACAAGATGCGGCTGCGCGGCCCGGACATCGGCATCGTGCCGAAGTCCGGCGGCAAGGGCCTGGTGGGGCTTCCGGTGTGGATGTGGACGGCGAAGACCGCAGAGACGTACGGGCCCAATTCCGCCACGGCGAGCGCAGGTGCGGTCACGGTCACCGCCACGGCGAAGGTCGATCAGATCGTGTGGGACATGGGCGACGGCAACACCGTCACTTGCACCACTGCCGGCACCCCCTACAAGTCCTCGTACGGAAAGCAGAGTTCGCCGGACTGCGGATACCGCTACCGCCACTCCTCCAAGGACGAGCCGGGCAAGAAGTACCCGGTCACCGCGACAACGACCTGGAGCATCGACTGGCGCGGCGCCGGCCAGACCGGGCAGCTCACCCAGACCCGCCAGTCCCAGACCCAGGTCAGCATCGGCCAGCTCAAGGTCCTCAACTAGTTCCGTGGACCAGCACGAAGGACCAGCACGAACGGAAAGTCGGGCGCGATGAAGAACCCCAGCACCCCCCAGATCCCTTCCCCCACCACCGCGCCCCCGCTGCGGCCCGAGACACCCATCGGCGCCAGCCCGGCACCCCGGCGCCGCAAACGCTCCACCATGGTGCTCGGCGTGCTGATCACGCTCGTCGGCGTGCTGGGCACCTCCATGCTCGTGCGCAGTGCCGGGGACCGGGTCGACGTGCTGGCCGTGGCCCGGGACGTCCCGGCCGGGCAGGAAATCACCGCTGAGGACCTGACCACCGCGGCGCTGCCCGAAGACCCTGCCCTGCAGCCGGTGAAGGCCAGCGAGAAGAACAGCGTGATCGGCCGGCGTGCCACGGCGCCGCTGCACCGCGGTGAGCTGCTGGCCAACTCGCAGATCCACGGCGGCAAGACCCTGCCCGCCGGCCAGGAGCTCGTGGCCGTCGAGGTCCAGCGCGGCGCTGCCCCGTCCGACGCGCTCGCCCCCGGCGACCAGATCAAGGTCATCTCGACGCCCGGCAAGGACTCGGCCGCCCCGGCCTCGGGCTCGAAGTCGGCCAGCCCGGAGGAGATCGAGGCGAAGGTCGTCAAGGTCGGCTCCCCCAACGCCGCCGGGGCCGTCGTCGTCCAGGTTGCCGTCGACTCCACCGACAGCGCGCAGCTCGCCGCCCGTGCCGCCACCGGCCGGGTTGCCATCGTGCTCTCGGCGAAGGACTGAGCACGATGTCCGTGATCGCGCTGACCTCAGCACACGCGAGCGGAGTGACCGTCTCCTCCCTGGCCATGGCGCTTGCCGGGCCTCGGCCGTCGCTGCTGGCGGAGGCGGACGCCAAGGGCGGCTCCATCCGTACCGGCTACCGCATGGGTGAGTGGGGCGGCGAAGTCGGCCTGTGGCACCTGGCCCAGGCCGACCGTGAAGGGGCGCTCGCCGAGGCGTTCGAGGCGCACCTGCGGCGTCTGGATGCGTCCGGCAGCCGGTTGTGGCTGCCGGGCCTGACCGATCCGTTGCAGGCCGCTGCTCTCGCCCAGACCTGGGAGCCGCTGAGTCTGCTGCTTCAGGCCATGGACCAGCACGCCGGGTACGACGTCGTCATCGACGCCGGCCGCGTCGTGCTCGAACCGGGAGGGGTGCACCCCTCCCTCTGCCCCCGTCCGCTGCTGCACCGCGCCGACCTGGTGCTGCTGGTGATGCGCAACACCATGACCAGCGTGGCGCAGACGCTGCCCGTTGCCCGGTCCCTCCAGCAGGAGTTGGCGGAGCGGGGGACGGGCGCCGATGCCCTGCGGCTGTTGCTGGTGCAGGAGGGCGATGTCTCGGCACACGACATCGCTCACCGGTTGCAGGTCCCGGTGATCGGCACGCTGCCGTGGGAGGAGAAGACGGCTCGCGTTCTGACGCACGGTACGACCCGGCAGGTGAAGCCGGCCGCGATGCGGCTGCTCAAGCACGCTCGCGAAGCGGCCCGGGCGGCCGAGGTCGATGCCAGCACGCGGCGCCTGCGCATGCGGCTGCCCCTGCCGCCCGTGACCTCGCCGGTGGTTGCTGGTGTGGTGCAGCGGCTGACCGCCCCGCGCCAGGAGGTACCGGCCAATGGCTAACCGCAACGGCACCCCGGTGAACGGGGGCACCCCGTTGTCCGGGCTGCTCAGGAATGCGCTTGCGCAGCAGGGCCCGCACAGCCAGTCCGCCGCACCGGCCCCCGGGCCGCAGCCTGCCGCCCCGCCGGTTCAGGTCGGCAAGGACGACGCTGTCGCTCCTGGCCGCCTGGCCGAGCTTCCCGGTGTGCTGCCTGTCTCCCGGGCCGTGATCCGGGAGCTGCAGGACGCGGTGTCGCAGGATCTGGTGGAAGCCGAGCGGAGCAGCGAGAGCCGGCTCAGTGCCGAGGACCAGCTGGAGTTGGCCCGTTCCCTGGTCGCCAAGCGCGTCTCGGCCTGGGCGGTGGAGGAGGCCCGCACCGCGCGGCCGCTGTCCGGCACCCAGCTGGAGACCGTCCGCCAAGCCATCATCAATGCGCTGTTCAAGGCGGGCCCGCTCCAGCAGTACCTGGAGGACGAGCGCGTCGAGAACATCGTCGTGGACGGTGACCGGGTCGAGGTCGACTACTTCGACCGGCCCACCCAGCGCGTCGACCCGGTGGCCGACGACGACGAGAGCCTGGTGGCGCTCATCAACCGGTTGGCATCGCGCTCCGGCCACGGCGACCGCGTCCTGAACCCGGCCACGCCCATGACCAACTTCCGGCTGCCGGACCGCTCCCGCGTCGCGGCGACGCTGCTGACCACCCGGCCCACCATGGCGATCCGCCGCCACCGCGTCATGAGCGCCTCCCTGGAAGACCTCGTCGAATGGGGCACGCTCAGCCCCGCGCTCAGCGCGTTCCTCCATGGCCTGGTGGCAGCGAAGCAGACGATGCTGATCGCCGGAGACATGGGCGTGGGCAAGACGTCGCTGCTGCGGGCGCTGGTGCGCAAGGTCGGCGCGGGCGAGCGGATCGTGACGCTGGAGACCGACCGCGAACTGTTCCTCGATGAGGACCCGGACGTCGCCGCGCATGTGATGGCGATGGAGGAGCGGGCCTCCAACGGCGAGGTCGGCAAGGACGGTCGGGAGACGGGGCGGATCACGATCGCCGACATGTACCCGCACACGCTGCGGATGCTGTCCACGCGCGTGGTCGTCGGGGAGGTCCGCAGCACCGAAGTGGTGCCGATGCTCGACGCGATGAGCTCCGGCGGCCGCGGATCGATGTGCACCCTGCACGCCGCCTACCCGCGCCTGGTCCTGCCCCGCCTGGTGCAGCTGTGCCAGAGCGCCGGCAAGGACGTCGACTCCACCCACCAGCTCGTCGCCAACGCCGTGAACTTCGTGGTCTTCATCCGGCAGACCGACCAGACGCAGATCGGCGGCCGCCGCCACCGCTACGTCTCCGACGTCCTCCAGGTCACCCCCGGCGAAGGCGGGCAGCCGGCCTTCAGCCGCATCTTCGCTCCGGCCGGTGACGGAGACCCACGCGGCGTCCCGAGGGACCTGCCGACCGGTGAAGTGATGCAGGAGCTGGAAGACAGCGGCTTCGACAAGCGATGGCTGACCGAGCCGGCGCAGTACGGACGCTGGCCGCGACCGATGGAGTTGGTGCGGCGATGAGTCTGGAACAGCTCGGAATGCTCGGTGCGCTGTGCGGCCTGCTCATGGTGGCCGGCATCGTCCTGGCCGTACGGAACCCGCCGGCCGAGGCAGAGCGGCCGCGGCCGCAGCGGGTATCGCTGTGGCAGCGGATCCTCGAGTCGCTGCCTGGTGCGTGGGCGGAGCGCTACCGGTGGATCGTGGTCGCCTCCGGCGTCGTTGCGGTCGGGGTGTGGCTCTGGTCGGCCCGTCCCGTGCAGGGTCTGCTGGCCGCTGCAGTGGTGGCCGGCTTCCCCTGGATCTGGCACCCGTCGGTCACCTCCACCCGCCGCATCGTGCGCCTGGAAGCGCTGTCGCGCTGGCTGCAACACCTGGCCGGCGCGCACGTCGTCGGTCACACCCTGGAGGCCGCGATCAGCGGCGCGATGCGCCAGGTCCCCGCCGACATCCACGACCCGGTCCGCACGCTGGAGGCCCGCCTGCGGATGGGCGTCGACCCGGAAGCGGCCTACCGCGCGTTCGCCGACGACTTCGAGGACGGCGCCGTCGACAACGTCGTGCTCGTCTTCATCACCCACATCCGCGACCGCGGCCGCGGCATGGTCGAAACCCTGCAGACCCTCTCCGACCTGACCGCTAGCGAGGCCGCGTCGCTGCGGACGACGGACGCAGACCGCCAGAAGACCCGCACACAGACCCGCTGGGTGGCCATCATTGTGCTGGCCATGGGCTTCACCATGGGCAGTTCCTTCGGGCCGGCCTACAACAGGCTGGACGGACAGATGTGGCTGCTGCTCATGGGCGGCGCATTTGTCGGGGCCATGGTGTGGTTGCGGCGGTTGTGTGTCGCCAAGCTCCCGCCGCGGCTGCTGCATCCGAAGCGGGCACAGCCGACCGAGCAGGCCGCGATGGCCAGTAATGGGAGTGCCTGATGATGTCGATGGCTGGCGCCGTGTATGGCGCGATGATCGGCGGCGGCGCCTTCCTGGTGGTCCGGGAATTGCTGCCGTCCCGCCCCGACCTCGGCTCGGTGCTGGACCGCCTGGAGAACACCACCGCGGCCCCGAAGACGGAGTATGCGCCGGGTACCTCCCGCAGCGCGATCTGGACCGAGCAGGTCGGCACGCGCGTCCTGGGGTCCTTCGGCGACCAGGTGGGCGTGCCGCGCAAGGACCTGGATCTGCTGGGGATTTCGCCGGCCAAGCACGTCGGGGACAAGGTCATCGGCGCCATAGGTGGCTTCGCGATGCCGCAGATGGCTCTGGCGATGGCCGCGCTGCTGGGCATGCCGCTGCCGTTCGTGGTGCCGCTGTTCGTCTCGGTGATGTTCGCGGCGATCATGTGGGTCTCCGCCGACACCAACGTGCGGTCCAAGGCGACCAAGCTGCGGCTGGAGTACCGCTACGCGGTGGCCTCGCTGATGGAGCGGGCCCGGCTGCAGCGCGGGGCGCACTCCGGCGCCGAGCGGGCCCTGTACGAGACGGCGGCGGTCGGCGACGGGCGGGTCTACGTCCGGATCCGGGCCGCGCTCGACCAGGCCCGGCTCTCGGGCACCCCGCCGTGGGATGCCCTCAAGGCCCTGTCCGAGCAGTTGGACGTCCCCGAACTGGCCGGTCCGGCCGATACGTTCGCGCATGCCGGCGGCGAGGGCGCCTCGATCGTCGCGGCGCTGGAGACGCAGGCCAAGGCCCTGCGCAAGCGGTTGCAGACCGACGTCCAGGCCGAGGCCAACGCGGACTCCGAGAAGAGCGTGGTGCCGGGCACGGTGCTGTTCGTCGTGCTGTTCGCGACCCTCGGCTATCCGCTGTTCCAGACCCTCATCAGCACCTGATCGCTCTATCGGCGACAGCACAGCAACCGTTCACCACACAAAAGAGGGGGAGATCCCATGAAGTACACCGCCCGCACCCTGCGCTCCCGGCTGGCCGACCGCTGGCTGACCGCCGTTGCCCGCATGACGAGCACCCGCAGCGACGCCGGCCTGGAGACCCTGGAAAAGCTCATCATCGGCGCCGTCCTCATCGTCGCCGCCACCGCCTTCGGCGTCGCCTTCAACGGCAAGTTCAACGAGCTGATGAACACCTTCAAGAGCTCGTTCTGACATGTGGCGGAGCTGGAGGCAGCAGTGGCGCATACGGCGCGCGGGCATGCGGGGCGATGAAGGGATGGGGACGCTGGAGTTCACCATCATCGCCCCGGTCATCATGCTGATCCTGTGCGCCGGATTGCAGCTGGGCATGTGGTACCTGGCCCAGGAAGCCGCGCTGACCGCTGCCCGCAAGGCCGCCACCGCCGGCGCCGCCTACCAGGCATCCCCCGCCGACGGCACCGCCCGCGCCCGCAACTGGCTCAACGGAGTCCACCTCATCAAAGGCACGAACGTCTCCTCGGCCGGCTCCACCGCCGACCGGGTCCGTGTGACCGTGACCGGCACCAGCCTCTCGCTGGTGCCGGGCTGGACCCCGCAGGTCACCAAGTCCGCCGAAGTGCCCGTGGAGCGCTGGGATGTGGGGCCGTGATGAGCATGCTGCGCCGCCTGCACTGGCGGGACGACCGGGGCACCTACACCCTGGAAAACATCATCTGCGTGTGCTTCCTGCTGCCCTTCCTGGGGCTGCTCGCCGCGTTCGGCCTGGCCGGAGTGTTCGACAGCTCCGTCGACAATGCCGCCAACAGCGCGGCCCGCGCTGCTTCGCAGGCCGCCGACGCGGACACCGCGCAGGCCCGCGGCCGCGCCGCCGCCACTGCGGCCCTGCGCCAGGACGATCGCAACTGCACCAGCCGGACCGTCACCATCGACACCAGTTCCTTCAACGCGCCGCTCGGTCAGGCCGCGAGCGTGACCGCCACCGTCACCTGCACCATCCCGCTCTCCCAGCTGACGGTCCCGGGCCTGCCCGGCTCCAAGACGCTCACCGCCACCGCCACGAGCGCGCTGGACCAGTACGCCGACCGCGCGGAGTGACCATGCTGCCCCTTCCCGCCGCCGCCCGCCGTTTCCTCAGCCGCCGCTGCCGCAGCGTGGACGGTGACCGCGGTTCGGCCACCTTGTTCTGGATCGTCATCGGCATGGTCTTCCTCGGCCTGCTGGCGCTCGTCGTGGACGGCGGCGGACAACTCAAGGCGTCCGCACACGCCGATGACATCGCCAACGCCGCAGCGAGGGCGGGCGGTCAGCAGATCGACGCCGGCAAGGCCATCCCCGGAGGCGAGGTCGTCGTCGACCCCGAAGCCGCCGTCTCCGTCGCCCGGGACTTCCTGCACCAGGCCGGCGTGGAAGGCACCGTCTCTGTCTCCGGCGGCGGCAAGCGCCTGGACGTGCGCGTGAACGATACGTACCACTGCCTCATGCTCGTCGGCGTCGGCCGCCCCACACTGCCCGTCACCGGGCACGGCACCGCCCAGCTCGTCCACCAGGTCGGAGACTGACTGACATGCCCCACCCCCACTCCCCCACGCCCCGCCCCTGGCCCCTGACCCTGGTACGCGTCACCGGCAGCCTGCTGGCCCTCGCCGCGCTCGTCGCCGGCCTGCCCCTCGCGCTGCTGCGCGTCGGCACGCTGCCCGACGGCGTGCCCACGGTGGGCGACATCGGGGATGCGCTGATGGCGCCGGACGACGGGCAGGTCCTGTTCACCGCCATCACCCTGGTGTGCTGGGCGCTGTGGGCCTGGTTCATCGCCTCCCTGGTCGTGGAAGCCGGCGCCCTCCTGCGCCACCGCACCGCGCCGCGCGTGCGGGGCCTGGCCGCACCACAGCGCCTTGCCGCCGTGCTGCTGGGCGGACTACTGGTGCTGCCATCGGCCACCGCCATCGCCGCCACCCCGGCCACCGCAGTTGCCCACAGCGCCACGCCAGCACCCGGCCCCTCCGCCGCGCATGCGCCGACCCCGCAGAAGGCGTCCCCGCACGCCAGCCCCCGGCACACCGTGGGCGCGACCGGCGAGACGCTGTGGGACCTGGCCGAGCACTACCTCGGCGACGGACGCCGCCACGCCGAAATCCGTGCCCTCAACCCCGGGTTGCCGCAGAGCGCGACGCTCCCCGCGGGCACCGTCGTCAACCTGCCGGCCGACGCGAGCGGCGTGCACACCGACCTCGCCACGGCCGCCCCGGCCTCCGCCGAGACGCCGCAGGACGCGAAGGACGAGACGTACACAGTGGCGTCGGGCGATTCGCTCTCCGGTATCGCGCAGAAGGAACTCGGCGACGGCGACCGGTGGCACGACATCTACGCCGAGAACAAGGACACGATCCACGACCCTGACCTGATCTACCCCGGCCAGCGATTCGACCTGCCCCAGCAAGAGGCAACACCCGCCCCGCCGGCCGAGGACCACAAGCACCACCAGGACGCGGCTCCGCAGCACGAACGGCACACGCCCAAGCCGGACGACGCACGCCCCGCGGCACCGCATCACGAGCACCAGCAGCAGGGCACCGGCGGCGAGAAGACCCAGCCCGCACCCGACGCCTCCGCGAAGAAGGCCGACCCCGGACAGCAGCAGGGTCACGCTGAGGCACCCCAGCGCGAGCCCGCGGCCCCCGAGACCGCCAAGCCGTCCGCACCGCACTCCCCCGGCGAAGCACCCCCGGCCCCGCACCAGCCCGCCCCCGCAGCGGACTCGACGCAGGCCAGCTCCGGCCAGATCGCCGCGATCGGCGGCGGCGTCCTGGCCGCCGCTCTCCTGTCCACCCTCGCTACCCGCCGCATCCTCCAGCAACGGCGACGGCACCGCGGCCGCCGCATCGCCCTCCCCGAGGACGGCGCGGCCGCCACCGAGCAGAACCTGCGCGCCGCCGAGGCTGCACTGGACACCACCATGCTCGACGGGGCGCTGCGTACGGCCGCGGTGCATCTCGCCGAGGCCGGCCGCGGCCTGCCGGCGCTGTCCGCAGCGGTGATCAGCCCCACCGAGATCGTGCTGCACCTGACCAGCCCGGCCGAGCCCGTGGCCCCGTTCACCGCGATCGACGATGCGCAGCTGTGCTGGACCTGTCCCACCCGCGGGGGTGACCTGCTGCCCCAGGAGCAGAGCGACGACGTCGACGCCCCGTTCCCGGCGCTGGCCTCCCTCGGCTGGGACGAGCAGGGCCACCTGATCCTCCTCGACCTCGAGGCCGTCGGCCACCTCCATCTGACCGGCCCTGACCGGCACCGCGTGCTGCGCACCTTGGCCCTGGAGCTGGCCGCCAGCGAGTTCGCCGACTGCCTCACCGTCTCCCCCACCGGAGACAGCGCGCCCGGCCTGCATGAGGAGTTGCCCGAGCGGGTCAGCGGCCACGCCGACTTCGCAGCGGCCGCGCATGCCCTGCGCACGCATCACGCCGAGCAGCAGCGGGCCCTGTCCGTCCTGGAGGCGGACAGCCTGCACCGCGCCCGGACCGGGGTGGACACCGCCGCCGCCTGGAACCCCCACATCGTGCTCGGGGACCTCGACGATGCCGACGACACCGACACTGCGCTGCTGCAGCAGGTCCTCGCGCAGCACCCTCGGTCCGCGACCGTCCTGGTGACCGCGGGCGACGAGGCAGCCGCCGCTCCGGCCGGCGCCTGGGTGGTGCACGCCGACACCGCAGCCGGGCCTGTTCCCCTGCTGCTGCCGGGTACGCAGGTGGAGGTGTGGTGCCGCGTGCAGGCGCTCAGCGATGAGGACTACGCCTACGCACTGGAGGTGCTGGCCACCACCCGCAGCGACGACGTCCCGGCCCCGCAGCCCATCGCCACTCCCCCGAAGGCCGTGCCCGAACCGCCCGCGCCGGAACTCGAGGAGACCGCACCCGTCTCTGCCCCCGCGGCTTCCGTGGCATCAGAGCCGGTGGGCCCGGCCCAGGTGCCGAGCCTGATGGCCCAGTTCGCCGCCTACGAAGACGACCAGGAAGTACCCGAAGAGCAACAGCCGGCAGCAGCTGCTCTTGAGGAACCGGCCGCATCCTCCAGCAGCGGCGGTACAGGCGGCGAGGAGGCCGAGGCATCACGTCCTTCTCCGCTGCCGGACGCGCAGCCTGCCGGCCACGCTGCCGGACAGGCGCCGGCGAGTGTGCCCGCCGACGGACCGGTGGTGCTGGTGCTGGGCCCCGTGGACATCGATGGCCCTCGAGGCACCGTCGAGTCCAAGCGGCGGCGCCTGTGCACGGAGCTGGCGGCTTGGCTGGTGCTGCGCCCCGGCCTGGACCACCACGCCCTGGACGAGGCGATGTGGCCCGGCCGTGAACCCACACGCAACTCCCGCAACACCCTCGTCAGCTATCTGCGGACCTGGCTGGGCTCCGACGACGACGGAAATCTCTACTTCCCGCGCATCGCCACCACAAACGACGCCCGCTACGCCCTGGCCCCCACCGTCGACTCCGACTGGCACCAGTTCCAGCGCCTGACCTCCGCAGCCGCCCAGAGCCCTGCCCCGCAGGCCGCCGCCCAGCTGCGTGCCGCGCTCGAACTCGTTCGCGGTCGGCCGTTCTCCAGCGTCAACCGCCGCCGCTATGCCTGGGCCGAGCACCAGGCCCAGGACATGATCTCCGCGATCGTGGATGCCGCCGCCGACCTGGCCGAGCACTGCTTGGTCCTTGGCGATGCCCGCGGCGCCCTGTGGGCTGCGACCAAGGGGCTGGACGCGGCGCCCGAGATGGAGAACCTCTACCGGATCCTGTTCCGCGCCTACGCCGCTCTCGGCGATTACGACGAGCTGGAGCGTGCCGCGCAGAAACTCGACACCCTCAACATGGAGCTGGAGGTCGATATGGAGGAGGCCACCGCCGCCCTCCTGGCCCAGCTCAGCAAGTCAGCCTGATGGTCAACGTGCTCCTGGCCGTGGTCGTGGGCGTCGCGGCTGGAGCTGCCCTGCGCCCGGTGGTCGTCGCGCTCGCCGTCCCGGCCGGCGGGCAGGCCGGCTGCCTGGCCTGCTCGCCCCGGCCTGCCGCGGGTCCGACGGTGCTGCGGCTGCTGCCCAGCGGTTGTGAGAACTGCCGTGACCGGATGCTGGGTGCACCGTGGTGGCTGCCGCCGGCTGTGACCGCTGCCGCGTTTGCTGCGGTCGCGTCCGGCGGCGCCACGGGCTGGTATGCCGCCGCGCAGTACTGGATCGCGTTCATGGGCGCCGCTCTGCTGTTGGTCGACAGCGCGGTGCAGCGGCTGCCCGATGTGCTGACGTTCCCGGCCGCCGTCGGGACGCTGGTGTTGCTGGCCGGTGCCGCGGCCGAGGGCGAGCCCGGCAGTCTGCCCCGCGCGGTGGCCGTCGCGGTCGCGGCCGGTGTCCTGTTCACCGCATTCGCTCTGGGCGGCATGGGGCTGGGCGACGCGAAGCTGTCCGTCTCCCTCGGTGCCCTTCTCGGGTGGCGCAGCTGGCAGGCCGCCTGGGCCGGGCTCGTACTGGCCTTCGCGTTCGGCGCCCTGTGCGCGCTCGTCCTCTTGGTGTTCCAGCGCAGGAGCCGCAAGAGCACCCTGGCGTTCGGCCCCGCCCTGATCATCGGCACCCTGGCCGTCCTCGCCACCGGTCCCTGACAGCCGCGCGTCGACCGGGGAAGCACATATCCAGATGCTTACCCTCGGCGGATACCCGCAGGTCGGCACGGGGTAAGCGGCGCCGCGGCATCGGCCAGTGCTTGGCCGGTGGCCGACGTCGGAGCCTGCGCATCGGCCATTGGCCAAGGTGGCCGACCATTGGCCAATCGGCCATCGGCCACCGGCCACCGGCCTTGGGAGGTTCGGCAAATGTGGCCGATCGGCCACCGGCGCCTAGTTGTGGGAGTCGACCGAGCGCAGCCGTGAGCGGGCGGTCTTCCGCTGCTCCTCCGCGTGCATCCCTTCGGCCTTGCGCAGCATCCGCAGCCCGGTGCGGGTCGGGATCTCCAGCCGCCGAGCGACCTCCGAACCACTGATCTTGCCTTCCGCGGTCAGCCACTCCACGATCTGCTGCAGCTGCTGCGCGCGCGGGTCCGTGGCCTCCCCAGACTGCTCTTCCGGGGCTGTGACAGCCAACGCGGTGGCCGTCCCAGCCTGCGCCGGCACAGGGGCCTTCGGCCCCGCCGTCGAGGGCGAGGAGTGCTGGGCCGGGACTCCCCCGGCAGAGGCGGAAGGCGCGGGTGCAGAGACCACGGACGGCTCTGCGGGGACGTCGACCGGCATCTGCTGGTGGCTGCGTTCTCCCTCTGGCGCCACTCGCTGAACCAAGTCGACCTCCTGGTCCACCTGCCCCTCCGACTCGATGCCTGCCGCCGGTTCCGCCTCGAGAAGGGTGGCCGATGCCGTGGCCTGGAGCAGTTCGTCCGTCGTGTGCTTGATGGCCGACTGGGGCATCTCGTCGGTCGGGGCCGCGGCCGGTGCCGGCACGAGCTGCGGCCCCACCTCCGGGGCGCCCTTGCCGAGCGGGCGCGTCCCGCCCGCGCCGTTCGGCACCGGCACCTGCTGCTCGGACTCTGGCGCGCGCGGCGCGGGTACCGCGACCTGCTCGCACGCCGGAACCTGGTGCTCGTCGTGCGCGGCCTCGTGCTCCTGGGCCCCGGCGGCGGGCGCGGCCGGCGCCTGCGTCGTCGGCTCCAGGGCGGGGGTGGCGGCGGACGGTCGGGGCGCCGGCAGCAGCTGCGGTTCGATGCCCGCGGCGGCCAGGCCCGCGGGAGCGGTCTCCGCCAGCGGCACGCCGTAGCGGGCGAGCCGCAGCGGCATCAGGGACTCCACGGGAGCCTTACGACGCCAGCCCCGGCCGAACCGCGAACGCAGACGTGCCTGGTACACGAGCCGTTCCTGCTCCAGCTTGATCACCGCGTCGTAGGACCGCAGCTCCCACAGCTTCATCCGCCGCCACAACAGGAACGTCGGGACGGGTGCCAGCAGCCAGCGCGTGATGCGCACACCCTCCATGTGCTTGTCCGCCGTGATGTCGGCGATCCGCCCGACGGCGTGCCGGGCGGCCTCGACGGTGACGACGAACAGCACCGGGATGACGGCATGCATGCCCATGCCCAGCGGATCGGTCGCCACGGCGGCATTGAACGCCACCGTCGCGACCGTCAGCAGCCACGCCGCCTGGCGCAGCAGCGGGAAGGGCATGCGGATCCACGTCAGCAGCAGATCCAGCGCGAGCAGGACACAGATGCCCGCGTCGATGCCGATCGGGAAGAAGTAGGCGAAGGAGCCGAAGCCCTTCTTGACGGCGAGTTCGCGCACGGCCGCGTAGGAGCCGGCGAAGCCGATGCCGGCGATGGCCACCGCGCCGACGATCACCACGCCGATGAGGATCCGGTGAGCCCGGCTGAGCTGTGGTGGCCTCCCCGTTCCCTCAGTCACGCTGGCCGCTCCCCTTCTTTCGTGCGTTATGCGAGCGGCCTTCACATTCTCACGGCCACTGGGCGGTGATCTCCTCCGGTGGGGTTGCACCAGGGATCGTCAACCAAAAGTGACCTTCGGTGGGTGCCTAGACGAACCTCAAAGCCGCTTCCTCAGACAGCATCGCGCCATCCGGCGGCACCATATTTCGCCTCCTGCCCCTACAAGGGGCCGTGCACGTGCTGCGCAGCAGTCAGCCACCCACGCCTCAACACCCCACAACGGACGACTCCACCGTCAACCCACACGCACCCACGCGTGACTCCTCCGCTGATCAGCCAAAGACGCCGTTCCCTGCACCACGTCACCGCCCCCTTCAACCCGATCGAAGCACCCACACCCCCGGCGTCCGCTGGGGGTTTCGTGCTCCCTGGAGGAGTTACTGAGCCGCAACCGGCTGTCCTGGCCTTGGGACGACGACCGCACAACGGTGGCGGCCCCCACCCGCAGAGGTGGGGGCCGCCACCGTTTCCAGTGGAAACGCTCAGGACGCCGGGTCGACGAAGCCGAGGTGCGTCATCACCTTCCGGTAGTCCACGGAGGGCACCGAGTTGGGCAGGAGGATCGGCAGCGGGACCTCGTCCTCGTAGAGCTTCTTGGCGTCGGCCGAGTACCGGATGTAGGGCAGCAGGACAGAGCTGTACTTCGCCTCGGCTGCTGCGGCGGCGCGGCGGGCCGCTGCCTCGTTGTAGGTCGGCGTCGGCGTGCCAGTGAGGAGCAGGTGGTTGAGCGTCGGCCTGCCGGGGACGGATCGACGGCCGCGGTTCTTGTCCCGGATGCGCTCCAGCTCGTCCGTGAGCCGCTTGACGAGCTTGACGTCCTTGGGGTCGGCCTTGATCGACGGGATGACGGAGTCTTCCTCGTCCAGCATGCGCAGCACGGAGTAGGGCATCTTGCCGTAGCTCGCTGGGAAGTCCAGGTAGAAGACGGTGTCGTCGCCCTCGTAGGAGCGCAGGATCTCGGCGAACCAGTCGTTGCGGTCCGCGTCTTCTGCGATGGCGAGGTCCGCGCCGGCCATGGCCGGGCTGCTGGGCACGACGCGCAGGTTCGGGATGGGCGCGAAGTCTTCTTCGGGGTCGTCGCCATCGCCGATGCGGTAGCGGGCGGGCAGCGCGACCTGGTCCAGGGTGGCCTTGCCGTAGAGCAGGTCGATCGCGGTCTTCTTGCCCTTGAGCGCGTCTTCGTTGTAGCCGAGGACGGTGGTGGACGACATGTTGCTGTCCAGGTCGAAGACGACGCCGGGATATCCGCGCAGGGCGGCTGTGACGGCCATGGATGTGGCGCTGGTGGACTTGGTGGACCCGCCGCATTCGATGATGTACGCCCAGATGAGGGGCCAGTTCCGACGCTTGGGTCGGAAGCGGGGGTCGACGACGCTGGTGGTGCTCATCGGGATCCTCCTGCGTCGACCAGTCCGAGTTCGGCCTTCTCCCACTCGGTCTGCGGCTCGTAGTCGGTGTGCTCCTGGAGGACGCGGACGTGGTTGCGTTCGCGGCTCCCCCAGGACTGCCGGCGGGCGGCGGTGCGGAGTTCGGCTGCCGCCAGGGCGGCGGCGAAGGCGGCGAGGCGTTGTGCGGTTTCGTCGTCCGAATCCTGTATGGCGGCGAAGTAGGCCGGAGCGTCGGTGGCGTCCAGGCTGTGGCGGCCACTCTCCTTCAGCCAGGCGAAGGCGCGCTGCTGCGCGGCGGATTGCTGCGGAGGCGCGAGCACCGCGGCCGTCAGCACGGACAGGATGAGGTCGCTGTTTGCGGGGTCGGCCACGTCGGTGGACCCCAGCAGGGCGCGGCAGGAGGCTTCTCGGGCGGCGGCTGCCGTGCGGCGGTCGGTGTCGTCCTTGTCGCGTGGCGAGGGCTGCTTGGCCTGCTTCGACTTGCGGGGGGCCGGTGGGGCAGCGGGCGTGCCGTTTCCAGTGGAAACGGTCTCGGCGTTATCGGCTGCCGACTCCGCGTCACCGTTTCCAGTGGAAACGGTGGTCTCGGGATCCGGGGCTTCGTTTTGTCGTTGCCGGGCGAGGATCTGGGCTTGTGCCTCTGCCGGGTGGGCGCCGCCGCGCACGAGACCGAGGTAGTGCTCCTGGTCGTCGTGGTCCATCTGCTGTGCCTTCTCGGCCGCGCTGACCTTGAGGGTGCCGTCCCTCAGCGCTTCCTGGACTGGGGGCGCGAGTTCGAGGAGCTTGATCCGCTTCCAGACGGTGCCCTTGGAGACCGCGCCATTGGCGGTCTCGCCGACCTTCTCCGCGATCTGTTCGTAGGAGAGGCCGGCCTCCCGCAGGGCCTGGTAGTGCTCGGCCTCTTCCAGGGGGCTGAGCTGGGCGCGGCGCAGATTCTCGATCAGGGTGATGAGGCGCGCGTCCTCCACCTTGTCGTCGCGCAGCACGCTGGGGATGGTCTCCCAGCCGAGTTCCTGGCAGGCGAGCCAGCGATGTTCGCCGAAGAGGATCACGTTCGGGGCGGTGATCTGGTCCCGGGTCTCCGGGTAGGTCTGCAGCCAGACGTCGGCCCTGATGTGGGCGATGTTCTGGAGCAGGCCGACTTCCTTGATGGTGGCGGCGAGTTCCGGCACGCCCTTCTTCGCCCGTTTGTTGAAGGGGTTGGGGCACAGGGACGAAAGCTCCAGGTCCAGGGTGTCCCCGCTGCGGTCCGTGTCGGTGTAGAGGACCTCTTCGGGAGCCACCTCGGGCTTGGACTTGGTGCTATTACGCTTGGGCCGCGGGAGCGCGCCTGCCATAGAATCTCCAGAGACTGCAGTCGGTACGGGGGCGAGACTAGCGTTTCCAGTGGAAACACCGCGCCTCCCTCGGCTGCAAAACCGGGTCAGTGGACAATGCGGACGGTGGCAACTCGGTGGCGCCGCGTTACTCAACCCGGCGCTCGGCGGCCTCCCGCACCTACTCCAGCCGGCTCTCGGCGCGGCGCTGGCACTGTGGTCCGTGAGCAGCGTGGCCCGTCGGACGGGGAGCGGCGGGACGTGATCCAGGCCGCCCGCGAGGACACGTCCTGGACGTCGCAAGTCGCCGTGGTTCTGGCGCAGCGGGTGCGTGCCGCGTACCGCGCAGGCGCGCTGGGCGGCTGCCCCCGTTCCGCGACATCCTCGAGCGCGACGCGGGGGAGTGGCACCGCCCCAACTGGTGTCGTGGATGTTGGGCCGCGCCCGCGATCAGCTGCGCGAACAGGGTCGGCCCAACGACGAGTGGGGCTCCTGGCAGGACATCGGCACGAACGGACTTCCCGGCGAGCTGACACAAGAGGAGTTCGTCGCCTCCAGCAGCAGCCACCGGCACCTACAGACGGCCAGGCCAGAGGCTGTCGGATCGTGGGACCGCTCAGCGTCCGATGCTCCAGGGCGCGGAAGGGGCTGCCACATCCGTGGCTGGGAGCGCCGGTGCGTGCCGGATCCACCAGCGGCGCAGCAGCAGCGGCGGATGGGTGCGCAGCGCAACCACCATGGAGACGTGGCGGAGCCGCGCAGGCAGGGCCCGGCGGTCGTCCAGGAAGTGCGTCACCGTGCGAACTGCGGCGGGCCGTCCGCACTGGCGGGCCGCGATTGTGTCGCAGGCCAGCTCTGTCCACCAGCGCACGGCGATACGCAGCGCGAGAAGCGCGGCGATCGCGATGGCGGCGTGGGGGAGCGGCAGGAGTCCGGCACAGGTCACGCTGCCCGCAGCGACGACCGTGGTCCAGAGCACGTGGCGGACGGAGTCGTTGCGCTGGATGTGCGCAAGCTCGTGCTCGAGGACATGCGGCAGGCTCGCCACGCCCTCGGGGAAGAACCAGAAGTGTCCCAGCTCGATGTGGCCGAGCGTCTTCGAGGTGCGCGCGGAGTCGGCGGCGCCCACCCAGCCGAGCCGGGCGCCGGTCACGGCGAGGGTGATGCGCATGCCGTGCGTGGCGGCGAAGTGCGTGACCCGGGCATGGACTCTGCGCATCTGTTCCGCCTCGGCCGCCAGTTCAGCCTCGTGCGGCTCCCACTCCCGATCCCGGTACACGTCCCACGTCATCTGCTGGCGCCACAATCCGGTGAGCCCCGAGTTACCCAGGGCGGTGAGCTCCAGCCCGGCGTACAGCCCGCCAGTGACGAGCGCGGACACCAGGACGAAGACCGGGGACGCATGCCCACGGCAATGGGCCACGGCTACGACACCAGTGGCAATGCTCGCCACGATCTCTTTGCCCCACCGGTTCAACACCCCGTCCGTGACCATGGAGTTCACCGTATCCGTGCCACCGCCTGGTGGGGGCTGCTTTGACCGTCGACAAAAACGGCCGGTCTACTCCGATTTCATCTTCTCTCCGATCTGTGGATCTGACGGGTACGGTCAGCGGCCCAGCTCGTCGTGGACTCGCAAAAAACTCGCAGAGTCAGTTCCCTGGGCTTCCGGGCAACGAGTTGACCGGTGAAAGGGGTTGGGCTGACTCCACGGGCCACGCGTTCAGCCCAAAGGCTCCCTTCCCCGTACAGGGAAGGGAGCCTTCCGAAGGGACGCCCACCACCTGTAGGAGCAACAGGACGTGACGGGTGGGGAGGGGGTTCGTTACGTGGGATGTTCACCCCCGCCCGCAACGAGAGGTGGAACCGGATGCTGGCTCAGACCGTGCTGACGAGTTTGCGTGCCCAGCTCGCCACCATCAACGATCTTGCCTACGAGCTGGGCCCGGGGTCTTCGCTGGCGGAGGCTGCTGAGCTGCGCCGCGTGCTGCTGCAGGCCGCGGATACCGTCGGCGCGATGGCTGGGGGGACCATCTCGGGAACAGGATGCGCACGGCATCCGAAGGGGCCGGTGGACCCTGTGGCGCCGGAGGGGTGGGGGCCGTGCCTGCTGTGTAACAGCAATCGGCGCCGCGGTCAGCGCTCCCAACCGCCCGCGCCGCGGACTCCCTTCTTTTCGTAGCCCGCGCCGGCATCATCCTCTTGCTTGATCAAGAGCGGCCTGCCAGATGCCGATCTCCCGGTCATGCGCCGCTCGTCACGCACGACTTTCCGTCCCGACCCAGCTTCTGCCTGGCCCCACGTCATCCATGATCACGAGGTGGGAAACCGGCCGCAAGACTGTCAGTACTGTGGATCTCCGCGTGTCTTCGTGGCGGGGGGTGTACGGCTGTGCGCCTCGTGTGGCTATCAGCAGAAGCCCTCGGACATTTGTCTCGCCTGTGGTTGTCAGCTCAATGTGCGGAGCCGGGAGATGTACATCGGCCTGTGTACCTCGTGCCGGGCGGATGCAGAGCGCGGTGAGCCTGGCGATCTCCACGAGAGCTCGCCCAGTTCCTGGGCGGAGGCGACCGCGGTGGCTGGCCCAGTACCGGGGGCGGCCGACTCCCGCCGTCCGTAGGATCCCGGCTCGGGGCATGGTGGGCGCGCCTTTTCACAGCCGTTGGAAGGCGTCACGGCACGTAGCAGCGGATGGGAATGTTCTTGTCACGGGCGAGACCGGCGAGCCGGATGGGTTCGTCGGGGTGTGCGGTGAACACCAGGCACAGATCGGGATGCTGTGCGATGAGTGCTTCGTCGCGCAGTCGGAAGGCGTCTGGACCATGGCGGTTCATGTCGGCTTTGCGGGAGAAGGTGTGCACCAGCAGGGGAACTGAAAGGGCCGGGGGATTGACACCGGAGGCCCACGTGTCCACGTGCCGGTCGGCGACTGTGTCGCCTGCATGCTCCAACCACAGGGCATGCTCGGGGCCGGCGATCTGGGTGGCGTCGTGCCAGGTGTCCATCAGGACTTGCTCCAGGCCCTGGAGGTCAGTGAAGTCGGGGGAGGTAGCTACCAGCACCGATACCGACCGCAGGGTGCTCGGAGACAGGCTGGTGATGTCACAGTCTGGCAGCGCGTCCTTCAAGCGGGCGAGGATCTGCGGTGCACGGAGGGCGAGTTCGTCACGGGCCTGGACTGTGGCGGCTTCGGTGGCCAGGGTCCGCCCCCAGTCCTGAAGCTGCGTGATCCGTACCTCCTCCGCGAGGACGGCGCCCACCAGGTGCGGCCACAGCTCCTTGAGCGCATCGGGGATCGTGTGGACGCGGACGACGATTCCCTGCAATACGGGGGCGCCGGTGGGCCGGCTGTCGTTGAGCATCTTCAGGAGACGGCCGCTGGCGAGCAGCCGCATATGCGTGCCGGAGGCGGCGCTCGCACAGCGGAAATGCAGGCGACCTTGCTGGTCGATGCCCAGTGGTTCGACGTTCCGGGCCAGCGTGGACCCAACGGTCGCCTTCCACCAGGATTCGGCCTGCACCATCCAGTCCGGCCGGGTGACCCCATCTCGGGGCGAGTCCAGGCTCATGCCGGCACTCTACGGGTGCGGCCTGCGGGATACGTGTCCTGCACTGCGCTGTGGTTGTCACGGCGTGTGTGGCCGGCGCGCTCGTCGGCCAGTCGCCTCAGGGCTCGGGCCCATGTGGCATCGGCCGAACTGGTCTTGGTGGCCTTGTTGCGCAGGGCCTGGGTTGCGGCCTGCCCGTCGCCGAACAGCTCTTCCGGTTCGCGTGCCTGCTGGCGGGTCTGCCGCTCGGCCGCCGCCTGGATCGTCGGGTCCACGGTCGTCGGCGTGCGGCTGGCACGGTGGGCGGCGAGCGCGCGCAGATAGCCGGCCGGCGGCGTCCGGCGCTCCACTGGCGCGGCCGGCGCCGCCGACTGCGCGGCTGGGCCAGCAGCCGCTGCGGCGGGACCTGCCTGCACGGGCGCGGGCGGCAGAACGCGCAGAGTGCGGACGTTCACCCCGGACACCTGCTCGTTGGCGGCCGCGATCAGCTTCGGCGTGCTCCAGCGCAGCTTCGTGCCGTATGCGGGGGCGTCGGGGGCGACGTCCAGGCGGCCGGTGTCCGCGTCGAACTTCACGGCCTGGACATGCCCGGCGAGCTCGGGCGCGGCCGCGGCAAGGATGTCGTCGAACCGGGCGAGGACGCTGCCGCCAGCGGCCGGGGCGGCCATGTCGCGCTCGGTCATCATCATGCCGATCGCCGCGCCGAGCCCGAGCGGTTCGCGACCGTCACGGCGTACGACCTGGCCCGTGCGTCGCTTCGGCTTCGCCGTGCGGGTGGCGCCCTTCTTCTTCGCCGCCTCCCGGGCCGCGACCAGGGCCTGGCGCGCAAGGTCGACCCCGCTCAGCTCGCCGGTCATACGAGCACCGCCCCGGCCGTGTCGCCGTCCAGCGGGCGCATCGCAAGGTCGGGCAGCCGGTCACTCCACGACGCGGTCGCAGTCGTCCCGGTGCGGGCGGCGGCCTGCATGTGCAGCTGCTCCAGGCGCTCGGCCAGCAGGTACTGCGCGGTGCGCTCCCGGGCGGCGTCGGCGGCCTTCGTCGCGGCGGCGATGGCATCCGCGCCGTTCGGATTGTGCTTGTGCCAGCGCCGGTTCTGCTCGGTCGCGTACGCCCGCCGGGCCTCGGCTTCGGCTTCCTCGGTCCGGCCAAGGCGGTTGAGGGCGCTGCTGCGGTACTCCGGCAGAGCCTGCTGCACCGCTTGGAGCGCGGCGAAGGCGGTCGCGGACGCCGCCAGGGCCGGGTCCTCGGCCAGCTCGCCCGGCTCCACCAGCTCCAGGAACTCGTGCCGGGCACGCTCGATGTCGGCCACCAGCGCCGCCCTCACGCGGGCGGCGACGGCGGCGACGTCACCCTGGTCGTCGAGGTCGGCGGAGCAGGTGGCCACGACCATGCCGGCTTCCACCGTCAGGGCCTCGGTCCGGCGCCGGTAGCCGCACGCCTCGCACAGCCCGGCCGACCGGTCCTGCCCACAGTCCTCACACGGCAGCGCCTGGCGGAGCTCGGCGTCGGCGGCCGCGGCCTGCCGCTCGCGCTGGTCCCGCTCCCGCGCAGCTGCACGAGCGGCATCCCGCCGGGCCTCCTCGGCTGCCGCCTGCTCCCGCCGCCGCACCAAGTCCTCCGCCTCGATGGCCGCCTGCGCACGCAACCGTTCTTCGAGGACCTGGCGGCGCTCGTCGTCCCCCAGGCCGGGCAGCTCCCGGTCGATCTCCGCCGCGACCTTCGCCCGCCGGGCACGCCGGAGGTGGATCACGTTGCCGCAGGCTCCGCAATCGCTGCCGGTGTCCAGCCGGATCCCGTCGTCGCAGCGCCAGTCCGAGCAGGCCGGCCGCTGCACCAGGCCCCGGTGGGTCAGCCAGCCGAACGGGCCGGTGACCAGGGCCTCGCCGCCGGTCTCTGCCAGCCGGTCGGTGAGCCGGTCGGCCAGCAGCTGCGGCGCTGTCTCCGGCCGCACCAGCATGCCCGCCAGCCGCTTCACCTGCGCCTTCGCCGCGGCCTCAATCCGGTCCTGCTGCCAGCCACTCAGCCGCTCCCACAATCCCGCGACCGGCCTCAGAGCCACCCGCAGACCAAGATCATCCGGAAGGCTCACCCTCCGCCGTTGCTGCGCCTTTCCACCCACCAGGGCCCGCGGCCGGCCGCCGGCCTCACGACCGGCAGCACGCTTCCCACTCTGCTCATCGACCGGGGAATCTGTGGGCTTTTCCCCGCGCAGCGGGCCGACCTCTGCCACCGGCGGCGCCGATTCGGCGACGGTGGTCTCGCCGCCGACGGCCTGGTCCTCACGCACGCACACGCGCTCCGGCCGACGGCCCTCACCCCCACGGCCTTCGCCGGAAAAGCCACCAGAGAGCTGCACAGGAACTACAGGATTAGCCACAGAAGCGTGGTCTGCGTGGAGCTCTGCACCACCGGGACGCTCCTGATCCGCCACCCCCACAGGGCCCTCAGCACCGCAGACCCCAGGCGTCCCAAGGGCACCAGCGGCACCGGTCGGAGCTTGATCTCCGACTGCACCAGCAGGACGCTGCGAAAACACGGCCTTGGCGCCCTGAGCAGCCTCCACAGGGGCCAGGGTGCGGCCGTACGCGCGAGCGACGGGCAGCATCATGACCCGGCCCCGGCCGTTCATCCGCGTCCCCGTCGCCTTGCGCTGCCGCGCCACGACCCCGGCCTCCGTCAACCGCGCCAGGACCTTGCGCGCCCCGGACGGCGAGCAGCCCAGCAACCGCGCCAGCGTCGCCGCACCACGCCCCTCCTTCGCCTTCACCGAGCCACCGCACAGCTGCAGCCAGCCCGACGCCCGCGTGCTCAGCACCATCAGCAGCAGCCCGAGCCGATCGGTCGCCGCCCCCCTGCCCCTACGGCCGGCCAGCAGCCCCGGCGGCGTCGGCTCCTTGTCCTTCGGCGCCCAACCGGGGCCGAACAGGGCCTCGATGAGGCGCAACAACACCGCGAGCTCCGCCTTCGACAGCGCCAGCGCGTGCCCCGCCCCCCCACTCTTGCGGGCGTGCCACAGCGGCATGACCAAGCAGTCCAGCCCGGTCGGGTGGCCCTTGGCATCTGTCACCACCCGGGTGCGCACCGCCCCCGAGCCACGCAGCGCCGGCAGCACCTTGTGGTGGACCGTCGACTCCTTCACGCCCAGCCAGCGGCCCAACTCCGCGCCCCAGGTCGAGGTCTGAAGGTCGGTCTTTTCGCCCTTGGGCGCCCGCGACTTCGCGTAGAGCACCACGGTCGCCAGCTTCGGTGCATCCTTCAGCCCGGCCACCGACGGGTCCGCCAGCAGAGCCCGCACCGCGGCGAGCAGCCGCAGTCGCATCCCCCGCCCCAGGCGCAGCGCGTCGCCCAGGCCGCCATCGCTCGGCTGTCCGGAGGCCGGCACCGACACCAGACGCCGCCCCGGCCGCCGCGGACCGGGCACTCGAACGCTCGGAGCGGCTGCCGCCGCGACGGCACTCACAGGTGCCCCCGGAACGAGGCGGCGGACATGGTCGGTGTGTGGAGAGGCGTTATGCCGCCGACAGCACCATCCAAACCGGACAGGTCGATCTGAGCGGACTGAGCAGGGGCGGCGTACGACGGGGTCACGTACAGAGAGGGGACCGTCGAACGGCGAGATGTGACAGCTGCGGAAAAAATCTTCATCCAGCACCCTGACCCGGATGTCCTGTGGACAGATTTCGCGCAGGCCGCAGCTCCCACCCGGCGAAACACCAACCTCATCCCACAGTCCGCAGGGCGGGACGCCAGGACGACACCGCCACCGTTGACTGGCTGGAATCCGGCAGGACGAGTGGCGAAAACCGACCGACGGGGAAAGATAGAACGCCCATTCCAGGCCAATCGGTCATGGTTGGGCTGGCAAAAGATAGACGGGTGCTGCAAAATGACAGCGCCTCCTGAGCTTCCAGCTGGAGGGCATGACGAAGCCCCTCGGGTGCTTTGTGGTTCTCCCGAACCAAGTTCGAACTGTTCGACCGGCTCCTACCGGGCGGACAATCCCTTCAGAGGGGCTGCCAAACCCCTCTGGTGACGGGGGACGCCAGCTGAGGTGCGCCAACACCTGGAGCTGAGCGTCCCGGGCGGCTCAGGCCGCCCCACTTCCTATGTCATCCCGCCCCCTCCAAAGAGGGCTGGTCGGGATGCGCCGTCCAGACAGCACGAACACCCCACCGAAGGGCCAGCGGCATACGGCTGCTGGCACCACGGCGGGGTGCTGTGATGAGTCTGGAGGGTACGGGTACCCTAATCACGTCGACGCCCTTTCAGTCGCATTAAAGGGTTCGGCAGGCTTCGGACCCCTCCTACAAGGTCCTTGGCCCCGTGGCCCCTCGACATCGTCGACGGGGCCACTTTCTTTGATCAGTGTCGGACACCCTATCGCGGGCCGTGTGCCCATACACCGGCGGCGCGACCAGCAGGTGTTCCAGCATCGGATTGGCTGTTTAGGTGTCGTGCCGGAGCCAATTGGCTCCTTGCTCGGCTGGTCGTGTCGTCGCTGGCGGCGCAGCGGACCTGGAGCATGTCCCGCTGAAGCGCGGTGGAGTAGTAGTGCGCCAGAGCTGCTTCAGCTCCCGAGCCCTGTGCCGTGGTGATGCGCTGAAACCGAACCGACCGCAGATCCCCGGCGATGAAAATCCGGAAGTGCTGCATTTCCGGCGGGCAGTATCCGGCCTCGTCCACCGCGAGTCCTTCGAGAGCCGCCGGCCGATTCCCGAGATTGCTCAGCACCGCTGTTGCGGCGTAGGTGCTGCGCTCTCCTCGGCGATTCTCGACCTCCACGATGAAGTCGGCTCCGTGAGGGGTCTGCGAAACGACGACGTGAGAAACCGGAACTACCCGAACACGATCGTCTCCTGACACTTCCGCCAGCTTGTAGTCGTCCGTCGGCGGGGCGAGGACGTGGAGCATGGCAGAGGACTGAGGATGAGCCCGCAGCCAGGTGCCGAGCGGCCTGTCGCCCCCAAGAACGTACGTCCGCGGCCCGAGCTGCTCGGGCTTTGCACGCCAGAGCGGAGGCGTAGACAACGAGGGAGCGGCGCTGACCCAGTCGGTGTCGGAGGGCGTCATCGTTGCCACGCCCGTGCTGACCACAACCGTCTGGGCGCTGAGCACTCGGGAGTCTGCAAGGAGAACTTCCGCTCGGTCGGCGTGCCCCTTGACACCCACGGCGCGAGAGCAGACCAGTGAGCATCGACCGGCCTGCTCGAGGCGTGCCAGATCTGCGGCCAGGGCCTTGGCCAGCTGGGGGCCCGTCGTCCAGTTGCCGGAGACGTTCTCCAGCGCACCGATGGTCCGGAGCTTACCGCCGACGCTGTCGGCCTCCACGACGAGCACCTTCATGTTGAGGCTGGTGGCCATAAGAGCGGCCGCCACGCCAGCGGGGCCTGCCCCCACCACCAGGACATCGGCGTCGAGCGAAGGTGTACTCACTGGATCCCCCCAGTTCCGCTGATTCGAGACAGAGCGACGTCGCTGGTGATGAGTTGATCGGCGCCCAGGTTCCGGGCCGCGAGTAGCAGGGCGGCCTCGTGGTACTGGGCGCCGCCGCTGGAGGCGCACGCGTCGGTGATGATCCACGGCCGGTAGCCCCGCTGGTAGGCAGCGGTGCCGGAGTCGTACACGCAGGCGTCGGTGTCAATACCGCACAGCACCAGGTCACTCCAGCCGAAGTCCTGGATGAGCTGCGATCCCTCAAGCGTGAAGACTGACGCCTGAGCTTTGTCGATGACTAGGGCCGAGTTGTCGATGAAGGGAGCCAGATCCTTCACGAACGCCTGCTCCTCGGCGGTGCGCAGCCGCTTCCAACCGGAAATCGTTTCGTAGGGCGAGCCTGGCGCGTTGTGAAACCGGGTGAAGACCACCGGAGCGCCGGCTGCTCGCCAGCCGTCCACCAGCCGCACGACCGTCGGGACAACATCGCGGCTGTGCTGGTTGACGAAGCCCTGCTGTACGTCGATAACCAGCAGCGCTGTTGATCGCGGATCCAACCCGTCCACCTTTCCCATGACCATCAAGGATTGCTGTCTCGGAGGGCGTCCTGAGCGGCGCGAAGCCGATCGGGGAGTTCGCTCGTGGTCAAGATTGCTTCGCGCATCACGCGGTGCTGAGCTGTCTCGGTGGGACGCGCGGTTGTGAGCCGGTAGTAGGCACTCCGGAGAAACCGCCAGCCGTACTCGGGAGGCATCACCGGGTCGTGGCCGTCCTCGATGGTGTGCAGAACGTGGGAGGACAGAGCCCACAACGCCTGGACATCCAGCTCCAGAGCGACGATCTGACTCGTCGTGAGGGCGCGCTCATCCGGCTGCGGGTGGTAGGAGACTCCGGACCATCCGGCGACACCCTGCGATACGCCGCCTCCGAAGGGGACAGCCTCGGCGTGCGACCAGCCTTCGCGGAACTTGGCGGCTTCGACGTCCGGCCCCAGCGAGATGACGTTCTCCGGGTCCTGGCGGTTGACCAGGACGGAGGGTGTAGCCAGGAGCTGCAGCGCGGTGTCCAGACCCGTGCCCATCCAGGAGTTCTGGCGGAGTTCGTAGACCGACAGCACATACTGCGGCGCGGGCACCTCGTGAGTGGGCGCTTCTACAGCATGGAGTTTCATGAGCTGCGTGATCTGCTTGCCCGCCCAGGCGGGTTCCTGCAGATACGTGCGGTACCGCCACACCGCCAGATCGGTCAGCGATTCGACACGGTGATGCTCTTCCAGGTGCACGACGGCGACGCCACACCCGTAGAGGTGGACCGCCGACGACTGGGCCGAGTGGTGTCCGGCCGGAAGCGTCCGTCGCTCCAAGCCTCCTGGGCCGGAAGGCGTGGGAGCGCCGACGGCGTACAGGGGAGCGATCTGCTCGCCTACGTAGGCCGGCAGGAACTTGTGGGAGACGACGGTGCAAGGCGTCGGCTGTGGAGTATCGGCGCCCGCGGGCGCGACGGCGGGGCGGCGGAGCGCTGCCAGGCGCAGGCGGAATGCCTCCTGCTCCTCGGGGGTGCACTGGATGAGTGCCGTATCGAGGATCTGCGCCATCTGCGGCCGACACACACTGGTCCTGTTCCTCTGCCAGTGCGAAACCGTCCGCGGGCTGATCCCGAGGTGAGCGGCGAATCCTCGCACCGACGCGCGCATTACCGATCGCAACAGCAGTGCCTCCTCGCCTGTCCACTGCTCAACTGCGATCACTACACACCCCTATGACGGCCTGTTGCCAGGCAGGAAGAGCCCTGCTGCGACGCTATTGCGACACCCCTTCCACGCCGGGACATCTCGCCGAGATGCCCGCGACCCCGAAGCTGATCTCCGTCGAAATGATGCCGATGACGAACGGGGGCGCCGTGCTTGCCACTACCGGAGAACGAGGCAGTACGGCGTCATGGTCGGGCTCAGGGCTGTGCCGACCCGCTGCCCTGCTTCTGCTCGACACGTTCGAGTCGTGCGATCAGATCGGCGACCTGCTCCTCGAGGCGCCTGATGGCCTGCGCAGTTGGGTCAGCAAGCGCGTCAAGGGCGTTCTCGCGAATGAAGCTCCCGCGACCCGTGTGGGAGTAGATGACTCCATCCCGTCGAAGCTCGGCGAAAGCGCGCTGCACTGTGCCGGGTGCGACGGCGTACTTGCTCGCCAGCACTCTGGTGCTCGGCAGTTTGTCGCTGGGCTTGAGCTGCCCGAGTCGAATCTGATCGCGCACATCCTGCGCGATGCGCTCAAAGGGTTGCATGGCCTCGTCCGTCATGAGCCACATCGTAGAGCCACCTCGCTCGGATAGATAGCCTGCCCAACCTGGTTGACACGGTAGTCAATGTACTGGTTAGGTTATCCACGTCGACACGGTTGGTCGCCGGTGAGGCGCCAACAGCGACGACGTAGGACCGCACCACCGCAAGACAGCAGGAGTCACTGCCTCTTCGGGGGTGGTCCACAACCGAAGAGCGCAGCACCGCATTGAGCTATGGGTGCCGAGTGACGAACAACGAGATCCTCGGCCGGCTCTCTGCGGGCGCAGCCCGACAGCAGTTGCGCTGCCCGTCCGCCACGGCCCTTGTAAGTCCGTGGTGGGCGGAGAACGCAACCGACGGAGGGGAAACCATGAAGGACAACGGCCGGAAGCCGCTGCTGGCGAGCAAGATCCGCCCCGACCTGATCAACCTGCGTGACGGCGAGCAGCGCACCATCGTGTGCGGTGACTGCGGCCGGTGGCGGGCGATCCGCCGCAGCATGGTGAAGCCGCACCGGATCACCATGGACAGCAACAAGCCCAAGAAGACCGGCTCCGGGGTCGAGGAGTATGTGCCCCGCTGCCTCGGCAGTGGCCAGCGCATCCAGTTCGACATCACCCCCGAGCAGTGGCAGGCCCGCTACGACAAGTTGGCCGACCGCCGCCAGGACCAGGGCATGAACCCGGGCTCCCGGCACACCACCCGCGTGAAGCGGATGACCACCGTGGTGGCGCCGCCCGCGGCGAAGGTGGTCCCGTCCTTGCCCACGCCCTCTTCGACGTTCGAGAAGTACGACGGGCACCGCAAGAGCTGCGTGATGTGCACCGGCCGCAGGCACTGCCCCGACGGCGCCCGCCTGGCCCGCGCTCACGTTCAGGCCGTGCGGGACGAGCCGAGGATGCGTCCGGTCCGCCGGGCGTACGAGCGGCTGCTCCAGGACGCCGAACAGCGTCGCTCCCAGGAACTGCCCGCCAAGCGGGCGGGGGAGTGGGACGCGGTCCTCCCTTCTACCCGGGCCGCTGACGCCCGGCGTACGCAGCTCCCCGACGGCGACGCCCCTACCGACGGCCCCGGCGTTCCGCTGGCGCCGCAGGACGTGGATGCGCACGACCGGCGTCAGGCCGAGCTGGGCAAGCGGTACGCGCGGAAGACTGCGGTCACGTCAGCCGCCTGACCTGCACACGGCGACGAACGACCACAGCGCCAGTGAACGGTGGCCCCGGCAATGTCCGGGGCCACGCGCTTCTACGAACTGCCCCGTGCGTCCTCCCATCCCCGTGGACGGGAGGACGCACGGGGCTGCTCGTCCGAGCAGCCACACGGCGACAGCCCCCGGGTGCGACCGGGGGCTGTCAGTACCAGGACCTTTCAAGGAGGACCTGATGGCACACAGCATCTCATCCGTGATCATCCGGCCGCGCAACGGCCTGCTCGACGAGATTGAGCGGACCCACAGCGACGACGAGGAACGCGGATACGAGCGTGACGAAACCGACGCTGCCTACCGGCGCCTGACCGCCTGGAAGGCCCACCGCGCCCAGCAGGCCGACCAGGTGCACCGCCTCAACACCCTCCTGTTGCGCCTGGTGGCCGAGGGCGACGCCCGTATCGCCGCCCGCGCTGACGCCGCCCGTGGCGGCGAGCAGACCTCGAGGACGGGGTGCGCGGCATGAGGAACCTGCTGAAGCTGCTCGACGACGCCTGCGGTCTGTGCGGTTACTGGCGCTGCCGGTGCTCGGAGGTGGCCCGATGAGCACACCCGCACCCGCTCGGTGCAGCTCCTGTGGGGGGACGGGGCAGGGCGAGACCGTCTGCACCGGCTCCGGTACCTACCGCGCGAGCTGCGGGTCCTGCGGCGGCTCCGGCCGCCAGTAGCGACCGCAGCCCTTTCCCGCGGCGCGGAAGGCCAGCCGCTCGGCGGCCGAGGTCACCGCGCTGCGGTCCGTACCACCCGGCAGGAGCCCGTGCCCGACCACCCGATACGCCGTGCCCGCGCCGCCCAGCAGCTGGCGGAGCGGGCCCTTATGCGTCACGGACTCGCTCACCCGCTGGCTCTCACACTGCTCGCCGCCGCAAGTTCGGCGGCGGCGGGCGCGTGGGAGGCCGGCCACTGGGTCCGCGACCTCCACCCACACGCACCTTCACAGGGACATCGCCATGGAAAACCCCAACCTCCCGCCCGCCCAGCCGACTTCGGCTCCGGCCGGGCAGACCCGTCTGTCCGCTGACGAGGCCCGCCAGGTCTTCGCCACCGCGGTCGGCCCGCGCGTGATCGGCGGGATCTACCACAACGCCTACTGGGACACCGTCTACCGCGTCGCCGGCATCCACTACGGACCGGCTGCGCTGGCCGTGATCGGCTGGGACGCCGGATGGGCGATCACCGTCCAGGACGGCCGGGGCGTGCAGACCCACTGCACCGCCTGGGAGCGGGAGGACACGACCGTCGCGCTCCCGGAGGTCACCGTCTACCGGCCCTCCCACGGGGCCCTGCCGCTGGGGCACTACAGCACTCCCGAGGCGGCCCGCGCCCACGTCAGCGACCTGCTCGGACGCGAGGAGCCCGGCGCGCTGCCGGTCTGGCTCGCCGACGAACTGGACGACTCGCTCAGCCCCGTCGAGGCGCACCTGTTCGGGCGGGGCGGGGTGCCGGAGCCCACCGGCTACGTCATTACCCCGCTGACCATCGCGGATCACTACGACCCGGCGGCCGACGAGTAGCTGGCCTGGCGGCTGCCTCCCCTGCCCGTCGGCGACGGGCAGGGCGGTGGGGAGCCGGACAGTCCGGACTCCGAAAGGAGCGCCATGAAGAAGGACCGCAGCACGGACAAGCCGGTCTCCCGGGTGCGCATCAACCTCGGTGAGCGCAGCCCGGCCAGCGACCAGCCCGCGAAGCCCGTTTCGCGGGTGCGTATCAACTTGCGCGGCAAGAGCTGACTGACCGCCCCGTCAGGCACCGCTGGCTGGACGATCACGCAGATCCAGATGGTCGCCGACGTCCCGCAGGCCATTCCGTCGCAGGCCGGCCGCCAGTAGAGCGAGCTAGCCGGACCGACCCTTCTGAACTGAAACGGAGCCACGATGACCTTTGACATGAGCCGCTTCGGTACGAGTCGTTGGGTGAAGAGCCACCCGAACGATGTCTACACCACCGGCTCGACCGAGCCGGTGCTCAGCGTGTTGGACCTGCGCGACTTCGAGCTGCGCGAGCTGTTCCTGATCGGCCTGAATGACTCGTGCGGCACGCTCATTTTTCCGTACGAGTCGCGGGCCGAGAACGCCGCTGCCGCGCTGGAGCCCGCCTTCGACACCACGGTCCGTCTGTTCGGCAACCGTGACGGCCATGACCTGTGGGCGGCCGATTTCACCCGGCGGGCGCTGGACGGCACCTCGCCGTCGTCCTTCGTCACCGACCTCACCCTCAAGGACGGCACCGTCCTCATCCGTGACGGCCGCTGGGTCCGCTGACGCCTCCCGCCTGCCGACTGCCTCCCCCTGCCCGCGTCGGTCCTCGTGACGGCACGGGCAGGGCGGTGGGGAGCCGGACAGTCCGGAGATCCACCGGCCCCGGTGCCGGTCCACTGACACGAGGAGATCACATGAGCCAGCAGCTCCAGGGAACGGCCACCCGGCCGCAGACCGCCTACGCCCACGGCGACTTCGTCCTCTACCGCGACGCCCACCGGTTCTGGCAGGGGCAGCCCAACCACACGTTCGTCGCCCAGGTGGAACGTAGCTGGCGGCACGCCGGCACCGGCAAGGTCCTGGTCGACCTGGTCGAACTGAGCGGCAACCGGTTCGTCGGCGGGGTCGACCCCGATTACCTGCGGCTGCTCCCGCCGGCCGACGCGATGGCCGACATCGACACCGCACCGCTTGCCGAGGCGGACGCCGGGGCGATGAGCCCGGCCGCCGTCGCCTGGCTGCGCCAGCACCTCCCGCAGAACGCCGCCGCGCTGCCCGCCCAGCGCAACTGACAACCACCGACCGCACTGCGTCTGACGGTTGCCTGCTCGGCCCCTCCCACCGCACGACCGGGAGGGGCCGAGCCATGGGAGCCGGACAGCCGTCCATCCGCTGCACGAAGAAAGGAAAGGGCATGGCCGCGCGCACCGCGACCCGCACCAAGAACAAGCCGCCCGCCAAGAAGACGGCGAAGAAGACGACCGCCGCAACAAAGAGGACGGCACCGGCATCGGCGCGGCGCCCGCCCGCACCGGCCGCCCTGCCGGTGGCGCCCGTCGTGTGGCCGGAGGCCGACGCGCAGGCCGCAGACCGCCGCGACCGCACCGCCGACCTCATCGACAGCGCCCGGCACACCGCTGCCGGCCTCATCGGCACGGCTGCCCAGCGTGACGCGGATGCCCACGACCGGGCCGCTGACATCGTGGACCTGGCGCACGAGACCGCCACCACCCTGCACGACGTCGCGTTCGAGAGCGCCGCCGATGTCCGGGACCGGGCCGCCGACGACTGCGACCTCGCCCGCGAGGCCGCCCGTCGCGAGGCCGCCCAGGCCGTGGGCCGGGGGCAGGTGCAGGCTGCGGAGGTGACCGGGACAGCCCGTGCCCAGGCCCGGCAGGTCCTGGCCGAGGTGTCCGAGGAGGCCGGCCGTCGGCTGCGCGAGGCCACCGCCGCTGCCGAGGGCACGCGAGCCGACGCCGTCCACGACGCCGAGGCGATCCACGACGCGGCTCTGCGCGGTGCGAAGGACACCACCGTCGCGGCCCGTGCGGCCGCCGCCGGGCACCGCAGCCGCGCCGAGCGGGCCGCGGCTGCGATCCAGCAGCACGCCACCGACCGGGCACAGGAGCTGGTCACCGGTGCCCGAACGCGCGCCGAGGAGTTGACCGAGCAGGCCCGCGCCCAGTCCCGGCGGGTGCGCCGGGATGCGAAGGCCCAGGCCCGGCAGCTCCTCGCGGAGGCCGCTGAGGAAGCCGGCCGCCGCCTGCGTACGGCCACCGAGGATGCGGGGCAGGAGGCGCAGGAGATCCGGGTGCAGGCCCGCCTCCAGGCGAAGGCCACCGTCACCGCCGCCCGTGCGGCCGCGGCCCGGCACCGCGCCCATGCTTCCCGTGCCGCGACGGCGATCGAGCAGCGCGGTGAGGATCAGGCGCAGAAGCTGATCTCTGACGCCCAGGAACATGCCGCTGCTGACCTGGCCCGTGCAGCTGAGGATGCCGGCCGTCTGCGGACCGAGGCGGAAGCGGAGCTGGAGCGCGCCCGCACCGAGGCCGAGCAGCATCTGGCCGCATCGCACAGCGAAGGCGACGCCGTCCGGGCTCAGGCGCAGAGCGAGGCCGACGAGCTGCGCGTCCAGGCGCGCGACGAGGTCGATCAGCTGCGGGCACAGGGCGAGAGCCAGGCCGGCGAGATCCGGTCGGCGGCCGACGCCGAGGCGCAGCGTCTGCGCACCGCCGGCCAGGCAGAAGCCGACCGCCTCACCGCCCAGGCCCGCACGGTTGTCGAGGACGCGCAGCGGGAGAAGGCAGCGGCCCAGGAATCGGCGCAGCGGCTGCGTCGCCTGGCCGAAGAGGACACCGAGCGGCAGCGCACCGAGGCGGCCGACGACGCTCAGCGCACCCGCGCGGCCGCGAAGGCCGAGGCCGAGCGGCTGCTCAAGGACGCCCAGCACAGCGCCGACGCCACCAAAACGCAGGCCGAGGATCTGCTGCAGCAGGCCCAGGCTCAGATGACGGAGGCGGCCGACCAGCAGCAGGAAGCCGACGCCGCCGCGACCCAGGCCGCTAAGGAGCTGCGCCGGGCGACGAACCGCACCGAGCAGCGCCTGGCCCGCAAGGAGCTCAAGCACACCGCCCGCACCCGGCGCCGTGACGCAGCCGCCGCGCGCAAGGCCCAGCAGCGCGAGGGCCGCTCGTCGTGGTCGGACCGGATGGGACGGCTGTCGGCCTGGTGCCGACGCCTGTCGGCCGATCAGGCCCGCCGGGTGCTGGTCACCGGGCCGATCCTGGCGCCGATGGCGGTGGCCTGGTGGTCGCAGATGGACTACGCGAAGACCGAGTTCAAGTGGGCCACCGTCTTCGCGGTCGGATTCGCGGCGGCGTGGGAGTTGACCACGGCTTTCACGGGCTGGATGTACCACCAGGCCCGCAAGGCCGGCGACGGCGGCCTGCTCTACCGGGTCTTCACGTGGATCTTCGCGGGCGGCGCGGCCGCGATGAATTACGCCCACCACTGCGCCAAGGACGGGACGCCCACACAGTCCGCGGTTTCCTTCGCGACGATGAGCATCGTCGGCATGGTGCTGTGGGAGCTGTACGCCTCCCTCCTGCACCGCAAGGCCCTGCGGGATGCGGGCAAGGCCGCCAAGGCCCGGCCGCGGATCGGGCTGATCCGCTGGGTGCGCTACTTCCGTCATTCGTTCACGGCGTGGTCCATGGCGATCACCGACTCCACGCTCACCACGCTGGACCGGGCATGGGCTGCGGCCGATACCGAGATCGCCCGCAAGGACACCCTGAAGGCGGCGCGCGGCGGTCAGCCCCTGCCGTCCTCGTACCGGGTGCTCCCGGTCTCCGGTTCGGCTGGCCCCGCGCACGTTCCAGCGTTCCGAGTGAGCCTGACCCGGTTCGTCGAACCGGTTCGTCGAACCGGTTCGCTGCTGGAGGAAGCCGCACCTTCCTCCCGGCAGGTTCGCGAACTGGCTATGAAGGGCGAACTGGAGGCCCCGCAGCGCGAACCGGTTCGCGAACCGGGCGGCGAACCCGGTTCACCCAGGTCCGCGAACCCCACGCCGAGGGAGCGCCAGCAGATGGAGCAGGAGGAGCAGGTTCGCGAAGTGCTCGCACTGATCGGCGAACTGGGCTACGACGAGGTTCGCCTGCCCGTCGTCATGGAGCGAACCGGAATGGCGAAGACCACCGCCCACGAACGACTGAAGGCGGCGCGTGAGCTGTACGCCAGCGCGTGAGCGGACCGGTTCGCGAACCTCGCACCCGGTTGCGCGAACCCGCGGTGCGGCGAACCCGCGAACCAGTTCGCCGAACCATTACGGACTGGGCGGGGTGAGGACGGGACGCCGGACCGGTTCGCGAACCGCGCCCCGTCTGCGTTGCCGGGCAGTCGGCCGAACCTGTTCGGCCGACGGGTTCGCGAACCTGTCGCTCGCCTCGCCTGAGACGGAACACACTCGCACCCTCGCCGCGAACTACGAACCGCGAACCACTGACCGGTTCGGCGAACCACCGAACTGCTCCTGCCGACCGATGTCGGCCCCAACCGCGCCCCGACGGTGCGGGTGTGGGGCCGGCCACGGCCGCCAGGCGGCCCCGCGTGCCCGGCCCGCTTTCCAGGGCCCGGCCGGGCACGCGGCCTTTTCCAACTGACCGTGCGGCGACCCGCTTTCCAGGGCCCGGCCGCCGCACGGTCTCTCCCATTCAGGAGCTGATTCAGCATGCCACTGCGCCCCATCCCCATCTCGCCCGGAAGCCGGCCCGACCCCCGCTTCGAGACGACCTACCAGCCCTCCCGCGGCGGCTACTACAAGACCGAGCCCAGGCCGGTCCCCGGCACCCCGAAGCCGAAGAAGAAGGGGGACAGCTGATGGCGTTCTTCGGCCTCATCGGCAACGACGAGAAGCTGGCGGCCACGACCTACAGCAACCGGGAGTCGGCCTCCGAGCGGGCTGCCCGCAGGCGCCGCGAGGGGCACCACCGCAGTGCGACCGCGGCCGACCGCGAGGGTCAGGCGTGGGAGAACGCCGAGCGGGCCCGCCACAACCGCGGGAGCTGGTGGCGGCGGTGAGCAAGGACCTCAAGACCGAGGCCGCGCGCCGCGACCGCCGCACACGGGCCGCGGTCGCCACCGTCACGCCCACCAGCACCGGTACGGCGGCCTGCCGGTCGGATGTGGCCCTGTTCGACCGGGCCGCCAGCGCCCGCGCGCCGCTGACCGACCGGATCGAGGCCGCCACCACCTGTGCGACCTGCCCCCTGACCGCGTCGTGCGGGTTCCGCATGGAGATGCCGAAGGCCAGTTCCCGTGCCAAAGCCCGCTCCCTGTCCCGCAACCGCGCCACCTGATCCACCCGACGCCGCTGCGGCCCCGCCTCGAGGAGGCGGGCCCGCCCCTTCCCCCTGCCCGGAGACGCCTTGTTTGCCTGCCTGCTGATCCGCCGTCCCCGTCGCCTGCAGCATCTGCGCCGCCTCGCCGCCACCGGCGGCCCGGCCACCCGCACTCGGCTGCCCGGCCCGCTCCTGTCCGCCCCGCAGCCCGAAGCTGTGCCTGCGGGGCTGCCCGCCGGGTTCCGGCCCGCCAGCCCCTCCCCGTCCGCGCCCGCCGGGCCGGCCGCCGTGGACGCCGCCGAGCTGAGTGTGCGGGCCAGGCTCCACCACTACGTACAGCACGGCGCCCCCAGCGCCGATGCCGCCCAGCACTCCTGCGAGGCCCCCCAGACCACGCAGGAGAAAACCGATGGCTGACCAGCCGATTGAGATCGACCCGCTCATGGTGGAGCTCTCCACGGAGCGCACCGACCGCGGAACGCAACCTCCGCCGCCGTCCAGCCCGCCCGGGCCGTTCCTGCCGCCGCAGTGGTCCGGCAACCCACCGCCTTCCAGCGGTCCGCCCACCGTCCCTCCGCCCCCTCCGCCCGCCGACGGTCCGGGCGGCGGCATAGCGACCACAGCGCCTCCCGCATCGGTCACCTATGTCACGAACCACTACTACCCGCTCGCCCCGTCGGCCCCCGCTGAGCAGGGGCGGTTCCGGATCGGCCGCCTGCACCCGGCGTGGAACGCCTCCGCCCTGGTGGCGGGCCTGTTCCTGGTTCCGGCGACCAGCACGGTCTTGAACACCGTTTTCGGCGACGAGTACGGCGTGATGATGGCCGCCCTGGCCGTGACCGGCCTCCTGGAGCTGCGCCACCGCGGCCGCTCGTGGCTGGTCCGGGCGCTGACCTGCAACCTGCTCGCCTCCAGCGTGGTCACGGGGGCCGGTCTGCACATGTACGGCTACATCGTCACGGGGGTGTGACGTGACGCCCGCTCAGCTGTCCCTCGGTGGCCTCGCCCTGGCCGTCGCGGTACTGGTGTTCACCCTCATCCGCTGGTGGTGCACCGGTCATCAGGCGCCCTCTGCAGCGGCCATCGGGGGCGGTCTGCTGATCGGCCTGCTCGGTGCCCTGTGCTCCGGCGGACTGCTCGGCTGGGCCGCCCGCCGCCTGGTCACCGGCGTCACCAACCCGCTCGGCAACGCCGCCTCCGGCGACACCGGCACCCAGCTATTGCCCCAGGCTGCGCCGTCCGGCATGACCGCCGGCGGCGGCGTCACCACGACGCTGCTCCTGGTCGTCGTCCTGCTCACCTGGCGCTGCTGCGACAACCAGATGCGCCGACAGATCGCCGCCGGCGCGCTCGTCGGCTCCAGCGTGGGGCTGATCGGCGGGGCCTCCGGCCTGGCCGCCCTCACGCTCATCCCGGCCGTCAACCACTTCGGCGACCGCATTCTCGCTTCCCTGCCCTTCCAGTACTCCTGACCGGAGGTCACCCCATCATGAACATCCCCGTCGGCTCGTTGACCATCGGCGGCCTGCTCGTCGGCATGGGAATCCCGACCTGGCACCTCGCCCGGTTCGCGGTCGCCCACATCAAGAAGCCCGGCGATATCCTCCAGGACGCCAAGGATCTGATCCCGCTGGCCGCCGGGGTCGGCTACGGCGGCCTGGCCACCGCCACCACCTCCGGTTTGATCGGCTTCACGACCGGCGCCATCACCTGGCTGGGCAACGGCGCCGGGTCACTGGCCATGTGGGGCGCCACCGGCGGTGAGACCGGCCTCGCCGCTCGCAGCAACACGGCCGCACTGACCGGCGAGGGCAACCTGATCCTGCTGCTGGTCACCGTGGCGATCCTCGGCGCCTGGAAGGCGATCCCGAAGAAGGCCAAGCCGCACATGCGCCAAGGAATCGTCTGCGGCGTCTTGCTTGGCTTGTCCGCCACCCTCGGCGGCTGGTTCGCCTCACTCGTCATCCCGGCCGCCAACTCCTGGGGCGCCGACCTCGTCGGCAGCATCGCCTAACTCCCGGTCCGGACGCCATCGGTCGCCCACGCCCACGACCGCACCCGCGCGGCCGCGGTCGTGGGCGGCCGTCACCGCCCGGCCCACCACACCCGCACTGCTTCGACTGGAGAGTCTCGTGACTGCCCACCTGCCCGACCGCGTCATCATCGACCTCGAATCCGAGGGCGAGTTCCTCACCGACGACCAGCCCGGGCCGGGCACCACCAACGACGGCCCGAAGCCGGGCGAGACCACTGACCAGGGGCACTCCCGGCCCGGCCTGGCCGCCCGTCTCGCCACCGGCACATGGGGCCTGGCCCGCCGCGAGGCCGCGGCCCTGCGCACCGGCGCCGGGGTGCTCAAGGGCGAGCGCGGCGCCTGGCTCAGCGCCGCCCAGGAAACGCCCGCCCACCTGCGCGCCGACCTCCTCAACCGCCGGTACAACACCTGGCTCGCCCGCCAGCGCGACGAGACCGAGCGCTTGCAGGAGAGGGTCACCGAGCTGGACAAGCAGGCCGACCGGCTCGACTCCGCCGCCCAGGACGACTCTGAGCACGCTCGCAAACGGGCCGCCGCCCTGCGTACGGAGTCCGCTTCCTGGCGCGAGCAGGCCCGCAAGGCCGAGCAACAGCTCTACGCCGGCCACCACGAGCCAACGGACGCTGAGCTGAAGCGTCACCGTCGCCGCACCGCCAACCGCCGCCGGATCGCCACGGCCGCCCTCGGCCTGGCCATCGGCTGGGCCGAGGTGAGCATCGGCGGCATGCTGCCCGTGCTCACCGCCGCCGGCATCGCCGCCGCTGCATGGGCCAAAGGCCGCTTTCCCGGCTGGCGTCGCGAACTGCCCGAAGTGCCGCCCCTGGCCTACGAACTGAGCACCGGCCGCCCGTCCGCAACCGGCACCGCACAGCAGACGGAGCCGGCCGCAGAGACCGCGGCGGACGCCCCGGCCGGTCCGACCTCGGACGCTCAGAACACGCCTGGGCAGGGCGCGGCCGGCACCGGCGGACTCTTCCCCGGCGACGACGGCAAGCCCTTCCCCATCCACGACGTGACCAGCACCGCGATGGCCACCGAGTGCTTCCGCAGGGCGCTGCGTGTCGAAGGCGTTCCACTCGCCCACGTCGGCGAAGCCGTGTCCTACCCGTGGGGCTGGGAGGTGGTGGTCCGGGTAGCAGAGGGCACCCCGGGCGCCATCGCCGACAAGCTCGGTGACCTGGAGACCCGGTTCGACGTCGGCGACGGCGACGTCATCGTCGAGCTCAACCGCAAGCGCACCGCCGAGGCCCTGCTGCGGCTGGTCACCGGTGACCTGTTCGGCGAGATGAAGCCCCCGCCCTACCGGGCGCCGCACTCGGTGGACATCAACGACGCCGGCGTGTTCGGGATGAGCGCGGACGGAAGCGACCTCAGCTTCTCCCTCGCCGAGCTGATGGGCGAGGTGATCGCCCGCTCCGGCGGCGGCAAGTCCACGATCATGCGGGACCTGCTCGACTGGACCACCGCCGCCCACAACGCGGTCACGGCGTTCCTGGACCCCTCCGGGGACGGCCCCGGCCAGTTCTCCGACGCGATCAAACTGAACGCGACGAACCCGATCCACATCGAGTTCGCCCTGCTATCGCTCTACCGGCTCGCCACTGGCCGTGCCCGCATCCGCCGCAAACTCGGCATGGGCGACACCTGGCGCTGCACCGCCGAGCATCCTGCGGTCATCGTCTACGTCGAGGAGTTCCCCAAACTCACCAAGCGCAGCAAGCAGATCATCGCCGAGCTGATGCTGGTCGGCCGGAAGGAAGGCATCTGGATCATCTTCGCCGCACAAGGCGCGACCAAGGAGCTCCTGGGCAGCAACATCGCCGAACACCCCGCCCTCAAAATCCTCGGCGCCTGCCGGGCGGTGGACACCACCCAGGCCCTGGGAGGCGGCGCGGCCGACTTCGGATACCTGCCGCACCGGCTACGCCCGAAATCCGGCCGCGAGCTCAATCACTGCGCCAGGACGTACATCGTGGGGGCGCCTGGCCTGTCCGAGGACCCGATGCTCCACAAGTGGCACTACATCCCCGACGACGAAGGAGGCCGACGCGCGGCCGAGCGGCTGGCCGCCGGCCTGGTCGACGTCGACCAGGCATCGGTCGACGCCGCACTCAACTCGCCGAACCCGCCCGGCCTGAAGTTCGGCGACGAGGAAGAGGAGTACCTCCACTACGTGCCGTGGCCCGAGCTGCTGAAGATGGTCGCCGAGCCGGACGACGAGGAGCCCGAGTCCGCCGGACTGGTCGATCTGCCGCCGATGCTGCGGGCGATTCGAGAGGCGTTCGAGGCCGCTGAAGATCCCGACTTCCTGCTCACCGATCAGGTCCTGGACCACCTCGCTCCCCTCGGCCCCGAGTGGCGTCAATGGGATGGCAGGGAGCCCGCAGACCGCCGCCGGGAAGGCGCCAAAAGGATCGCCCGGGAGCTGAAGAAGGACGGCATCAACACCCTCAAGACAGTCCGCCGAACCGACCTCGACAAGGACAACCCACCCTCCGGCTACCTCCTCGAGGACGTCGAAGCAGCCCTCGACTCCCTCGCCGAATAGCACACAGCGTCACCGACACCAGCACGCGCTGATCTGTCTGCTGACCTGTCCGCGACCTGTCGCTGATCCGTCGTGATCCGTCCCCCGGGACAGATCGGCGACGGGTCGGCCACAGGTCAAGGAACGGATAACCACCTGCGGAAACAGTTCAGACAGATCAAATCCTCACACCCCCTGAAACGGCCCCGCAGCCCCGCCGCTTGGGCCGTTCCACGCCCCCGGCGGAGATCAGCGTCGGCTGACCCCCGCTCGCTCGCCAGCCACCACGCATCGTGACCCCCGGCCACGCACCTGCCGGCCGCTGATCCCCCTTATCCGGCTCAACACCTGACCCAAGGACCGACATGTTCCGCTTCATCAGCACCACCCGGCTCCGCCAACTCCACCGCTCAATCCACGAACTCCACGACCGGGCCGCGGCCGAGAAGCGCCGCGCCGACACAACCGAATGCCGCCTCACAGAGGAGCTGGAGCAGCTGCGGCCCGCCGTCGACGTCTCCCGGCGCCAAAGCATTGAGATCCAGGCCGTCATCTCCCGCCTGGACATCCGCGCCAGCGCGGAAGCGTGGGACCTGGGCGCCCACGTCATCGCGCTCCTGGACGGCCCCCTCCCGCCCGGCCCGGCGCCTCGCTTCTGCCCCAGCTGCCAGATCGCCGACGTCGAGGACTTCGACCTGCCCATCCCTCACACCGACGACACCGCCCCCTGTGCCCGCTGCCGACGCTGCGGGCACAAGTGGGCGCTGGACCCGGGCGCAGACGGCTGCTGCGTCGCATGCGGCGGCAACGGCCATCTCGGCCGCCAGCGCCTGGACGACCCGCGCTGCCCCTGCGGCGACAACACCGATCCGGCAGACGCGGCACTGGCCTACCCCGGAAGCCTGCCGCAGACCGACCAGCTGCCCGCCCCGCCCAAGGGGGACCAGCTGTGACCACACACGTCATCGTCAGCCACGGATCGGACTTCTACGGCCAAGAACAGATCCCAGTCCGCCAGCTACGTGAACTCGGGCAGTACGTGCGCGGCGCGCTCCCCGCTGCCGACTCCCCGCCGCTGACCCGGCTCCTCGATGACGCCGGCGACAGCGAGCACACCCTCGCCACCGACCAGGCCGCGCTGCTCGCGAGCCTCCTGCGCCGCGCGGCTGCCCACCGCCACCTCACGAAGGCGTACGCCGAAGTAGCTGCCCGCCTCGGGCGAGCAGCCGCCTGCGCGGCCGCCGACCCCCAGCCCTGGACCTGGACCACCACCAACGAAGGAAACCAGTGACCGACATCGACACCCGCCTGGACGCCGCCACCACCACCGTCCTGGCGGAGATTTCCCGCACCGACGCCAAAAGCGGGGTACTGCTCACCGCCTTCAGCCTCCCGCTGGCCGCGCTGGTCGCCGCCGTCCCCGGCCACCCCTTACCCGGACTCTCCGCCGCCCTCGTCGGCATCGGTGCCATCGGCCTGGTCACCGCGATGCTCGTCGTCCTGGTCGTCGTCCGCCCACGCCTCTCAGGAGCCGCCCGCGGCTCCTACCTCTACTGGTCGCTGTGCGCGACCCCCGAAGCGGTGGTCGAAGATCTACGGAACCCAGGCGACCGGGCCAGGCACGTCATCCACCTCTCCCGGATCGCCAAGCGCAAGTACAGGGGCTTGAGGCTCGCCGGCGACGTCACTGGAGTCTCGCTCATCGCCCTCGCCGCTGCCCTGATCGCCGCCCTGCTATGACCAGGAGGGCGTCACCGCCATGAGGCCGGTCTAGCTGCCGCACGCTGAAGGCCCGTACCCCCGCCACGTCGTAGGGGTACGGGCCTTCTTGCGTTTCCGGGCCTTCAGACGGGCCACGACCCGACTCAGGCGACTGATAGGGCAGGGCTGATGGTGGGAAGAGGAAGACGAATCCGGGCGGCATCGAGGTGCGCGCTCCCCGCAGTTGACACTCAGTAAGGCCCGGAGGGGGAAGGGGGCCCGGACAGCTGGTCCGAGGGCCCCGTGCGTTCCTAGCTGTCCGGGTCTAGAAGTCGCCACCCGCGGGCCTTCCAAGCCCCGCTGTGGTCGCCGCTGCCCGGGAGGTTCACCACCGGCACGACGTGATCCGCATAGACGAGGAAGGCCGCCACAGGGCGCGCGGGACCGCCTACGGGCCCCGTGCCGTTCTGGGTGATCCGCCAGCCGTTGCCCGGCACGACGCCCAGCGGGTGCGTATCCAGAGCCTCCTCTACGGATTTGAACCCTTCTTGCTCCACTGCCGCCACCACGCGGCCGGTCTTCGCGTCCAGCACCATCGCGGCGCCATCCGACTCCCGCCACCCCACAACCCGCCGGCTGACTTCGTCGTCGGGATCGGCGTCCGGATCGGGGTCGGTGAACCACGCCTTGAACTGCAGCTGTGTATGCATCCCGCCATCCTCGCGGTGATCTTCGAGTCCTGTCTGGCGTACGCCGAAAGGGTGGCTACGGCTCCCGGCTGGCGCGCGCGGGACGATCAGTCGGCTGGTGCCGCCACCTTTTGTTCCACGAACGCCCACTGGCCTCCTGCTGCCGAGTACGGGGTGCCGGGGGGGATGGTCATCCACAGGGATCCGTCGTCCGCGACAAGGAGCGTGCCCTGCGCGTGCAGGGAGTGCAGCGATTCTCGGACGTCGTCTGCCGTAGAGCCGATCGACTCGGTGAGGTCGTCGGCGAGGTCAGTGTCCTCCAGGATCACGTCGAGATGGCCAGCAGCTGCGAGCGGGATGTGCGGGCCGTAGATCCCGCGGTACTCCAACAGGAGGCGCATGGTGGCTGCCTCGCCGGAGTCGGTCCCGAACGTCTCGATCACCTTGCCCATCACCTCCTCATCCGTACCGGTCGGCTTATTCCACTCCTGGTAGTAGAGGCCCGGTGGGTTGAGGCTGTAGAGGGTTCGCGGGCGGGGCGCCTTGATGCGGCGCGGGCCGATTCGCTCAGCTGCGGCGGCGCGGCGCGCGGCCTCGCGGGCTCGGCGGGCGGCGGGGTCCTTCTTGGCTGCCATATCCGTCCCAACGAACTGTGTGGCGGCAGGTTCCCCGTGCCGTCGGTGCGTCGTGATCGCGGCCGCCACCGCGAGGTCCCCGGCGCGACCGTCCACACCCTGCACGTCCTGCCGCCCGCCCCCGTGCAGACCGGACCCGCCACGGCGGCCGCCGGAGCTGCAGCCGGCGACGCCCAACGCTCCGGTGGAGCGCCGTGCGCCGCCGGACGGCTACCGCCGCGCGATCGAGGCGCACCGCGAAGCTGCGTCGCTGTCCCAGATGGACCCGGCCATCACCGCGGCGATAGCGCGGCAAAGCGCCGGCGACGGGATGGCCGCCCGCTCGGGCGCCCGCGTGAGCAGCGTCCCGGCAGGTTCTGCGGCGGTCGCGCCCGCCAGCGCTGTAGTGCCCCTATAGTCTACCTATGGCATCGACGACGATTCAGGTGCAGCGGGAGACCCGTGATCACCTTGCCGAGCTCGCCAAGGAGCGCGGCGTGAGCATCGGGCAGCTGGTGGAAGCGCTTGCCGCCGAGCAGCCGACCGCGGCCCAGCGGGCAGAGCGGCTGGCCGCGGATCGGGAGGTCGTCCGCCGCATGATGGGCGTGGACATCCCCGACGAAGAGTTCGAGCAAGCACCCGACGTGCTGGGCAACATCTACAAGATCGCCGCCGAGAAGGTCCGGGCCGCCGGGGGCACCGCAGCGTGATCATCCTGGACACCAGCGCCGTCAGCGCGCTCGCCGGCGGCCACAAAACGCTGAACCTCCTGGCCGGCAACATGGCCAAGACGCCCGGCGAACACCTCAACGTCCCCGCCCTGTGCCTGACCCAGGCCGAAGCCGGCGACGAGGACCTCTCACAGCGCGTTCTCGCCTTCTCCTCCGTCGTCGTCGACGCCCTCGACACCACAGCCGCGGTCAGTGTCGGCACCATGATCCGCGACGGCTACGGCAGCCCCGACACCTGCCACGCCCTGTACTGCGCCCTGCCGCGCCCCGAGTTCACCGGCATGTCGATCCTGCTGACCGGCAACGAGGACGCCTACCCGCCCGGCGTGGTCACCGTCGACATCGACTCACCCGGGATGCTGGGCTTCCACTGACAGCATCGAGCCCGCCAGCCGACGGTCACCGACGAGCGATAGAACCCGCCGGCGACCCACTCCGACACGGCGAAGACCTCGCCGAGCGGGCGAGGCGCTGCCACCACGCTCCTGCTGCCGCCCGCCGAGAAGAACACGGCGGCTACACGACGCCTCCTGCGCCGCGGCCGCTGCGGCCGAACAGGGCGAACACCCGCCCCAGCTGTGGAGCGGTACTGGAAGCCCTCGCGGACCAGCAATGGCGTCCTGGGCTGAATGAGTGAGTACGGGTCTTGGCGGGCGCGATACCGTGGAGAGCCTGATGACCGCTGATTCCTATGACCTGGCAGGAGCGCACCGCGTGGCTGAGGACCCCATCGCGCACAACGAGCTCGATGCGCTGACCCGCCGTGTCGTGGCGGTCGACGATCGCGTCGAAGCGCTGCAGGTACAGGCAGGTGGCAACTTCGCGGCCGTGATCGAGGGACAGGCCGCGCTCCGACGCGAGGTCCGGGACGGCTTCACCTCGGTCAACGCCCGCTTCGACGCCCTTGAAGCGAAGATGGACCGCAACCAGGCGCAGATCGTGGAGCTGCTGACCGCGCTGGTCGGCAAGAACCCGAACGAGAGCTGACCCCGACGGACATAGAGGGCTGCCCGGACCTGAATGCAGGTTCGGGCAGCTTTTTTGTTGTCGGTCAGACGGCACGGGCCGGCCGCGCCGGAGTCGTTGTGCGGGGGGAGGGCCTGGAGTGCAGCGAAGTGCCGCCGGGCGGCGAGGCCGGTGCCCAGGAACCGCCCGTCGGGCGTGAAGTGCGGTTCGCCCAGGTGCCGTTCGAGGAAGGACGGTAGTTCCAGCGCGCGCTGGGGTGGGCAAAGTGATGAAGGTCGCCGTAGGGGAGCCAGGTGGCCGCGGCGAGGAGGGCCAGGGCGCGGTTGCGGTAGTAGAGGCGCAGGCAGCGACCGGCCTCCAGCCAGCGGGCTACGGCCTCGAACCACCTGTGCTCCACCAGCATGGACATCCAGGCGAGTGCAGAGGTCCGGCCCGCCCCGGTCGCCCGCGAGGGAGTGGCGCAGGTTCGCGGCCACGCCAGCGACGGTGGTGCCGAGGCTGCGGTTGACCGACGGCCAGGCGTGTCCGGTCCCGCACACGCTGACCGGCACCCCGGTGAACCGCCCGTCAGACCGGCTATTGGCGGGGCCGGCGGGCGGCCTGGACGCTCTGTTCCAGAGCCTCCAGGAGGTCGACGGCTGGCTGTGGCGGCGTCGACAGTTCCGGGACTTCGCTTCCCACGGTCTTCGCTGCCACCAGTTGCTCCAGCGCGTGACCGTACTCGTCCTCCATCTGCTGCATCTCGATCCCGGTGAGCTCGGACAGGAGTATCTCGGCGAGCTGTAGTTCCCGGTCGGTGACCGGTGTCGAGGGCCCCAGGTCTCCGGGCTCGCGCACTTCGTCGCTCCACAGCAGGGTTTGCAGCACGATCACCCCGCGTCTGGGGCGGAGGACGGCCAGGCGTTCACGCTGGCGGAGGGCGATTTTGCAGAGGCCCACGTAGCCGGTGCCCGCGAGGGCCTCGGTCAGCAGCACGTACGGGCGGTCCGCGGCCGGCCCGTCGGGGGCCGCGTAGTAGGCGCGGTCGTAGCTGATCGGGTCGATATCGGCGCCCGGGACGAAGCCGAGAACCTCCGCCACGTGCCGCGTGGGCAGGGGGAGGCGTTCGAGGTCTTCGTCGGTAATCGGCACCAGCCGTCCGTCCGGCAGCTCCACCGCCCGCCCGACGTCCCCGTACGGGATCTCCTCGTGCGTGCCTTCCATCTCGCAGACGCGCTTGTGACGGATCCGGCCGCCGTCGCGGTGGTGGATCTCCCTGAACCGTCCGCGATGCGACTCGGTCGCAGACACCAGGCGTACGGGCAAGACCACCATTCCGAAGGTGACGGCGCCGCGCCAGACGGTCCGCATCGGCGGGTTGGTTTCCATGCCCCCACCCTCCGGCGGGCGCCGGCCGGCCGCACAGCGGACTACTCCACGACGCGCTCCGCCAGGGACCGCCCGCCAGGACTTCCGGCTCGCCCTCGTCGTCTGGCAGCGGCCATCAACCGCGTGCGCGGCGCATTCCCGGGTTGACGGCCCTTGATGCGATGGGTAGACCCATGGGGCTGACATCTCATCTGACCTGGGAGCCCTATGTTCTCCGCGCGCCGTCTGGCTGCTGTGGCCTGCCCGTTGCTGGTCTTGTCCGCGGCCGCGTGCACTCCCGGCGTTTCCCACCAGGATGCGAAGCCGTCGCCGGGGGATCCCACGGGCTCGCCGTCCGGCGGCACCGATGACGGCCTTCGGCTGACGGACGCGATCGGCCGGCTGAAGGTGGCCCGCGAGGTCCGCTCCGAATACGAGCGGGACAAGTTCCACCTGTGGACCGACGCCGACCACAACGGCTGCGACACCCGAAAGGAAGTACTCCTGGCCGAAGCGGTGAAGAAGCCACGGCAGGGCAAGAGCTGCAAGCTGACCGGCGGCAGCTGGCGCTCGTACTACGACGACAAGACCGTCACCGACACCCGCAAACTCGACATCGACCACGTCGTACCCCTCGCCGAAGCATGGGACTCCGGCGCCTCGAAGTGGACGCCGGACCGCCGAGAGCAGTACGCCAACGACCTGGACGGCGAGCGCAGTCTCGTCGCGGTCAGCCTGGGCCCGAACAGGACCAAGGGCGACAAGGATCCGGCCGAGTGGATGCCGCCGGCCAAGGACGCCACCTGCACCTACGCCACCGACTGGGTCACGGCGAAGCTGCGCTGGCAGCTGTCCGCCGACCGCGCCGAGATCAACGCCCTGCGCACAACCGCCGCGGGCTGCAAGGACGCGGCGGTGACGGTTACGCCGGCGCCGTAGCCCGCCGCTGGCAGGGATCGTCGCGGCGCTCTGCCGGCTCACGGTCAGCGGTCATGGTGATCGGATCGGGCTGCGTCGTGGAAGCGAACCCGATCATCATTTAGCAAGCAGGGGGAGGGGCCCGGCGGCGGCAGCATCGGCCGGACGCAGAATCCAGCCGCCGAGCTCACCCAGTTTCACCTACTGCACACCGCCGGAAACATCGGGACCCGGATCCGAACCGAGTCTGGGCCGCCTCCGGCTTAGTGGGACAGTCGTAGGTGCCAGCCCGCCGGGCTCTGCCCGTTGCCAGTGGGCATGAGGGTTGGAGTGTAGGTCTCAGGGGCCGGGCGGTCGGCGTTCTCCCAGGCCGTGAGCCAGTCCCGCAGGGCGAAAAGCGACGGTGAGTCGGGGCTGTCGGCGAGGATCACGCCGTCCTGCTGGATAACGGCGGCGCTCTCGGTCGTGGAGTGGCCGATGGCCCACAGGTCCGGTCGGAGCCCGGCCATCGTGAGCTGGGGATTGCCCAGGGCGGCGGCGAACGTGCGCCAGCTGGGCCAGTCGACATCGACGTCTCCGCCCTCGTACGGCTCGGTGTGCGCGGCGTTCAGAAGCCTGTCCAAGGCGGTGCGGGCGCCGGTGTGCAGCCGGTCGTCCTGTGCCCGCCAGGTGAGGGAGATCCAGGAGGGGCCGGGGACGCGGTTTTCCCAGTCCACCCACCGGCCGGGAAGGTCAAGGTCGCCCTTGGGGGAGGCAGTCGCCTCGATGTACCCGCCGGTGAACACCGCCTCCACCACGGGCTCGTCGTCGCGGACTCGGACCTTGGCGACGACCGTCATGTTGGGCACGTCCGCGATCGGCAGCGGCGCGACGATCAGCCCGCCGCCGACTACCTGGTCCGTCCACACCTTGGGCAGCAGCGGCGGGGTGCACCAGGCCACCATCCGGTCGTACGGGGCCCGCTCACGGAAGCCGGCCGTGCCGTCGGCGGTGAAGCAGCGGGTGTTTTCCAGGCCCCGTTCGGCCAGGATGATGTTGGCCCAGCGCGTCAGATAGGCGTCGATGTCGAGGCTGGTCACCTGCCCTTCGGGGCCCACGAGGCGGGCGATCAGCTCGGTGGAGTAGGCCGAGCCGGTGCCATATTCGGCGACTCGCATGTGCGGCCGCAGATCCAGGGTGGTCAGTTCGCGGTGGATCACCACGGGGTTGGAGCGGTGCGGCGTTGGGCCGCGGCCTTCGTGGTGGGTGTAGTGGCGCTCGGGGACTTGTTCGGCGGCCAGGGCGACGGCGCTCACGGCTCACTCCTTCGAGGTTGGGTACGCGTATGCGACAACTGCTCCGGGCGGGTGAAGGACACGGCGCCCAGAGGTCCGGGCGGGTCAGATCGTCAGGGCGGTGTGGTGGTGCCAGCCGGCCCAGGTGTACTCGCCCACCGGGCCGTCCTCGGGCAGTTCGGCCCAGGCGTGGTACTCCACCGGCGGCGGGGAGAACCGCACTCCCACACACCAGTGCAGGCGGCACCCGAGCAGGGCCGCGGCCAGGACCGCGCCGAGCGAGGTCTCCATGCAGGCGGCGCGGCCCGGCCACAGACGGCCGGTGTGCCGCACCGCTTCGACCAGCGCCTCCGCCCGTGCTGCGCTCAGCGGCCGGCGCCCGGCGCGCCGGGCGAAGCGGACTGCCCGGGTGGTGTGGCGGAACGGCAGCCGCAGCAGCACCAGGGCCAGCGCGAGGCCGGCCGCCGCCGCGCAGCGTTCGAGGAAAGTGCCGGTGCGGACGGTGGAGTACGCCTCCATGCTCGTCATCGCCACCACCCCCACCAGCGGCGGCCGCGGCGCACGGGTCCGGTGGCGGCGAGGCCCTGCACGGTAAGCGCTTCGGCGACGGTGCGGATGTCGAGGGCGGCCTGCTCGACGCCGATGCCATAACGGGTCGCATACTGCCCGGCAGCCTCTTCCTCCGTGCCGCCCGCCAGCAGGAGCATCACGGCAGCGGACGCGGTCGGAGTCAGCTGCGTCCACCGTCCGGTGCGCTCGTCCAGGAGGGCGCCGCCCTCGTCGGTGAGGACCGGATGGGTGCTCTCACGCAGTCGCCACATGGGAGTTCACCTCCCACCAGGCCGGGGCGGTCTCCAGCTGCCGCAGCCAGACTTCGGCGGCGACGGCGAGGTGCAGGGCGCCCTGGGCAGTGGGCTGTCCGGCCGCGGCCCGCTGAAGCACGGCGGCCACCGGCGCCTCGGTGACCAGGCCCGCGGCGGCCAGCCGAGAGGAAGGGCCGAGCAAATCCCGCAGCACCGGGGCGTGTTCGCGCAGGCCGGCGTAGGAGAGGGCGTTGAAGCCGCCCTTGGTCACCCGCGCCATAACAAACGGCGGCAGCACGCCGGTATGGGCGAATGCCTCGCCCAGCAGCGGTTTGTAGCGGCCCGGGGTGCCGCGCTGGTCGGCGGGTACGGCCAGGCAGGCCCGGATGACTTCGCTGTCCAGGAACGGGGCGGCGACCTCGATGCCGTGACCGGCGAGCGCGATCTCACGCCACCCGGCGGTGTTCGCCCCGACCCGCGCGAGGTCTTGGCGGTCTGCCCACGCCGCCAGCCGGACGGGTGCGCCGGCCAGTTCAGCGGCGACTTCAAGGGCGCTCGCAAGGCGGTCGCGTACGTCAGGGCTCATCCAGTCGGCGGTGGCCAGCAGCGGCGTCCAGGCCACCGGCCGCTCCGCCTGCGGCACCCACGGGCGCGCAGGACGCCGCAGTTCGGCCGCTGTCTGCCGCCAGGCCCCGGCCAGGCCCGTACGGGCTGCCGGGCGGGCCCGCCGTAGCAGGGTCAGGGCAGAGGTATGCCGCAGCCGGGCGTGGGCCTGTGCGTGCTGCCAGGCGCGACGGTGCTGCCGCTCGCGCAGGAGATCTGCCAGGTATGAGGAGGGCGCGGACAGCACTGCATCCCCGGCCGCCCCGGTCAGGTGCACGCCTGCGGGGTGGCGTGCGGCGAGGGTGTCCAGGACGGCGCGCATGATGGAGGCGGTCACCGCGTACGCGTTCGGGGCATCGGTGACCGGCAGCGTCGAGAGGTCCTCGAGGCCGGCGTAGTAGACGGTGTCCGGGTTCCCGGGCACCGTACGGTGGGCGAGGCCCGGCACCGTGGCCGCGGTGCGTACCGCGTAGGCCAGGTCGTCGTCCCGCAGGCGTGCGTCGGCGAAGGTCACCGCGGTCACCGGACTGCGCTGGGCGGCCAGGCAGGCCAGCGTGGTGGAGTCCAGCCCTGCCAGATCCGCGCTGACCGGCCGGCCGTCACATCTGACATCGACGGCCTCGGTGAGTGCGGCTCGCACCATCGGCGCGGCATCGCGCAGGTCCACGGGCTCGTAGTCGGCCGGCTCGTACCGCACGGTGCCCACACCGTCCGGGGTGAGCAGCAGCAGGTGCCCGGTCGGCACCCGGCTCACCGAGCGGAACAGGCTCCACTGCCCCAGGACGTCCGGCTGGGCCAGGGCAAGGTGGGCGGCCAGCACCGTCGGATCGGCCGGAGCCCCATCCAGCGCCGCCAGCGCGACGGCGGAAGTCGACCACCATGTCCCGGCGCCGTCGGTCCGCCAGTACACCGGGTGCTGACCGGCCAGGTCACCGATCACCGCCAGCGCTTCGCCGCTGCGGGCGATGGTCAGGTAGGAGCCGGGCCAGCGGGTCAGCGCTCGCCATCCTTTCGCCCGCACCACCGGCAGGGCACGCTTTAACTGCTCGTTGTCGGCGCCGCATTCGCCGATCACCGCGAGCGCGACGGGGCCCTGGCCCACGGCGCGGACCCGGGCCCCCGGCCACCCGACCGTCCATGTTTCCTCCAGGCCGGATACCGCCCGGCCTCCGGCGGGCAGCCGGTCGTGCCCGGTGCCGCCGTACCATCCCGCGCTCCACCTCATCGGCCTCTCCCCTCTATGCGTTCGTCGAAAGGCGAAGGCGCCGGGCCGCCCGTCCCGCGCCCCAGCACGAGAAAGAACAGGCCCGGCGCCTCCTAGTACCGGGGCCGGCCGTGGCGCTCATTGCCTGCCGGCCCCGGCAGTCCACGGACTCAGGCGTTCTTGTACTCGGTGTTGTCGGCGGTGTCGAAGTTGTTGGTGCCCAGCGTCACCGCGACGACGTCGCCGGCATCCAGGACGACCGGCGCGCTGTAGACGGGGGTGGTGGTCTGCTCCATGATCGAAACCTCCAGGTTCTTGCGTCCCCCGCGCTCTCCAATGGCGCGAGGCAGACGGCCGTACCGGGCCGAACGGCAGGGCCGGGGGAACCGCTTGGCCCCTGCCGCTCGGCCTGATGAACAGTCAACCCACGGCACGGGTAGGGCGGTACGGTGGCGGGCAGGGCAAGCGGTATATCGGGTATACGGGCAGGTGCTCCCATGGCCACGCGCACGCCAAACCAGCAGCTCAAAGAGCTCCTCGCCGAGTCCGGCCTGACCTACGCCGCAATGGCCAAGGCGGTGCGCGCGGTGGCCGCCGAATGCGGCACGTCCTTACGGACCAACAAGTCGACCGTCGAGCACTGGATCGCCGGCGTCACCCCCCAGGGCGATACCGGCCGCTACCTCGCCGTCGCGCTGTCCAGGCGGCTCGGCCGCCTGCTCACCCCGGCCGACCTCGGATTAGCCGAGCCGGAGGAGGATGACAGCATCGGGCTGGCCCTCGGGGACGACCCGATCGACGCCCTGCTGCCGATGTGGAGGTTCGAGTTGGACCGGCGCCACTTCCTCACGTCCTCCGCGTACTCGGTGGCCGCAGCCGCTCTGCCCCTGACCTACGTGGAGGAGATCGCTGACCGCACCGCTGCGGCCCGCTCCGGCCACACCGTCGGCATGGCCGAAGTCGCTGCCGTGCGCGACATGGTGCGCGTCTTCTCCGAGATGGACGAACGCCACGGCGGACAACACGGCCGCAGCGCACTCGTGCAGTACCTGCGCGACGACGTCGCCCCCCTGTGTCGAGGACGCTTCCGCACCGCGGAAATCCGCCAGCACATGCTCTCCGCCGCCTCCCGCGGCGTACACCTGCTCGGCTGGAAGTCCTACGACGCAGGCCAACAAGGGCTCGCGCAGCGCTACTACCTTCAGTCCTACGCACTCGCCGTCGAATCCGGCATCACCGGACACGACGGGTTCGTGATGCGCACGATGGCCATGCAAGGGCTCAAGCTGCACCGGCCCGAACACTGCCTCGGCCTGGCCGAGACAGGACTGAATCGCGCCAAGGGCAAGGTCGACGCCCAGACCGAATCCCTCTTCCGCGCCGTCCACGCCCACACCCTGGCCAAGGCCGGACAGCGCACTGCCGCCCTCGCCGAAGCCAAACGGGCAAGCGTCCTGCTGACAGCAGACCCCGGCGACGAAGTACCGTTCTGGGCCCTGGCCTGGGGACCTCCGGCCGCGTCGGTGTACTCGCGCAACGCCAAGGTCTACGAGACCCTCGGTGACCACCGGACCGCCGCCGAGCAATACGGCCGCGCCGCCGGGGCCCGCCCCGCCGGCACCTACGCCCGGATCGTCGCCCTGGACCTGGTCGCCGGCGCCGAAATGCAGCTCAAGCGCGGCCAGATCGAGCAAGCGTGCGCCACCTGGAACCGGGCCCTGGACCACATGGACGGCGTACGGTCCGTCCGCACGCGTAAGGCCATTACCTGCATGCGTGGAGACCTCGCCCGATTCCGCGCCCGCGGCGTACGTTGCGCGGCCGAACTGGACGAACGCGCCATCGACTTCCTCGCCAGCGCCTGACCGACGGGGCCTTTGCCCTGTCTGCCAGGACCGCGCCGGCGCATGGCACCGACCTGCTGTTTGCCGAAGCGCACCGCGACCAGCTGCATGCCCTGCGCCAGAGTGTCCGCGCCGCCACCGCCATCGTCGTTCCCGCCGCCGCGATGGCCGACCACCTTCTCAAGCTGGCCCACACCGACCGGAGCAGGATCGAGCACATCCCGGCGGGCGGCCATCTGCTGAGCCCGTGCCGAACCAGCAACCAACCCGGTCGCGTCACTACGCTGAACCGGCGGGACAGGCCACGACAGCAGGGAAACCATGATCGAGCGCATCGAAGCACTGCTGGACGAAGGCGTTCGCGACAAGGTCTATCCCGGCGCCGTCTGGGCCGTCGGCGACAGCGGCGGCATCCGAGCCAGCGGCGCCACCGGGGTCCTGGATCCGGACGAGCCCGAGGCCCGGATGCAGCCCGACACCGTCTTCGACGCCGCGAGCCTCACCAAGATCCTCGCGGTCTGGTCCTCCATCGGAGCCCTGTGGGAGGACAGCGTCCTCGACCTCGACCAGCCGCTGGGCGGCTTCTGGCCCGAAGTGGACGGCCGCCCGCTCGGGCAGGTCACCGCCCGGCAGCTGCTGACCCACACTGCCGGCGTCCCCCTGCGAGCCCAGCTGAAGAACCTCTACGGCACCGACCCGCAGGCCATCCGTCGCGGGGTACTGCACGAGGAACTGCACCGGCCGCCCGGCGAGGCCGTCGAGTACACCGACCGGGCAGCCCTCATCCTCGGCTACCTCGCCGAACACCTCTCGGGCCAGCCCCTGGACCAGGTCGCCGCCGACCGGATCTGGCAGCCGCTCGGCATGAGCTCCACCTGCTTCGGCCCGCTGCCCGCCCCGATCGCCGCCCGATGTGCGCCCACCGAACGCGACCCGGAGAGCGACACCCACCTCAAGGGCACAGCCCACGACTTCTCCGCCCGCCTGCTGGGCGGCGTGTGCGGCATCGCCGGCGCGTTCACCGTCCTCGACGACCTCACCCGCTTCCTGCGGTACATGCTGGACGCCTCCACAGGCCCAGCGGAGGCCGGTTTCGGGCCCGGGTGGACCGCCCGCTCCCTGACCGTGCAGACCGGTGGCCTGGAGCCCGCACGCGGCCTGTTCTGGCACCCCGCACCCGGGACGAGCGACGCACAGGGCGTCTGGGTGCACTACGGATTCACCGGCACCGGCATGTGGATCTCGCCCGCCAACGACCGCTGGGCAGTGCTGCTGACCAACAAGCTCTACTACACCCGCGACCGCCGGCCCCTGACGGACATCCGCAACACCTTCCGCGAACTGGCCTTCGCCTGAATCGACGAGGGCGCCCGGCGGCTGCCGGGCGCCCTCGTCGTCCAACTGCTGGAAAGGGCTTGAGCCAAGAACGGAACGGCGGCGGGGTCAGCAGCCGACGGCGGTCCGCCGTGCGATCTCGGCGCGGTAGGTGGCGATCTCGTCGTCGGTGAGCACCAGGCGCCCGGGGCCGGGCTGGTCGGACGGCAGAGAGGTGCCCTCGACCAGGGCATCGGCCATCGGTCCGGTCAGATTCAAAAGCAGCTGCCCCTGCTCCGCCGTCTCGACAACCACCCAGGCGTCCGGGCTGTCCTCGTCCTGCTGATCGGTGACCTCGATGGTGCTGACAGCGGTCAAGGTCAGGACCGGGGGTATTTCGCTCATCCACCCTCTCTACCAGGTGTGACCTGCGGCAGCGAAAGCCGGAGCGGCAGCCGGCCATGCTGCCGGGGCGTCGGTACCGTCTACACCGGAGCCGGCGTCTTGGCCCGCCGAGCTTCGACTACGGCGCGGCATGTCGGGCACAGCGGGTTGCCGCCGTGCCCGTAACGGTGGCAGGGCTGCTGGCATGTCGCGCACCGTCCGACGTCCTTGGGCGGGCAGGACAGCGTCACGGTGGTTGGTGCGGGGGCGGGTGTGGTCACGGCGGAACCTTTCTTCTCAGCGACATAATCCACCCACTGCCCGGCGCATTCCCGCGTCCGCGGCTCAGTCGATTTGGAGCTCACGCTCCGGTCGGCACAGCGCGCACGCTTCCACCCCTGCGGTCAGCGCCTCGATGGCCGCGCGGCGGGTGATCGGCCGCGTCCGGGGCTGCCCGATGGTGCACTGGCCGTGGTGGATGGCCACCGGACGCGGATCGGCGCCCACGGTCACCTGCACTGTCCAGTCCGGCGGTGGCACAGCGCGAGCGGCAGCCTGTAGGGCAGTCGCCTGCTTCTGCTCCCGTTGTTCGGCGCGTGCGATGCGGCGGTCAACGCGCTCCAGCTCCAGCCGGAGGTAGGTCGCGATCACTTTCAACCGCTCCACGTCGTCAGGCAGCGGCGAAGATTCGTTCACGCGTTCGACCCTACGCCGGTGGGCCCGATACCGGCTGATCGCACCCCGACCGCCAGGGGAGAACCGCTGTCACCGGGTGGTGGCCGTCCGAAGGTAGGAGCGAGCGAAGCAGCCGGCCGGCTCGACGAGCGGTGCCGCTCCCACGACGTCGCCGAGTTCCTCTGCCCGGTCCTGGAGCGATGCGGTGGTCTCCAGCCACACGGCGAGCAGTACCGCGGTCTGCGGGTCGAGCCCGGCCATGTGCGCAGCTGCCCCCAGGGCTTGCGCGTGGGTGCGTTGCTCGGGGTCGTCGGCGTAGGCGAACGAGGCGAGAGTGCTGCCGCTCACCGTCCCGTCCGGCTCGACGTCCTCGGGTGCGAAGCCGGCAAGGATCAGGGCGCCCGCCTCGTCCTGGTCCACCATCCACCGCTCGTCAGGTGAGCCGGTCGCCTCGGCTGCACGGCGCCGAAGAAGCGCCGCGGCCTGCCGCAGGAGTTTGCCCGTCATGCGTTCCTCCGCCGCGCCGGGCGATTCCATTTTCGCCCGGCTCCCGCCGGGTGGCCTGTTCAGCTGGCGCGATGGTGAAGGCCCGCCAGCACGAGGACGTCGACCCCGCACTTCTTGCCCGTCGCGGCCAGTGGCGATGAGCCGGCCCGACGCCGTACCGGGCGGGCGCGCCTGCTGCCATGCGGGGCCGGCCGGATCTTCTATGGCTCGGGTTCAGGGGCATTTTCCGCCAGCAGAGCGGCCAGCTTCGCGTCGAACAGCTCCTGGTTCCGTATCGGCTCGTGGTGCTCGGCGAGGAACCGCTGCCACATTCCCAGAAGATCCTCCTCAGGGGTACGCAGCTCGCACCAGGAGCGATCGATCTCGCCGCCCGAGCCGAGATCCCTCAGGTATCCGGATTCCTCGGCGATGCCAAGACAGGGCAGCACCGCTTCCCCGTTGAGTCCGACAGCCGCGGCAACGTCCCTGTCGACGCACTCAACCTGTGGGTATTCCGAAGGATTCACATCGAAGGATGCCCGCAACACCAGCTCGTACATGACCGCCTTGACGACCTCGGGGAGGCACGAGCGAACGAGGGCGTCGATGTATTCGGCACGCTCCACATCGAGGTAGTCGCCTGGCCCGACCGGCTGCGCACCCATTGCCTCTGTCCTCAGCCAGGCTCAGCGGGCTCAAGCATTTCGTTCGTCTCGTCCACCACGAACTCGTACAGCCGCTTGAGCGTGCGTAGCTGTTTGGCCTTGGACTTTCGGGAATGGGGGAGGATCGTTCCGGTGAGGACCCGGTAGCTGCGCGTCGCTTCGCCTCGCATCCGGAGGATCTCGTACATTTCTGCTACCTCCGGTATATATACGGTGCGATAGACGTTCTCCGCGGGGTCGTAGGTGTACACGGCGTCGCTGCCCTTCAGCTCAGGAATGCTCTCCCGCAGCAGGGAGATCCCGCGTCGGGTCTGGGACTCCGTGTAGCCGGTTTCCCCCATGATCTCTTCGAGGCTCAGCCCCCGGTTGCCCGCCCGCTCCAAGGCGTCGTAAACGGCCTGCGCCAGCACTTCCGGGCGTTGGTGCGCAGTCATGACCACCATCTCCTACCCCCTGAGTCGAGACGACGGCCACCGAGCGCACCAGCCTGCGTCTCACCCGCAAGCGCCGACGCTCCCTGGCGCGCAGCGAGAGCGTCAGCTCAGATCAATGGGACATCACCCCTCGGACAACAGCCGCTCCAGCCCGGCGTCCATATCGGTGCTGCCGGTCTGCAGTACGTGTTCTGTCCACTCGACGGCGGCGGTGACGCGCATCAGTCCTTCACGGATCGAGTCCTTGGCGTCATCGGACAGCTCGGCCAGGTGAAGGCCGGGCAGGGTCTTCCCTATCCCGTGTGAGAACGCACTGCACAGGCCCAGGACCATGAGCACTTCGCGGTTCTCGTCGAGCTTTCGGACTTCGGGCTGCTTCTTGGTCTCTTCCCTGGCGCGGCTGATCCTTGCGGACTGCGCCCGGTTGAACCTCTCGCGCACGTGCGGCTTGTCGGCCACCTTGTCGACCACCGACTGCTTGGTCATCGCGCGCTCCACGATCTCGACCGCGACCTCGTCGTCCTCCTCCATGAGGTCGGTAGCCTCGCGTACCTTCGCCCTGCCCGTTTCCGTCGTGACACGCGGCTTGCGCCCGAGCTCCCGACTGGCCAGTTCGCACGTCCAGATCCGCTGCCCCGTCCGGCGGTAGACCGGAGGATTCAAGATCAGCTCAAACCGGTCACTGCGGTGCGCGAAAAGCTGGTGAACGGTCCAGCAGACCTTCTTGGCTCGCTTCGCCTTCGGCCATGCAGCTGCAACCCGGCGGTACTCCTCGAATCGTTCGGCTTCGAGGCCGACCTCATCGGCGTAGTTCGCGAGCAGCTTGTACGCCTTCATCGGAGGTCGCTTGCCGTTCGGAGGCACCGGGACCATCTCAAGCGCTATGTCACCCAGCGAGAACTGGGCAGAACTCTCCGAGCTCACGAAACGCCGGCCACGGATGACCCGGTCTTCCCACTCATCGGTTACCAGGGTCGCAGTCATACAGCCTCCTGGAGCCCACACTCCCGAGGAGTCCATATTACCCTCTATACCCCTTTTGATCTGGGTGCTTCATTGAGGAGGCCGCCCCGGACAGGAGGCGCTGGCAAGGTGCACCCCACATCCGCTCAAGCCCCGCCGGCTGCGCCTGTCGCACCTGCGACAGGGCTGGACGGGCCTCATCCGCCTTCTGGAATAATCAGCGCGGTCAGCAGCTCGCCCACCCGCATGGAGTACGCCATGGCCGAAGACCCTCTCGCCCAGAGCGAGCTCGCTGCGCTGACCCGCCGGTTCGAGGAGAACGCGCAGAGGGCCGACCGGGAATTCGGCATCGTCAAGAGCGACCTGACCGCTCTGCGCCTGCAGGTCGGCAACCTCGACCAGAAGGTCGACCGCCTGGGCGAGAAGCTCGACGGCTTCATCGACGAGCAGCGGAGCATCAACGCCACGCTCGTGGAGCTGCTCTCCTCCCTCGCGGGCAAGGACCCCAACGCCAGCTGAACCCTCCCGTCACGTAACGCACCGGTAGCTCCCCTTCACACGTCCACCGCGGTTGTCGCTGTGATGAGCTCGGGGAACGCGGCTTCCCACACATCCCTGATCGGGCGGCTGATCAGCGTGCGCAGCACGGGCCACTGCGCGAGGAGCAGGTCCCGGTTCAGGAAGTCGATCAGGTCCTGGCGCTGCCCTTCGGCCAGGACGGTGCGGTACAGGCTCATCCGGGAGCGCGGCTGCTCCAGGCCGTAGGAACGGCGGCCCGACCAGACCACGTGCAGCGGCAGGTCGACCGCGCCGCGTGCGGGACCGGTCAGGTCCTCCAGCCGCGCGGGCAGCCGCTTTGCGTACCGCGCACACAGCAACTCGAACGCGTTCGGAACCGGCGCGGTCATGCCCCCAGTATCGGCCGGCGCGGCTGAGCTCAGGTGGGTGCGGGGGGCTGCCAGGATGGTGGGTATGGCGGATGCGACGGTGAGCACCTGCGAGGGGCGGGACCTGGACACGGAGATCGAGGCCCTGGCCGACGCCGTTGGTGCGCCGGGGGAGCGATCGATCGCCCAGCGGCTGGACACGATCGAACGTGCTCTGTCCGCTCTCGCCCATGCGCAGAGCCTCGGCCCCGACGCCGCCTCCTGACCCGGGCCGCCATCGAGCCGAGATGGCGGGTTCGGGCGCTACGGCTCTTCGCCAAGCATCTGTTCCAGACGGTCGGCGAACTCGGGATCGTACTCGCGGATTCGGCGAAACCGTTCGGCCCGCAGCACCGGCCAGTACGCCTGGCTTGCCGCCGTGGCCGCGGCGAGCCGCTCGGGCGTGACGCCGTACACCGGGGCAGCCCAGTCTTTCCAGAGCACCCAGCAGTCCAGGCGGTGCTGGAATCGTGCGGCGGCGCGGCCGAGCCGGCCGGTGGTCTCCAGCAGCCGGTAGGTCTCCTCCGCCATCCCCAACGCCTCGGCCATCGTGGCCCGGCTCCGGCCAGCCCACACCCGCAGATGCACCAGGCGCTCGTGTTCCACCGTGCACAGGTCGGCCGGGCCGACGCCGACGGCGGCCGCCAGGCGCGGCAGCACCTCCGGGCGGGGAACGCGCGACCCGGCGAGGTAGAGGCTCACCGCACGTTCGGACACCCGGGCCTGCCGGGCGATCCGCGGCACCGACGCCCCGGCGGCAGAGCGGGCCGCGCGAAGCTTCGCTGCGTCGAAGCCGTACGGAGTCTCGCTCACCCGCGTCTCCTACCCGACGTCGTATGCGGAGGTTCGTTCACCCTGAACAATCGGCAACCCGCGAAGAGCGGGAGAGGTCCGTTCAGGGTGAACGAACCGCCGGACCGGCGCCGCTCTGGCGGTTCGTTCACCCCAGCTTCCCTGCTGAAGCCCTCCGCGGCAGCGCGGCCAAGCCGGCTTCGCGCCGCCGAACCGGTAGCGCTGTCGGCTACTGCGTCCTGTGCAGGTGGTCCTGGCGGGCGATGACCAGACCGCGCCACCGCTGCCGGACGGTGTGCGCGTCGTCAATCCACTGGACGGCGCTGCCAGCGGGCTGGGGCAGGTCGCCCATGGCGGTGGCGATGTCGACGTAGTAGGCGAAGTCGCCGTCAGCGGTCACCTCGCGCAGGCGGTCGATGGTGGCGGTGAGGTCGTCGTCGGCGCCGCGGACGGCGTGGTGGAAGGCGACGGTGGTCTCGATGAGCGGGGTGAGCCAGGGCAGGCCGGCGCCGGTGCTCTCAGCGTGCAGGGCAGCGGCGCGGTCGGTGACGTCGCCGTCGGTGCCGGCGTCGCGCACCAGGGCCGCGACGGCGGCGTAGTAGGCGGTGGCGCGCTGGTCGAGAGGGGCGAGGTACTGGTGGGCGAGGGCGAGTTCGTCGTCGGCGCGCAGCGGGTCGGCGAAGGCGACCACGAGGGCGAGGAGGGTCTGGGCGATGGCCCGCTCGCCCGGGGCATCGTGCTGCTCGGCTTCGGCCCGTGCGGCCTCGAAGGCGGCGGTGGCCCGCTCGATGTCGCCGTGGGGGAACCAGATGTGGCCCAGGACGCGGTGGTGGCGGCCCTTCCATCCCAGGGCGGGGACGGCAGCCAGGGCAGTGGGGAAGGCACCGCGGATCCGGGCGAGTTGGGCCAGGCCGCGGCGGCCGCGCGGGGCGAGCCGGCCGCCGGACTCGGCGACCCGGCGGTATCCGTCAAGGGCGTCGTCGGTACGCCCGAGATCCTTGTACGCCTTGGCCCGGTAGTACAGCGCGAGTTCAGCGAGCTCTCCGGACAGCAGGCCGGTGTCCAGGACGGTGGTGAGGCGTTCAGCGGTGCGTTCGCGATGCTCGTGCTGGCGCCGGCCGATGGCTGCGAGGAGCTCGGCCAAGGCGTCGGCGGGCGTGTCCGGGCCCGGCTGCGGTCCGGGCGAGGTGGTCGGGGCGAGGGGCTCCCAGACGGAGTCGGCGATGTAGCCGTACGCGGCGTCGACGAGCCAGTCGAGGTCTTCGAGGTGGTGGTCGCGGGCCAGGCGCAGGCCCTGGCGCAGGCAGTCGATCAGCATGGCGCGGTCGCGCTGCGGCCCGTGGCGCCATTCGTGGCCCAGGGCGGCGAGTGCGCGTGTGGCTGCCCGGTGCCAGTCCTGTGGTGACCAGCGGTCGTCGGTGTGGTCTTCGGCGTGGCGGATCGCGGAGCGGACCACCTGGTGGAGGTGGAAAGGCCACAGTCCTTGGGGGTCTTCGCGGATGAAGGGGCGCTCGGTGAGCCGCAGCGCCGCGGCGTCGTGGGTGAGGCCGGCTACCTGGGTGGCCAGGGGAACGGAGAAGGCGTCCAGGAGGGACACCGAGCGCAGGACATGCCGCTCGTCGGTGGTCAGGTCGCTGACCGTGCGGGAGATCAGGGCGGGGAAGTCGCCGAAGTCGGCCGGCTGCGGATCCCGTCCGCTGCGCCGTATCTCCAAAAAGCGCATGACGGCCAGGTCGAGGTAGAGGGGCAGGCCGTGGGAGCGGGCGGCGATGGCGTGGCGCAGGTTGTCGTTGATGAGGGGGTGTCCGTCGCGGGACAGGCGCCGGGCGAGGTGGTCTTCGCAGTCCTCGGGGGAGAAGTCGCCGAGCAAGATCTGCCGCTGGGCGGCCGCGGTGTTGCCGTGGGAGGCGGGCGGGTGGTCGGCCAGGCCGGGCCAGGCGGCGGGGCCGGTCCAGTCGAGCTGCCCGTGCAGGCCGTCCTCGGCCCATTGCAGCCGGTTGCGGCCGGTGATCACGAAGAACGCCTGGGGCATCAGCCACACGATGCGCTGCAGCAGCCGTTCGAGATCCCGGTTCGTGCGGTCACCGACGTCTTCGAAGGTGTCGAACAGGATGACCGGGACGACTTGCTGGGCGGCGGGGAGCTGGGCCAGGTCCCACGAGAGCAGGTGGGTGGCGAAGCTCAGGGTCTCCAGGTCGGGCTCGGCCTCGAGGATGTCGGCCAGGCGCTCGCAGCCGGCCAGCGCGCGTACGCTCCGGCGTCGTTCGCGCAGGGCGCCGACCAGCGTGGTGGTCAGCTGACCGAGAGCGCCGCCGACGGTGCCGGGCAGGGCCAGGGCCTGGGCGACGTCGGCCAGCGTGGACTGCATTTGCTGCGGCAGGTTGACCGCGCCTGCGAACCGGCTGAACAGGCCGCCGCGCCGCAGGTACTCCTCGAGAGATTCGCCGGGGTGGTTGCGCTCCCAGTGCCGGCGCAGGGCCAGGTCGAAGGCGGGCATGGGACGGCCCAGGGCGGCGATCGCCAGGCGCAGGGAGAGCACCACGCGTTCGAAGTCAACGCCGGCAGAGCGGGCGAGGTCGATGCGCAGAGGCAGGATCCGCTCCATCGGCCAGGACGGGGCATCCCACTGTGCGGGACGACCGCCTTGGGGGGAGAGCGCGGCCTCGATCTTGCGGGAGAAGGTGGATTTGCCGATGCCGCCGACACCATGGCCGACCAGGATGTTGTGCCTCGGGCTCGCCAGATCCTCGACGTCGAAAGCGGGATCGGCGACCCGGTGCAGGTGATCGGCGAGCGCGGAGACGACGGCCTGCCACTGCGCCTGGCGGTTGGTGAACGCCTCTTCGGCCGCAACGGACCGGTCATTCACGCCGAACAGCATCCGTAGATCCCGCACCACGACACCCCCCGAGAAAGATCATCAGCGGTATCAACCTATGCGCCCCGGCCCCTGCCGCGCGATCCCTTGCCATAACCGACGTCGAGGGTCGCACGGTCTCGGCCAGGCACAATGTCGGCCCATGCGCCGATTCCCGAAGGAGACACCCCGCTTTGTCTGAGCATGTGACCCCCGAGGCCGCCGAGCAGCTGGTCGACGACGTGAGCTCCTTGTATGCGGAGCAGATCATCATCGAACGGCGGGCCGCAGTGCCCGACACCGAGCGGCTGAAGGCCCTGAAGGAGCAGTTGGCGGCGTGCGCCGCCGACCGGGAGGCGCTGCAGGACGCCGGCCCGGAGGAAGTGGCCGAGATCGCGGCCCGCTACGCGGCCCGCGCCAGGGAGCTGGGCGGCCGGTAGCCGGGCCCCTGGTGGAGGGGGAGGGGCAGCGGAGCCGAGGTGCGGGTGGAGGCGAGGGTGCGCGGTTGCAGGTGAGGCGGCATCAGCGGCCTGGCCAGCGCGGCGATCTCGACCAGATCCGACCGGTACTGCGGCAGCTCGCCCTGCACACGCTGAAGCGTGGCGAGGAACTGGCCGGCCTCCGCCGGGGTGTAGGGGAGCTGCTGGGCCGCCTCCAGGGCATCCCCGCTCTTGGGCGGCCGTGCCCAGGTCCCGTCCGGGGTGCGCTCATTGCGGTACACCGCGCTCAGGTCCCGCCGGATGACGGAGACGGAGCTGACGGCATGCGGCTCGCCTTCGGCTGCGCGTAGCGCGTCGGCAAGAATGCGGAAGGTCGCATCGCCGGCCGCGGCTGAGGTGAAGCGGGGGATGCCGCCGAGGCGGGCCACCTCGGCACACCGGGTCGCGGTGCCCAGCCGGCTGTCCGCGGCACGCGTCGCCAGGACGATCAGCTCCACGCGGTAACCCGCCCGGTGATCGCGACGCACGCTGTCGATCAGGTGGTCGACGCTGTCCGGGGCGATCTCGATCAGCAGGTCACCGCGGCGCGCACGCACGTACGCCTCAGCCTGCTTCTGCCAGGCTCGGTAGTCGGCCCTGATCCGGGCCGAGGCGGTACGCGGCTGCTCCTGAAGGAGGCGGCGGTAGTCGGGGTGCATCGCCTTGAACATCCCGCCTTCGATCCGCGTGGGCCGGCGCCGGTGCAGCGCACGGCGCAGCAGGCGCGACGTGCGGCTCTTCCCGGCCCCCTGGACACCCATCACGTACAGCACGACCGGCTTGTCCTGCGCGGTGATGTTGCTCAGGTAGCTGGGCACGATCAGCTCGTCGAAGACGAACGTGTGCTCGTCGGCCGACAGACGGTGGTAGTCGACCCCCGGCGGAACGGTGAGCGGCTGGGCGATGCGGCGCACCGGTTCGGCCAGCGCGCAGGCCCGCTCCAGACCACCGGCCACGGCAAGACGTCGCTCAGCGGTCGTCACCGCGGGGTGCAGCTGCTCTTGCACTCCGCAGACCTGGCGGCGAAAGCGCCAGCTCTCCGGCGCCGTCCACGGCCGCGCCCACTCCGCCACCAGTGCCTGGTGCGCGCCGGCCGGGGCCCGCCAACGGCCCTCATCGGTCAGCGCGTTGTCGTACAGCACATCCAGGTCACGCCGGACGACCATTGCCCGGTGGGCCAGCTGCTCGGCCTCGATGACCTCCACGGACTCACGCAGGCGCCGCGCGCACTCGTCGAGGTTGTCCCAGGAGATGTATCGGCCGACCTCCAGATAGCGGTCCAGCACACTCAGCTGCGTCACGGCCTGGGCCGTCGCCAGTACCACCAGCTCGACGCGATATCCGGCCGCCCGGTAGGCGCGAGCCTGTTCCGGGTCGGCCAGCGGGGTTTCCACCACCGCATCGAGCCGCCGGCGACGCACGTACTCCTCGACCTGCGCCTGCCACCGCAGGACATCCGGACGGACCTTGACCCCGGCCGTCCGCTCATCGCTGCGCAGGAGCTCGCTGTACGCGGGGTGAGCCGCCTTGTACAGATCACGGCCCACGCGCACCGCGCCGCCGCGCTGGTCAAGGACCGTGTGCAGGAGGTCGATGAGCGTGGACTTGCCGCTGCCCGGCCCGCCGGCGACGAGCACCACCACCGGCTCCTCCTGGGGGACCGCATCAGTGGTCCAGGCCGGGAGGATCCGGGACGCCAGGATCTCCTCGTGCTCCTGCTCGCTCAGCACGACCGGTGTGACGTCCGCGTCCTTCACCGCATTCCCCTTGCCCGTCCACTGCTCATACTGAGCGCGATCATACACATGTGTGAGCCAGAGAGTTACGTTCAGAGTGACGTTCGCAGTGATATTCAAGGTGATGTCCATGCCCGGCTTCCGGATAGCCTGGGGCAGGAGGTCGCCGTATGCCCACGGAAGAAGAACTGATCGCACGTGCTGAGGAGCTGCTGACCCGCGGTCCGCTGCTCCCGCCGCCGGCCGAGCGGAAGCGGCTGCGCGAAGCAGCCGGCCATACGCAGCAGGAGGTGGCCACCGCGCTGCAGACGAAACGGGAAACGGTCAACGGCTGGGAGACGGGCCGCACAACCCCCCGCCCGCCACGCCTGGCCGCGTACCAGCACCTGCTGAACGGCTGGACCGAGCAGTACCCGCCTCCCGCGCCGCTCGTGGGGTGACGAACACCGGGGAGCGGCGGCCCGTTGCGGCACGACCGCCCGGCGCCGCACCGCGTGCATGCGTCGCACGAACCGGAGAACCGCCAGGGTGTGCTCGTCGCCCAGCTGTGCCGGGAGTTCATCGGCCACCGGCGGTCAGTCGGGCAACGTGCTCGCGGTAGGCGCTGATCTCGGTCCTCGGTGAGCGCCAGGCGGCCGGGGCCGGGCTGGTCGGACGGCAGCGAGGTACCCTCCCCGGCGCGTCGGCCATCGGGCCGGGAAGGTGGCGGCCGTGTGCTCTCCGTCTGTCAGTGGGCTGTGGTAGGACGCGCCTCGCTGAATGCCCGCCAAGTTTCATGGCGTTATATGGCATTTGGCGGCCGGTTTGCACGTACAGGTGCAAGTGCATCCGGCCTCCGGGAGACTAGGGCGTGATCTTTACTGTCAGAATGTGAAGCGTTGGCCGTAGGTCTCAACGTCCGCCCGCTGCCGGGGAGTTGAATACCCCCACTTGGGTGTGATGTGCGTCACAGCGGGAGGGGATTTCAGCACGCGAGGGGCGTACTGCCAGTTAGGGCCCACGAGGGTGACCCAGTTAGGGCCCGCGAGAGTGACCCAGCACATGGCAATCCCCTTCGAACCGAGAGAAGATGGCAGAGTTTCCGGGGGCTAGTGACGCAGATCACAGTTCCCGTGTGTGCGTTCGCGTGCACAACCGACGTGCGGGACAAATGAAGGTAGCCCTACCCCGAGGCTTGGTAGGCACAGGGGCAGAGCTACCGGACCAACCGCAGACCGCGGCCTCGGCCGGCTACACCCGGCCGGGGCCCTGGGTCGTCAGAGCAGGTGGCGCGTTGCGAAGTCGTACAGCCGGATGACAGCCGAAACGACTGACCCCAGCGGTACCGCAACCTTCCCCACCTTGCGGGCGATCAGCACTGCCCGCACTCCAGCAACCTTGCGCCTGCGTCGGCCCGAGTGACGCTGATCCTTGTGGGACGTCATTCGGGCGTCCCTCCTTTCCGGACTCGCGCGTGGAGTCCCGGGGGCCCCGCGCACTTCCTGCATCCGGCTGGAGGATTGGTAAGCGGCATGTTACTCGGGGCTGTCGATACCTATGGCCACACATTGAGCAAACCCCGGTAGGAACCGACAGCCCGTCAGGGCACCGAGTGCCCAACGGACTTGGTGGTGCAGACCACCGCAGAGCTTCGGCCTGCACGAACGCCGCCGGCAGCCGAAGCGGAGGAGGGTACTCCGTGCCATCGGCTTAGCACGTGCAACGGGGATGCAGTGCACGTCACATCGGAGGCCGGCCGCGATCTGCCGCCGCCGGCCAGAGGGCGAAGGCGAAGGCTGTCCGTACGGTGCGCCGGGCCGTGCGGAGCACGCGTGGCGAGGGGCCCGGGGCGGCGACCGGGGCAGACTTCGAAGGCCCTCACCAGTTGGTGAGGGCCTTCTGCTTTGCTGCCACGCCCGCCAGGCGTCAACCGCGAGCCTTGCCGTCGCCCTTTCGCTTGGCTGGCCGCGCTGTCAGGTGCCGGGAACGTTGCGGTCAGACTGTCGCTCCAGGCGGCGGAGTAGCAGCTCTGCGCGGATGAGCGCGGCGATGCCGATGACTGTGGCGGCGAGCATGACCAGCCAGGCAGTGGCCTGCCACGTCGATTCGGTGCGCAACACGTACGGCGTGAACACCACCATCACAACGGCGAGCACGCTGATCGCGGCCAGCCAGACGAGTCTCATCATGTTCTCCTTCGGCGACGTCAGGACGGGTTTGCGGACGCCTTCGTCGGGCGCAGGGTGGTGAGCAGCCGCGGCGCCAGGGCCAGCGGCAGGAACCACAGGCCCACGAGGCCGATGATCGTGACCATCACGGTCAGCAGTACGGCGATGACGTCCTGATGTGCGGAGCCGAAGAAGCCAGCCATCAGGGACAGAGCGACGACGAAGACCATCATGAACCGCCAGTGCTTGCGGCCCAGGAGGAACGGACGGTCCTCGGTGCTCCACCACCAGGACGTGCTGGACATCGTGGTGAAGCTGAACGCGGCGAGCGGGACGACGATCGGCAGCCAGAAGCGCAGGTCGTCGTCGGCGGGCAGCTGCCGGCCCCAGCGATCGCCCGCGTGGTGAAGGAACCACAGGTACAGCGGGATGCTCACGAGCGCGTACAGCCACAGCAGCACCCGCATCGCCCAGTCGGCCGGGCTGGTCTTCACCTTCTCCATGGTCACGAAGGTAATGACCAGTGCCTCGGGCCGGTGCGCGTTCGTGAGAACCAGCCACTGATCCGGCCAGAACGGCCGACCCGACAGCCATTCGAACGAGATTCGTACGGTGTTTGTACGGTGAGTGGACGCGAAAGTTACGGTTGTGGGGTAGGGTGTGAGTCAGGAGGTGTTCCATGTCCGAGATGTTCGACGCGGTCGACGCGCTGGTCGCGTCCCGCTCTCCGCTGCCAACGGCACAGGAGCGCAAGCGGCTGCGCACCGCGCACGGCCTCACGCTGGACGACGTCGCCGGCGCACTGAAGGTGCGTCGGGCCACGGTGTCCGCCTGGGAGTCGACGAAGAAGCCGACCGAGCCGCGCGGCCCCGAGCGTGAGGCGTATGCGCGGCTGCTCACGCAGCTCGCGGAGCTCTACCCGGCCCCGGTGCCCGCCACGTTCACTGGCACGCCCGCCCCGGCGGAGGCACCGGCTCTGTCCACCGGCCCGGCGTCCGACGCTGCGGCCATGACGGCATCCGAGAACACCCAGGCCAGCCCCGCCCCCGCCCCCGTTGCTCCGGCGGCCGCGCCGCGTCCGGCGCGCACCACCAGGACCTCGCCGACGTCGCGCCGCCCGGGTGCGAAGAAGGCGGCCCCGGCCGGCAGCTCGGCGGTCGGCGCCGACCCGCGGTTCGAGAACGGCCCGTTGGCGGTCGTCGACGTCGAGGACGGGAAGGTGTTGGCGTACTGCACCGGCGGCCTGGTCCTGGACGTGCCCGCCAAGTCGATCCCGGCCCTGGTGGACTGGACGCTGCGCGAGGCGAAGCTCGGTCAGCCCAAGCTCGCCGGGCCGGGCAAGGACGCCGACCCGCTGCTCGTACTCACCGAGGCCGCCCTGGAGCGCTACGGCCTGCCGACGGCGCTCACGGAGGAGGAGCGGCTGGCCGGGCGCCTGCCGGAGGGCCACAAGGTCATCAAGCAGCTGACCCGCGCGGAGTGGAAGCTGACCAAGCGCGGCTTCGGCCCGTGGGCGCGGATCTACCGTCCCGCGACCGGTTCGGAACGCGCCTGCGTGCAGCTGTGCATCCCGTCGTGGCACGCGCTGGACACCCGGCACTGGGACACCGCCGGGCAGCTCCCGCCGGCCGAACTCGCCCGCGTCCTGGGCGTGTACGCATCCCGGGTGATGACGCCGCGCGGCTCCACGGCCGTCACGGGCCTGGAGCTGATGACGGCGCTGCACCCGGCGACCCGGGCCTCCGCGCCGGACGCCGACGGCAAGCGGCACTCCGAACACAACCCGGGCGGCCTTGGCAAGGACCCGGTCGACCCGGCGCCGTGCGAGGCCCCGGACGGGCACCCGGTCCTGAAGGACCTGCCCCGGTTCCACGTGCGCGGCCCGGCGGAAAAGCTGTTCGAGGAGGCGTACGACTGGGCGCGGCCGATGACCGATGCCGAGGGCACCACCCTGCAGCACCTGGTCGGCATCGACGTGAACATGGCCTTCGCCGCCGGCGCCAACGGGCTGATGGTCGGCCTCGGCGCACCGACGCACGTCACGAACCCGGCCTTCGACCCGAAGCTGCCCGGCTCCTGGCTGGTGGACCTCTCCCACGTCGACCTGTCGAAGGTGAAGGTCGGCAAGGAGTGGGTGGAGCTGGACGGCTCCCTGCTGCCCAGCCCGTTCACGCCGAAGGGCGAGCGCCCCGAAGGGCCGGCCTGGTACGCGACGCCCACCGTCGCCTACGCCCAGGAGCTCGGCTACGAGGTGCGCCCCACCGAGGCGTACGTCCGGTACGAGAACGGCCGGTACCTGGACGGCTGGTACAACCGGCTGCGCGACGCCTACCTCGCCACGATGGCCGACCTCGGCGTCGACGCCGACCTCGCCCCGGCCGACTTCCTCGCGGCGATGGACGGCTACAAGGCCCGCGACCCGGAGCTGGCGATCGTCGTCTCCGCAGTCAAGGCGACTGTCAAGGGCGGCCTGGGCAAGCTGCGCGAGCGCCCGCGCGGGGAGGGCTGGCGGCCGGGCGAGCCGTGGCGCGCCCTGTCCCGCCCGACGTGGCGTCCGGACATCCGGGCAGCGGTCATCTCCCGCACCCGGATCAACCTGCACCGCAAGATCGTGCGCCACGCGGCGTTCACCGGGCAGTACCCCATCGCGATCCTGTCCGACTGCGTCGTCTACGCCGCCAACGGCGAGAGCCCGCTGGACTTCCTGCCCTACCGGGAGGGCAAGCCGCTGCCCGGCGGCTTCAAGCTCGGCATCAACCCCGGCCTGGTCAAGCACGAGGGCACCCAGTCCGTCGTGTGGGGCGAGGAAGTCCGCGACCGGTTCAACGCCCCGGAGCTCAACCTCGCCCGGTACATCAAGGACGGCACCGTCACCGACGTCGACAACGGAGAATAGGAGAGGGCCACGATGAGCCTGTTCGGGGACGGCCTGGACGCCGCCGTGCAGAAAGCGTTCACGCGCCCGGCGCCCAAGAACGCGGGCCCGCAGATGCGGTACCTGGTCAAGCAGCTCGGCGGCACCAAGCCGGTCGCCCAGATGCTGCGGGTCTCCCAACGCACCGTCGAGCGGTACGTGAAAGACCAGATCAAGAAGCCGCGCGCCGACCTCGCCGCGCGCCTGGAGCGCGAGGTGAAGAAGCGCTGGCAGCCCCAGATCAGAGCCAAGGCCAGGGCCAAAGCGGCGAGCACGGGCGGCATCGTCATCGACGCCCGCGCCCGCATGGGCTACACCGCGCCAATCGGATCCACCGACCAGGACCGCATACGGCACCTGACCGTCGCCCTGCCGCCCCGCTACGCCGCCCGCCTCTTCGAGGCCCAGGAGGCCGGCGCCAGCGACGACCGCCTCCAGGAGATCGCGGCCGAAGCGCTCAAGGAGGTCTACTTCCAGGACGGCGGCCGCCGCGCCGGAAGCCTGGAAGAGGTCCGGTTCACCGACATCGAGCACCTCGAGTTCGACCTGTAGCCCGGCTCCTCGTACAAAAACGCCTGACCCTCGTGTGACTGAGCGCTTCAGCTGGCCAGTGAGTGCTCGATCTGGCCAGCTGAGCGGGGGTGCTCTTTCGAGTGGCAAATCCTGGAGAGTCCAGGACCGAGTCCGAGGCTTCGATACGGTGCTCAATAGGAGCCGTGGCAGCCATCCCGGGATCGTTGTCCGTGCCACCCCAACGCCGCGCGGAGGGTTATCAATATCCGCGGTACAGCGAGGCCCCCGTCATCGGCGGGAGCCTCGCTGCTCAACTGGCCACCTGAAGCGCTCAGTCACACCTCGGCAATCGAGCTGCCGAGGACCAGGCGTTTCGCATCCTGCGCGCTATGGCCTCGACCGGGTCGCGGCCCGGTAGTGCTCGACCAGGTTCTCCATGCCGGTCAGGCCGGCGTCCAGGCCGAGCTGGCGGAGCCAGTCGTCCACCTGCTCCTGGCGGTCAGCGGCGTCGCGCAGGTCCAGGGCCGGGTTGGCGCGGAAGACGCCGCCGGCCGACGCCCCGGCATCTGGGATCTCCTGCAAGCCGTCCGAGCGCAGGAGGTCCTTGACATGCCGGTCCGCGACGAGATGGAGCTCGCGCGGCTGCGCTGCCAGAGCGGGGTCGATGTCGGTGACGCGGGCGATCTCCTCGACGACCTTGGGGTCGGCGGTGGTCTTCAGGATTCCTTCGAGCAGGTCCAGCAGATTCGGTACCGGGTACCGGTACTCCTCCCCGGGCCGGCCCAAGCTGTCGAGGGTTTCGGCGTACCGCCGGACCCGGGAGATGACGTCGATGGTGACCGTCGCCGTCGCCGCCATGGAAGAGCCGTAGACCTCGGGCAGGGCGACCGTCACGACGGCCTCCACAGGGTTCGGCACTGCGGACGTGGTGAGGGCTCGATACACCAGCCGGGCCGTGCGCGACCTGTTGTACCCGTGCTGACGGAAGCCCGTGGACGCGGTGTACGACCCATGCCCGAGGGTCTCCAGGGCGGTAGGGAAGGCCGAGTTGTTCAGCGCCTGGGCGAGAGCGGCGACGGACCTCTCCGACAGCGGGCGCCAGGTGCCGGCCTCTCCCACGGGGAGGTTGATGCCGGTACGGAGGATGAAGTCCGCGGTGGGGTTGCCCTCGGCGTCTCGGCCCAGGTTCGGGGACATGACGTTCTGCCCCATGGGCAGCACCCCCGCGGACGGCTCCTCACGGGCGAGCTTGAGAAGCCGGTCGCGGTCGGCGGTGGAGTTCTGCCCGCTCAGCCGGATCGGCGCCTTCAGGTCTATCAGCAGGGGCCGGGGCGCGACGTTGGCATCGACCCGGATGGCCACCACGCTGCGCCCGGTCCCGTCGTCGAACGGTACGGGTATGAAGGTCGGCTCCCAGGGCGGGTCGAACTTCTCGCGGCACCCGCTGGCGATCTTGTCGATCGTGTCCTGGGCGTCGACACCGACGACACGCTCGGTGCCCGGCTCCACCTTGTCGTTGATGCCCACCAGGATCATGCCGCCGTAGGTGTTGGCCAGTGCCGCGATGGTCGTCAGCAGGCTCTTGGAGTACTCGCGCTTGAACTCCAGCGTGAGGCTCTCCACCTGCTCCGGCCGCGCGGCGAGGGCGCGAATCCGCTCGATCGTCAGGTCCGCCGCCGCCGCGGCGAACAGAGAGGTAGTCATCCGGTAATGATCCACCCACACCCGCACACTCCGGCAAGACCCAGGAGTCCCCCGCGCGGGCGGTCACCCGGCCCGCGCGAAATCGGCAAAGGCGCAGGTGAAATTCCTTCTCACGCGATGGAAGGGGGCCAACCCAGGCCCTGGAGGAGCGCCTGGGCGTCTCGCGCAGTACGTGGAGCGCTACCGCCGGGACGCTAACTGCCCGCAGAAGCGCCTGACGGCCGCCCTGGTGGAGGAGACCGAATCCGAGTGGCAACCGCAGGTCAGAGCAAGGCTCCTGAACAGGCGTCCGCCTCCGGTGGCGTACTTCGGATTCACCTGCACGGGCAGCTCGGACGACGCCGCGAAGGCACCATCACCACCCCGATCTTGTCCACCTACGTACGGCAGATCCTGGATCTGCAGGAGGCCGCAGCGACGGAGGATGACCTGCATTCGACCGTTGCGCAGGCCATCCCGGACTCGCATTTCACGGAATGGGGCACCCGAGCCGACGGCCTGCACGCTGATTTCATGCACGTTCAGGCCATCGAGTTCCTATTTCTACGCGGTCGAATTTCGGTCCTGCTATAAAGCAATCCGGCGGGCTGCCGAAGCAGCGCTCCGGCGACGGCCCGCTCCCGAATCCGCACCACGAATACGAGGCCGAAGATGACCAGGATGTGGCCGCCCGGCGGGGAGACCCGCCGACCGAGCACCCCGCGCGCGCCCCGCGAGCCGATCGACCCCGCCCGCATCGGCCGCCGCGTCGTACGCCGCCGGGCACAGGGCATGGACGCCGGCGCCGTCGCGGCGGCCCTCGAGGACGCCCGTTTCGACGCCCGGCAGAGGTCGCGGCACGAGGACCTGGCCGACGACGTCCGCGGCCCGGCGGAACTTGCGGAGTGGGAGCGCATCGACCAGCTACTCGCCGTCGCGCTGCCGGGCACCGTCTACGACCCGGACACCGACGGCGTCGTCCAGGCCGAGCTCGCCGCCGACGCCGCGGCCGCCGCCGCCCAGGAGGCCGAGCTGCGCGAAGCCGCCCGGGTCGCGGCCCGCGCTGACGAACTCCAAGCGCTGCGCGAACTCGGCACGCTGCAGCAGACCGAGCCCCGTACCGGGGACGAAGCCGTCCGGGACGAACTCGCCCGGCGCGCGGGCTGGTACGTCCAGGCCGACGTCGACGACTGGCTCGCACACGCCCTGGCCGGGCGCCGCGGGCACTACCGCGACCCGGGTGCCCGCAAGGAAGCAGCCAGCCTTCTGCCGCCGCCGGTCCTTGCGCACGCCGCACTCCTCGCCGAACTCGCCCGCCTGGTCCCCGGCGCCGACATCGACCAGCTGGCGTTCGTGGGCCGCCTCGCCACCGCCGAACCCGAAGCCGCCGGCGAGCTCGCCGCGCTCCTCACCCGCGCTCACCCCGAGGGCCGTTGACCCCGCTGGCACCGCCGGGAGCCGTGTCACGCTCCCTCTCCACAGCGCCCGTTGTGTCCGTTTCTCGCGTTCCGGGGGTCGCTGAGACCCCCTTCGGGGCTCAAAAAACGGGACTGGACGCGAGAGGGCCGGCGGTGCGGAAGAATCCCCGAGGTGACCACCGACAGCGCCGCCGCCGCGCTCTATGCCCAGGCTCTGCGGAGCACCGTCGCCGACCTGAGCCACTGCACCGTGCCGTGGGGCGTGTGCCCCGAGCACGGCGGCACCCTCAAGTCCCGCGCGTCCGGCTCGGGTGGATTCGACTCCTGGTGCACGAACTTCACGTGCTTCAACGTCTGGCCGTACGACCGGCTGGACGCGGCCTGCACCGAGCCGGCCACCCACACCATCCAGGCCGACAGCGGCGACCGCTATGTGGTGTGCGACGGCCACGCCCTGACCGCCCGCACCCAGATCACCGACGGCCAGGTTCTCCCCGGCCTGCCTGCCTGAGCACCCGGGAAGCGCGATGACGCAGCACGAGTACCAGGTCGTGGCACGGTGCACCGACCCGTCCCACCCGGGCGCCACCACCCTGATCTACACCACCCACGCCGCCTCGATCCAAGAGGCCACGGCGAAGGTCCAGAAGCTGCGCATCGACAAGATGACCCCGGGCCTCTACCGCATCACGCAGGTCACGGAGCGCGAGCCGGAGTGCACCTGCGCTGATCCCGGCCTCGGAGGGAAGTGCGCCGGCGAACCCTGGTGCGCCAAGGTCGAAGGAGCCGCGGCCGCGAGCCCCGTCCCGGAGTGAAGCGGAGCGGTCCCACGGCCGCCGTACGGCCGATACCGTGGTGGCACACGCCCGTTCGCGCCCTGGAGGCCCCGATGAGCGAACAGCCGGCCCCCGCCGACACCACCGTCCGGCAGCAGCTGGAGCCCGCCGCCGCCGACGGGTTGCGCGCGTACGCGGCCCGGACCCGCGAGAGTGCCGACCAGCTCGCCGCCGTCCTGGAGGACATCGCCGCCAACGGCCTCCCCTCGGTGGAGGACTGCACGCCGTGGGAGGAGCTGCGCGAGGCCCACCTCGCCCGGCTCGCCGCCCAGCGCCCGGCCGTCGCTTGATGCCCGCAGCGCACGGCCCGCGCCGCGCCCGGATCGCGTTCTCCGACTCTGCCGCCAAGCAGCTGGATGCCATCACCAGCGAAGCCGAGCTGCACGCCCTGGACCGCGCCCTGGTGGTCATCTCCGTCGACCCCGACGCCGGCGAACCACTGCCTGGTGACAGCACTGGCCCCCATCTGCGTCAGTACACCGACGACATGGAACACGTACGGCTTCTCTACTGGGTCACGGCGCTCCGCACCGTGGTCGTCGTCGCATACATCGAGGTCTGACCAGCGCCTCGGCCCCTGCTCCTCCCGGCGCAGTGCACCGCCGCTGCACCGGGAACAGCTACGCGCTTGCGGCTTCCACCGTCGGCCTGCTGCACGACTGGTCGCTGCTGCGCCCGCAGGCCCGCATGGCACAGTCGAGGAAGTCGTCGAAGTCGGGGCCGGCGTCTGGGCCGACTCCGACGTTGTGGTGGGCGATCTCGCGTGCAGCCTTCACCGCCTCCCACGCCACGGTCTCCTCGAGGGTCGGCAGATGGCCGTAGAAGTCCATCGCGTGTTCCAGGTAGGCAGCGAAGCCGAACTGGAAGGTCCGCGCCTGCTTCACCTCCTCCACGCGGCGTTCGGCGCGGCGGGCCGCCTCGAACCACGTGGTGGCCCGCTCCAGGCCCACGGCGTTGACGGCGATCGTGAAGAACGACGTGACGGGCGCCGTGCTTGGGGGCCAGTCATCGGTGGGGAGGCCGTACTGGTTGGCCCACTCCTGCGTGAGGTGGAAGCTGAAGTTGTGCGTCACGTCCCACTCGTACCGCGTCGGCCGGCAATCGGGGGCACGGCACGCGGCGACGCCTTCCGAGAACCGCCCGTGCGAGCTGTCCCACCTGCAGCTTTTTCGTGGAGGGGAACGATGTACGCGCGTCCCGGCAGTGCAGCCGACTCTTGTTCTGGAGAACCAGAACAAGACGGTTCCCCTAGTGGTACCGAAGCCCGTCCCGCACTTCTCTGAGCTGCGGTTTCCCCTGGAGGGGAACGATGTGCGCCCGCGTCCCGTGCACGGCGGTGCTGTGTTCTGGAGAACTGGAACACGACGGTATCCCTAGTGATACCGACAATCCGGGCGGAGGGGGGGACCTGCGGTTTTCCACTGGGCGGGAACGGTGTATCGCCTGGAGTCTCGAGGGTGCCCCTTCCAGGGGGATCGTGTGCGTCCCGGGCATACGAACGGCGCCGCACCCTGGGGTGTGGCGCCGTGGCGTCGGGAAGGGCCCTGTCGGGCCGCTCAGGCGCTTTGCGCGAGGTTGGCGACCTGGGCGGCGAAGCGGGTCCTCCGCTGCTCGGAGAAGTCCTCCGCGGGCGTCGCGTTGATCTCGGGGACGGCCATCGCGGCGCCGGCGACTCTGCCGCCGGTGAGGACAGGGTGGAGCTGGTAGTGGCCGCGGCGAAGGAGCCAGGCGAGGCCGGCCTGCTTCAGCTCCTTGAAGCCGCGGTTCACCGCGGGCTTCCCGGCTCCGAGTTCGGCGGCCATCTCCGCTTGGCTGATGCTGACCGCGCCGCTGTCGGGGTCCTGGAGGGCCAGGAGCACGTCGAGCACACGGCGGGCGGTCAGGGAGACGTCCACGAGGGCGAGCATCCGCAGAGCGTCGCGGCTGAGCACGATCGGCTCGTTGGACGGGGGGCCAGGTACGTAAGTGGTGCTCACGAGGGCCTCCTGGTCGTTGTCGTCTGGCTCTGAGGATAAGCCCGCGCGCATCACGCGCTCGCCTTCCGGGCGGGCAGGCGGCGGCGCGGCAGCGTCACGACCTTCTCGCGGCGGCGGGCGGCCTCGGCTTCCTTCTTCGCCCTCGCTCGCTCCGCGCGCCACTCGGCGGGGTACTCCGGGGCCGGGATGATGCAGGCCGGGCCCTTGGCGGCGTTCCACTGCTTCTGCCACTGCTCCTGCTCGGCGGAGGTGCCGGCCACCGTGAGCCAGGGGTTGAGCTGGAGCACGCCGGGCTTCGCGGTCCGCATCCAGCCGATGTGGTGGAAGAACTGCGCGGGCTCGCTGACCGAGGCCGCAGACAGGCTGCACAGCTTTTGGAGGTCGCGCTGGTTGATCCGGACGTACCCGCGCGGCGCCTTCGTCCGGTCCACGCCGTGGTACGCCGGGTCCTGAGCGGCCACCAGTTTGCACCACACCTGGAACCAGCTGCCCGGCATCTTGAGGCTGCCCAGCACGTCCATCAGCAGCCTGGCGTCCAGGACGTACCCCTTCACCTCCGCGCTGACCGCGAACTCGCGGCCCTGGATCTTCTCGACACTGACGACCATGCCGCCCTTGCCGTCCGACCGGGCGACAACGCGCTGGCCAGGCCGAACAACCGGCAGCTGCTCCATCAAAGCCTCCAGGAAGATCATTGCTGTGGGCCGAACGGTACCACTAGGGGAACCGTCTTGTTTCAGAGGGGTAGAACACGCCGCGTCTTCAACGGGCCGCTGCGCCCCTCCGACACGCCCGGAGTTTGTTCTAGATCTCCAGAACAAACTGACCCCCCTTTGTTCTGGAGATCTAGAACACGCGGTTTCGCGTTTGTGCAGGTCAGCGCGTTTTGGAGCCGGGAGCTCTCTTAGGTGTCTGTAAGACACCGTCCGGGCCCGTCCGGTGGGGTGCCGGCCTCCATCTCGCCGAGCGGGCAGCAGCGGGAAGCCGGGCGTGTCCTGCCTGGCTAGCGCCCGTCCCAGGGCTTGGGCGTGGTGGCTGAGGCGGCTTCGCGTGCGGCTCCGCGGCTCGGGTGCGGACCGTAGGCGGCACCAGCGGATCTGCGTCTCGGGTGGTACTGGCCGTAACGATCACAAGCAAGGAAGCGCGGCTGGGCCCGGTGGAGGGGTCCGCCGCCCGGCCCCAGGGGCCGGGCGGCTCAGGTACCTCCGCACGCCGGAATTCCACCATTCCTATATCCGAGGAAACGCTCTTCGGCTGAGGTCCGCAGCTTCCCAATTCAATGATTCCTCGCCTGCAGTGGGTTACTGAATGACGGGGCTGATGCACTCCAAAAAGTGCGCCCCGCCCGGGTGCTCGGGGGTGTCCCGTGTTTCCGCCAACGGTACATGCTGCATCAACCTGATGCATGCGCTACACTCAAACCCACCACGAACGAGCGACCCCCACCCCCGGCAGCCAGCCCGGCCCGCTTCAGCGGGCCCAACGGTTCCGGAGGCGCAGCCGGAGGGACCGTCAGGCGGGGAGTGCAGCGGACCCGCCGGGAGCGTCCCACGCTCCCTCAATCCCCTTACTGAAGACCCCGCTAGTCGCACCGTCAAAACCCGATCGGCCCGGCCGCGCATCGCGCGGCCCACCGGGCGCGCAGCGGCCGGCCCCACCCGTCCCCCGAAGCGCAGCGCAGGGGGACGGCCCCCGCATCGCGGGGGCAGCGGGAGCGCAGCGACCGCCCCGCTTGCACATCGCGCAGCGATGTGGTACCCGCTCCGCGGG
>NZ_JBIBVF010000033.1:0-81360 GCF_043080045.1 Streptomyces sp. NPDC015125
CGTGGTCACCTTCGCCGTCGCAGGCTGGCTCGTGATCACCTTGCGTGGCGCGGACACGAGCGAGACGGCCGGCGCCGGGCCCGCGGAGCCGGAGCTCGCCGAGCCGGAGCCCGCCGAGCCGGAGCAGGCGGCGGGCGACACCACCAGACCACCCTCGGGCGGCTATCGCGCCGTGCTGAAGGACAGGCGGTATCTGCGGCTGGTCGCGACGAACATCTCCTTCGTCTTCGCCTCCATGGTGATCTCGGTGCTGCTCGCCGTCTACGCGGTGGACAACCTCGATGTCGGAGCCTGGATCGTCGGCGTGATCGTCGTGCTGAACGCGGTCATGGTCGCGCTGCTCCAGACGCTCGCCAGCCGCTGGATCGAGTCCCGCAGGCCGGTGACGGTGCTGGTGCTGGCCCTGCTGTGCAACGCGGCCGCATTCGTCGTCTTCGGCACGCTGCTCGTGCTGCCCGGCTGGGCGATGATCGCCGGGCTGCTGATCGCGATGGTGCTCTACACCGTGGGCGAGATGCTCAGCTCGCCGCCGACCAGCGAACTGAGCGTGGTGATGGCGCCCGAGCATCTGCGGGGCCGCTATCTGGGCGTCTACCAGCTGTCCTGGTCGGTCGGCGGCGCCGCCGCCCCGGCGCTGCTCACCGCGCTGTTGGAGGGCGGTGCGGCGCTGCCCTGGGTGTTCCTCACCGCGATCAGCGTGCTGGCCGTACCACTCGTGCTCGGACTCGACCGGCGGCCCACGCCCACGAGCGAGGCCGACACGGTGTCGGCCTCGTCGACTTCGTCTCGTCCGACGACGTCACCACCCGGGCAGGGCGGACAAGCCCATTGATCGATGTCCCTGTCGTCGACCGCCTGACTGCCGAATTGCTTGATCAGAGTTGCGTGGGTGCTCACAGATGCAGAAATCCAACGAGAAGGCGAACAAGAAGGCGTCTGCATGCGAGACGTGTGGGGAGCGCATACAACGCGTCGAGGGCAAGAAGTCGACACACAACCGCTATTGCTCGAATGCCTGCCGGCAACGCGCTTACCGGCGCCGCGTCAAGGACGGCACACCTCTGGCCGGCGCCAACGACGCGACTCAACTGAGCAGTTTCATCGGCCGCGAGCACGACCTCGTCGAATTGCGTCGCATTCTCCGTACCACCAGGCTCCTCACCGTGACCGGACCGCCCGGCGTCGGTAAGTCCCGGCTCGCGACGGAACTCGCGAAGAAGGAACAGCGCGTCGGCCACCGCAACACCGTGTTCATCGATCTCCGCACTCCGGAAATGGCCGGTTCCGATCCCCGGCGGGCCGTCGCGGCCCTTGAGGCGGCCATTGAGGACCAGATCGCGCCGACGATCCGGCGCACGGCCTGTCGCGCCGATGAACAGCTCGTCCTGCTCGACAACTGCGAGCACGTACTGGAGACAAGCGGCGCGGCGATTGTCGACCTGCTGTTCCGATTCCCGGGACTACGCGTGATCGCCACCAGCCGGGAGCCGTGGCGCATCTCCGGTGAGGCCGTCTACCGACTCCCCGGACTCTCCCTGCCCGGCGCCGCCTCCGTCGAGTCGCCGGAGAGCTACCTACGGGCGGACGCTGTACGGCTTTTCGTCGAGCGGAGCAGCGCGGTCAACCACGAGTTCCGGCTGAACGAGGAGAACTCGGAGGACGTCAGAGCTGTCTGCACCGCACTGGACGGCATCCCGCTGGCTCTCGAACTCGCAGCCCAGCTCGCCCGCGCGCTCCCCGTGGCCGAGATCAGGGAGCGCCTCAAGGAACCGCTGTCCCTGCTGAATCAAGGCTGGCGGACCGCCGACCCCCGACACCGCAGCTGGCGTGCGGCGTTACGGTGGAGCTACGACCACCTCAGCGCCGATGAACAGCGACTGTTCCGCCGTCTGTCGCTGCTGCCCGGCATCAACAGTGTCGAGGCGGCGACGGTGGCGTACGGCGGCGATCCCGCCGACGCCGAGACGGTCCCCGACCTGCTGATCAGCCTAGAGGCGAAGTCGCTGGTTGTCGTCCGCACGCGCGGACCGCACCGGCCCTCCGGTTACCAGGTGCCGAACTCCGTCGGCAGCCTCGGCCGGCACCACCTGACCGCCTCCGGAGAGGAGGAGGGAGTGCTGAACCGGCTGGCGGACTGGACGGCGGCCCGCGCGAGAACGCTGAACGACGAACTGGTGCTGTCCCCTGGGGCGGTGTACCAGTTGTCCGACGAGCGCGACATCATCCGCCGTCTATTGTCGTGGCTGGCTACCACCGACGACGAGAGGCAGCTCTCCTTGTCCTGGGCGCTCGCCGCCGCAGAGCTGGCGTCCGGTGAGAACGTGGGCGATGTCCTGGAGAGAATCCAGCACACGCTGGCGGTCACCGAGACCTCCTCCGCACGCCGCCACCACGCGCTGGCGGGAGCGCTCACGCTTGCCTGCTGGTATGGGCACGGCCGGCAGGCCATGAATCTCGTCGGGAAGACCGTGGCCGTCGCGCGCCGCTCCGGTGACGACGTACAACTGGCCCGGGCCGCGCTGCTGTCGAGCCTTGCCAACGAGATGTACGGCGACCGTGAGGCCGCGTATCGCGACCTCGATGTGGCTCTGGGCGTCGCGAGACGTGGTGCGGAGGAGGTCCCGCTCGCCGTCTGCCGGGCGCATCTGGCCCGGCACCTGCTGCACCGCGGCCGCTGCGGCCTGGCCGCTGTGCTGCTGGAGAAGACCCTTCCCGTGTTGCGGGCGTCGGCACCGCCGGAACACCTCAGCGCCGCCCTGATCACTGCTGGTGCCCTCGCGCTGGAGAACGACGACCTGCCCAAGGCCGAGGGGTTCTTCCAGGAGGCCCTGGACTCCGCGTTCCGACCCGGTGCCTACGACGGGATTCTCGGGCTTGCCCTCTGCGCGGCGCGGAGCCATGACTTCGAGCGCGTGCTCCAGCTCATGACCACCACTGAGGGCAGGCCCTCCACGGTGCTGCGCTTCTTCCCGGCCTGGCGTAAGGAGCTCGTCGAGGCCTACGGTGCCGCCACGCGCATCTTGTCGAAGGGGCGGGTCGTCGCGGCACTGGCGTCGGCCCGCGGTCTCGGCCTCCGGCAGAGTGTCGTGCTGACCCGCGCCGACGCCGTTCCCTCCCCGCCGACCGGGGACGACGACCTGCTGACGGCGCGTGAGTGGGAGGTGCTTCAGTTGGTGATGGAAGGACTCGCCAACTCGGAGATAGCCCATCGGATGCACCTCTCCGTGCGGACGGTGGAAACGCACATCCGCAACATCCGGTCCGTCCTGCAACTGCGCTCCCGCGCGCACATGGCCGCCTGGGCCGCCCGCCACCACCCCGAACTCGTTCGACGACGTCAACAAGACCGCCCACCTGGGATCGCAGTATGACGCGAGTGGAGTCTCCGAGACGGTCCGCGCGTCGGGATCTGGCAGCGCTGGACAGCTGCGAGTGCTTCCGACCGCAGCGCGAGCCGCGCCGCCAGGGATCGTCTCCTGGCCATTGACCGCCCCTCCCGGAACAGCGTGCTCCCCGCGTTACGACACGGCCGGGGCCACCGCCCGCTCTCGTAACGGGGGCGATCACCGGTCCCCCGGGAGCGAGCAGCGTCGAGAGTGACGGCATGGAACTCGCGATGGCGGAATTGACCCGCGCGCTACAAGACCCCCTGCTCGACGCGATGAACTTCCTCAACGAGGTCGCCGAGCGGTTCCCCGACGCCATCTCCTTCGCGGCGGGACGGCCGAACGAGCGATTCGTCACCGCCGACGACACCGCGAACGACCTGCGTGCGTTCCGCACCTACCTGACGGCGCACTCGACCCGGCCCGAGCATGACGTCATCAGAGCCCTGTTCTCGTACGGGCCGGCCAAGGGCATCATCAACGACCTCGTCTGCCGGTACCTGCACGTCGACGAGGGCATCGAGACCGTTCCCGAAGCGGTCGTCGTGACCGTCGGCGCGCAGGAGGCGATGGTGCTGGTCCTGCGCGCGCTGTGCCGCGACGCCGCCGACGTCGCGCTGGCGGTTGCGCCGACGTACGCGGGTTTCACAGGAGCGGCCAGCGTGGTCGGTATGCCCGTTCTCCCTGTTTCCTCGGGTGACGACGGAGTCGACCTCGACGATCTGGAGGCCGTTCTCGCCACGGCCCGCGCGGCCGGTCTTCGGCCTCGCTGCCTCTATGTCATCCCCGACTTCGCCAATCCCACCGGGATGTGCCTGCCGATCGCCGAGCGGCGTCGGCTGCTCGAGGCCGCCGAACGCAACCGGCTGCTGATCGTCGAGGACAACCCGTACGGCATCTACGCAGGTCACGGCGAGCGGCTCCCCACCCTCAAGTCCCTCGACGAGGGCGGCCAGGTCGTCTACATCGGTTCCTTCGCCAAGTCGGTGATGCCGGGCGCCAGGGTCGGGTACGTGGTCGCCGATCAGGCGGTGACCTCGGGCGGGCGCAGGACCGGCCTGCTGGCCGACGAACTCGGCAAGATCAAGAGCATGATCACCCTGAACACATCCCCGGTGAGCCAAGCGGTCGTCGCCGGTCGTCTCCTGGCCCACGACTTCAGCCTCGTCCGAGCCAATGAGCGGGTGACCGCCACATACCGGGACAACCTGGACCGGCTGCTGCGCGGGCTGCGAGTACGGTTCGGCGGCGACGGCGCGCAGGCCGTGCACTGGACCAGGCCGGTCGGCGGCTTCTTCGTCATGCTGCACGTTCCGTTCCGGGCGGACGAGGCCCTGCTGGAACACTCGGCTAGTCGTCACCAGGTGCTCTGGACACCGATGAGCCAGTTCTACCCCGGCTCCGATGCGGGCGCCCGCAGCCTGCGCCTGTCGTGCAGCGCGCTGCGGCCCCAGGACATCGAACCCGGCCTGGACCGGCTCGCGGCACTTGTGGCCGAGCAGAGCTCAGTGGTCGCGTCCTGACGCCGACGCCGACGCCGACGCCGACGCCGGCCCCGGACGGGGCGGTGGATCTCGCGGACGACTGCCCAGCATCCGTAACAGCGGCTTCTGCGGATCCGGTCGACTCCTGGTCCGCACAGCATGGACGTACTGAGCTGACACGAGGAGAGAACACCGTGATGCCTGTGCTGGAAGATCTGAGTGTTGACCATGTCCGGTTCACCGTCGCGGACCTCGACACCGCGACCGATGTCTGGGTGAAGCGTTACGGCATGAGTGTGTACGCCCGCTCCGCCGACTCGGCGTCCAGCGCGGGTGTGGCCACCGCGGCGGTAGGGACAGCGGACATCAGGCTGGTGCTCACTGCCGCCGACGGAGCGGACCACCCGGCCGCGGCGTATGTGGCACTGCACGACGACGGAGTGTCCGACATCGCACTCCGCACCTCCGACGCGGCAGCGGCCTTTCGTACAGCCGTCCGACGCGGCGCGCAGCCGGTGTCGCCCCCGGCCGACCACGACGGGATCATCTGTGCGACGATCTCCGGCTTCGGTGATGTGGTGCATACCTTCGTCGAGCGTCCGAACGCCCTGGACTCACGTATCCTGCCGGGACTCGTTCCGTCCGGCGAACCAGTCAAACCCGGCGCGGACAACCACTTGGACACGGTTGACCACTTCGCGGTCTGCGTCGAGGCCGGCCAACTGCGCCCGACGGTGGACTACTACAAGCAAGTCCTCGACTTCCGCGAGGTGTTCACCGAACGCATCATCGTCGGCGAGCAGGCGATGGACTCCATTGCCATACAGAGCCGCTCCGGTGAGGTCACCTTCACGGTCATCGAACCCGATCTGACACGGCAGCCCGGCCAGATCGACGCGTTCATCAAGAACCATGGCGGCGCCGGGGTGCAGCACATCGCCTTCAGTACCCGCGACATCACCCGGGATGTGGAAAGGCTGCGCGACACCGGCGTCCGGTTTCTCGAAACACCCGGGAGTTACTACGACATGCTGCCCGAGCGGCTGACACCCACCCGGCACGGTGTCGAGCAGCTGAGGGCTCTCGACATCCTCGCCGACGAGGACCCCGACGGCCAGCTCCTGCAGATCTTCACCGGCTCCGTCCACCCGCGCAACACCCTGTTCTTCGAGCTCGTCGAGCGGCTCGGCTCACGGACCTTCGGCAGCGCCAACATCAAGGCACTGTACACAGCGGTCGAACGGCAGCGCGCCGCGGACGAAGACCGCCGGTGAGGTCGGGCCCGCGCCACCCGATTGGGCCACGGCGCGCAACGCACACCGACGGCCACGCCCCCACCGGGCCGCGAGGTCACCACCTGAGCAGGGCTGTACGAGAAAGAGTCCCCCAATGAGCAGCACCGGCGCCGGACCGGGCGTCACTCCACCCTGGACCCGCGTGGCGGAGGCCGAGCAAGCGGCCCGCGACCGGCTTCCGGCGGACATCTGGGACTTCGTCGCGGGAGGCAGCGGGGACGAGTCCGTCCTGACGGGCAATCTGACCGAGCTGAACCGAATCACCGTGGTACCGCGTGTGCTGAACGGGCAACCGGGCGGTGTGCGGCTGGCGCGGCAACTCGGGCGCAGCGAGACGCGGATGCCGGTGGTGATTGCCCCAATGGCCTACCAACGACTCGTCCACCCACAGGGTGAACTCGCGGTGGCCGAGGCTGCGCGCGCGGAAGGCATTCCGTACGTTGTGCCGATGCTCTCCAGCCACCCGTTGGAGAAGATCGCGGACGTGGGCGCGACACTGTGGTTCCAGCTCTACTGGCTGCGCGACCGGGGAGTGCTGCTCGACCTGGTGCGCCGGGCCGAACAGGCCGGCTGCCGGGCCATCGTCATCACGGTGGACGTCCCCGTCATGGCCCGACGGCCGCGCGACCTGCGCAACGGATTCGCCCTGCCTGCCGACGTCACCGCCGGCAACCTCGACGACACCGGCCCAACCACCCACACCCGGGTGCCGGGCGCCTCAGCCGTGGCGACCCACTCCGCGGTCGCCTTCGATCCGGCGGCCTGCTGGTCCGACCTGGAGTGGCTGCGCGCCCAGACCGAACTGCCGTTGGTGGTCAAGGGGATTCTCGACCCCCGCGACGCCGTGCGGGCGGCCGAGCGTGGGGCCGACACGGTGGTCGTCTCTAACCACGGCGGCCGTCAGCTACCCGCGGCCGTGCCGAGCTGCGCCGCGCTGCCCCCGGTGGTCGAGAGACTGGCCGGCCGCTGTGAGGTCCTGCTGGACGGCGGCGTGCGCACGGGAGCAGATGTCCTGCGTGCTCTGGCCCTGGGCGCCGACGGTGTGATGTACGGCCGTCCGGTGCTGTGGGGCCTCGCCGCGGACGGCGGGGCTGGTGTACGCACCGTTCTCGGCCTCCTGCGCACCGAGACCGAAGAGGCCCTGCTGCTGTCCGGCTGCGCCGACCTCGCCGCCGTTCGTCAGCTGACGGTGGCGCGCACCGTCGCGTAACGGTGTCTCACGCCGTTCGGGCGGATGGTCCTGTTCGCCGGGGCAGTGGCGTGCGGCGTCGCCGCGGACAAGGCCCGCTCTGGCCAGTTGAACAGACACGGCATCTGTAGTTCGTCAGGCGTGAGGCATCGCCGCTGGCCGACGTGGTGGATGGGGTGCCTGCGCGCACGGGTACGGCCACTGGCATCGTGATCTTGTGTGACGAAGAATCGAGAAGCGGTGGCCGCGAAGACCACGGTAGTACACGCCGGCTGGGACGGGCGGTTCGAGGGGTTGATGGGTCGGTTCGCGAGCTGCTTCCCGCGCCGGGAGACCCGGTTGACCTACCGGAACATGGTCTCTGGGCTGTTGATGGTCACGGAATCAGCGAACTGCTGGTCGTTGGCCGAGGCGATCGGCCACAACGGTCCGCATGTTTGCAGCACTTTGTCGAGGGCCCGCTTCGACAACGGAGCAGTCCGCCGGTCGGTCGCGGCCTGGACGGTGGAGCAACTCGGCAAGAGGAAGGTGATGTTGGTGGTGGACGAGACGGGTGATGAGAAGTCGTCCCTCGATGCGGTCGGCGCGGCCCGGCAGTATTCCGGGGCGTTGGGGGCCCGTATCTGAATAACTGTCACAGTTGACCTGCCTCGTGGACTTCGTCGGGCAGGTGGTCTCGGAGCTGTTCCAAGGTGCGAGCCGGTGATCCGGGCCATGCCGGGTCCTTGAGCCACGGCCGGCCGCAGGCGCCACAGTTGCCGCGCCCCGCGCAGTCCCGCCGCCTTGCCTCCGCCGTGCTCTGTATGCGGACGACGGGGCAGCCGCGGTTCATGAACGCCTACGCCGGGGCGTGACTCGACGGATAGGCGTCGACCAGGACGACGCTTGTGCTGTCGGTGCTGCTCATCGCGGTGTGTCCGCCTCCAGGGCCTCGGCGAGGCCCGCGACGGTGGGGTTTCGGAAGACCAGGACCGGCGGGACCCGGCGCCCGAGTCGCTCGCCGAGCCGGCCCGCGACCGTGGTGATGGTCAACGAGGTGCCGCCGACGTCGAAGAAGTCGTCCTGTGGCCCGAAGTCCTGCTCGACGCCCAGGCACTCCCGCCACACTTCGGCGACGAGGAGCCGCTGCTTGGTGACGGCCCGGCGGGTGGCGGGTGCCGGGGCGGGCACCGGGCGTGGGTCGGGCAGTGCGTCCCGGTCGACCTTGCCGTTCGGGGTGAGGGGGATCTCGTCGATCACGGTGTAGCTCTGCGGCAGCATGTACGACGGCAGTTGCTCCGCCAGGTGGGCGCGCAGTTCAGCCGGGTCCGGGGCGGGTCGGCCGGGGTGCTCGGGGATCAGGTAGGCCGCCAGCTGGTCCACACCGGCGCGGGTGCGGCGTACGGCCACCACGCAGTCGGCCAAGGCGGGGTGGCTCTGGAATGCGGACTCGATCTCGCCGAGCTCGATGCGGAAGCCACGCACCTTGACCTGGTGGTCGTTGCGGCCGAGGAAGACCAGATTTCCGTCGGGCAGCAGCCGGACCACGTCGCCCGAGGCGTACATACGGGCGCCGGGCTCCGCGGCGTACGGGTCGGGCAGGTACGCCGCGGCCGTGCGGGCCGGCCTGCCGAGATAGCCGCGGCCGACCGCGCTGCCGCCGACGTACAGCTCGCCGCGACAGCCCGGGGCGACCGGGCGCAGCCGCGGGTCCAGCACGTAGAGGTGCGCGTTGTCGGTCGCCCGGCCGAACGGGACGCTCGGGAGATGGCTGTGCCGGCCGAGCAACTCCTCGGTGATCGGGCAGAACGCCGAGGTGACGGTCGCTTCGGTGGGCCCGTACTCGTTGAAGACCTGGCATCCCGGCGCGGTGGCGGACAGGATGCGGCGGGCCACATCGTGCGGCACGGCCTCGGCGCCGGTGAACACCAGGCGTACGGAGGCGAGTCGGGGAGCGGGATCCGTACCGGACTCCAGCAGGATGCGCATCTGCGAGGGCGTCGCGTTGAGCGTGGTGATGCCGCGCTCGGCGACCTCTCGCAGGAACTCCTCGGGGTCGTAGGCGGCGGTGGGACTCGCCAGGTGCAGTTCGGCGCCGGACACCAGGCACTGGAAGATCTCCCAGACCGAGTTGTCGAACGCCACCGAGTGGTTGAGCAGGGCCCGGTCCCGCCCGGTGAGCCGGCACAGCCGCTGGTTCCACTCCAGGAACCCGGTGATGTTGGCGTGGGTGATCGCGACGCCCTTGGGGTTGCCGGTCGAGCCGGACGTGTAGATCACGTAGGCGAGATGGTGCGGTTGTGCCTCCTCGGCCGGCCCGGGGCCCGCCCCCGGGTTCGCCCCGGGTTCTTGGTTCACCGCCACGAGCCGCACGCCGTCGCCGAACAGGGCCGAGGTGGGGTGCCCCGGGTCCGCGACGACCAGGCGTACGCCCGAGTCGGCCAGCAGGTACTGCAGCCGGTCCGTCGGGTAGCCGGGGTCGAGCGGGACGTAGGCACCGCCCGCCTTCAGCACGCCCAGCAGGGCGACCACCAGCTCCACCGAGCGTTCCAGGCAGACGCCGACCAGGCTTTCGGGGCGCACGCCCCCGGCCCGCAGCTCCCGGGCCAGGGCCGAGGCCCGCGCGTCGGTCTCGGCGAACGTCAGCGACCGGCCGTCGCCCACGACGCAGATCGCGTCCGGGGTGGTCCGCACCTGGCGGTCCCACAGGCGGGCCAGGGTGGTCGGCGCGGGCAGCGGCTCGGCCCGGTTGCCGGTGGAGCGGGCGCGCAGCTCACCGGCCGAGACGAGCTCCAGCTCGGACAGTTGGGCCGCGACGCCGGACACCATCTGCCCGATCACCCGCAGGAAGTGCCGGCCGAAGCCCCGGACGAAGTCCGCGTCGAACAGGTCGGTGGCGTACTCGACGGAGATGCTGAGGTCACCGGCCCCGGCGGCGTGGTCCGTCACGTCGAGGGCGAGGTCGAAGCGGGCGGTGCCCAGCCGCCCCTCCAGCTCCTTGCGGTCGTACAGCTCGGTGAAGTGACCGGCCCCCGGCTCCTCGTGCAGGGCGAACAGCACCTGGAAGAGCGGGTTGCGGCTCAGGTCGCGCTCCGGGCTCAGCTGCGCCACCAGCTTCTCGAAGGGCAGCTCCTGGTGCGCGTATGCCTGCCGCGCGACCTCGCGGACCCGGCCCAGCAGCTCGCGCCAGGTCGGGTCGCCGGACAGGTCGGTGCGCAGGACGAGGGTGTTCACGAAGTAGCCGACCACCTCGTCCAGTTCGGGGCGCGGCCGGCCGCCTGCCAGGGTGCCGACGGCGACATCGCTCTCGTCGGCGTACCGGCCGAGCAGCACCTGCAACGGGGCCAGCAGGCCCATGAACAGGGTGACGCCCTCGGCCCGGCACAGCGTGCGCAGCCGGTGCGCCAAGTCGGCGGGTATGCACAGCAGTTCGCGGCGGCCGCGGTGGCTCGCGACGGCCGGCCGGGGTCGGCTGGTCGGCAGCTCCAGGGCGGGCACGCCGGACAGCCGGGTGCGCCAGTGGTCGAGCAGCCGCTCCAGCTCGGCGCCGGTGAGCCGCTCGCGCTGCCAGGCCGCGTAGTCGGCGTACGTCACGGGCAGCGGTGCCGGGGCGGGGCGGCGGCCGGCGGCGAGCTCCGTGTAGAGCTCGCCCAGTTCCCGCACCATCAGGTCGACCGATGCGCCGTCGCAGGCTATGTGATGAATCGTCAGCAACGTGATGTCACGGCTCGGGGTGCGCAGCACGTCCGCGCGCAGCAGCGGTGGGCGGTCGAGGGCGAAGGGGGCGCGGATCCGCTCGGTCACCAGCGCGTCCAGGTCCTCCTCGGCGACCTCGGTGCGGCGCAGCGGCACCGGTCCCGGCTCGCGCAGTTCGGGGCGGCCCCGCCCGTCGACGGCGACGAGGGCCGTGCGCAGCGCCGGGTGCCGGTGCACCAGCGCGGACAGGCAGTCCTGCAGCAGCGTGAGGTCGACGCGCCCTCCGGGCAGGCCCAGGGCGACCGGCAGGTGGTAGGCGGGCACTGCGTCGTTCAGCTGCTCGAAGAACCAGATCCGCTCCTGGCCGAAGGAGAGTTCGGCGGTCGCGGCCGCGGGGATCGGCTCGTCGTCCGAGGGCGCCACGCCGTCCAGGGCGGCGGCGAGCGTGGCGGGTGTCGGATGCGCGAAGACCGACTGGGCGTCGACCGGTACGCCGAGCTCCGCACGCAGCCTGGCCACGGCCCGTACCGCGGTGAGCGACTGGCCGCCCAGGCCAAAGAAGTCGTCGTACGGGGACACGTCGTCGAGCCCGAGCACCTCGGCCCACACGCGGCGCACCGCCGCGGTGTGCGGCGGCAGCGGGGCGTCGTCGGGCATCGGCCCGCTCGCCCGGACCGGGCTGTGCGGGATCCGCCGCACGGCGCCGCGGTCGGCCTTGCCCGCGGGGGTGCGGGGCAGGGCGTCGAGCACTGCGTAGCCCTGGGCCACCATGTGGGCGGGCAGCCGCTGCGCGAGGTGGTCACGGACCTGGCGGGACAGGTCCTCGGATACGTTCCGCGCGTCGTGCGCGGGCACGAGGTACGCCACCAACTGCTCGCCGCCGGCTGCCTCGCGGTCGACGACCACCACCGCGTCCGTGACGAGGGGGTGGCTGCGCACACAGGCCTCGATCTCGCCGAGCTCGATGCGGAAGCCGCGCACCTTGACCTGGTGGTCGTTGCGTCCCAGCACCTCCAGCATGCCGTCGGCGGACCACCGTGCGAGGTCGCCGGTCCGGTACAGGCGCCCGGAGGCGTCCCCGAACGGGTCGGGCACGAACCGGTCGGCGGTCAGCGCGGGCCGGTTGAGGTAGCCGCGCGCCACGCCCGCGCCGCCGATCCACAGCTCGCCGGTGACTCCTGGGCCGGCCTCCCGCCCGCCCTCGTCGACGACGTACAGCCGGGTGTTGGACAGGGCCGTGCCGACCGTGACCCGGTCGGCCACGGCGTCGATGCGGGCGGCGGCGGCCCACACCGTCGCCTCGGTCGGCCCGTACAGGTTCCACAGGGTGCCGCCGGTGGCGAGCAGGTCGCGGGCCAGCTGCGGATCGAGCGGCTCACCGCCCGACAGCAGTACCCGGCCGTGCCCGTCCGTCCAGCCGGACGCCAGCAGCATCCGCCAGGTGGTGGGGGTCGCCTGGACGACGCTCACACCCGCCTCGGCGATGGTGGCGGCCAGCAGCTCGGGGTCGGTGTTGGCGGCGCGCGGGGCCATCACCACCGTCGCTCCCCGGGTCAGCGGTAGGAACAGCTCCAGTATCGAGATGTCGAACGACAGCGGGGTCAGCGCGAGGACCCGGTCGTCCGCCCCGAGGCCGGGGCGTTCGGCCGCACTCCGCAGGAACGAGGCAATCGTCGCGTGGTCGACGGCCACGCCTTTGGGCAGGCCGGTCGAACCGGAGGTGTAGATGACGTAGGCCAGGTGGTGCGGGTGTACCACCGGGGCCACCGCGGCCACCGGTGCGGCAGGTTCCGCGGGGAGGTCCTCGACCAGCAGGACGTCGGCCGCGCCGGACGCCAGGGCCTGCGCGCGGTGGTCCGCGTCGCACAGCCACAGCCCGGCCCCCGCGTCGGTGGTCGTGTGCCGCAGCCGGTCGGCCGGGTAGCTCGGGTCGAGGGGCAGGTACGCGGCGCCCGACTTCAGGATGCCGAGCAGGGCCACGACCATCTCGACCGAGCGGCCGAGACAGACGCCGACCAGGTTCTCCGCTCCGATGCCGCGTGCCTGCAGCTCGGCGGCGAGTGCCGTGGCCCGGCGGTCCACGTCGGCGTAGGTGGCGCGGTGTGCTCCCGCGACGACGGCGACCGCGTCGGGTGTCGCGGCTGCCTGCTGCTCCCACAGTGCGACCAGGGTGGTCGGCGCCATGAACGGATCCTTTCTCAGCCCCGTGCGGGGAAGGTGCGCGTGATCGTCTCAGCCAGCTGTCGTTCCGCGCCGCGCACATACAGGTGGGGGGCACCCGGGAACAGGTGCAGTTCGAAGTCGGCTGAGGTGTGCTCGCGCCAGCCGCCGAGCTCCGTCCCGTCGACGCTGTCGTCGTCCGAGCCGGCCAGAACGGTCAGGGGACAGGGCAGGGGTGCCTCGGCCCGGTGCGTGTACGTCTCGCACAGCGTCAGGTCCGCGCGCAGCAGCGGCAGCAGCAGCGCCTGCAACTCGGCGTCCATGCCGTTGAATTCGGCTGTGGCGAGCAGCTTGTCGTCCGGCAGCGTGTGCCGCGGGTCGCGGTCCGGCAGGCCGGGGGCGCGCATGCCCGACAGGAACAGCCGGTCGGGTAGGCGCATGCCGAGTACACGGAGCCGCCGGGCCGCCTCGAAGGCGATCAGGGAGCCCATGCTGTGCCCGAAGAAGGCGTACGGCAGGTCCGTGTGGTCCCCGATGAGCGGCGCGAGCGCGGCCACGGCGTCGTCCAGGGACGTCAGGGCCGGTTCGGCGAACCGGCTCTCCCGGCCGGGCAACTGGACCGTGCAGACTTCGACGGTGTCCGGCAGATACGCCGCCAGCCGGTAGGCGGAGGCACCTGCTCCGGCGTGCGGGAAGACGAACAGGCGCCGCTGCGCGCTGAGTTCACGGCTGCCGAGCCCGCGCAGCCAGGCTTGTGCGAGGGCGGCGGCCGTCATCGCGACGCTCGCACGGAGCGCGGGGTCAGGTCGGTCCACACCTGCTCGATGTGGTCCAGGCACTCCTGGCGGGTGCCCTGCGCGCCGGTGGCAGTCCAGCCGGCGGGCAGGGCACGTTCGGCGAACCAGACCGAGTACTGCTCCTCGTGGTTGACCACGACGACGTACCGGTCCCTGGCGGGGCGCGGGTCGGGTGAGGCGCTCACGTCAGACCCCCACCCCGGTGAAGAAGTCGCTCTCGCGGTGACCCCGGCCCGCGGCGACGACCCGGTCGTGCACCCACTTGCCGACGGCGAGGTCGAGTACGCCGAGTCCGAACGGCGAGAAGACCGCCGGGCGTCCGTGGTCCCGGCGCAGCCGCCCGCGCAGCAGGTCGCCGAGGGTGCCGTCGATGAAGTCCCGGTTGCCGGTGCGCTGTTCGGTCAGGTGCAGCGAGGTGCGCTCGCGTACGGCGTGGTCGACGTCGTCGGTGAAGTTCTGGGCGGCGAGGATCATCTCGGGGGCGAGGTCGCGCAGGGACAGGTGCAGGACCACCGGGTTGTGGGCCAGCAGCCGGGGATCGTGCAGGTGCGGTTCGCCGGCCACTGTGGTCAGTACCACCAGGTCGCAGTCGGTGAACGCGTCCTCCACCGTGTCGGCGACCACGATCTCGGCCTCGGTGTGCTCGGCCATGACGGCGCCGAAGCGGCCCGCCGCCGCCGGGTCGAGGTCGAAGAGCCGGAAGCCGTCGATCTCCCAGTCGAGATCACGCAGGAACCGCCATACGTGCTGGGCGATCAGACCCGTGCCCACGATGCCGACTCGGCGGGCACGTCGCGCGCCGAGCAGCGTCTGCGCGCCGAGCACCGCGGAGGCCGCGGTCCGCGTCGCCGAGACGATCGAGGACTCCATGCAGGCGAACGGGTAGCCGGTGACGCAGTCGTTGAGGATCAGCGTGGCCGAGGCGCGGGGGATTCCGTGCTGCGTGTTGTCCGGAAAACTGGCGATCCACTTGTTGCCGGCGACCTCGAACTCGCCTCCCAGATAGGCGGGCAGGGAGATGATGCGCGACCGGTCCCGGTGCGGGAAGCGCAGGAACGAGCTGTGCGGGTTCGAGCTCTGTCCGGCGTCGTGCACGAGGTAGGCGGCACGGACGACCTCGATGAGCTCCGGACGGTGACGGTCCGTCTCGGCGACGATGTCGCCCGCGCCGATCACGGTCATGGGAGGTGGGGCCAGGGTGGACACCGGGTGGTTCTCCTTCAGTTGACGGCCAGGGCTTCGACGCAGGCGGGTTGTACCGCCTCCGCGCGCAGCTGCTGGACCCACGTGGGGTCGTAGACGGTCTGGGCGTAGGAATGGCCGCGGTCGGCGGCAATGAAGGCGACCCGGGGACGGTGTGCGCCGGGACGGTGCCGAGCGAAATAGTCCTGGACGGCGGCGAAGGTGCTGCCGGTCGAACCTCCGGCGTACAAGCCGTACTTGGCGACCAGGGCGCCGCAGGCCTCGACGGCGCGCGCTTCGGAGACGATCTCGACCTGGTCGATCAGCGCCTGACCGCACAGCGGCGGCACGATGCTGGAGCCGATGCCGGGGATCCGCCGTTTCTTCGGCGGGCCTCCGAAGATCACCGAGCCTTCGGTGTCGACAGCGACGACCACGCAGTCCGGGTACGTTTCCTTGATCCGGTGGGAGAGCCCGGCGATCGTGCCGCCCGTGCCCACGCCGACGAAGAGGTAGTCGAGCGGGCCGGCCTGCGCGATCAACTCGCCCGCGGTGAAGCGGTAGTGCGCGTCGCGGGCATCCGGATTGGCGTACTGGTTGGGCCAATAGGCCGAGTCGAGTTCGACCAGCAGTTCCTGCACCCGGGACAGCCGGGTCTTCAGGTAGCTGCCCGCCCCATCACGGATGGAGACCTTCTCCACCCGCCCGCACAGCAGCCGGAGTTGGGCCTCGGTGGCCTCGTTGCAGTTCGGATCGATGACCGGGACGAACGAGATGCCGAGCATCCGGCAGTAGAAAGCCAGGGCCAGCGCGAAATTGCCGGACGACGACTCGACCACCGTGGTGCCGTGCGCTATCTCCCCGCGACCGATTGCCTGTTCCAGAATCCACAGTGCCGAACGGTCTTTGGTACTTCCGGCGGGATTGCAGAATTCCAGCTTGGCGACGATGTCGCACTGCTCGTCCGCCAGGGGAATCAGTGGGGTGCCCATAAGGCCCCCGCGAATTTGCCTTGCCCGTCCGATCAGAGATTGATCAGCACGTTTGTCTAGCATGAGCCGAGTGTGGCATGGGATCGGTCGAGGCGGCTCAACCACGACTCAAGTGTGGTACGAGAAGAGTTTGCTGTGGGAAAAGAGAGGAGCTGTTCAACTGTCCACGACGGATGGTTGAAAAGCCCTCAGCGTCAGGGCAGACCTCCGTGCGGACCGCCTGCACGCCTGCCTGGAAGAGGCTTCATGGCGGCCAGACCCTCACCGGTCGGCAACACCACCCGGTCAGGCCGAGCAATCACGTTCGATGGTTACTGAGCTTGAACTCATGAAGTCGTAGGGCTGAGGGTCAACCCGGTTCCGTGGTGGAAGCGGCGGCCTATCACAGTCTTGATCCGCGACAGCGTGCACCGCTGATCCGGCCGGCCGTGCGCGACCGGCCCCTTCGCCAACCCCGCTTCCAGCCGGGCAAACTGCGCCTCGCTCAGCCTGGGCGGCGAGGCCGAACCCACCGAGCGCAGGGCCCGCGGCCCACTCTTGTCCCAGGCCCGCCGCCACCGCTGTACGGACCGGGCGCTCACCCGCAACTCCTTGGCGATCGCCAAGCTGGGCTCGCCCCGGGCGAACCCCTCTGCCGCGTTCATCCGGATCCCCTCGCGGAACTGCCGACGCTCGTCCGACAGACCGCTGCCCTGCGCATACCCCATGACAACGGCCTACCGCGAGGATCAAGCTCCGTCAGCGACTGCGACAACCCGAGTTCGAGCTCAGTAGTACTCCAACGCCGTTGCGTTGAGCGGCGGGAGCGGGGTGCAAGGCCGGTTTCCATGATGTGGATCTTGGCGGTGAGGGTAGGTCTGGGTTGTTTGCGGGTGTTTTCCCGCGTTCGGCGCGTACTTGCCCGTGGGGTTCTTGCGGCTGCGGGCCTTGACGCGCTGGCGTCGCGCGGCGTGCAGGAGGTTGTCCAGGACGGTTCGGACGATCGGTCCGAGCAAGGGTGTCGGGTTCGGCGGTGTGTATGCCGGTGGCGGTGGTGACCTGGTCGGCGGCGGCCTGCAGCAGGACGGTGAAGCTGATCCGCTCCATGACCAGGCCCGGTCGGGCGGTCATCGCGTCGGCTGCGGCGCGGATGAGCGCCTGGTAGGTCGCCAGTAGGGCGTAGGCCTCCTGGTCCAGGCCCGGGACGCTGTGCCAGCGCAGGACCCGGCCGTCGAGCATGGTCGCCTTGATCGAGAAGTAGGTGGTCTCCACCTGCCACCGGCGGTGGTAGAGCTCCATGAGTTCACCGGAGGGATAGCGCTCGTGGTCGAGCAGGCTGGTGAGGTGTCGCCTCGGTTCGCACCGGGTGGTGCCGTCGGCGAGGGTGACGGTGATCCACGCCTCGATCACGCGCACCGGCAGCGCACGGTAGCCCTTCTAGGCTCGGTAGACGCCGGACAGGCGGGCCAGGCAGGAGCCGTCCAGCAGGCGGCGCTGGATGGTCGGGCGGCGCCGGGCGGAGGAGCGCACCAGGAACGGTGCACCGGTGCCGGCCGCCTCGCGCAGGAACTCGACCGTGTCGAAGCCGGCGTCTGCAAGCAGCAGCATCGAGGCGTTTAGGCACCCCAGCAGGCGCTGGGCGTAGAACAGTTCGCCTTCGTCCTCGGGGCCGAAGGCGGCGGCGAGCACGGCCCGGGTCCCGCACTCGACCACCGCGAGCAAACGCAGCAGCGGGTAGCCGAACTCCAGTGTGTCCCCGGAGCGCTTGGGGTAGTGCCAGGTGACCTGCTCGTGGTCGGGTATGTGCAGGTGGGTACCGTCCAACCCCACCGTGCGCAGCCCGCGGTAGAAGGATCCGGCCTGGGCGGGGTTTGCGACGGAACCTGTGAGGATCTCGAACAGGCGGTGCAACGGGGCCGTGCCGACCCGGCGGCGGGCCCGCGTGAGCGAGGAGGCGGCCGGGCGTACCAGGGCGAGCGCGGCCAGGGGCGTGGTGAGCTTGCCCCACACCGCCTGGTAGGAACAGTGCTCGAACAGGGCCAGGGCCAGAACGAAGTACACCACCATCCGGGACGGCAGCAGCCGCAACCGCTTCTCGCGCGCCCCGGTCTCATCCAGCACCGCGTCCACCAGCGCGAAATCCACGATCTGGGTCAGCTCGCCGAGATGTCCCGGCGCGTGGACACCCGCGGCGGTCTCGCTGGTGCGGGCGATGGCAGACTTCTCTTGCAACGGGACCCCTGGTTCCTGATCATCTTGCTCGACACAAGTGATCTACCAGAGGTCCCGTTCTCCTTCATCAGCAGCTTGACGAACCACCGACCGGCCAAACGCAACGGCGTTGGCGTCCAGGTCCAGGACGTACCAGCCGGTCAGCTCCCGGCCACACACCGAGATCCAGGGAAAGCCCCCGGGCCGCAGGGCGAGCAGTGTCCACACCACGCGCCGTATCCCGGCGCGGACGCGCTCGTCCCGCGCCACCACCGGGCCGTCGATCGCCTTCAGCATGCTCGCAGGGTGCTGTCTGAGACGGGTCGCGGGAACAACTTCCGCCAATGATGCCGGAGTTGCTCGACCACCAGCACGTTCGTCGCACCAAGCGCGATCCCACAGGCCAGCCGCACCAGCGCAATGCCTCGGTCGCGCCACCCAGGCCCGGTGCCCTTGGGGAGCGCGGCCGTAAGGCCCGGGTCAGCCCGACCCGGTCGGCGATGCGGCGCAACAGCACGATGCCCGCCTGCCCAACCCCAGAGCCACCAGTAGGGACGGCAATCCGTCCACGGTCGTCCGGAGGAAGGCCATGAGGCGTTGTCCGCCACGGCGTACCGCGCCGTGGCGCATGCTCAACCCTGCTCTTCGTACTCGACGTGCAGCGTCCGGGCGAGGTGGGCGCGGTACGCCACGGCCGCGGCATCCGACTCGTGACGGGAGACCACGATGGCCGGGTATCCGGAAAAATCCGGGTAGGGGAGCAGCAGTTCGCCGGGACTCACGGTCTGCACCACGTAGTCCACCTGCGGGTCGTTACGCACCGAGTCCAAGCCGTGTACCTGCTTCATCCGTCCTCCGCTGCCGACCGGCACCTCATAGACCGCGACGTGACCGACCAGTGCCGGCTCCTCACGCCAGCAGAGCGGTTCCCGGCCGAGGTGGATGCGCAGCGTCTCGGCGGCCAGGTCGATCCCGGTGCTGAAGTGGACGAGGTGGTGCGTAAAGCCCCCGCCGCCGAGGCGCGCGCCCATCTCCAGCAGAACCGGCCGCACCCCACCGACCAGCCGCAGTTCGGTATGCGTGGTGCCTTCCGTGATGCCGAAGGCGTGGTGGGCGCCGATCACCTCCGCCTCGATCGCGGTGAGTATCTCGGTGGGCAGTTGGGCGGGGGCCCTAAACATGGTCTCCTCGAAGTAGGGCCCCGCCAGTTCCCCCTTCCAGCTGACGCCACAGACCCGTACCTGCCCGTGGTGCACGAGGGATTCTGCGGAGACCTCCGGCCCGTCCAGGTACTCCTCGACCAACACACCGGTTTCTGGGGTCGGTCCGTCGGCGACCCCCAGGTGGTGAGTTTCGATGAGCTTCCATGTGCTGGCCACGGCCTGCTCAAGGCAGTCCTTGTCATCCACACGGATCACACCGAGGCTGGAGTGGCCGTTCGCTGGTTTGACCACGACGGGGAACCGCAAGGCCAGCGCGTCGGTCCAGCCGTCCGGATCCTCGATGGCCACGAAGCCAGGCAAGCCCAGACCTGCCTCCAGCAGGCGATGGCGCATGCTGCGCTTGTCACGCACCACGGCCGCCGCCTCCTCGGTCAGGCCGGTGAGGCCCAGCTCATGCGCGGCGCGTGCCACGAACGGCACGACCCTCTCGTTGCCCGCCATGATTCCGTCGAAGGGCTCCCGCCGGTAGCGGTCGGCGAGCGCGGACAGCGCGCCTTCCGGGTCTTCGTCGATGTCCAGTGGCAGCAGTTCGACCACCGCGTCGGCCCGCCCGGCGGACTCCGCCGAGTCGTCCCCCCTGGGGACGAGGATCAGGTCGATACCGGCGCGCTTGGCTGCTTCGAACACCCAGGGGAACACGGACAACTGACCGACGAGGACGAGTTTCGGGCGCTGTGGCATGACGGTTCTCCAAGGTTAGGTTGCTTGGTCGGGTTCGGACAAAGCGTGTCGGCCGGTACAGTCCTGCGTGGGGTCATCCCGGCGATCACGGAGCCGCGGAACACACCGGTGGCGTAGGTCTCCACGTTTCGTGTGAATTCCTCGAACCGCACCGGAGTGTGGCCCAGCGCGCTGATCAGCCCGCGGAAAGAGTCACGCTCCTCTTCCCAGCCTTTGCGGACGCTGCTGACAAGGATTCTCACGCTACGGTGTCTCCACTGCTGAAAGCTTCGCTTCTGAACTTGGCATTCGACCTCGATTCGCTGAGGCGGCCGCCGCGCACCACGCGCTGGAGGGCTCGCGATACGACGCAAGGTGGTACGGGAGCCGTGACCGTCAGGCGGAGCACATGACCGGCGCGCTGCTCGGCCGCGCCGCGAACGGGCGTATCCCAGGCTCCCATTCGTAGGAGAACCGGCCGTTCACGCACGGGTGCTGCGCGCGCAGCAGGTAACTCTCCGCCAGCTCCTCCAGCAGGTCCTCGGCCTGCTGCTCGCTGATCCCCAGGGCCGCTGCAACAAGCGCCGGCGTGAGCCGATCGGGGACGCCGGGAGACAACAGCGCGTACGCCAGGGGCTCTAACTCGGCGGGCAGCGTCGCGAGCGTCCGGTCGATTCCGGCCCGCACGCCCAGCGGGTCGCTGTCGGCGTCCCCGGACGCGAGGACCCAGGCAGTGGCCTGCCGGGCCGTCCAGTGCGGGCGGCGGCGCAACTGCGAAGCGACCGCGAAGAGCACGCCCGGCAGCCCCCGGCACAACCGGGCCAGCCGTCGCAGCCCCTCCGGGTCCATGGCGATCCGGTGTCTCGGCACGGAGGACTCCAGCAGGTGCAGACAGTCGTCGAAGGGCAGTCCGGCCAGTTCGACGTGGACCGCAGACGAGGACACGAACAGCCGCCGTCGGCTGCCGATCACCACGCCGCAGCCCGCGCCGGACGGCAGCAGCGGCGTCAAGTCCCGTACGTCGCACACGTCGTCGAGCACCACCAGGACACGGAGCTCGGCGGTCCAGGTACGGAACAACAGGCTCAGGTCGGTCGTGCCCAGTCGCAACTGCTCCTCCGCCGCGCCGAGTCCACGCAGGAACGAGCGAAGGATCTCGGCGGGCCGCACCCGCCGGCCGGCACCGTCACGAAGACGCGCGTAGAGCCGTCCGTCCGGGTAGTGGCCGCTCACCTGATGCGCGGCGTGCAGGCACAGCTCGCTCTTCCCCGTGCCGGGGGCGCCCCCCACGATCACGAGCGGCCGGTCCTCCCGCGCCCGGCCGGCCAGCACCGCGGTGAGGCGCGCCAGCTGGCCGGCGCGTCCGGTCAGACGCTCGCGCGGGGCGGGCAGATGGCAGGGCGCCCGGGCGGCCCGGGGGGCGGCGGTCACGGCCGTGAGCCGCCCGGCGGGACGCAGCAGCGCCTCGTCCGACGTGAGCATGGCCGTGTGCAGGGCCTGGAGTTGGGGCGAAGGGTCGAGACCCAGCTCGGTGGCGATCCGCTCGTGTGCCCGCCGGTAGACCTGGAGCGCTTCCGCCCGCCGGTCCATCCGGTAGAGAGCCGTCATCAGATTGCCCTGGGCCCGCTCGTCCGTCGGTTCCCGCCCGGCCATCGAGGTGAGTTCGACGAGCACCTCGTGGTGCCGGCCGAGGTGCAGGTCGGATTCGATCCGCAGGTGGTGTGCGCTGGTACGCAACTCCTTCAGGCGGACCGCCTCGGCCTTCAATGTGGGCCCCTTGCGTACGTCCACCAGGGCATCGTCCCGCCACAGCTCCAGCGCCGCGGCGGCCGTGTCACGGGCCCGGGCGAAGTCCGCGTCGCGGAACTCCGCTCGGGCACGGGCGAGCAACGGCTCGCACCGGAAGACGTCCACGTGGTCGGCGGGCAGCGACAGCTGGTAGCCGCCGTCGACCGTGCCCAGAAGCGGCCCGGCCGCCCGTACCGCGCCGCCGCTCCTCGGATTGCCGAGGGAGAACCGCTTCCTGAGCTGGTACACATACGTCTGCAGCGCGGTGTGCGCGCTGGCCGGCGGGTTGTCGTTCCACAGCTCGTCCATGAGTTGCTCGAAGGGCACCACCCGGCCCGCGTTCAGCACGAGCATTGCCAGTGTCTGACGTACTTTCTGGGCGGCCGGCGCCATGTCGACGCGGTGATCGTCCCCGTAGGCCTGGAGCGGCCCGAGAAGGTTGATTCTCATGAAATTCGCCCTGTCTCATGTTCGTTCGGTCCCCGTCGGACCGGCCGGCGACGCCACCGCCAGGCCCGACCACTCGGGCCGGGCGGTGAGGATGTGCCCGACCGCCCGGTGTCAGGAACTCCTGGGCCCGGCTCCCGCGGCCAGGGTCGGGTGGTGGCGGGCAACGATGTCGGGGAAGGAGCGGATCAGCCCCTTCATGACGTTGTCGCCGTAGAGGGCGAACAACGGGTTGCCGGCGACGTCGATGACTCCGCCGGCGCCCTCGACATATGGGCTGGGCAGGGGCTGCATCGTGGCGTCCAGCCGAGGGTTGTAGAAGAAGGGAATGGAGTAGCGGTTGACGCCCGGGGCGGGCCGGACCACCCGGTGGAGGGTGGCACGCACGTAGCCCCTCGTCGCCACCTCCAGCAGCTCTCCCAGGTTGACCACGAACGCCCCCGGGATCACCGGCACATCGGCGAACTTGCCCTCCTCGACCGCGACCTGGAGGCCGCCGTTGTCGTCCTGGACGAGCAGGGTGAGCAGCCCGAGGTCGTTGTGAATGCCGGTCCCCTGGCCCTCGCCCGCGTCCTCGCTCGCCTGCGCGGGACCGGGGTAGTGCAGGAGTTTGAGGTGGATCTGCGGATCCGGATCGACCACATCGTCCAGGAACCCGGCGGGGGCATCGAGCGACTCGAGCATCAGCCGCAGCAGTTGACGTGATAGATCGGTCAGCCGGGCGATCCATGACTCGATGGCCGGGCGCAGCTCGGGCATCGCCTCGGGCCACTCGTTCGGGCCGATCAGGCACCGGTAGGCGGGATCGCCGGGCGCGGACGTCCTCGCGGGCTGCTCCGGCCCGATGTCCAGCTGCCGGCGCTGGTCGGGGATGCCCTTGGTGTGTTCGCGGCCGAGTTCGGAGTAGCCGCGGAACAGCGGCGAGTCGAGGATGTTCAGCGCGAGCCGGTCGGCCTCGGGCAGGGCGAAGAACCGGCGGGTGAGGTCGAGCATCTCGTCGGCGTCCTCGATGCCGTGGCCGACGAGCTGGAAGAAGCCGATCTCGTGCACGGCCCTGCGCAACCGGGTCAGGAACGCTGCCCGGTCCTCTTCCGAACCGGCGGCATCACGAATGTCGAGCACGGGGAAGGTGTCGGTCATGGCAGCTCCTTCGAATCGCTGGTCTGGTAGGTCGTCGGGTCGGACACGCCGGCGTCCCGGAACGCTTCCTGCCGCTCCCGGCAGGCGGCGCACCGTCCGCACTGCAGCGCGTCGCCGCGAAAGCAGCTCCAGGTATCGGTCCAGGGGACGCCGAGTTCCTCACCGAGCGACACCACGTCGCTCTTGCGCAGCCTGACCAGCGGCGCTGTCAGGGTCAGGTCAGGGTGCGCATATCCGCGGGTCGCGATCCGCTCCATGGCGAGGAAGGAATCGATGAACTCGGCATTGCTGTCGGGCGCGGCCTGCAGGTCGTCGACCACCCCGACGGCCACCGCTTCCGCCTTCTCGGCGACGGCGACCGCGAAGGCGACGGACAGCAGAAGGGCATTGCGGTTGGGTACGACGTTCGGGCTCCCGCCGGACGACCCACTCTTGTGATCCGGCACGTCGACGGTCGGGTCGGTGAGCGAGGAGCCGCTCAGGAGCTTGCCGACGGGGCTGAGATCGACGACGTTGTGCGGCACCCCGAGCGATCGAGCCGCCTTCGCGGCGAACTCGTGCTCGACGAGATGACGCTGGCCGTAGTTCACGGACAGCAGGTGGAGTGTGTGTCCTTGCGCCTGGAGGTGGTAGGCCATGGTGACCGAGTCCAGGCCGCCGGACACGATTGCGACAGTTTTCGGCATGCGTCGCCTTCCGGCAGACGGAAATGGATGGAGGATCAGTGCGTAAGGATCAGGGCAGCGGTGTGCTGTGCACCGAAACAGCGGCGGACGTGCGGGCGTCCGTCACGCCGCCGGCGTGGCCGGGACGAGCAGCCGGGTCGATCGGTGGCCCTTGCGGTAGGTCAGTTCGACTTCGGGCCGCGGACCGTCCAGCCTCGTGGTGACGGTTCGCTCCTCGCTCCACCCGACCAAGCGGTACTCGTGTCCGCCGAGGGCCACCAGCGGGAAGAGGTGGTCCTGGGGAGACCGAATGGCAAGGCCCGTGCCGGTGTCGACGATGCCGAAGATGACCTGCGGCTGCGGGCCGGTGAGCGACCCGAACTCCTCTATCTCCAGCAGGTGCGCCGGCGCGTCGAACGAACACCGCGCAGCTTCCCGCTCTCGGTCGGTCGTGGCCACGGCCGGACGGTTGTAGAGCACATCCGGGCCGTTGAAGTAGTCGGCCCAGTCAGCCGGGAACAACTGTGCGAGCTCCGGTGTGACGAGCACGTCCACGACGAGATGCACCCGATGCTCGGGACCGAGGTTCTGGATCTGGTGCTTGCGGCTGAAGTCGCCGAACCAGAACTCACCGGGCTGCCAGCGATAAATCCCTCCGTCAAGATCCAGCGAGGCTTCCTCGTGGGTGATGACCGGGATGTGCAGCCGGGCCATACCCCAGTCCGGGGAGAACTTGGGATCGCAATGGCGGTATCCGACGACGCCGGGTCCAAGATCCAGGAATCGGACTGCGTAGAGGGGTCCGGGAATCGAGCGCAGGACCTCCCGCACGTACGGCATATGGTCCAGCCACTCGGTGTCGGCGAACTCCGCACTGCCAGGGCCCCCTGGGTCGGTACGTGTCTTGTCACCAGCGGGGCTGCGCACCGGGAGGCAGCGCCAGTCCTGTTCGGCCCACCTGGACACTCGCCCGTTCTCGTGCGAGCTCTGCTCATCCCACAGATGGTCGCGCGCGGTCATGAGGTCGGCCAGCAGCCGGTCGGCGTCCAGCACGGGGAGCAGCCGAGCCGCTTCCGCAGGCGTCGAGGAATCATTTGCGTTCATCGTTGTCCTTTCATGCCGACCGGACCGGATTCGCATGTGTGCCGAAGAGAACGGCTTCTGTTCGCTGCTCTCCGCCCCGGATGCGGCCACGGCGTCGTGACCCGCCTGCGGAACGCCGGCGGCAGAGCTCCGAAGCCCGTCGCTCCGGCGATACTGGCGATACTGGTGGCCGACAGTGCTGCCAGATAGAAGCCGCTCCAAGCAGCTTTTCTGCGTCTGCGCTTGGATGGGCAGCGCGACCTCCAAGACACCCGGTGCGAGCAGTGTCGCGACCAGCGGCCCGGTGAGACCGCGACGGTCCCCGGGGCACCAGGCAGGGCCATGAGTTCGCGTTAGCCCTGCAGCGCTCCCGAGCCGTGCGATCCCGTCGCCGCACCACCTCGATCGCTCACTGCTTTCACTTTCGGGGTCGGATGGCTCGTCACACCCGGAGCAAGTCGAACAGCTCGCCCCGGAGCCCGGAGTCCGTGCTGAACTCCCCGCGATATGCGGTCGATGTCATCTGCGCGGCAGCCTTGATGCCGCGCATCGACATGCAAAGGTGCTCGCCCTTCGCTATGACCGCGACGTCCGGGGTGCCGCTCAGGGTGCTGATCTCGAGCGCGATCTGGTCCACGAGGCGCTCCTGGACCTGCAGCTTGTGCGCGTACTGGTGGGCGACCCTGGCAAACTTCGACAGGCCGAGCAGTTGCCCCGTCGGGCGGTACGCGATCGTCACGGAGCAGTTGAACGGCAGGAGGTGGTGCTCGCACAGCGACCAGACCTGAATGTCTGAGACGACTACGAGCTGGCTCGTGCCGATGGATTCGAAAAGCGTGCCCAGCGAACCCGGGTCGTAGTTGATGAACTCTCGCCACCAGCGAGCGAACCGCGCAGGTGTGTCGAGCAGTCCGTCGCGATTCGGGTCCTCGCCGATCTCCACCAACAGTTGGCGGGCGATCTCGACCAGTGGGTCCTCGGTCGCCCTCGACGCTGACGGGTCACCATCGAGGTCCAATTTCGTCACCGACATGCGGTCGCCTTTCGTCTGGGCTGCGGAGTTACTGACCTCACGGCCGGTACTCGGCCCAAGTCTTGGGAGTTTCTGAGATACGCACGCAGGTCAACTCGGGAAACTTCATCGACCATGTCTTGTAGACCCAGGCCGCCATATTCTCAGCCGTCGGATTTTCGTCCATCACATCGTTCAGATGCCGATGATCAAGATGACTGTCCAGCCAGACCTTGAATGCGGACAATTCCCCGTAGTCTCGAACGAAGCCCACGGGCAACAGATCCGTATCATCTGCTCCAAGCTCCAACTCGATCACATAGTTGTGCCCGTGCATTCGGGCACACTGGTGCTCAGGAGCAAGGCCGGCAAGCCGATGACTGGCCGAGAATTCAAATTTCTTCGTGATTCGAAATGCCATCGATCCGAATTCCCTTCTCCTTTGCGCGTGCCGTTGCTCACACGCCGCGTTTGTCGTCCCACACCAAGGTGTGCAGTCTGGTCGTCAGGTTCCAGCCGCGCTTTACCACCGCGTCGGCCAACTCGCTCATATGCTTTGTGACATCGTCGGCGGTACGCCCGATCGGCATGATCCATACCGAGGACAGGTCGAAGGTGGCAACCAGCTGGGCCACTTCGTCGAGATCGCGGGTGTTCTGGCAGACGAACTTGAACGTGCTTCCCGGCAGTGCCGAAAGACTGGTGAGTGCGGCAGGGACGATCCTGCGCTGCAGGGGGTCGCCCGAGTGCGACAGCTTCGGCGAGACGTTGAACCTGACGCCGGCGGCGATGAGTTCGGGGTGCGCGGCGTGCGTCCCGTTGGTCTCGATCTCGATCTCTTTACCGCGTCCGGTCAGTGCTGCCACTAGAGGAATCAGTCGCTCTTGCTGCCCCAGGGGCTCACCGCCGGAGATCACGATCAGCTCGGTGTCGAATCCGAGCAATTCTGCGACGACATCTTCGACCGGGCGGCGGTGCAGCTCCTTACGCGGATCGTGGGCGACCCCGCTCTCACCTGCTCCGGTCCAGTCCCACGTGTATGGCGTATCGCACCACGAGCACGACAGGTTGCACCCGCCGAGTCGCAGGAACGCGCACCTGCGTCCCAGGGACCGACCTTCGCCCTGGACGGTCGGACCGAAGATTTCGTTAACTACGAGATCCTGCTCCATGGCGCACCGATTCCTATGAGTGGGACGGCTCGACGGCCGCCGGCTTCTGCGCCTGCACGATGAACCAATGCCGACTGAGCCGGACGCCCTGATCGACGGACACCGCGGCGACATATCGATCGAATGCCTCCTTGTCCGCCGCCGGATCGTAGTTGTCGACGATCGGCACTTGGTGCAGAAAGGTGTCCAGATCGCCCGCCGAGTGGTAGAACTCCTCGAACCGGAACCCCTGGTTTCTTGTCACAACGAAACCCGCATCGGACAGTTCTTGAGCAATCCCGTCCGACAAGGGCCTGCCGTTCCAGCTGCCGAAGTCCTGGCCGCGACCGAACGTTTCCTTCAGCTCGCGGGCGTCCTGCTCCCCGATTCCCATGTACATCACGACCCCACCGGGGCGCAGCACCCGCTCGAACTCACGGGTGATCAGCGGACCGCGGCGGGAAGTGACCACATCGGCGTACCCATCGGGCAGCTCTGTGTGGGCGGCGTCGCGCAGCTCGAACGTGACGTGCGACAGCACTGCCTCCGCTCGATACCGCTCGGCGCATTCCAGCATCGACGGCGACAGATCTATCCCGGTTACGGCGCCGTACGCACGAGAGATGCGCAACAAACTGCGCCCGTCGGCGCAGCCGACATCCAGCAGTCGGGCGTGCGGCGCTCCCAGTGCAGTCGCCAGTTCATCGAAGACAGTGTCCGGGCGGCCGTCGGGGAATACGTCGGTGCTCCGCGCATCGCTGAAGTAGCCGCCGAACCGCTCGGCCACCCGGGAGTAGAACTCCGCGTCCATCGTCATCGGCCGTGCACCTTCCCCTGAGCCACGGTCAAGGAGAGCCCCTGGTGCGCACGCACCGGTTCCTTCCTCTTCCGTGGGCACTCCCTGACAAGGTCTACCGCTGCTGTCGCGGGGGACTTTGTGCTGCGCTGCAATGCGGTTTCCGGGACGCCGAACGCGGCGGGCGTCACCGCGTTCCGGGTCACTACGGTCATTGGACTACTCCTTGAGGGCCGTCCCCTGAAGGGGCGCCGAGGTCGGCAGTACCCAATCTCCGGTGTCGCCCTATCGGCCCGGCATCACGACGCACCCACGGCGGGACGGGGCCGGGATAAGGCGGTGATAGCGCGAGCATGCGGCCGCGATGGGTACCTGATGCACGCTGGTTTCAGCAACGCCCGGACGGATTGCGAAACGGGTTGCGAAGGGAGGAGAACTGAGATGGCCATCAAGAAGTCGCCGGCTGCCGCGGGGGCCGTCGTCGTGCTGGTCCTGCGCGCTGCAGGAAATCAGCACGGCGTGGAGCAGGGCCCGGTCGCCGTGTTGGCGGCCGGCGAAACACCCGCCGGCAACACGCCGTGGACGTGACGGACCAGCATGCCTCCTGGTATCAGCCGACCGGCATCATCGACCTGCCTAGGATGGCAACGATGTCGGCCCGTACGGCAGCGGCCCCGCTGTGGTCCAGGATCCGCTCCCGGATCCTGGCCGATCGCGAGTAGTACTGGACGGCCTGTTCCACGCGACGCAGGTGGGCGTTGACCCGGCCGAGGTCGTGCAGCACATACCCCTCTCCGACCAGGTCGCCGCTCGCCCCGACCATGGCGAGGACCTCAAGCAGGGTCCGTTCCGCCGCCTCGTACCGCTGCTGGTGCATCAGCATTTGGCCCAGCCGCCGCAGTGCGAGGGCTTGGCCGCGGTCGAAGCCGGCTGACCGGCAGATCCCGAGAGCCTCGTCGAGATACGAACGGGTTCGCGCGAAGTCCGCCCGCCGCATCGTGATGTGTGCCATCTCGCCAAGCACGTACGCCCGGCCAATCACGTCCTGCGCCCGCACGAAGTTGCGCTCGGCGCTCTCGTAGAGGGCCAGCGCCCGATCGTCGTCACCATGGTGCTGCTCGATGCGCGCCAGGTCACGCAGGCACAGCGCTTGGCCACTCGGCTCCCCAACCCGCTCGAAGATCTTTAAAGCGGTGCTGAGGTAAGGGCCTGCTGCCTCATGCTCGCCCCGGTACAGGTGCAGGGTCCCCAACGAGCCGAGTACCGCCGCCTGGCCCCGTTCGTTGCCGGCCTCCTGTACCGCGGTCAGCGCTACCTGATGTGTGCGCTCCCAGAGCTCGGGATAGCCACGGGCCTCGAAGAGCGTCACCAGAGTCGTGGCCAGCTCCCAGCACAACTCATCCAGCCCGGACCGGGCCGCCAACTCGACCGCGTTCAACAGGTTGGTCTGCTCGCTCTCCAGCCACCCAAGCGGGTCGCGGAGGCACCGCTGGACATGGTCCTCCGGCGGATGCCAGCGCTCGCCCCGGCCCGCCACGATGGTGTACGCACCGCCGTAGATCTCTTTGTGCGCCCTCTCCGCGAGCGCCAGCCAGCCACCGACCATACGCCGCACCGCTCCGACACGTTCTGCCTCGGGAATCTCCGCGGGCAGCCGTTCGTGCGCGAACATCCGCACGATCTGCGACAGTCCGCATCGGAACTCCCCGCCCTGGTCCATGGCGGTGATGTCGAGGAGCCGCCTGTCGATGAGCGGTTCCAGCAGGTCAGCGGGTTGCGGCGTGCGGTCGTCGAGAAGGGCGGCACCCAGCCAGCTCGGAATCACCGTCCCCTCGGCCAGGCTGAGCAGGCACAACAGGCGACGGTCGGCCGCCGCCAGGCCGTCGTAGCTGAGCGAAAGACTTGCCCGGATCGACAGCTCGCCGTATGCCAGCTCGTCCAACCGGCGGTGCTCGTTCTCAAGCCGGTGGCACATGGAGGTCAGTGACCAGTGCGGGCGCGCGGCCAGGCGCGCGCCGATGATACGCAGCGCGAGGGGCAGCCCGCTCACCAAGCGTATGAGGACCCGCGCTGCCTCCCGCTCGCTCTCCACACGGTGCTCGCCAATGATCCGCCCCAGGAGCTGGAGGGCCTGTTCCGGGCTCAGCGGCTCCAAGTCGAACCGGCGGGCGCCCGGCAACGCCGTGAGCTGGCCGCGGCTGGTGACCAGCACGCCGCTGCTGCCGGTTCCGGGCAGCAGGGGCATCACCTGCGACTCGCTCACCGCGTCGTCCAGCAACACCAGGATCCGGCGACCGGCCAGCAGACTGCGGTACATCTCCGCGCGCTCATCAAGCGCATCGGGTATGGCCTGGCCCGGTATGCCCAGCGCTCGGAGGAACCGCCCCAACGCCTGGGCGGGGCCCACCGGTTGTCCGCCCGGCCCCCGGAGGTCGCAGTAGAGCTGTCCGTCCGGGAAGTACTCGGTTGCGAGTCGGTGCGCCACGTGCCTGGCCAACGTGCTTTTGCCGACACCAGGCCGGCCAAGCACCAGGACCACGTTCAGTTGCCCCTTTTCCTGTTCCTGGGTGACGGCGTCGCAGACCGCTGAAACGATCGTGCCGTCGGCTACGAGGTCGCCGATGTCGGCGGGAAGTTGCCTTGGGGTGACGACCGGGTCGGGATCGGCACCACGCTCTTGCACCACCTCAGAGAGCGGCGTCGCCACGAGAGAACGTGGTTCGTCCGGTTCGGCCAGTGCCAGGTCGGCGTCGTCGGTCAGGATTGCTTGCGCCAGGTCGCGTAGTTCCCTTCCCGGGTCCAGGCCCAGTTCTTCGGTGAGCATCGCGCGGCCCTGGTGGTAGACATCCAGCGCCTCCGCCTGCCGGCCCGAACGGTACAACGCCACCATGAGGTGCCCCCGCAGCCGCTCACGCAGCGGATGGCCGGCGACAAGCTGCATCAGTTCGCCGACCAGATGCTCGTGACGGCCCAGCTCCAGCAACAGCCGCATGCAGGTCTCCACCGCTTCCAGGCGGCTCTCGTCCCACTGCGCTGCCGTACCGGCCAGGACTTCGCTGGGTACACCGGCCAGGCACCGCCCCCGCCACAGGCCTATCGCCGAGCGAAGCGTGTCCACCGCAGGCATCTTCAGACCGTCACGGGCCAGCGCATGCGCCTCTGTTACCAGACGACGGAAGGTGCCGACGTCGGTCGCATCCTCCGGCGCCCTCAGGATGTACCCGCGAGCGCGGGTCTCGATGGTGGCGTCAACTCCCCCGCCCGAAAGTGCCTTGCGGAGCCGGGAGATGCAGATCTGCACTTGGGCGCGTGCCGTCTTCGGCGGATGGTGAGCCCAGATGACATCCACCAGACGGGTCGTCTCCACCACCCGGTTCAGTTCGAGCACCAGCGCCCCGAGGACGATCTCCTGTCGCCCCGGTGCCACGGATACGGCCCCCAGCTCGCCGCTCACCTCAAGCGGCCCGAGCACCCGGAAAGGTGCTGCTGCTACGCCGCTACCGTCGTAACCTGACGAGACTGCCATGCATGACCTGCTTCTGTGGTATCAGCCAGGCGATGTGGTCCGGCTTGCGAAGTGGGAGGGAACTCATACCGACCTCGCTAAGTCGTAACCGTTGGCTGCGTCGCCAAGCACCTCCAAGAGCTCGGCTGTCGCCGACCGTCGCTGGACGAACATCACCAGCATCCGCGCGACGGCCCGGGAGACCTCGGGCCCGTGGTCCTCCTCGACCATGGCGAGCGCCAGGTCCATCCCCGCCGTGATTCCGGCGGAGGTCCACACCGACCCGTCGTGTACGAAGATCTGGTCCGGGGTGACCGTGACGTCCGGGTGCTCGTGGGCCAGCCGCTCGCAGGCCGCCCAGTGCGTCACCGCGCGCCGTCCGTCGAGCAGCCCGGCCCGCGCGAGCAGGAACGCGCCCGTACACACGGCGGCGACCCGCCGGGCCCGGCCGGCTGCCGCCCTGAGCCAGCCGACAAGCTCTTCATCGTCCACCGCCTCTCCCTCGCCCGGTCCACCGACGACCACCAGCGTGTCCAGCGGTCCCTCACACTGCTGGACACCGCTGCCGGCCACAACGTCGATCCCGTGACAGGCCCGCACCGCTCCGGCCCGGCCCGCGACGATCTCAACGGCATAGCCCTCGCTCTCGGGCACCCACCGCGCCGTCTGCGCGAACACCTCATGCGGTCCCGTCAGGTCCAGCACCTGAAACCGCGGAAAGACAAGGAAGACGACGCGCCGTTGTGTCACCTTTTCAACATGGCCCGCCGTGCCATCTGGCAGCCAGGACACAAACATGACGATCTCCGCCACAGGCTTGGTGCCAGGTTTCGCTTCCGGTGGGTACAGCTGCAGGCGGCGGGACGGGTGCGGCACTTGGGGGCAGGCGGGGAGGGGCTTGTCGTGGAGAGCGGCGCCGAGAGGACCAAGCAGTTCGGTGGCGGGAAGCACCTCTCCGGGAATCAGACTGGCCAACACCACAGAGATGAATCGGCGTTCGTCCTGGCGGCGCTCAATCCACGCCGTCACGAGGTACGACAGACTTAACCAGGACGTCGGCTGACGCCGTTTCACCACGCTGGCGTGCCCCGCCACGGGAATCCGAGTCGGCGGCACGGCGGTGCCGTCTGCCGTAACGGCGTGTGTCATCCGGATTGAGTTGAGCACCCTTTCCCCTGTCCGAGACCCCGCCACCTCTGTGGGATCAGAGGCGGGCGGAGTCTCTTCACCCTCATGTGACGCTCGTGACCAGCGCAATCGTGGAGCACCACGACACGGACCACGAGATCGGCCGGCCGGAACCACGACAGTGGGAACGTGACGGCGGAAGCGACATTCCGGTTCCGTCGCACAAGTGCGCGATCATGGTGCTTCTTCTCACGGGGTGGGTCACGCCACCGAAGTCCGGCGCACTCCGTCCTTGTGAGTGAGGACGCTCACGTCCACAGAAGGAGGCAGGGATGTCCCGACCGGCATGTGCACCACGGGAAGCAGCGCGGCTGCTGGCCACCGCGACCGAGCGCGCTCATGCGGGCACCGGTCGTCTGGTCCTGCTGCGCGGTGCCACCGGCACGGGCCGCACCACGGTCCTGGAGGCCGCCGCCGAGGACGCCGCCGCCCACGGTATGCAGGTGCTGCGCGCTCGCTGCTCCGCCGGCGACTCCGCGATCCCCTTCGCCGCAGTCCGTCAACTTTTCTGCCTCGTACCCGAGTTCGCCGATCCGGCATGGGACGGCGATGAACGGGCGACCGGCGCCGGGCTGCGACGGGTGCTGCGCTCGTACGCCGAGCAGTCGCCGCTGCTGATCACCGTGGACGATGTGCACCTGGCTGACCCGGCGTCCCACCGCTGGCTGGTGGAGACCGCCCGGCTCATGGACCGGCTGCCGATCGTCCTGGCGGCCACCGAGCGCAGCCAGTACGACGTCGACCCGCCCGCACAGGGCCTCACCCACAGCCTCTCCCCCGCCCTGGTCACCACCCACACTCTGGCCTCGTTGTCCGACAACACGGCGGGGAAAGTGATCCGTTCGGCCTTACCGGACGCCGACGACTCCTGGATCGAGGACTGCGTACGGGCCGGCGCGGGCAACCCCCTGCTGCTGCGCGCCCTGCTGGACGACCTCTCCGACGGCAGCCACCCGGTCGTGCCGCACACCTCGGCCGCGCTGTACCCGGGAGCTTTTCCGGCGGCCGTGCAGTGGTGGCTGGACTGCGCCGGGCCGGGTACCGCGGAGGTGGCGCGGACGCTGGCGATCCTGGACGAGGGCTGGGACGACGGACCCGCCCCCAGCGCGGGGTTCCCCGCCCTCCACATCCCCTCACTCCTCGCCGAACTCTCCGGCGCCGACCCGGCCCGGGTCGCGGGCTGGATCACCGCGATGACCGGCCTCGGACTGCTGCGCCCCGACGGCATGGGCCGCGCCCGCTACGCCCATCCGCTGCTGCGGGACGCGGTGCTCACCGGCGTGCCCGCGTCCCGGCGGCGGGCCGCGCACCGGACGACCGCCGAGGCGATGCTGTACCACGGTGTCTCCAGCGAGCTTGTCGCCCGTCAACTGCTGCTCACCGACGTGGTGGACGCGCCCTGGGCACTGCCGGTGCTTCAGGACGCCGCTTCACTGGCGTTGCGTGAGGGGCACATCGAGGACGCGGTGGCTTTCCTGCGCCGCGCTCTGGACGGACCCCTCTCCGATGAGTGCAGACAACGCCTGCTGACCGAACTGGGCTCACTGGAGTACGCGGTGCCCGGCCCCTCGGCCGCGATCCTCAGGCTCACCGAGGCGCTGCGGTTGCCGGGGCCGCCGCGGGAACGGGTGCGCGCCGCGGTCGCCCTGGGGACGGCGCTGACCGGCCGTGGCAGGACCCGCGCGGGGGTCGAGGTGCTGCGCTCGCTGTACGACGCACTCGCCTACCGTCCCGACCTGGTGCGCATCCTGCGGCAGGCGTTTTTGCAACTGTCCGACAAGGACCAGCTGGTGCGGCAGGAGGCGTACAAGCGGCTGGCCGAGGTGGCCGAGCGCTCGCCGGAGTCGATCAGCACGGCCGGTCACGCGTTCCTGGTGAAATACGCGGTCACGGCAGGTCTGAGCTCGGCGAGGGAGGCGATGCTGCGCCTGCGCGGTCTGCTGGCGGAACCGGCCGACCCGCTGTCCGAGCCGTACCTGCTGGGCACGGCCGCCGCGGTCGCTCAGTGGGCCGACGAACTCGACGAGGCCAAACGGCTGGTGGAGCGCGGTCTGGCCGGGCAGCGCCCCGATGTCCTGCACCCCATGCACGAGGCGCTGCTCAACACCCGTATGGACATCGTCGCGGCACGGGCCGACTACACGCGCCTCCTGGCCGACCCGCCGCCCGCCGCCGCGAGCCCGACCAACGCCCATGCCCACGCGCTGACGGCACTCGTGCAGACGGGCCGCGCCGCCGAGGCCGCACGCCTGGCCGAGGCTTTCGACTTGCGGACGGCGCCGGAGTCCTGGGAGCTGAACCGGTTCCTGTACGCGCGCGGGGAGCTGCGCGCCGCGAACGGTGACCTGGCGGGAGCCCTGCACGACTTCCTGGAGTGCGGGCGCCGCCAGTCGGCCCGGGAGGTGTTCAGCCCGGTCGTCACCCCGTGGCGCACGGCCGCCGCCGAGTGCCAGCTGGCCCTGGGCCTCCCACGGGAGGCGCTCGCCCTGGCCGAGGAGGAGCTGCGCCTGGCCCTGGTGTGGAACACGCCCCGCACGGTGGGCCGGGCACTGCGTGTCCTCGGCACCGCGACCGGCGGGCGCCGGGGTCTGGACCTGACTCAAAAGTCGGTACGGCTGCTGCGTGGCGGCCCGGCAGGACCGGAGCTCGTGGCGGCGCTGCTGGCCCTGGGCCGTCAGTTGACCGCGTCGGGCGAGTCGTCCCACGCCCGCGGCATCCTGCGGGAGGCGGCCGGGCTCGCCGAACGCCTGGGCGCGATACGGCTGCGGGACCTGGCAGAGGAGGCGCTGCGGGCGGGCGGCGCGCGCCGCCCGGCGACGCGGAGCGGTGCCGCCTCTCTCACCGACAGCGAGCGCCGTATCGCCGAACTGGCCGCGGAGGGACGCACCAACACGGAGATCGCGGACCTGCTGCATCTGGCCCGCCGTACCGTGGAGACCCATCTGACGCACAGCTACCGCAAGTTGGGCATCCAACGGCGTAGCGCCCTGAGCACGGCCCTGACCGGGGGCGGCGCGGCGTGCGGATCCCTGGTCAGCGGCCGGGACACGTAGGGCGAGTACGACACCAACAGAGGAAGACCATTCTCTGTTCCTGCAGCCCAAAGAAAACTGGCTTTTTCCAGAGCCTCAAGTCGGTTGCCTGGAGACACTGTTGCGCTCCAGGCAACCCGACACGGGAGTTACTCTCCGCAATTCACACGGTGCCTCACCCCACCACCATCCGACCTCCAAGTAAGTCCCTCCCGGCACAGGACGGCGAGGGCTCGGTGGCCCTTCGAGCGCAGGTTTCTGCGCGGCGGGCCAAGGCGGCGACACCGGCCCGTGCGTCCGCCCGGGCGGACGCAGGGGATTGCGGACTCGACCTGCTCCGCCACGACCATCCGCAGCCGTCGCGACGAGTGGATCCACCTGGGCATCGTCGCCAAGCTGAGGGTATGAAGCGCTCCGGCTTCCAGCGCCTCGCTCGCTGCTACGAACGCCGCGCGACCGTCCCCGACGCCTTCTTCGATCTCGCCGACACGAACGTCACGATCCGTCGTCTGATCCGCCGAGCCTGGACCACCCACCGCTGGGACACCCGTCCCCGACGCCGCCCATGACTGATCACCAGGGCACGGGCGTTCCGTCCCAGGAGAAGAAGCCACCGGTGGGGCCGTCATCCGGCAGCAGGGCCAGGCGGAGGGCGCCCTGCGCGGCCTCGGCCGGGTCGCCTCCGGCAGCGGCGGCCCGGGGGTTGAGACCGGTGGCCCGCAGGCCGGGGGCGAGCGCGTTGACCTTGAAGCCGTCCTCGGCCAGCGTCTGGGCGTAGAGGACGGTGAGGGCGTTGAGGGCGGCCTTGGACGACCGGTAGGCGGCGGCCCCGCCGCTTCCCGGAGTGAACTGGGGGTTGGGGGTGGTGCTCCAGGTCAGCGACGCGGTGCCACTGGAGATGTTGACGATGCGCGGGCGCGGGGACCGGCGCAGGGTGGGCAGGAAGGCATGGGTCACCGCCACCACCCCGAACACGTTGGTCTCGTACGTGCGCCGGTACTCCTCGACGCCGGTGTCGGCCGGCGGGGCGAGTGACGGTGCGATGCCGGCGTTGTTGACCAGCACGTCCAGACGGTCCACCTGAGCCGCGGCCTGGGCGATGCCACCGGGATCTGTCACGTCGAGGACCAGCAGGCGGGCCCCGGCGCCGCTCTCCTCGACGGCCCGCTGCCCGCGCCCGGGGTCTCGTGAGCCCACGTACACGGTGAGGCCCTCGGCGGCGAGAAGGCCGCGACCAGCAGAACCCGGTCCTCCAGCGGGAGGCTCCACGGGCGACCTTGCGGACTGGATCTGCACCCTCGCGGCGCAGCGCGGTCACGAGCTTGCCGAAGGAACGTGGGCTCAGCCCGGTGAACGGGGCTATCCAGGAAGGCTCCGACGCCGTGATCACATCAGCCACCGCAAGATCATCTCACCTGTGACCAGCAGTTACGGGACAGTCCTTAGCCAACGTGGCGTCTGTAGGCGCTGAAGGAGAGTGAGTAATCCTGTCCGTTCCGATAAAGAAGCTCCCGCCCAACGCCAAGGGGCAGGTCCGGTACCGGTTCGTGGTCGATGTAGGGATCGATCCCGCCACCGGGAAGCGCAAGCAGCTAACGCGTACGTTCGACACGATGAAGGAAGCGAGGGCTGAGTACGCACGCATCACTAGCCGTCGCCACGAAGGGACGTTCGTACCGCCTAATGAGATCACCGTAAATGAGTGGCTTGACGAGTGGCTAGCCATGCGGGCTGAAGACCTGGAAGAAACCACTATCTACAACTACCGGATCACCCTCGACCGCACACGGGGAAAGTTGGGCCATATCCGCCTTCAGGAACTCCGGGAAGAGGATATGGAAGAGTGGATGAACTGGGCTTAGAAACATGGGCGCCTACGTGGAGGTAAGGCTGGCACCCCGCTCGGCGTGACCAGCGTGGACATGAGCCTCGCCCGGCTGAAGGAGGCTCTTGGTCGGGCAGTGACGCGTCGGCTGGTGTCCGTGAACGCGGCCGAGCACGTGAGCATTCCGCGTAAGGCACGCAAGGAAGAGCGTAAGAACAAGCAGGAGGTGATGCCCTGGAACGTTCAGGAGGTGCAGACGTTCGTTCATGGGATCTTGGAAGAGCGGCTCTACGCTCCGCTTCTAACGTCTCTCATGGGCCTACGCCCGGCTGAGGTCTGCGGACTTCGGTGGACAGATGTCGACCTGGACGCCGCCAGTATCACCATCGCCAACACGCGCACGATGATGGGAAATCGGTACGTGGTGGAGAAGGACACCAAATCGATGGCCGGCGAACGGGCACTCCCGTTGCCCGCCCCGGTGCTGGCTGCCCTCACGTCGTTCAAGGCTCTCCAGGCCAAGGAGAAGCTGGCTCTGGGGGAGGCTTACGTAGCCTCCGGCTACGTCCTGGTGCACGAGACGGGCGTGGCGTTCACGATCAAGCAGCTCCGTCGACGCGCGTACCGGCTCATGGATCTCCTTGGTCTCCGTCGCGTTCGGGTATACGACGCTCGTGCGTCGTGCTTCACGTACCTGGCGAACAAGGGCGTGCCGGACCACATCCTTGCGCGGTGGGCTGGACACACGAACGCGAAGACCACCAAGCGGTGGTACGTCAAGCCGGACGTGGAAGATCTTCGCGAAGCCGCCACAGCATGGGATGGCTTGCACGGGGTTCCGAACCCGGCACGTGAGAAATTGTGAGATCTGAGAGCGTGAAGTGGGTGAGTGAGATATCGACACACCCTGCAAGGCCGCTTTGATGGGCCGGTAGACGCCCCGGTCCTGGTCACGAGCAAGGCACCCGCGTCCGTACCGGCGGATCATGGTGAGCTACGACGAGCCGGGCTACCCGGTCGTCCACACCATCTCCACAGCGAGGCCCTGACCTGCGCAAACCCTGCCTCGGGCGCGCCCGGCGGTCGCAATCCGGCGGCTCTTCCTGACCCAGGTGTCAGGATCTTGTCAGAGAGTCGGTAGCGTGGCCGGGTGAGTGAGAAGACCCTGCAGCACCGGATTGATGGTCCCGACGACGCCCCCGTACTCGTACTGGGCGCGGCGCTGGGTACCACATGGCACATGTGGGATCGGCAAATCCCCGAGCTGACCCGTCACTGGCGCGTCATCCGTTTCGACCTGCCCGGACACGGCGGCTCGCCCGCCCACGCGGCGGCCTCCATCGCCGAGCTGGCCGACCGGCTGGTCGCCACCCTCGATGCCCTGGGCGTGGACCGCTTCGGCTATGCCGGCTGCAACATCGGCGGCGCCATCGGCATCCAGCTGGCGCTCACCCGCCCGCATCAGGTCACCTCGCTCGCCCTGGTGTCCACCTCGCCGCGGTACGGCACCGCCGACGCCTGGCGCCAGCGCGGCGTGGTCATCCGCACGAACGGGCTGGAACCGATCGCCCGCACCGCGCCCGAGCACTGGTTCACCCAGGACTTCGCCGGCGCCCAGCCCGCGATCGTCGAATGGGCCGTCCAGATGGTGCGGACCACCGACCCCGGTTGCTACATCGCCGCCTGCGAGGCGCTGGCGTCCTTCGACGTTCGGTCCTCCCTCGGCCGGATCGGTGTCCCCACCCTCGCCGTCGTCGGCTCCGAGGACCAGGTCACCCCGACCACCGACGCCCGCACCCTCGTCGCCGGAATACCCGACGCGAGTCTGGCGCTGGTGCCCGGCACCTCTCACCTCGCGCCCGTCGAGCAGCCCTCGGCCGTCACCGAACTCCTCATCCGGCACTTCTCCACGGCCTGGCACGACAAGCCCGGCCCCGGCGGCCAGACCGCCATCGGCGCCGCGGCCCCCAAGCCGCAGATCGCGCCCCCGCCGCCCCCGATGGCGCCGCCCGCCGCCATAGAGTCCGGCCTCGCCCAGCCGGAACAGGCCCGCGGTGCCACATACGAAGCAGGCATCAAGGTCCGCCGTGAGGTCCTCGGCGACGCCCATGTCGACCGGGTCGAGGCCGCCGCCGACGATTTCACCGGCGACTTCCACGACTTCATCACCCGCTACGCCTGGGGCGAGACCTGGACCCGGCCGGGCCTGGACCGCTGTACCCGCAGTGTCATCACGCTCACCGCGCTGGTCGCCCGCGGCCACCACGACGAGCTGGCGCTGCACACCCGCGCGGCCCTGCGCAACGGCCTCACCCCCACGGAGATCAAGGAAGTGCTGCTGCACACCGCCGTCTACTGCGGTGTCCCGGCAGCCAACTCCGCCTTCGCGGTCGCCCAGCGGGTGATCCGGGAGGAGACGACGCCGGAGGGCTGAGGGCCCACAGGCCGGGTGGGAGGTGCCCGGGTGGGGCGTGCCCGGGACGGACGTGCCCGAGAGTGACGCGCTCGCGAGGGATGTGCCCATAGCCGAGGGGCGGGAGCGCACGCACCGCGGCCCGCCACGGCAAAATGGCCCCATGGAACTCACCAAGAAGACCCACGCCTGTGTCCGGCTGGAGAAGGACGGGCGGACGCTCGTCATCGACCCCGGTGTCTTCAGCGAGGAGGACGCGGCCGTCGGCGCGGACGCGATCCTGGTCACCCATGAGCACATGGACCACTTCCACGAGGACCGGCTGCGGGCGGGCATGGAGGACAACCCGGCGGCCGAGATCTGGACGCTGGCCAGCGTCGCCGACCAGCTCGCCGGAGCGTTCCCCGGCCGGGTGCACACGGTCGGCGACGGGGACACCTTCAGCGCCGCCGGCTTCGAGGTGGAGGTGCACGGCCAGTTGCACGCCGTCATCCACCCCGACATCCCGCGCGTCACCAACGTCGGCTACCTCATCGACGGCGGCACGGTCTTCCACCCGGGCGATGCCCTGACCGTTCCGGAGGGCCGTACGGTCGACACCCTGCTGCTGCCCGTCCACGCCCCCTGGAACAAGGTCGCCGAGATCATCGACTATGTACGCGAGGTCGCGCCGCAACGCGCCATCGACATCCACGACAGCCTGCTCCAGGACCACGCCCGCCCGATCTACGACTCCCTGATCGACAAGCTGGGCGGCGGGACCGATCACGGCCGTCTCGCCCCGGGCCACCGGACCGCTCTCGGCTGAGGGCCTGACTGTCAGTGCCGCGCGGTAGGTTTACCGGCATGCGCATCGCGACCTGGAACGTCAATTCGATCACCGCCCGCCTCCCGAGGCTGCTGGCCTGGCTGGAGAGCACCGGCACGGACGTGCTGTGCATCCAGGAGACCAAGTGCACCGCCGAACAGTTCCCGTACGACGCGCTGCGCGAGCTCGGCTATGAGGCCGCGGTCAACGCCGACGGCAGGTGGAACGGCGTGGCCCTGCTGTCCAAGGTGGGGCTCGACGACGTGGTCAAGGGCCTGCCCGGCGGCCCGGAGTACGACGGGGTGCAGGAGCCGCGGGCCGTCTCGGCGACCTGCGGCCCGGCCCGGGTGTGGTCGGTGTACGTCCCCAACGGCCGCGAGGTCGGTCATGCGCACTACACCTACAAGCTCGGCTGGTTCGAGGCGCTGAAGACGGCGGTCGCCGAGGACGCGGCGGGCTTCCGCCCGTTCGCGGTCCTCGGCGACTACAACGTCGCACCGACCGACGAGGACGTCTGGGACCCGGCCGTCTTCGAGGGCGCCACCCATGTCACGCCCGCCGAGCGCGCCGCCCTGACCGCCCTGCGCGAGACGGGCCTGTCGGACGTCGTGCCGCGTCCCCTCAAGTACGACCGGCCCTACACCTACTGGGACTACCGCCAGCTCGCCTTCCCCAAGAACCGCGGGATGCGCATCGACCTCGTCTACGGCAACGGGCCGTTCGCCGAGGCCGTCTCGGACGCCTATGTGGACCGCGAGGAGCGCAAGGGCAAGGGCGCCTCGGACCACGCCCCGGTCGTGGTGGACCTCGACGTCCAGTAAGACAAGACCCACCAGGGCGAATCCGTGGGGCCTGCCGCCCTCCGACTGCCGCCCGCCGCCCGCCGCCCTCCGACTGCCGACTGCCGCCCGCCGCCCGCCGGCCCGGGGGAACGGGCCCGCGGGACCGGCCCGGTACGGCATCAGCTCCGCCCCGGCACCAGTGCCCGGAGGTCCACCGCGTCGCCGAGCGCCGCAAGGCCCGCGTCGCCGGGGTGGAGGTGGTCGCCGCTGTCGTAGGCGGGCAGCAGCCGTGCGGGCCGCTGCGGATCGCGGAGTACGGCGTCGAAGTCCAGCGTCGCCTCGAAGGCGGTGCCGCCGTGGTCGCGTACGAAGGCGTTGACGGCCTGGCGGCGGGCCTCCACCCCAGGGGTGCAGTCGGGGTAGCCCTCACAGGGCGCGATGGTCGCCACCACCACCCGCAGCCCCCGCTCGTGCGCCCGCTCCGCGAGGGCCCGCAGACCGGCGATGACCTCGTCGGCCGAGGTCCCCCAGCGCAGATCGTTGATGCCCTCGAACACCACCACCGTCCGCGCCGAGGGCTGCGCCAGCACATCGCGCTCCAGCCGGTGCCGGGCGCTCACCCCGCCGGTGTCCGTGCTGACCCCCTCGCCCGGATAGCGGTCGGTGACGATGCGGTTCGCCGAGATGCCCTGGTTGAGCACGCCGTAACGGGGCAGCGCGTGCTGCGCCTGGAAACGGCGGGCCAGCACATCGGGCCAGCGCCGGTTGGTGCCGCTCGTCGACTTCACCCCGTCGGTGATCGAATCGCCCAGGGCCACGACCGAGCCGGGCCCGCCCGCGACATCGACGCCCGTCAGGAACGGCCAGAAGGCCATCGTCCCGGGGTAGGCCGCACCCCCGGTGTCCGCGGTGCGGTCCCCGCTGCCCGCGGCGCTCAGATACGACAACTGGGCCGCCTCCTGGTGTACCGGCGCCGCCGTCACCGTCCCCGGCAGATGGAGGCTCACCAGCAGATCGGTGCCGGCCGGGACGGTGAAGTCGACGGGATCGCTGAACGCCTCGGCCCCGGCCGGTATGCGGACGCGGGTGTGCCCCTTGCCGAAGGCCAGCGGCACCGGCGGGCGCTCCGCCGCCGCCCCCGCGCCCCGCACGGCGATGCTGGCCGCCCCGATGTCCACCGGCGCGGCGGCGAAGGTGTTGGCGATGCGTATGCGCGCCCGCGGCCCGCCCGCGCCACCGTGCACCACCAGCCGCAGCGTACGGTCGGTCCAGGGCCCGACCGCCCGGTAGCCCGCCGTGCTCGCCGCCCAACTCCCGGTCCTGTCACGCCCGGTGTCCCGTACGGACATCGCGAACACATGCAGCGCACCGGACGGCCCGGCTGCCTTCGGCAGCACCACCGAGCTCACCTCCCGCCCCGCTCGCAGCGCCACGGTCACCGCATACAGCCGCACCGCCCCGGGCAGCTGCCCACCCGGAGCATTGAGGTGCGGCAGCGTCACCGCCTTGCCGGCCGGCGGCCCCGACCGCCAGTCGGGCGCGGTGAGTTCATAGGTGCTGTGCGACCCGTCCCGGTAGCGCACGGTCCCGGTGCCCACGGCCGTCCCGCCCGTCCCGGCCACCAGGAACGTCAGCGCCTCGCCCCGGCCGCGTACCGCCACCGGCCGGCCGTTGGCGATGACGTTGTCCGGCATCCCGGGCGCGGTGCGCGGCAGCGTGAGCCGGGCCCCGTCGAGCGTCAGGACGCTCCCGGGCGACCAGCCGGCCGCCGCCAGGTCCTGAGCGGACAGCGAACGGCCCGCCCCGTCGAAATCGGCCGCGGCGGGCCGGGAGTTGTCACTGACCGCCCGATTGTCGAAGAGCCTGGCCAGGGGCAGCGGGCCGGGCGGCCCGTGCGCCGCGACGGCCGTCGCGGTGCCGGTGCCGGTGGCCGGCACTGCGGTCGCGGTGAGCAGCAGGATCAGGGCGGTGCCCCATCGTCGTACACGCATCGGTCCGTATCCCTCCGGTGGGCGCGGGCGAGCAGGTATGAGCTGCGTTCCAGGCCGGCCCCGCGAGGGGCGGGGGACTCCCGGGGGCCGGTCGGATCCGATCCGAGCGCCATGAAGGTAGGGAGGTGCAGGCGAAGCGTCAAGGTGACGAACGGGGTACGTGTGTGCCGCGCGCCTGTGGCCGCGACCACAGGGCGGGTGGGACCCTGCAGACCATGAACATGTCTTTCCTGGACAGGTGGCGCAAGCGGCAGCATGCACACCGGTCCGTGCCGCTCGCGGAGTCGGTGCGGGCCGATCCCGGCAGCGTCGTCGAGCTGCTGTCCGAGTGCGAGCTGCTGCGGGCCCAGGCCGCCACGGAGGGTGTGGAACTGGACGACTCCGCAAGGTCGTTGGAGGCGCTGGACCAGCTGCAGCCCGTCTGGCGGGACGACCCCGAGGTGCTGCCCTGGCTCGGCAACGACGCCGGTCTCTACCTCGGCACGGTAGTGGTCCGCACGGTACCCGGCGCCGTGTGGCACGTCTGGCCGGACGGGCAGCCGGTGGTCCGGCTGGAGTCCGGACGGGAGATCGACGTGGTGGCCATGGGACATGAGTGGGCCGATATCGGCGCGCCGGAGTTGTCGCAGGTCTACGCCGAGGTCTCGGAGAGCTGACCGCCGGCCTCGAAGCCGTGGCAACGGCCCGCACCGGCCCGCGCAAGGTTCATCCGTAACCCTGATTTATCCGCCCATCTCCGTGCATACGTGCGTGTCAGTGAAGAAGCGCCCTATTCCCCCCGGTAGGTTGCGGGCTCTCCGCTGTACGGATGAGAGTGGGCAGGTCTGCATATGGCCGGTGATGCGCTGATTGAGCTGCGCGGGGTCAACAAGCACTACGGAAAACTGCATGTCCTGCGGGACATCGACCTCACCGTCGGCCGCGGGGAGGTGGTCGTGGTCATCGGGCCCTCCGGGTCCGGGAAGTCCACCCTGTGCCGGGCCATCAACCGTCTGGAAACCGTGGAGTCCGGCACCATCACGCTGGACGGCCGACCGCTGCCCGAAGAGGGCCGCGCACTGGCCCAGTTGCGCGCCGAAGTCGGCATGGTCTTCCAGTCCTTCAACCTCTTCGCCCACAAGACCGTGCTGGACAATGTGATGCTGGCGCCGATAAAGGTCCGGAAGAAAAAGAAGGACGAGGCCGCGCGGCGCGCCCGTGAACTCCTGGACCGGGTGGGGCTCGCCTCCCAGGCCGAAAAGTATCCGGCGCAGCTCTCCGGCGGCCAGCAGCAGCGCGTCGCCATCGCCCGCGCACTCGCCATGGACCCCAAGGCGCTGCTCTTCGACGAACCGACCTCGGCCCTCGACCCGGAGATGATCAACGAGGTGCTGGAGGTCATGCGACAGCTCGCCCGGGACGGAATGACGATGGTCGTGGTCACCCATGAGATGGGCTTCGCCCGCTCCGCCGCCAACCGTGTGGTGTTCATGGACGAAGGCCGCATCGTCGAGGACCGCACCCCCGAGGACTTCTTCACCGCGCCGCGCAGCGAACGGGCGAAGGACTTCCTCTCCAAGATTCTCAAGCACTGAACGGGGGCGCCGTGATGCCGCACTGCCACTCCTCGCCCCTGCGCCGCGCCCTCGTGGCCGTCGTGCTCGCCGTGCTCGCGCTGGCCCTCGCCGGCTGCGGCCGGGAAGGGAGCCCGCCGGTCAAGGGCCCCAAGGGCAGCGAACTGCCCCGGTACCCGGTCGCCAAGAACTTCTCGCTGCCCGGCTCCCCGACCTGGGTGCGGGCCAAGCGCCGTGGCCACCTCGTCATCGGCGTCAAGGAGGACCAGCCCTACCTCGGCGAGAAGGACCCGGCCACCGGCCAGTACACCGGCTTCGACATCGAGATCGCCAAGATGATGTCCGCCGCCCTCGGCTTCCCGCCGCACACCATCGAGTTCAAGACGATCGCCTCCGCCAACCGCGAGACGGCTCTGCAGAACGGCCAGATCGACCTCTACGTCGGCACCTACACCATCAACGACAAGCGCAAGAAGCTGGTGGGCTTCGCCGGCCCGTACTACATGGCCGGCCAGTCGCTGCTGGTGCGCACCGACGAGAACGACATCAAGGGGCCGCAGGACCTGGCCGGCAAACGGGTCTGCTCGGCGGCCGGCTCGACCCCGTACCAGCGCATCCAGACCGAGTACCCCAGGGCCGTACTGGTCGCCTACGACACCTACTCGGTGTGCGTCGACAACCTGCTCACCTACCAGGTCGCCGCGGTCACCACCGACGATGCGATCCTGCTGGGCTACGCCGCCAAGGCGCCCGACGAGCTGAAGGTGGTCGGCAAGCCGTTCTCCGAGGAGCCGTACGGCATCGGCGTGCCCCGCGGTGACAACGCGCTGCGGTTCGCACTCGACGACGCCCTCGCCGCGAACGAGAAGAACGGCAACTGGAAGAAGGCGTACGACGCGACCCTCGGCCTGTCCGGAGTGCCCGCCCCCAAGCCGCCCCCGATCGACCGCTACCCGGCGACCTGAGCCGCCAAGGACTGACCGATGAACGTTCTCCTCGACAACCTCTCCCTCTACGGGAAGGGCCTGCTGGGCACCGTCGAACTCACCGTCTTCGCCTCGCTGCTCGCACTCGTCCTCGGTTTCCTGATGGCCGCGTTCCGGGTGGCGCCGGTCGGCTCGCTGCGGGCCTTCGGCACGGCATGGGTGACGGTGCTGCGCAATACGCCGCTGACGCTGCTGTTCTTCGCGGTGGTGCTGGGCCTGCCACGCTTCGGCCTCGTGCTGCCCTTCAACCTCTTCGCCATCCTCGCGCTGGGCTGCTACACCTCCGCCTTCATCTGCGAGGCGGTGCGCTCGGGCATCAACACCGTGCCGGCCGGGCAGGGCGAGGCGGCCCGCAGCCTGGGCATGACCTTCCCGCAGACGCTGGGCGGGATCGTCCTCCCGCAGGCCTTCCGGTCCGTCATCCCGCCCATCGGCTCCACCCTGATCGCGCTCGCCAAGAACTCCGCGATCGCCGGCGCCTTCAGCGTCACCGAACTGCTGGGGGTCTACAAGCCGCTCAGCGAGATGGGTTACGGCATCATCTGGACCTTCGTCTGGATCGCCGTCGGCTATCTGCTCGTGACCTTGACCATCAGCGCGCTCTTCAACGTGCTGGAGAAGCGCTTCGGAGTCGCCCGATGACCACCGTCCTCTACGACGTCCCGGGCCCGCGGACCAGGCAGCGGCACCGGCTCTACGGCCTGCTCTCCACGGTGGCGATCCTCGCCCTCATCGGCTGGATCATCTACCTCCTCTTCACCACCGGCCAGTTCACCGCGGCGAAGTGGACTCCCTTCACCTACAAGGGAATTCAGGAGCTCCTGCTGCGGGGCCTGGGCAACACCCTGAAGGCCTTCGCCCTCGCGGCGGTGCTGTCGCTGGCGCTGGGCGGGGTGCTGGCGACCGGGCGGCTCTCCGAGCACCGGATCGTGCGCTGGGTGTGCACGCTGCTGGTGGAGTTCTTCCGCGCCATGCCCGTACTGGTCATGATCTTCTTCATCTATGTGGCGCTGAAGGCGGAGCCGCTGATCGCCCTGGTCGCCGGACTGACGCTCTACAACGGCTCGGTGCTCGCCGAGGTCTTCCGTACCGGCGTCCACTCCGTCGATCGCGGCCAGCGGGAGGCCGCTTACGCACTGGGCATGCACAAGACGCAGGTCATGACGCATGTCCTGGTGCCGCAGGCGGTCCGGGCGATGCTCCCCGCGATCATCAGCCAGCTGGTGGTCGCCCTGAAGGACACCTCGCTCGGCTACCTCATCACCTACGAGGAGTTCCTGCACGCGGGCAAGCTGATCGCCTCCAACCTCGACTACGACCTGCCGTTCATCCCCGTCGTCATGATCATCTCGCCGATCTACATCGGGATGTGCATGCTGCTGTCCTGGCTGGCCAACTGGGTCTCCCGGCGTCAGCGGCGCAATCCCAAGGTGGAGGCCGTCGAGGTGGCCGCCCCGGAACCGGGCACCTTGCTGCCGGGGAGCCATCAACCGCCGGGGTGAGCCGCCGGGGTGAGCCGCGGGGTGACAACCGGGCACCGCCTCCGGCTCAGCGGACGCTGCGCGCGAGCCAGGGGCTGAGCCCGCCGTGGACGATCGGCTCCCGGTAGGTCTCATCGCCGGGCAGCGGCACGACCAGCCACTGGCCCGGCGGAAAGAACCGCGTCTTGACGTAGGCAAGACCGCCGTACACCGACCGCAGGAACGCCGGCACCGCGTCCCGTGGGACATCGGCGAACTCCACCCCGTCCACGGTGATCCTCGCATCGTCCTCGGGGAAGATCTGGACCGTGACCGCGGGCGATCCGCCCAGTTCCACAAAGGCCTCGTGCGGCAGCGAGCCGTCCGCGTCCAGGACGGTGAACAGCCCGGCCGAGGTACGGCGGGAGGTCCGGTCCGCGCCGATGTCGTCCGTGACGGTCAGGTCGAGGTGGTACTCGGCCGCGATCGCACGGAGGGCGGTGACGGCGGACTCGGTGGTGGGCAGGTGCGGGTGCGGGTGCGGGGGGTCGTTCCTCATCCCTGTGATCATTCCGTAGGGGCACGCGCCGTACGCAGGGGGGAGGTTCGCCCGGCGGAAGCCGGCCGCCCGCACGGCACCCGGTTGCTTCGACGCGCTAGTCGCGCACCGGCACCGACACATACGACGGATCGTTCGCCGGCGAGGAGAACGTCAGCCGGGCGCCGCTCGGGTTGTGCTCGTTGTACAGCGGGTCGACGGTGTCCACGACCACCGCGAGACGGTGGCCGGCCGGGACGTCGTAGGCCGTGGAGAACAAATCCAGGTCGACGCCGAAGGGCTGGTTCGGCGTCTTGTCATGGAAGGTGTACGGCGCATGGGTGACCAGCTTGCCGATGCCGAGCGGGCCCACGTCGTAGAGGTAGGCGACGGCGGTGCCGCTCTCCGCGGTGCTGGTCAGGGTGGTGTGCAGCCGAGTGGTCCCCCTGACCCGCTGTCCGGTGTCGTAGCGCTCGGACTGCCAGACGGCGGCCAGGGAGCGCGGCAGCAGGGGGATCGAGGCCATCGGCGGCAGCCGGAGAAACTGGTCCAGCATGCTGGAGAGGATGACCAGCCCGCCGTCGGCGCCGGAGTCCCAGTTGGTGTTGATCTGCTTGCTGTCGCCGAGCTCGATCCGGCGCTGTGCGGACGGGACGTCCTGCCAGCTCTTGTAGCCCTCGTACGCGCCGGTGGAACGGGACTTGAGCAGCACCGGCGACTCCCGGTCGATGCCGTTGTCCGCGCCCTTGAGGTAGTGGTCGAACCACCGCTGGGTGTCGGTCCAGGTGTCGTTGGGCAGCCCGAACAGCCCGAGCCCTTCGGCTGTGGCGTGATCACCGGGGCGGAATTCCAGTCGCTTGGGGCCGGTCAGCTTCTCGTAGAAGTCGGCGGTCTGGTTGGGCGGGAAGATGGAATCGCCCCAGGCGTTGCCGAGCATGATGGCGGCGCCATTGGCGTTGATCTTGTCGAGGTAGGTGGCGGGGGAGCGCTTGCGCCCCCACGCGATCAGGTCCTTCTCCTTGTCCAGGTTCGAGGCCAGGAAGTCCTTCATGATCGTGCGGAATTCGGGGCTGGGGCGTCCGGTCAGCGCGCCCGTGGCGCCCAGGAACTCCGCGGCCTGCCGGTGCTCGGTGCGGCCGCTGTAGATCGAGCCGACGAGATCGCCCCAGCCGCTGAGCGCTGCAACCGCCTTGATCCGCTTGTCGAACGCGGAGGCCAGCAGGCTGATCCCGGCACCGTAGGAGACCCCGCCCATCCCGACCTTCTGCGGATCGGCCGGTGTGTGGGCCAGCGTCCAGTCGATGACCTTCGACGCATCGGCGACGTCCTTCGGACCGGCCGTATCGATCTCTCCGCCGGACTGCCAGAAGCCGCGCGAGTTGTATCCGACGACGACATAGCCCGCGTCGGCCAGCTTCTTGGCCTGCGCCATGTACTCGATCTGCGGCATCGACCAGCTGGTGGGCAGCACGATGACGGGGTAGCGCCGGGTGCCGTCGGCACCGGCCGGAGTGAAGACATTCGCCTTGAGGGTGGTACCGCCGTCGCCCTGGATGTCGACGAACCTCACGGAGGAGGCGCCCGACTCCGCTGCCGTGGGAGCGGATTGCGGCGTTGCCGCCTCGGCGGTGGCCGGCGCGCCGGCGAGAACCGTGGTGGCCAGCACCGCCGCGGAGACGGTGCTGATCGCGGCGCGCAGTGTCGTACGGGAGGGCCTCATCTTCTGCTCCAGATCTCGATGCGGGCCGGCCGCACGCTGTCCGAGGGGGACAGGTGGGGCGTACGGTGACCCGATTTTGACTGGAGAGTAAGGTCCACTCCTTACCTGAGGTAACCCATCGGTAGGTTACGGGTGGGTAACGTCCTTGTGTTCAGGGGAAGTCGGGGCGGGGGCCGGCGAGGGTGGTGCTGAGTGCTGAGTGCTGAGTGCTGAGTGCTGAGTGCTGAGTGCTGAGTGCGGGGCGGGGAGGGGGCAGGGTGCCGTCGCCGGTTGAGGCCGGGGGTGCGGTGGCGCTCAGTCTTGTGGTGCGGTCGTCGTCGTGGTGTTCGGCAGCGAGTTGAGGAACTCGTGCAGTGCCGCATTGAAGGTGTTCGGTTGCTCCAGGTTCGGCATATGGGCCGCCTGCTCAATGATGGTCAGCCGGGAATCCGGGATGCGCTCGTGGAGGTCGCGGGCGTCGCTCACCGGGGTGTACGTGTCCTCCGTGCCGACCACCACCAGGGTGGGCACCGTGATGCGCGACAGCAGCTCGGTGTAGTCGGGGCGCTCGGCGCGGCCGCGGAGTGCGGCGGCCGCACCTTCGGGCGGCGTGGTGGCCATCATCCCCAGGACGTGCGCGGCGACGTCCGGCCGGGCGGCGATGGTGTCCGGGGAGACCATCTTGGCCAGCACCTCGTGTGCATAGCCGTCCATTCCCTCGCGGAGCAGCCGCTCCGCCATGTCGTATCGCGCGGTCCTGCCGTCCGTGGTCTCCGCCGCGGCGAAGGTGTCGGCGAACATCAGGGCGCTGATCCGTTCCGGGAAGAGCCGGTAGCACTCCATCACGATCTGACCCCCCATGGAGAGGCCGCCGAGGGCGCAGCGCTCGATCCCGAGGTGGTCGAGCAGGTCGACGAGGTCCCGGGCGAACGTCGCCAGGGGCGTCGTACCGGGGACCACCGTGCTGTCCCCGTAGCCCCGGAGGTCCGGGGCGATCACCCGACGGCCGGTCCGGCTGAAGTACTCGGTCTGCGGGCGCCACATCGAACGGTTGAAGGGGTGCCCGTGCACGAGCATCAGTGGCGCGCCACTGCCCTCGTCCTCGTACCCGACAGTGATCTCTCGGCGAAAGACCGATCCCATGGAAGGTGTCTCCTCTGCTGTGGCTTGACTCCTCGATGCTATAGAGGGCAATCTCTCGGCACAATGTTAATATTGCACTCGGTGCAATGTCGGAAGGTGGCCGATGGACGACTATCGCGTGATTGCCGATGAGCTCGCAGCCGACATCGCTGCCGGCCGGATCCGCGCCGGGGACCGGCTGTTGCCGCTCCGCAGGTTCGCCAGGAACCGGCACATCGCCAGTTCCACGGCGGCCCGGGTGTACCGGGAATTGAGCCGACGTGGTCTGACGGTGGGGGAGGTCGGCCGCGGTACCTTCGTCCGCACCGCCGCACCAGCTGCCGAGCCCGCCCTGGCCGAGCCGGGCGAGGCCAGGGTCGATCTGGAGATGAACTTCCCCGTTCTGCCGGGCCACCCCGCGCTCCTGGCCAGGAGCCTGGAGCAGCTGGTGCGTCCCGACGCCCTGGCCGCCGCGCTCCGTCCGGTGGGCGCCGCCGGCACGGACGTGGCGCGCCGGACCGCGGCCGCCCACCTCGCCCGCGCCGACTGGGCGCCGGACCCCGGGCAGCTGCTCTTCGCCGGCAACGGCCGGCAGGCGGTGGCCGCGGCGATCGCCGCACTGGTCCCGGCCGGTGAGCGGCTCGGCGTCGAAGCGCTCACCTATCCCGTCGTCAAGGGCATCGCGGCCCGCCTCGGTGTCACGCTCGTCCCTCTCGCCATGGACGAGCACGGCCTGACCCCCGATGCGCTGCGGGCCGCCGCTCCGCTGCGCGCCGTCTACGTCCAGCCGGCCCTGCACAACCCGCTCGGCACCACCATGCCCGGCCCCCGCCGCACGGAACTGGCCGACGCCCTACGGGAGTTGGGCATCCATGTCATCGAGGACGCCATCTACGGATTCCTCCGCAACGACCTGCCGCCCCTCGCGGCTCTCGCGCCGGAGCGCACCGTGGTCGTCGACAGTCTGTCCAAGCGGCTCGCGCCCGGCCTGTCGCTGGGGTTCCTCACGGTGCCCACGGGTGCCACCCAGGAGTTCGCGACGGCCCTCAGGTCGGGGACCTGGGCGGCCTCGCGCTTCGCGCTCGACGCCGCCACCCGCTGGATGGCCGACGGCACTGCGGCGGCCGTCGAGGAGGAGAAGCGCAGCGATGCCGCCGCGCGCCAGCGCATCGTTGCCGAAAGGCTCGCCGGTTTCCGGGTCCGGGCCGATCCGCAGGCGTATCACTGCTGGTGGGAACTGCCGGACCCCTGGCGGGCCGATACCTTCGTCGCCGCCGCTGCCCGCCGCGGCATCGCGGTCACCCCGTCCGGGGCGTTCGCCGTCGGTCCGGGCCATGCGCCATCCGCCGTACGCCTGGCCCTCGCCTCGCCGCCCGTCGACGTCCTGGCCGGGGCGCTCGATGTCCTGGCCGGACTGGCGCAGGGGATGCCGGAGGACACCGTGCCGGAGTGACCGAGGGAAGTGCGGTGCACCGCGGTGCGGTTCAGGTGCCGCTCATCAGCTCCGAGAGTCCGGTCCGCCATTCGTCGGCGTTCATCACCGGCCGCAGCGAGACCTGCGCGTTCAGGTCCATGAAGAAGGATTCGAGGAGAGTCGGCATCTGCGAGGACTCCCTCATGTCGAAGTAGAAGAAGGCGGTGCGTTCACCGTCGTCGAGGGTGAAGTAGGCCGCCTCCGGCTGCAGAGCGGCGAAGGCCGAATCCATGATCTTCGACAGCTGGCCGCTCTGGATCAGTTCATTGCCTGTTCGGGTAGGTATCCGGGCCGTCAGGACCATCCTCATCGGGCTCACTCCTCGCTGGAGTGTGTGGATCGTGGGGTGGGGAGGGGGGAGGGGTGGGTGGATCGCGTGGGCGGTGGAGAGTGGCGGGGAGTGCGGCGAGGTGCGGCGAGGTGCTGCGGGTACCGGGAGTTCGCGCACTCGGCAGGGGGGCGTGCGAACCATTCGCCGCATCCGTCCTCAGCTATCCCTTATCCCTGTCTGTGTCTGTTCTCAGGGTCTCATGCTCCGGGAGCCGGGGCCCGGTCCGGCAGCCGGCAGTCAGTGAGGCGGTCGGGACCGTTTCAGAAGCTGGTCGGGACCGTCTCGGAAGCCGGACGGCGCAGTATCGGGGCGTCCGCTGGGCGGGACCTCCTCGGCCGGCGGCACCGGGCCGGGCGGGGTGCCGTCGCCGAACGGCCGTCCGCCCAACTCCTCGCGGTGGTGCGGGGTCAGCCAGCCGGAGAGGTCCGGTCCGAGCGGGACGATGCCGGTCGGGTTGATGCCCGTGTGCACCCGGTAGTAGTGCTGCTTGATGTGGTGGAAGTCGACGGTGTCGCCGAAGCCGGGGGTCTGGTAGAGGTCCTTGGCGTAGGCCCACAGCACCGGGTCCTCGGCCAGCTTGAACCGGTTGCATTTGAAGTGTCCGTGGTAGACGGCGTCGAAGCGGACCAGCGTGGTGAACAGCCGGATGTCGGCCTCCGTGAGGGTGTCGCCCACGAGGTAGCGCCGGTCGGACAGCCGCTCGGACAGCAGGTCAAGGCGCCGGAACAGATCGTGGAAGGCGGCCTCGTAACCGCTCTGCCCGGTGGCGAAACCGGCCCGGTACACACCGTTGTTGACGTCCCGGTAGACGCCCGCCATGACCACATCCATCTCCTCGCGCAGCGGCTCGGGGTAGAGATCGGGTGCGCCGGGCCGGTGCAGCGCCTGCCACTCCGTCGCGAAGTCCAGGGTGATCTGCTGGTAGTCGTTGGTGACGAGCTGCCCACTGGGTACGTCCACGACGGCGGGAACGCTGACGCCGCCCGGGTAGTCCTTCTCGCGGGCGTTGTAGGCCTCGCTGAGGAAGCGGATGCCGAGGACGGGGTCGCGGCCGTCCGGCTCCAGGGTGAAGCGCCAGCTGCGGTCGTCCTGGACCGGGTCGGTGAGGGCGAGCGAGATCGCGTTTTCCAGGCCGAGCAGCCGTCGGGAGATGACGGCGCGGCTTGCCCAGGGGCAGGCGCGGCTGACCACCAGGCGGTAGCGGCCGGCCTCGACCGGCCAGCCGTCGCGGCCATCCGCCGTGATGCGGTCCGCGAAGTGGCTCTTGGAGCGCTTGAAGGGTTTCCTGCCGTAGGCCGTGTTGCCCTCGGTGGTGGCGGGCGAGGTGTCGTCCGAGGCGCTGCCTGCGGCGCTGCCTGCGGTGCTGCCTGTGGTGCGGTTGGTGGTGCGGTTGGTGGTGCTGCCGGTGGGGCGGTTCATCACGGGCTCCTTCCGTCTGCCGTTGCGCGGAGTCCTCGGGGCGAGCCTTCCCGGCGCGGCGCCGGTGTCCCCGCACTCAGCCGAGGTGGGTGAGATCGGGTCGCAGCCGGTGCCAGATCGGATGGCGCAGCCGGCCGGCCGAGGTCCAGCCGCTCAGCGTGATCTCGGCGACGAGCCGGGGCTCGGCCCAGTGAGCGCCCGGTGTGTCCACGGGGTTGATGAACGGGGAGCGGTCGAGCGGGATCACTCCCAGGTATTGCGCCAGCTCCTGGCGCTCCCGGCCGGACAGCCCCGAGCCGACGGAACCGACGTACCGCAGCCCCGCGGGTTCGGCGATGCCCGCCAGGACGGAGCCGGGCAGGCCGGCCAGCCCGCCATGGCCTTCGGTCCAGCCCCCGATGATCACATCGAGGGTCAGCAGGTGCTTTGTCTTGCGCCACTCGGGTGACCGGACGCCCGGCAGATACGCGGAGGTCAGCCGCTTCGCCACCACACCTTCGAGGCCGCCTTGCAGCGAGGCCTCCCAGGCTTGCCGCCCATGGCCCTCCACATACTCGGGCGCCGACCAGTTCGGGCCGCGCAGCCGCAGCCCGGACAGCAGCCGGCGACGCTCGTAGTACGGCGAACCGAGCAGCGATCCGTCCAGGTACATGAGGTCGAAGAGGACGAGCTGCACGGGGTACTCCATGGCGAGCCGGGCCGTGCGGCGTGGGTTCACCACGCCCATCCGGCGCTGCAACAGCCCGAAATCGGGCCGGCCGCGCGCGTCCAGTACCACCACCTCACCGTCGAGCACCGCGGAGCGGCCCCGCAGTTGTTCGCCCAGCGGCCCCAGTTCCGGGTAGGTCGAGGTCGCGTCGTTGCCCGCCCGGGTGATCAGCCGGATCGTTCCGTCGCCGGGAGTGTTGACGATGCAACGCGCACCGTCCCATTTGGCCTCGAACGCCCAGGCCGCCTCCTCGTGCTCGGCGGGCAACGGGCCGACCGTGGCCAGCATCGGCCGGATCACGGGGTACGGAGCCGAGCCGGGCTCGGCGGACGGGGCCATATGTCGATGATCGTCGGATCCGGGGGCGCTCGCAGATCGGATGGGCGTTCGCAGATCTGATGCGGACGGTCGCCGATGGTCGGATGCGGCCCGGTGAGCCCGGTGAGCCCGGTCAGCCCGGTCGGTCCGGTGAGCCCGGTCGGTCCGTCAGCCCGGTCGGTCAGGCCGGTCCGGCCGTCGGGAGCTGTTCCTCGCCCTCCGTCCGCACATGCGGCAGGATCCGGTCCAGCCACCGTGGTGTCCACCAGGCCGCCCGGCCCAGCAGCGTCATCACGGCGGGGACCAGCAGCAGCCGGACCACGGTGGCATCGATCAGCACGCTCACGGCCAGGCCGAGGCCCAGCATCTTCACCACGACGTTGTCGCTGACGATGAATGCGGCGAACACGCTCACCATGATCAGTGCGGCACAGGTGATCACCCGGGCGGTGATCTCCAGCGCGTGCGCCACGCTCGCCTTCGCATCCGAGGTGCGCAGCCATGTCTCGTGCACCCGCGACAGCAGGAAGATCTCGTAATCCATGCTCAGCCCGAAGACGATCGCGAACATCATCATCGGCACATAGCTTTCGATCGGCACCGTGCCCGAGACCCCGAGCGCCGGGCCGCCCCAGCCCCACTGGAAGACCGCCACCACCACCCCGTACGAGGCGGCGATCGACAGGACGTTGAGCACCGCCGCCTTCACGGCGACCAGCACACCGCGGAAGACGATCAGGATGATGACGAAGGCGAGGGCGACGACCACGGCGATGATCAGCGGGAGCCGGCTGGCGACGAGGTCCAGGAAGTCCGCCTGGCCGGCGGTCGTGCCGGTCACGTAGCCGTGCGCATCGGTTCCCCGCACGGCCTGCGGCAGGAGGTCGTGCGCGATGCGGTGGACCAGGTCCGTGGTGCCCGCGTTCTGCGGGGCCTGGGCGGAGTACGCGGTACCGGTCAGCACCGCGCCGTCCGGGGTGGCCTTCAGCGGGGTGACGAAGGAGGCGCCCGGCACCTTCGTGAGCACCTTCCGTGCCTGCGCCGCCAGCCTCGGGCGGTCCGCCTGCGGAACGGCGGACTCGTCGATGACCAGGGTCAGCGGGCCGTTGGAGCCCGGTCCGAACGCCGAGGACATCAGGTCGTAGGCGCGCCGGTCGGTGAAGGACTTCGGGTCGGCGCCGTCGCCGATATGGCCCGGCTGGATCGAGAAGACCGGCAGGGCCAGCACGACGACGATGAGCACCCCGCCCGCCAGGTACCACCACGGGCGCCGCGCCACCCGCTGCGCGTACCGGTGCCAGGTGCCGCGTGCCTCCTCGCCCGGTGCGGAGTCCGTCTCCGCGACCGGTCTGCGGACGCGGAGCCGGTCGATGCGGCGGCCGATCAGCCCGAGCAGCGCCGGTACGAGGGTGAGCGCGCCGAGCACCGCGGAGACCACGGTGATGGCGGCCGCCACCCCCAGTTTGCCGATGAAGGACAGGCCCGAGACCCAGAGCCCCATCAGCGCGATGATGACCGTGCAGCCGGACACCAGGACCGCCCGGCCGCTGGTGGCCACGGCCTTGCCCGCACCGGTGACCGGGTCCGCACCGTCCATGAGGTTCTGCCGGTGCCGGGTGATCAGGAACAGTGCGTAGTCGATGCCGACGCCGAGGCCGATCATGGTGGCCAGGGTGGGGGAGACGGTGGCGAAGACGAAGACGGCGGCGAGCAGCCCCAGGCAGGCCAGTCCGCAGAGGGCGCCGACCAGCGCGGTCAGCAGCGGCACCCCGGCCGCCAGCACGCTGCCGAAGCCGATCAGCAGCACCAGGATCGCCACGGCGAAGCCGATCACCTCGCTGACCAGGTCATGGGGCGCGGGCCGGGCCAGCTCGCCCAGCGGCCCGCCGTACTCCACCGCCACGCCCGCGGAGCGCAGCGGCCGCACCGCCGCGTCGACACCGTTCAGATAGTCCGGGGCGAGGGTGGACGGCTGCACGCCGAACCGCACCGTGACGTAAGCGGTGTGCCCGTCGGTGGACAGCGGGCCGACGTTCGGCGTGCCGGGCGGCGGTCCGGCGGGTGGTGCGCCGGGCGGGGGCAGCGGGTTCTGCACGGAGAGCACCTCCGGCAGCTTGCCCAGCGCGGTGACGGCGTTGTCGATCCGGCTGCGGAACGTGGTGAGCGGCTGGGCCGTGTCGTGCAGGACGACCTGGCTGCTGTAGCCACCGGCCTTCGGCTCGTGCTGTTGCAGCACCTCGCGGCCCTGCGTCGACTGGACGCCGGGCAGCGCGAAGTCGTCGGAGTAGTCACCGCCGTACGCGCGCTGCAGCACCTGGAGTCCGGCCAGGGCGATCAGCCAGAGCACGATGACGAGGACGCAGTGCCGGGCACACCACTCGCCGGTGCGGCGCAGCGCTCCCCGGGAGCGGCGGGTGCCCGGCGCGGCGGGAGCGCTCGGAGTCTTCGGCAACGACATGCGTGCTCCCGGTGCGGGCCGGCGCTCCTGGCACAGGCGGACACACAGCATTCAACGGCGGTTCGGCCGTCGCGGCATGCCCACCGGGGAGACGGGTGTCGTCCGAACGGGTGCGACCACCCCGTCACCCGCCCGGCGGGAGCCCGTTCTCGCGGAACACCAGCAGATAGCGCCAGAAGAGCAGCCGGCGGATCCGGCACCCGGGAAGCAGTACGGCGGCGTCCCGGCGAATCCGGGACAGCGGCACGTCCGGCGGTGTGACGGGGGCCTGCACGGGAGCGGCACCGGACGGACGGCGTCCCTCCGCGGCGGCAACGGCGAGACGTGCCACCGCATTCACCGGTACGGCCGCCAGGCTCCAGGCCCAGTCGGCCGCCGACTTCTCGGGGTAGCAGCCCAGGATGACCAGCACGCCACCCGGCGCCAGCGCCTTGCGCAGCGCGGTGACGGTCTCGAAGGGCAGGTGGTGGATGCTCGCCAGGCACGAGATGAACTCGTAGTGTCCGGCAGGGAGTTCGAGCCCGGTGACATCCGCCTGCTCGAAGCGGGGAAGCGGGGAGCCGTCCGCCGCCGCCTCCGCGGCGGCGCGGGCGTGCGCGAGGGCCTTGGCCGACGGGTCCACCGCATGGACCGCGATCCCCCGTCCGGCCAGCCGGCGGGCGAACCGGCCGGTCCCGCACCCCACATCGAGCGCGGTGCGGCAGGTCCTCGGCAGGTGTCGTAACAGCAGACGGTGATAGTGGTCATTGTGGTTGAACGGCATCCACGGACTCTATGCCCGGCATTCCTTGCGGGGTGTGGCCGTCCGACCGACCGTGCCTGCATCGGGTGTGGCTCCTTACGATTCCTTACGCACGTGTGTGACATGGCACGAGGTAAGGATCGAGCTGTTGATGAACCATTCCTGGTCGTTTGCCGAGAGGCCGCTGTCCCGTAGCGGTGGTGGCTGTGCGAGCCGTCCGCGCGTCGGAGCGGAGGGGGTCCGATGAGCCGGGCGGTGCTGGTGACAGGGGCTTCGCGGGGGATCGGCCGGGCGGTTGCCGAGATCTTCGCCGCGCACGGGGACCGGGTCGCCCTGCATTACGCGTCGCGGCGGGCGGCGGCGCAGGAGGCTTTCGAGGGGCTGGCGGGGAGCGGGCATGTGCTGGTGCACGGGGATGTGAGTACGCCGGAGGGGGCGGCGGCGATCGTCGAGGCGGCCGTGGACGGGCTGGGCGGCGTCGATGTGCTGGTCAACAACGCGGCCGCGAACCGGGCGCATCCACTGGACCGGACGTCGTTCGAGGACTGGCGGAGTGCCTGGCGGCAGATTGTGGACGTGAACCTGCTGGGGGCGGCGGACGTCACCTACCACGCGGCGCGGAGCATGATCGAGCGGGAGGTGGAGGGACGGATCGTCAGCATCGGGTCGCGTGGGGCGTTCCGCGGTGAGCCGGATCATCCGGCCTATGGCGCGTCCAAGGCGGCACTGCACGCGATGGGGCAGTCGCTGGCGGTCCATCTGGCGCCGTACGGCATCGGCGTGGCTTCCGTGGCCCCTGGTTTCGTGGCCACCGAGCGGGTCGCGGACCGCCTGACGGAGGAGGTCCGGCAGCAGAGCCCGTTCGGCCGGGTCGCCACACCGCAGGAGGTGGCGTCCGCCGTCCACTATCTGGCCTCGCCGGCGGCGGTCTGGACCTCCGGGACGGTGCTCGACGTCAACGGGGCGTCGTATCTGCGCTGAGCTCCGTCTCCGGGACGGGACAGCGGGGCGGAACAAGGGGGCGGGGGCGGGGCGGGACAAGGGGAAGCCCCGGCCGAACGGGGGAATTCGGCCGGGGCGGCTGTGGGGGCGCGGGCGGTGACGGCGGTGACCTCCGGGCCTGCTGCCGTGCGGCGGCGGGCCGGCTTCCCTGGGGAGGGCCCTCGGACGCCGTCGTGCCGGCGCCCGCTTCCAATTGAACGATAAACCATAGGGTGGGCTTTCGGGGCATCGGGTGACCGCTCTCACCCGATGCCTGCCGTCACGGGGCTCCGCCTGCTGTCCGCCGCCACGGTGGTCGCGGGCCCCTCATCCGGGCTCTCAAGGCCTTCGGGATCTCGGGGCCACGGGGCCTCGGCGCCTTCTGGGCTCTCAGGACCCTCAGGGCTCTCAGGGCTCTCGGACCCTCAGGGGGCGATGCGGATCGGACGGTACCCCTCGTCCAGCAGGCGCGGCAGATACCAGTCCAGCGCCTCGACGGTCTGCCGGCGGTCACCGCCCCCGTCGTGCGACAGGACGATCGCGCCGGGGTGCATCTCGCTGAGGACGGTGTGCGCGATGGTCCCGGCCCCGGGGACGGTCCAGTCCTGCGAGTCGATCGCCCAGCCGACGGGGGACATGCCCAGTTCGTTGCAGATGCTCAGGGCGGGGTCGTCCCATTCACCGTACGGGGCGCGGGCCAGGTCGGGGGCGGTGCCGAGAATGTCCTCGATCAGGCTGCTGGTGCGGCCGAGTTCGCTGCGGACGGCACCCGGCGGCAGGGTGGTGAGCTGCGGATGCGTCCAGGTGTGATTGGCGACGGCATGGCCCTCGTCGGCGATGTCGCACAGCAGCCCCGGGAATTCGATGGCGTTCTCGCCGATGACGAAGAACGTGGCCCGGACGTGGTGCCGGCGCAGAATCCGCAGGACATCGGGGGTGTGGAAGGGATGGGGCCCGTCGTCGAAGGTGAGGAAGACTTCACGGCGGTCGGTGGAGAGATGGAAGGCGACCTCGGGGTGCGGCGGCGAGGCGCCCGGGCCGGAGCGGGAGGTCTCGCCGGCCATCGGGCGGAGCCGGTACGACTGCGGGTCGTGCGCCGCACCGGCCGGACCGCCGCCCGGGGGAGGCCCGGCCGGCACGGCGTGCGGCTCCGGCGGCCGGGGCCGGGCCCGTGGCGGCACGCCGGCCTCCGGAGCGCCGCCGCCGGCCAGGACCAGGGCGCGGCCGGCGGCGAGCACACCCACCACGACCGCGGCCTGCCCGAACCTCCGCCGCGTCGTCGTGCGCTGATCGGATGCCATCCTCCACGTGCTCTCATGCGGTCCGCGGCGGGAGCGGGAACGACACCGGCCCGGCCGGGTTCGGCACCCGATCGGCTCGCACGGAAGGGGGCGGCGGCGCTGCCCGCCGGAGGGGGCCGCCGCCCCCGGCCGCGCGGTGCGGCGGCTCCGCGAGCCTCCCTCCGCCCCCGCCGGGCGGCCCATAGTTTGTCCGCCTATGAGTCCATTCTTCAGGCCGAAGCGGATGATGGTGGGCCGTCCGCTGGACAGTGCGCGGCTCGGCGAGACGCTGCTGCCGAAGCGACTGGCGCTACCGATCTTCTGCAGCGATCCGCTGTCCTCGGTCGCCTATGCCACCGAGGAAATCCTGCTGGTCGTCGGCCTCGGCGGAATCGCTCTGCTCCCTCTGACCTGGTACGCCGCGGCCGCCATCGTGCTGGTGCTGGTCGTCGTCGTGGCGTCCTACCGGCAGACCTGTTACGCGTACCCAGGGGGCGGCGGGGCCTACATCGTCAGCGCGCGGAATCTCGGGCAAAACGCGGCGCTCACCGCCGCCAGTGCGCTGCTCGTGGACTATGTGCTCACCGTCGCGGTGTCCGTCGTCTCCGGCGTCGCCGCGATCACCTCCGCGATTCCGTCGCTCGGCGGCCATGACGTGGCGTTGTCCGTCGGGTTCGTGGCGCTGCTGGCCCTGATGAACCTGCGCGGTGTCCGGGAATCGGGGCGGGTCTTCGCCGTCCCCACCTACGGGTTCGTCTTCTTCATCTATCTGATGTTCGCGTTCGCGGCAGTGCGGATCGCCACCGGCGCGACCCCCCGCGCCCAGTCCGCGGATCTGCCGCTGCACGCCGTCTCGCACTACACGGGCCTGGCACTGGTCCTGCTGGGGATGCGGGCCTTCGCCTCCGGCTGCACCGCCCTGACCGGTGTCGAGGCGATCAGCAACGGGGTGCCCGCCTTCCGCAGACCGAAGAGCCGCAACGCCGCCACCACGCTGCTGATCATGGGGTTCTTCTCCGTCACCATGTTCGCCGGGATCACGGCCCTGGCCATGCTCTACGACGTGCACGTCGCGGTGGAGCCCACCGAACTGGGGCTGCCGCCGAACACCCCGACCGCCACCGCGCTCGCCCAGATCGCCCGGGCCACCTTCGGCGACATCACCCTGCTCTTCTATCTGCTGCAGGCGTTCACGGCCGGGGTGCTGATCCTCGCCGCCAACACCGCCTTCAACGGCTTCCCGATGCTCGCGTCGATCCTCGCCGAGGACCGCTATGTCCCCCGGCAGCTGCACAACCGCGGTGACCGGCTGGTCTTCTCCAACGGCATCATGCTGCTCGCGCTGGCCGCCATCGGGCTGATCATCCTGTTCAAAGCGGAACTCACCCACCTCATCCAGCTCTACATCATCGGCGTCTTCGTCTCCTTCACGCTCTCCCAGACCGGCATGGTCCGGCACTGGCGGACCGTACTCGCCGAACGGGGGCTGCCGGCCCGGGAACGGGTCCGGCACCGGCGCTCCCAGGCGATCAACGCGGTCGGCGCGGTACTCACCGGCGTGGTCCTGGTCGTCGTCCTGATCACCAAGTTCACGCACGGCGCATGGATCGTGGTGATCGCCATGCCGCTGCTCTTCATGGGGATGCGCGCGGTGCACCAGCACTATGCGCGGGTGTCGCGGGAGGTGGCGGTCGCCCCGGACGCGCGGCCCTGGGAGCCGGCCGGAAACTATGTCCTGGTGCTGGTCAGCGCGTTGAACGCGCCCACGCTCAAGGCCCTCGGCTATGCCCGTGCGATGCGCCCCACCTCACTGGACGCGCTGATCGTCGCGATCGATCCCGGCGATGTGCGGGGGCTGCGCGAGCAGTGGGACGCCCATGACATCGACGTACCCCTGCAGGTGCTCAGTGCGCCCTACCGGGACTTCACCGGGCCGGTGATCGACTACGTCCTGGGCGTCTGTGCACGGCATCCGGGCGGCGCCGTCACGGTCGTCATCCCCGAATACCTCGTCGGGCGCTGGTGGGAACAGCCGCTGCACAACCAGAGCGCACTGCGGCTCAAGGCGCGGCTGCTGTTCACGCCGGGGGTGACGGTGGTCAGCGTGCCCTACCGGCTCCCGTCGGTCAGGGTGCGCGACGGCAGAGCCTAGGGGGAGACATTCTCTGGCAGGGCCTGGCAGGGCCTGGCAGGGCCTGGCAAGGCTCAGCAGGGCGGGCAGCTCGGACAGGCACCTGCCCGGTCGGCGCGCCCCTCGCGCTACGGGCTGACCGCCAGCACGATGTACGCGGCCAGCAGGGCCAGATGGACGCCGCCCTGCAACGGGGTGGCGCGGCCGGGGATCACGGTCAGGGTGCCGACGACCACGGTCAGGGCGAGCAGCACCGTATGGCTGGCGCCCAGGCCCAGGACCAGGGGGACCGGCAGCCAGACGGTGGCCAGTGCGACGGCCGGGATGGTCAGGCCGATGCTGGCCATCGCCGAGCCGAGGCCCAGATTCAGGCTCGTCTGCACCCGGTCACGGTGCGCCGCGCGGACCGCCGCGATGGTCTCCGGGAGCAGGACCAGCAGCGCGATCACCATGCCCACCACGGACGAGGGCAGACCGGCCGCGGCCACACCGGACTCGATGGCCGGTGACACCGCCTTGGCCAGGCCGACCACCGCGATCAGCGCCAGCGCCAGCAGTCCGAGGCTGGTCAGCGCGGCCGGCGCCGAGGGCGGGTCCGCATGGTCCTCGCCGTGAATCACCTCGCCGGACGTGGTCACCGGAAGGAAGTAGTCCCGGTGCCGGACCGTCTGGGTGGTCACGAACAGGCCGTAGAGGACCAGCGCGGCCAGTGCGGCGAAGATCAGCTGCGGGGTGGAGAACCGCGGCCCCGGCGTGCTGGTCGTGAACGTCGGCAGGACCAGGCTCAGACCCGCCACCGTGGTGACCGTCGCCAGCGCCGCGCCGGTGCCCTCGGCGTTGAAGACGGCGACCTTGCGCCGGAGAGAGCCGACCAGCAAGGACAGCCCCACGATGCCGTTACAGGTGATCATCACCGCCGCGAAGACGGTGTCCCTGGCCAGCGCGGCGCTCTTGTTGCCGCCGTCGGCCATCAGCGTGACGATCAGCGCCACCTCGATGATCGTCACCGCGACCGCCAGGACCAGTGACCCGAACGGCTCGCCCACCCGGTGCGCGATCACCTCCGCGTGATGCACCGAGGCCAGTACCGCCCCGGCCAGAAAGCACGACACCAGCACCACCAGGGCGACCGGCAGCGAGCGCCCCCACGTCAGGGCCAGCAGCACCACCGCCAGCAACGGCAGCACACCGGTCCAGTGCAGGACGGGTGAGCGGAGGCCGGCGATCATGCCTCCGAGCTTGGCAGAACGCCGGGGCGGCTGCCCGTTGGTGCGCCGGGGCGGACCGGGAAGGGAGGAGGGGGCGGATGGGCGGACGGGCAGAGGGGCGGACGGGAAGAGGGGCGGACGGGCGGATGGGCGTTCGGCCCGTTGGAGACCGGCCTGCCCGCGACCGGACTGCCGGACCGCCGGATCGCCGGTCTGCCGGTCTGCCGGATCGCCGGTCTGCCGGTCTGCCGGACCGCCGGACTGCCGGTCTGCCGGACCGCCGGACTGCCGGTCTGCCGGACCGCCGGACTGCCGGTCTCAGGCCGCCGCCCGGTGGCCCTTCGGCTCCGCGGCCGTGAGCGCGGCCTTGGTGACATCGGCGACCAGCTCGACGACATCGGGCCCGTACGCCTGCGAGTTGACCACCTTCAGCAGCAGACAGAACTGGCCGTCGGTGCCGTGCTTACGGGCCAGCCGGGCCCGGTTGCGGACCAGATGGCGGACCGCGGCCCGGTGGGTGACCGGCCGCTGGCCGGCCGCCAGGAACACCGGGCGGTCGCCGCCCTCACCGGCGGTCAGCCGCGCCAGCAGGACATATTCGACCGCGCCGGGCTCCATCCGGTACACCGTGCCGCCGATCGTGAAGGTGCCGCGGCCCGCGCCGGACTCGTCGCCCGGGTGCACGGTGACACCCGGCAGCAGATTGGCCAGATGGGCCGCCAGCCGCCGGTGCGCGGTCGGGTCGCCGACACAGAACTCGGTGCGCGCCCCGAAGCCCTGCAGGCCGGTGTCGTGCGGGGCCACCTCGGGGTGCGCACCGCAGTTCTCGATCACCGCGGCCAGCCCGAGCAGTGCCAGTGCGTCATGACGGGGGATGCTCCAGTGCGCCGAGGAGCTGTCCCGGTGGGTGACCAGCACGCACTCCGAACCGTCCGGCAGCCCGAAGAAGCCTTGCTCGCGGTTCAGCTTCCGTCGGACCGTCGCCGAGTGCACGGCCCAGCCGGCCGCCAGGCCCACGATCAGGGCCACGGCCGCCGCGGTCAGGAGCAGCAGGGTGTCGTCCATGGCCGGGGAGCGTAGCGGCTCGCCGGGTGGGTGTTCGAGGGCGGGGCGGGGGCTCGGGGCGGCTTGCCCCGGTCCGTACCGGCCTACCTGATTCGGTACGGAAAGGGGGTAGCTGATCCATGCCGTCACCAGGGCGGTGGCAGGCGAAATCCCCTCCGTCCACGGGTTGTTGGGCCGAGCAGGCTCCGGCCCCTGCCGCCCCTGCCGCCCCTGCCGCCCCTGCCGCACCCGCCGCACCCGCCGAGCCCGCCCGGTCGGCTCCCGCGGTCCGGGACGGCGCCGCCACCGCCACACCGGAGAAGACGCCGGTCGCCGGCGGCTATGGCGGGGCCGTCTCCGCGTCGACGAGGATGCCTCCGCCGCCGGTATCTCGGTGTTCGAACAGGGCGGCAACGCCGTGGACGCGGCGGCCGCCACCGCCGCCGCCCTCGGTGTCACCGAGCCCTCCTCCCCGGGCATCGGGCGGCTCGGCAAGGGGCGTTCACCGGTCGTCACGGCGTGCACCGCCCGTCTCGTCACGGCGTGCACCGCTCGTCGCGCTCCAGGTTCGTGACTGGGCGTCACACCACCGGAACACGGCGGGCCGCTGTGTGCCGTCCGTGTGTCGTCGATGTGGCGCACCGCGCGGCATCATTGATGGCCCTCGCCGTGACGATTAGCCTCCTGGGACCGTTCGTTCGAATGAGCGGTTCCAGGGAGGGCACGCAGCGTGAGCGTTGACGAGAGCCAGGACAGCGGGACCGGGCCGGCTCCGGCCCGGCGCATCGGTGCCACCGCCGGGGAGTGGGAAGGCCTCGCCGAGCAGGCGCGGGCGCTGGCCGAGGGGCGGGTGACCTCGACCGCGCTGGTACGGCGGTCGCTGGAGCGCATCGAGGCCACCCAGGCCGATGTCAACGCCTTCCGGCGGGTACGGGCCGAGGCGGCGATGGCGGAGGCCGCACAGGCCGACCGCAGGCTGGCGCACGGGGAGCGGCTGCCGTTGCTCGGGGTGCCGGTCGCCGTCAAGGACGACACCGATGTGGCGGGCGAGCCCACCGCGTTCGGCTGCGCCGGCGAGTTCCCGCCCAAGGAGCGCGATGCCGAGGTCGTCCGCCGGCTGCGCGCCGCCGGGGCGATCATCGTCGGCAAGACCAACGCCTGCGAACTGGGACAGTGGCCGTTCACCGAGGGCCCGGCCTTCGGCAACACCTGCAACCCCTGGAACCTCGCCCACACCCCGGGCGGCTCCTCCGGCGGATCGGCCGCCGCGGTCGCGGCCGGGCTGGTACCCGCAGCGCTCGGCACCGACGGCGCCGGTTCGGTCCGTATCCCCGCCGCCTGGTCCCATCTCGTCGGCATCAAACCCCAGCGCGGCCGCATCTCCACCTGGCCGGACCCGGAGTCCTTCCAGGGCATCACCGGCATCGGACCGCTGGCCCGTACGGTCGAGGACGCGGCGCTGCTGCTGGACGTGGCCAGCGGCAACCACGACGGCGATCTGCACCGGCCGCCCGCCATCGCGGCGCGCGAGGCGGCCGGCCGCGATCCGGGCCGGCTGCGGATCGCGCTGTCGTGGAAGGCCGCCTTCACCTTCACCCCCAAGCCGCTGCACCCCGATGTCCGGGATGCGGTGACGGGCGTGGCCCGCACCCTGGCCCGGCTGGGGCACTTCGTGGAAGAAGCGGAGCCGGACTACGGGCTGGTCGGACTGGCCTTCGTCCCGCGCGCCACGGCCGGGGTGGGGGAGTGGGCGGGCCGGGTCCCCGACCGCACCCTTCTGGACCGCCGTACGCGGGAGGCGGCGCGGATGGGCCGGCTGCTCGGCGGACCCGTACTGCGCCGGGCACGGGCCGTCGAACGGCGCCAACAGCGCCGGATCGGCGCGCTGTTCGGCCCCTATGACGTCCTGCTGACACCGACCACCGCCACCCCGCCCCCTCGGATCGGCACGCTGGCCAAGCTCAGCGGCTGGCGTACGGATCAGGCCATGATCGCCGCCTGTCCGTACGCCTGGCCGTGGAACGTCCTCGGCTGGCCGGGGGTGAGCGTCCCCGCCGGATTCAGCGCCGGCGGTCTGCCGCTGGGCGCCCAGCTGCTCGGCCCGGCCCATGGCGAGCCGCGACTGATCTCGCTGGCCGCCCAGCTCCAGGACGATCTGCGCTGGCACGAGCGGCGGCCTGCGGGGCATCCGGCGCCGCTCGACGGTGCACGCCGCTGAGACGTACCTCCCCGAGACGCACCTCCCCGAGGCGTACATGCCCGCGGTGTACGGGGCCCCCGACATGCTCGCCCCCGCGCTCAGCCCAGAAGTTCGAGGAGCGCCTCGGTCGTATCGGTCTCGCCCAGCCGCGGGAAGATCTTCTCCAGGCTGTTGCGGTGTGCGTCGGCGTCCAGGTCGGTCATCGCGTCGGTGGCGAGGGTGACGTGGTAGCCGTGTTCATGCGCGGCACGGGCGGTGGACTCCACCCCGATGCTGGTGGCGATGCCGGCGAGGACGACTTGGGTCACCCCGCGTCGGCGCAGCTCCAGATCCAGGTTCGTGCCGTGGAAGGCGCCCCACTGCTGCTTGGTGACGATGATGTCGCCGGGCTGCCGGTCGAGCTCGGGCACCAGCTCCGCCCAGTCGGCGGGCGGGCTGGCGGCCGGCCGCGCGGATTCCGTACGGCCCGGGGCGCCGCCCGTGACGTTCACCAGGACGACCGGCAGCCCGCGCGCACGGAACGCGGCGGCCAGCCGTGCGCCCCGTTCGACGACTTCGGTGGAGGGCACCGGCGCACCGGGCAGGCCGGCGATGCCTTTCTGCAGGTCGATCAGCACCAGGGCGGTTGTGGTGTCGAGGGTGGTGGCGGGCATGGGTGCTCCTTGTGTGGTGGCGGGTGGTGACGGGGGGGGAGGTGCTGCGGGTACTGCGGTGTTGCGGGTGTTGCAGGTGCTGCTGATACCGCGGTGTTGCGGGTGCGGCCGTTGCGGTGGCCGGGGCCGGTGCCTGCCGGTTTCAGTCGCCGTTCCTGTTCCCGTTTCAGTTCCCGTTCCCGGTTCCGGTTCCCGTTGCGGTGGCGGTGGCCCCGGCCCGCAGGCTGCGGTCGGCGAGGGTCAGAGCGAGCAGCAGCAAGCCGAGCACGATGCCGATCAGCGCGATCTCGTGCAGCCCGGCGTCCGAGGCGCGCTGCCCGTAGAGCAGCCCGAGGAGGCCGGACGCGGTGATCGCGCCGAGGTACTGGGCGGTGCGCTGGAGCCCGGCGGCCGCGCCCACACCGTCGGCCGGGGCCTGGGCGTAGACGGCGGCCTGGTTGCCGGTGGCGGACAGGCCCTGGGGGATGCCGAAGAGCGCCCCGGCACACAGCAGCGCGACCAGCGGGCCGGTGCCCTGCAGTAGGAGGAAGACCGCGCTGCCCAGGGCGAGACAGAGCGCGGCGAGGGTGAGCGGAGCGCGGATGCCCTTGGTCCGGGCGCCCACGATCGAGCAGACCGCGGCCGCCAGGGACATCGGCAGCATGATCAGCCCGGCCTGGAAGGACGAGGCGCCGTACGCCTGCTCCAGCCACTGGCTGAAGCCGTACAGCACGCAATAGATGACGAGATAGGTCAGTCCCTGGCGGAGATAGGAGCGCACCAGGGCGCCGTGCCGGGCGAGCATCCGCAGATCGAGGAACGGCTCCGGATGGCGTAGCTGCCACCACACCAGGACGCCTGCGAGCACCCCGGCCGGTGCCAGGAGCAGCCACTGCGGGTCCTCCAGGCGCAGCAGGAAGACCATGGCGCAGGTGAGTGCCGCGGCGAACAGCGCGATGCCCAGCGGGTCGAGGGAACCGGAGACGGACCCGGCGCGCCCCGGCCCGGCGCGCCCCGGCCGGGTGTCCTTCCGGTCGGCCGGGAGCCAGGCGAGCGCGCCGATCAGGGCGAGCAGCGCGAGCGGGATGTTGACCGCGAACACCGCGCGCCAGCCCGCGGTCGCGGCGAGCAGTCCGCCGAGCGTGGGGCCGACGGCGGCGCTGCTCAGCGCGGCGAGCGAGAGCCGGCCGAGCACCTGCCGGGGCGTGGGGCGCCCGGTCCGCCGTGACTCGGCGCGCAGCACCGCCATCGCGGCGGGGTAGGCCGCCGCGGTGCCGATCCCGAGCACGACCCGGGAGACGATCAGCAGCCCGAAGGTGGGCGCGAGCGCCCCGATGACGCCCGCCGCGCAGACGGTCAGCGCACCGGCGAGGAACACCCGGCGGGGCCCGACGCGGTCGGCGAGCCGCCCCATCGACGGCTGGCCCACCGCGCTGGCGAGGTACATCGCGGAGATGAGCCAGGCGGTGTCGGCGGCACCGACGTGGAAGTCCTGGCCGATCGCCACCAGGGCGGTGGCGATCATCGTCGAGTTGATGGGGTTCAGCAGCGAGCCGAGCAGCAGGGGCGCCATCAGCCGGGGGCCGAAGGCACGGCCGGAGCCGGTGGCCGCGCCGGGTCCGGCCGGGGCCGCTGGGGTGGCGGGCGAGCCCGTGTCCTGCAGGGCGGTGACGGCCGCCGGGGCCGCGACCGCCTCCGGCGTGCCGCCTCGTCCGGGAGCGGAGGAGCCGTTCGGCCCGGTACTCGTTCCGCTGCTCATTCCGGCATCAGCCGCCGTATCAGTGCGGTGGCCGACTCCAGGGTCTGCTGCTCCTGGGGGGTCAGTCGGTCGGCGATGGCCTGCGCCAGCCAGTTGTGCTTGGCCTGCCGTACGACGGCGAGCATCCGGCGGCCCTCCTCGGTGAGTGAGAAGACCACCTGCCGTCCGTCCGTCGGATGCGGGCTGCGGGTGAGGACGCCGCGCTCCTCCAGCGCCCCGACGGTCAGCCGCATCGACTGCGGGCGGACCAGCTCGGCGCGGGCCAGGGCGGCGATGGTGGCCTCGCCGTCGGTGTCGATCCGGCCGATCACCGCGCGTTGGGTCGGGGTGAGCTCCCCGTGCGGCGAGGCGGCGCGCAGCTGTCGCATGAGCAGGGAGACGGTGCTGCTCAGCTCCGTCGCCAGGCGCTCCTGGTCCTTTTCCGGCATATCTCCAGCGTAAATATCGACAGGCAAACTTGCAAGTTTGCCTGTCGATATCCCGGACGCGCCACACGGAGATGGTCTTGCCACGGTGCATGACGGGGCTTACGGTCGCCTCCACACGCGTAGATCCCGCGCGGGCTGCAGGCTGACGCATCGACAAAGGAGCAGCTCATGGCCGATGTTGTGCGTGCCGCACTGGTCCAGGCGACCTGGACCGGCGACACCGAATCGATGATCGCGAAGCATGAGGAGTACGCCAGAGCGGCGGCCGCGCAGGGCGCGAAAGTGATCGGCTTCCAAGAGGTCTTCAACGCTCCGTACTTCTGCCAGGTCCAGGAGCCCGAGCACTACCGCTGGGCCGAGCCGGTGCCCGACGGGCCGACCGTACGGCGGATGCAGGACCTCGCCCGCGAGACCGGCATGGTCATCGTCGTCCCGGTCTTCGAGGTCGAACAGTCCGGCTTCTACTACAACACCGCGGCCGTCATCGACGCCGACGGCACGGTCCTGGGCACCTATCGCAAGCACCACATCCCGCAGGTCAAGGGCTTCTGGGAGAAGTACTACTTCAAGCCGGGGAACGCCGGCTGGCCGGTCTTCGACACCGCCGTCGGGAAGATCGGTGTCTACATCTGCTACGACCGGCACTTCCCCGAGGGCTGGCGGCAGTTGGGCCTCAACGGCGCTCAGCTCGTCTACAACCCCTCCGCCACCTCCCGCGGTCTGTCCGCCTACCTCTGGCAGCTGGAACAGCCCGCGGCGGCCGTCGCCAACGAGTACTTCATCGCCGCGATCAACCGGGTCGGCGTCGAGGAGTACGGCGACAACGACTTCTACGGCACCAGCTACTTCGTCGACCCCCGGGGCCGGTTCGTCGGCGACGTCGCCAGCGACTCCAAGGAGGAACTGGTCATCCGCGACCTCGACTTCGATCTGATCGACGAGGTCCGCCAGCAGTGGGCGTTCTACCGAGACCGCCGCCCCGACGCATACGACGGGCTGGTGCAGCCATGACCCCGAGCCCCCATGACCCCGCGAGCCTGCACGCCCGCCACCAGGCCGTCCTGCCCTCCTGGCTCAGCCTCTACTACGAGCGGCCCCTCGAACTCACCCACGGCGAGGGCCGCCACGTCTTCGACGCCGAAGGCAACCGCTACCTCGACTTCTTCGGCGGCATCCTCACCACCATGACGGCCCATGCACTGCCCGAGGTGACCAAGGCCGTCAGCGAGCAGGCCGGCCGCATCATCCACACCTCCACGCTCTACCTCTCCCGCCCCATGGTCGAGCTGGCGGAGCGGATCGTGGCGCTCTCCGGCATCCCCGATGCGCGGGTCTTCTTCACCACCTCCGGTACCGAGGCCAATGACGCGGCCCTGCTGCTGGCCACCACGCACCGCCGCTCCAACCAGATCCTGGCGATGCGCAACAGCTACCACGGCCGGTCGTTCTCCACCGTCGGCATCACCGGCAACCAGAGCTGGTCCCCGACCAGCCTCTCCCCGCTGCAGACGCTCTACGTCCACGGCGGGGTACGCAGCCGCGGCCCGTACGCCGAGCTGAGCGACGCCGCGTACATCGCCGCCTGCGTCGCCGACCTGGAGGACATGCTCCAGCAGACCGCGGGCGGCATCGCCGCGCTGATCGCCGAACCGGTCCAGGGCGTCGGCGGGTTCACCATGCCGCCGGACGGCCTCTTCGCCGCGTTCCGCGAGGTGCTCGCCCGGCACGGCATCCTCTGGATCAGCGACGAGGTGCAGACCGGCTGGGGCCGCACCGGCGACCACTTCTGGGGCTGGCAGGCGCACGACGGCAACGGCCCGCCCGACCTGCTCACCTTCGCCAAGGGCATCGGCAACGGCATGTCCATCGGCGGGGTGGTGGCCCGCGCCGAGGTGATGAACTCGCTCTCCGCGAACTCCATCTCCACCTTCGGCGGCAGCCCCGTCACCATGGCCGCGGGCCTCGCCAACCTGGGCTACCTCCTCGAACACGACCTCCAGGGCAACGCCCGGCGGGTCGGCGGCCTGCTCATCGAGCGGCTGCGGGCGGTCTCGGCCGGCCTCGATCTCGTACGGGAAGTGCGCGGCCGCGGCCTGATGATCGGCATCGAACTGGTCCGGCCCGGCACCGACGAGCGCTCACCCGAGGCCGCCTCGCTGGTCGTGGAGGCCGCCAGAGAACGGGGTCTGCTGGTCGGCAAGGGCGGCCAGGGCGGAGCCTCGCTGCGGATCGCACCCCCGATGACGCTGACGGTCGCCGAGGCGGAAGAGGGCGCGGAGCTGCTCGCGGACGCGCTGCGGTCGGTGCAGGGGATGCCGGCCGTCTCGTAACCGACATCGCACGGACCGGGCGGGGGCTTCGCGGAGAGGGACGCCCCCGCTCACCCGCGGCGGGCCCCGGCGCGCCTCACTCCGTCCCGGCCCACTCGCGCACCGTGTCGGCCAGCAGGGTGAAGAACCGGGTGTGCGCGCGCCGGCTGCACGGGGCCTCCGGGTTCCACGGCAGCAGCCGGGCCCGGGCCTCGATCGCGCGCCAGTGCTCGTCGGCCCGGAGCTCCTGCGGCCGGGCGGCATTGACCCGTACGTCCATGAGCACGATGTCCGGGGCCATCGCCGCGGCCTCCGCCCAGCCGACCGTGGACCAGTTCACCCCGGCGCCCGTGGCCGGCTCCCGCAGTCCGACGCCGTGTTCGGTCAGCGCCCGCAGGTCCGGCCAGGAGCTGGGCCGGGCCAGATGCACCCGCTCCGGCCCGGCGGGCGACAACGCCAGTACCCGCGGCCGTATCGAGCCGCCCGTCGCCTGCCGCAGGGCGTCCTCCGCGGTGTCCAACTCGCGGGCGGCGCCGAGGGGTTCACCCCGCCCCAGCGAACCGGCCAGCGCCGCGAACCGTTCGCGCACCCCGGCCAGGCTCCGCCCTGGGCCCACCGCGACCGTGGCCACCGGGACATGCGTCTCCAGCTCCAGCGCGGTCTTCTGCTCCAGGCCGTAGACCTGCTCGCCGTCATAGGTCACGGCCACGACGAGGTCCGGCTCCGCCTCCAGCAGGGTGTCCGGGTGCAGCGCGCCCCCCGAGCCCAGGTAGGGGATCTCCGCGAGCGGCAGCTCGCCGCCCTTGGCGGGGTCGGGGGCGGCGCCGTCGTGCTGGGACCCGAAGAGCCCCACGGGGCGTATGCCGTGGTCCCACAGCGTCGCCCCCGCCTGTATGTACGCCACGATCCGCAACGGCCGGTCCCCGGCCACCGCAAGGCGCCCCCGGTCGTCGGAGAACTCCCACGGTGTGCTGTGCTCCATGCCCTCTCGCCTCTCTGCATCGTCCGCCAGGATGCTGTGGCGCTCGCGAGGATTGCCCGCCGGCGTCGGCGCATATCTGCCCAACGGGCCACCCCCGCACCCCTCCGGCGGGCGCCCCGGCCGCGGCGGCCGGTCCCCGCGTTGAACCGTCCAGATGATCGTCGGCGCAACACGAACGTCTCCGCTGATTAACGGTCACGGTATTGCCACCGTGGGTGACATGCTTCTACGGTCTCCTTCTCGACCGCGATCTACGGGTGTAGACCGGTTGTGGCGTGGCGTCAGCGGAGCGGACCTGCCGAGGGGATGGTGCGCGTCGGCTCCGCCTTCCCGTGCCGCCGATGTCGCTGGTGTGGAAGGAGCAGGATGGTGAGCCGTACGGTCGTCCGGGGCGGACTGGTGATCACAGCCGCCGATGAGATCCACGCCGATGTCCTGGTGGAGGACGGGCGGATCGCCGCCCTCGCCGCGCACGGCAGCTCCACCGCGGAGGGCTGGGGAGAGGCGGCGGACCGCATCCTCGACGCCACCGGCAGATATGTCATCCCGGGAGGCGTCGACGCACACACCCACCTGGACTTCCCCTTCGGCGGGACCTTCTCCTCCGACAACTTCGAGACCGGGACCCGCGCCGCGGCCTGGGGCGGCACCACCACCCTCATCGACTTCGCGGTCCAGTCCCGCGGCAAGTCACTCCGCGCCGGCCTGGACACCTGGCACGCCAAGTCCGACGCCCAGTGCGCCATCGACTACGCGTTCCACATGATCCTCTCGGACGTCAACGAGCACACGCTCAAGGAGATGGACCTCCTGGTGGCGGAGGGCGTCACCTCCTTCAAGCTGTTCACCGCCTACCCCGGCGTCTTCTACAGCGACGACGGACAGATCCTGCGCGCGATGCAGCGCTCCGCCGACAACGGCGGACTGGTGATGATGCACGCCGAGAACGGCATCGCCATCGACGTCCTGGTCGAACAGGCGCTGGCCGAGGGCCGGACCGACCCCCGCTACCACGGCGAGGTCCGCCGGGTCCTCCTGGAGGCCGAGGCCACCCACCGCACCATCCAGCTGGCGCGGGTGGCCGGCGCACCGCTCTATGTCGTCCACGTCTCCGCCGAGGAAGCCCTCGCCGAGATCGCGCAGGCCCGCGACAAGGGGCTGAACGTCTTCGGCGAGACCTGCCCGCAGTATCTGTTCCTGTCCACCGACAACCTCGCCGAGCCGGACTTCGAGGGCGCCAAGTACGTCTGCTCCACGCCGCTGCGGCCCCGTGAGCATCAGGAGGCGTTGTGGCGCGGACTGCGTACCAACGACCTCCAGGTGGTCTCCACCGACCACTGCCCCTTCTGCTTCCAAGGGCAGAAGGAGCTCGGCCGCGGCGACTTCTCCAAGATCCCCAACGGGATGCCCGGAGTGGAGAACCGGATGGATCTCCTCCATCAGGCCGTCGTGGAGGGCCGGATCAGCCGCCGCCGCTGGATCGAGATCGCCTGCGCCACCCCGGCCCGGATGTTCGGCCTCTACCCGAAGAAGGGCACCATCGCCCCCGGCGCCGACGCCGACCTCGTCCTCTACGACCCCACCGCCCGGCAGACCGTCTCGGCCGAGACCCACCACATGAACGTCGACTACTCGGCGTACGAGGGCAAACAGCTCACCGGACAGGTCGAAACGGTCCTCTCGCGGGGCGAACTCGTCATCGACCGGCGGGAGTTCACCGGACGCGCGGGGCACGGGCAGTACATCCCGCGTGGCACATGTCAGTACCTCATTTAAGGAGCGCCACCGTGGACTTCGGAGTTGTTCTGCAGGCCGACCCGCCCTCCTCCGCCGTGGTGTCCCTGATGCGCCGTGCCGAGCGCAACGGCTTCCGCTACGGCTGGACCTTCGACTCGACCGTGCTGTGGCAGGAACCGTTCGTCCTCTACAGCCGCGTCCTGGAACACACCGAGCGACTGATCGTCGGTCCGATGGTCACCAACCCCTCCACCCGCGCCCCCGAGGTCACCGCCTCCACCTTCGCCACCCTCAACGAGATGTACGGCAACCGCACCGTCTGCGGGATCGGCCGCGGCGACTCCGCGATGCGGGTGGCCGGGCGGCCGCCCAACACCCTGGCCCGGCTGGGCCAGGCGATCGGCGTCATCCGCGATCTGGCCGAGGGCCGGGAGGCGTACGTCGGCGACCACCGGATCAAGATTCCCTGGATCAAGGACGGCAAGCTCCCGGTATGGATGGCCGCCTACGGGCCCAAGGCCCTCGCCATGGCCGGCGAGCTGGCCGACGGCTTCATCCTCCAGCTGGCCGATCCCTTCCTCACCGAATGGATGATCAAGGCCGTTCGGACCGCCGCGACGGACGCCGGCCGCGACCCCGCCGACCTCACCATCTGTGTCGCCGCACCGGCCTATGTGGGCGACGACCTGGACCACGCCCGCGAGCAGTGCCGCTGGTTCGGCGGCATGGTCGGCAACCACGTCGCCGACCTCGTCGAACGCTACGGCGAGCACTCCGGCATGGTGCCGGACGAGCTGACCGCCTACATCAAATCCCGGGAGAGCTACGACTACGCGCACCACGGCCGGTCGGGCAACCCTGACGCCGGCTTTGTGTCGGACGCGGTCATCGACCGTTTCTGCCTGCTCGGCCCGGCCGCCGCGCACATCGACAAGCTGCGGCAGCTCCAGGCGCTGGGCGTGGACCAGTTCGCGCTCTACGCCATGCACGACGCCAAGGAATCCACCATCGACGCCTACGGAGCGGAGATCCTCCCCGCGTTCGCCGACTGAACGGGCACCGGCACGGGGCGGTGCACACCGCATGCGGCGTGGCGCCCCGGCGAGCGTTCCAGCGGTCGACGGTGGTCGCCCCGCCGACCGGGCGCCACGACCGATGACATGCCGCGCCGCCCGGCCACCACCCGGGCGGCCCGCACCCGGACGAAAGGCCCCCGCATGTCCGCGACCCCCTCACCCGTGCCGCCGGAACTCCCCATAACGTCCCCGGACCAGGTCACCGCCCCGGACGGCCGCGTCGAACCCGCCCCGGGCGCCATCGCCGCACACGGCCGGTACGTCAACGCCGACCTGCGCCCCGTACCGCTCTCCGAACGCCGCTGGACCACCTACAACTTCACCGCCCTGTGGATCGGCATGGCCCACAACATCCCCTCCTGGACCCTCGCCTCCGGCCTGGTCGCACTGGGCATGGACTGGAAACAGGCGGTCTTCACCATCGCGCTGGCGAACCTCGTCGTCCTCGTCCCGATGCTGCTCACCGGGCATGCGGGCCCGAAGTACGGCATCCCCTTCCCCGTCCTGGCGCGGGCGTCATTCGGGCTGCGCGGCGCCAATCTGCCCGCGCTGGTGCGGGCCGCCGTGGCCTGCTGCTGGTTCGGTATCCAGACCTGGATCGGCGGCCAGGGCATCTACATCCTGCTGGGCAAGATCTTCGGCGGCGACTGGGCCAAGGCGACGTCCATCGGCGGCTACCCCTGGACCCTCTGGCTCTGCTTCCTGGTGTTCTGGGCCGTCGAACTCGCCATCATCCACCGCGGTATGGAGACCCTGCGCCGCTTCGAGAACTGGGCCGCACCCTTCGTCCTGGTCGGCGCCCTGGTACTGCTCGGATGGATGGCGGCCAAGGCGGGCGGGTTTGGACCGCTGCTGGACCAGCCGAGCGCGCTGGGCTGGGGCAAGGACTTCTGGCAGGTCTTCTTCCCGTCCCTCATGGGGATGATCGGCTTCTGGGCGACCCTGTCCCTGAACATCCCCGACTTCACCCGCTTCGGGGCCGGGCAGCGGGCCCAGGTCTGGGGGCAGTCCCTCGGGCTGCCCACCACGATGACGGCGTTCGCCCTGCTCTCCGTACTGGTCACCTCCGGCTCACAGGCGGTGTACGGGGCGCCGATCTGGGACCCGGTCGCGCTGGCCGGCAAGTCCGACAGTGTCTTCGGCCTGCTCTTCGCCCTGGTCACGGTCCTGATCGCGACGATCTCCGTGAACATCGCCGCCAATGTCGTCTCACCCGCCTACGACCTGGCCCACCTGGCACCGAAACTCATCAACTTCCGTACGGGCGCGCTGATCACGGGCGTGATCGGCGTGATCATCCTGCCGTGGAAGCTCACCGCCACCCCCGAGCTGTACATCTTCACCTGGCTCGGCGTGGTCGGCGGGCTGCTCGGTACCGTCGCCGGCATCCTCATCGCCGACTACTGGATCATCCGCCGTACCGTCCTCGACCTCGCCGACCTCTACCGCCCCGGCGGCCGCTACTGGTACACGGCCGGCTGGAACTGGCGTGCCGTCCTCGCCTTCCTCGTCGGCGGCCTGCTGGCGGTGGGCGGCTCCTACTCCCGGCCCGGCAAGGGCCCCTTCCCCGCCCACGGTCTCCTCCCGTTCCTCAAACCCCTGGCCGACTACGGCTGGGCAGTGGGCCTGGCCACCGCGCTGACGCTCTACACGCTGCTGATGGCCACGGGATCCGGACGGGCCACCCGGGGCCCCGGCCGAGCCACCCGGGCATCCGGAGGAGCCAACCCGCCGGCCTGACCACGACCGGGCTCTGGCGGCCGTCTCCACAGGCGAAGTGGGGATGCTCCGGAGTTACCGCTTGGACCGGTGGAGTCGGCAGGGCGCCCGGTCTGTCCTGGACTTCCGGCGCCAGATCATCAACCGGGCGGAGGATGCGCGGGAGGCGTGGCTGGTGGGCCTGGTCGGCGAACGGGCGCCATCATTGGCCCGAGAGCTGCATGTTCGGCTTCAGGCAGGGTGGGCCCTTCGCTGTCCCGCCATCGGTAATGCTGTCCCTACGCTGCGCTCACCAGGTGAAGTGTTGGGTCGTCAGGGGCCAGGTGAAAGAGTGTCCCGTCGAAACAATGACGGACAGCTGACGGGCTGGGGCTGACAAGGTGGGCAGGCATGAAGGCGCCGTACGACCAGAACGACGGCTGGGGGCCGGAAGCCAACTCCCCGGCGGACGACACGATCCGACTGCGTCCACCTGCTGCCAACATGCACTCGACCGAGCCTCCCCATGAGCCTGGGCCGAGCAGCTCAGCCACCCTTGATGCTCCCGAGCCGAGCCCGGAGCGGCAACGAGCCGGGGACTCTTCGGGCTTGATGAAGTCCAGCGCCGTGATGGCGGCGGGCACGATCGTCTCCCGTATCACGGGTTTTCTCCGCACTCTGGTCATGGCTGCGGCGGTCGGTGTCGGCACGCTCAACGACTCCTACCAGGTTGCCAACGTCCTGCCCACGATGATCTACGTGCTGGTCGGCGGCGGCGCACTGAACGCGGTCTTCGTTCCGCAACTCGTGCGGGCCATGCAGAAGGACGACGACGGTGGCGAGGCGTACGCCAACCGTCTGCTCACTCTGGTCGTGGTCGTCCTGGTGGGCATCACGGCACTGTGCGTGCTGGCCGCCCCGCTTTTGGTGCGCATGATGTCGCCGGACATCGCCTCTGATCCGCAGCGGATGGCCGTCACTGTGGCTTTCGCCCGGTATTGCCTGCCCACCATGTTCTTCATGGGCGCCCATGTGGTGCTCGGACAGATCCTCAATGCCCGCGGCCGCTTCGGCGCGATGATGTGGACCCCGGTTCTCAACAACTTGGTGATCATCGCGTCCTTCGGCAGTTTCATCTGGGCCTTCGGCTCCTTCACCGACTCCGGTGTCGGCCCCTCAACCGTCACCCCCGATGGGGTACGGCTCCTTGGGTTCGGCACCCTGCTCGGCCTCACCGTTCAAGCCCTCGCCATGCTCCCGTACTTGCGCGATGCCGGCTTCCGACTGCGATTGCGCTTCGACTTCCGGGGGCAGGGCCTCGGCAAGGCCCTGGGCCTGGCCAAATGGACGCTCCTGTTCGTTCTTGCCAACCAGCTCGGCCTGATCGTCGTCACCCAGCTCGCCACCAAGGCGGGCTCCCTCGCCGAACAGTCTGGACACACTGGCTCCGGCATCACCGCCTACAACTACGCCCTGCTGTTGTGGCAGATGCCGCAAGCCATCATCACCGTGTCCGTGATGACCGCCGTCCTGCCGCGGATCTCCCGCGCGGCCCAGGACGGGGACTCGGCAGCGGTCCGCGACGACATCTCGTACGGCCTGCGAACCTCAGCCGTCGCCATTGTGCCCTGCGCCTTCGCCTTCCTGGCGCTGGGCGTACCGATGGCCACGCTGCTCTACGCCGGCTCCGGGGCCGAGGGCGCCCGCGGCATTGGCTACGTCCTGATGGCCTTCGGCCTGGGACTCATTCCCTACTCGGTGCAATACGTCGTACTGCGCGGCTTCTACGCCTACGAGGACACGCGCACGCCCTTCTTCAACACCGTCATCGTCGCGGTGGTCAACGCCGTCGCTTCCGGACTGTGCTTCGCCGTTCTCAGCCCCCGCTGGGCCGTAGCTGGTATGGCTGCCTCTTACGGCCTGGCCTACGCGGTGGGTGTGGGAGTTGCCTGGCGTCGACTGCGCAGGAGCCTGGGTGGCGACTTGGACGGCCCTCGCGTCCTGCGTACCTACGCTCGTCTTGTCGCAGCCGCGACCCCTGCGGCCCTGGCCGGCGGAGGAGTGGCCTACGCGATCACCAGGGCCCTCGGCAGTGGTGCCCCGGGCTCGCTGGTAGCACTGCTCGCCGGCGGAAGCGTCCTGCTCGGTGTCTTCACTGCCATCGCTCACCTCATGCGACTGCCCGAAGTCAGCGCCATGGTCGGGATGGTTCGAGGACGCCTCGGCCGCTGAGTTTCAGGCTGCTGGATGGGAGACGGTGGTTTGGTGACTGTGCTGCGTATGGTGCCGGATGAGTTGTGGAAGCTGTTTCGACGCGTGGTGCCGCCAGCTCCGACGAGGCCACCCGGTGGCGGCAGACGGAGGCATGGGGATCGGGAAGTCCTGGCTGCGATCATCTTCGTGGCGACCTCCGGCTGCGCCTGGCGACCGGTTCAGGTCCTGGCCGCGCCCATCACCTGCGTGGCGTCCGTGCGCTGCCGCTTGCCCGCCTCCGCATCGGGAACGGCTCTTCGAATTCAGCGTCAGCGAAGACCGGCCCGAGCACTCACGCATCCGCATCGCCGGACAGCCCTTCGGAAACACCGCGCGTGCCACCCTCGCCGTCTCCTCCGGAAGCTCCGCCAACTCCACCCCACGCAACGACACGAACCCACCCCTGAACACGACGACGGCCTGCCCTACCCCAACGGGGTCGTGCAGGCCGTCGTCACGCTGGCCCCGGATTGGCCAACAGCGTCTGGGCATCCGGGAGGGGGCGTCTGCGTTTCGGCGTACGCGCTACGCGGGGAATTCCCCTGCCTGCACACCGGTGACGAACGCCGTCCACGCTGTCGGCTCGAACGTCAGGGCCGGTCCGTTGGGGTTCTTGCTGTCCCGGACGGGAACGGTGCCGTGGGCGTTTGCGTGCGCCGGGGACCACTCCACGCAGTCGCCGCCGTCTTGGCTGCTGTAGCTGGACTTGACCCAGGGGTGAGTCAGGGGGGTCACGATGCCTCCAAAAGCTTGCGGACCATGAGGGTGGACACGTCACGCGCCAGGGCTGAAGCGGTGAGTACCTCGTAAGACCGGGAGAGGGCCTTCCCCGTTTCGGCGTGCGCGCTACGCGGGGAATTCGCCTGCCTGCACGCCGGTGACGAACGCCGTCCACGCTGTCGGCTCGAACGTCAGGGCCGGTCCGTTGGGGTTCTTGCTGTCCCGGACGGGAACGGTGCCGTGGGCGTTTGCGT
>NZ_JBIBVF010000033.1:81454-105524 GCF_043080045.1 Streptomyces sp. NPDC015125
GACCACTCCACGCAGTCGCCGCCGTCTTGGCTGCTGTAGCTGGACTTGACCCAGGGGTGAGTCAGGGGGGTCACGATGCCTCCAAAAGCTTGCGGATCATGCCGGCGGACGCGTCACGCGAGAGAGCTGAAGCGGTGAGTACATCGTAAGACCGTGCGAGGAGTCGCACTGTGGAGGGATCTTCGATGATCGTTCCCGATCTGATGCCCTCCGTGTAGATCACGGGCGGGCCTTCCACGGTGGTCAGAATAGACATGGAACCGTCCATGAGCCCGTGAGTCTCCGCACTTAACGGCATCACCTGCAGCACGGTGGTTCGCCGGGAACCGTGAGCGAGCAACGCGGAGAGCTGTTCCCGCATCACGTCGGGGCCCCCGACGTTCCGCCGAAGCACGGACTCACAGATGACCACGGAGAAGTCCGGCGGGGAAGTGCCCTTCAGTACTTCCTGTCGCGCCATTCGCGCCCGTACCAGCGTGGCAACTTCGTCGTCACTGGCCCGCGGGTCACCCTCCCGGAGAAGGGCTCGCGCGTACGACGCTGTCTGAAGGAGTCCAGGCACCACCGTGGGCGACCACGCCAAAATGCTGACCGCCTTTGGCTCCAGCTCAATGCGCCGGCGGGAGTGCACCGGGAACGATTGGGCGGTGATCTCCTCATAGAGCCGCTTGAACAGGCCGTCCGTGGCAAAGATCTGGTCCAACAGGGCAGGGAGGCCCGGCGGGATGGGGCCCACGCACGTCTCCACCCGGCTGATTGCGCTCTTTGATGTGTTGGCCAACTTGGCCAGTTGAGTCTGGTTCAGGGGGCCTTGTGGATGCAGCTCCCGGTGACTCCGGCACTCTTCCGCGAACTGCCGACGCGGGTCGTATGTGCCCTCTGCGCTCCCTGTTTCGTCTCCGTTAGAGTCCATAACTCCCCCTGACCATTGACCTGGTCACTGACGGTCGTGGCGGCGATAAGGCCGGTCAACGGCATGCGCATATGCCAGCGCGACCAACGCCCAGATCGGGCGCTGAATCTCTCCTCACCGTACCGATTCCTACCTCACTCTTGTCACCAACCAGCCGCAGAGGGTGAGGGGTTCGGATGGCTGAGCGAACAGCTTCAGCGTCCAAAGACGTGACAGACCCGTCGGCATCCCGTGGGGCCCGTACGTCCGGCCGAACCGTGAACTTCTCAAGCGGCACGTGGCCGGACTGGAGCGGATGCGCGATGAATCGGAGTGAGAACGGCCCGGCGCTTGTCGGCTCGAAGCTGGAGCCCGTCCCGGTTCCGGGGTGCGACGTGTGCGAACCCTGCGGCCGGGATCGGGAGGCGGCCCGGCAGGCGGGCCGGTCACTGGAGGTCCGGAGCCTGAACGGCGTGATCGCGGGCCACCCACATGGAAGGGAGGTACGGACATGATCGAGACGAAGGCGCGACCCGGGTTCTACACGTCGCCCAAACAGATCAGGGTCGGGAGCGTCGTCTTCGACCGGGACGCCGACATGGTGGCCGTGGTGCGAGACGTGCGGGGCCTGATGGTCGGACTGGAGCGGCCCACGGGCCTTACCTGGGACGTTGCGTACGGCCGTCTGCGACCGGGCACGGAGCGCGAAGGACGACAGCTCCAGGCCCTGGCGAAGCTCCAGCGCGCACGGATGCGGGGTATGCCGTGACCTGCACGAAGTGCGCTGACCTGCAAGGGCAGTTGGAGGCGGCCGAAACGGCTGGTGACCGGACCCGGGCCGTGGACTGTCGGGTCCTGCTCCGACGTCATCCGCAACACGACGACGTGCCCGTGGATGCCGCTGCGCGTGCCCGGAAGGGAGGTGGCGGGAAGTGAGCAGGCCGCTCGGTGCCCGTAAGCCGCGGGGCGATATGAAGCCGACCAGCGCCGTGGCGAAGGACGACAGGGACGCGGGCAAGCAACGCGCCGAACAGGTCGACCTGTTGGACCGGATGCGGGAGCGCATCCACGGCAAGCCGGATGCCGGCTAGCTCCAGACTCCGCCCCCTTGTCGGATGCCCATTCCGGCGTCCCCCGCGTTGTTGAGTGATCCCGATAGGGGGGCGGGCAAGGCCCCGGGCGACTGTCCCACGGACAGCGGCAGTCGGCCGGGTGGACAATCACCGAGAGAGCACAGGAGGAACAGCGATGTTCTTGATCCTTTCGAACGATGGTGGCGACAAGGTCCCGGGCGAGCCGTGGCCGGGCCCGCAGACGCCCCCGACCCCGGATGGTGGTCCCGGTGTCCCCAACCCGCCCAAGGTTGCCTGACCCGGTGACCACCGACGCACACAAGGAGCGCCCCGGCCTCGACGGGCTGGGGCGTGCCCTCATGTCTTCAGGGGCCCTCTCCTCCGACTGGGCACCCTCGTACGCGGCCGTTCCCCGCTCCACCGTGTTGCCGGACCTCATGTGGCCGTTCGACATGGCGGCCGGCCGGAGCGTGGCCGTGTCCAAAGCGGACGACCCCGCCAGGTGGCAGGAGTTCGCGGATTCAGACGTACCGATCGTCACCCAGTGGGACGACGGGGAGCACACCGGCACCGAACCGGGCCGCGTCCCCACCAGCTCCGCGTCCATGCCTTCGGTCGTCTTCCGGATGCTCCAAGACCTGGACCTCCAGCCCGGCCACAAGGCCCTGGAAATTGGCACGGCCACAGCCTGGAATGCCGTGCTCATGGCTCACCGTGCGGGGCCGGGGTGCGTGACCACGGTGGAGGTGGACCGGGCGGTGGCCACGGCCGCCATGGCCACGGTGGAGCGTCTGGGAATCCCCCTCCACGTCGTTCACGGCGACGGGTTCCAGGGCTATCGGGACGGGGCGCCGTATGACCGGGTAATCGCTACCTGTGGCCTTCGGTCCATCCCGCCCGCGTGGCTGGAGCAGTGCCGGCCAGGTGGCGTCATCGTGGCCCCATGGGGGACGAACTTCTCCCATGGCGACGCGGTGGCCCGCTTGGTGGTCGCGCCGGACGGGAAGTCCGCGGCCGGGAACTTCACGGGGCCCGTGGAGTTCATGAAGCTCCGCTCCCAACGGTTCGTCCCCCGGGCGCATTCCGAGTACGTCACGGGCAGCGTGGCGGATGGCGACGAGTCGTCCACGACGGTCACCGAAACGGAGTTCGTCGGGGAGCAATTCGGCCCGGAGCGCTTCGCCATGAGTCTCCGCGTTCCTCAGTGCTCGTACGTCGAGGCGGAGAACTGCGACGGCGCACGGCCGGTCTGGTTCTACAGCCTCGGTGACCGGTCCTGGGCCTGTTGCATGTTCCGCGACGGGAAGGCGGCGCGCGTCTGGCAGTCCGGCCCCCGCCGGTTGTGGGACGAAGCGGAGGCCGCGTTCCGGTGGTGGGAGGGCCATGGCCGCCCGGCCCCCTCACGGTTCGGTCTGACCGTGACCGCCGAGGGCGAAAGGGTGTGGCTGGACGACCCGGCCGACTCCTGGACGCTTTGAGCGACCGGCCCCGTCCGTGCGTGACCCCCGTGGCGCATGGGCGGGGCCTTTACCGCGACGGGACGGCCGGTCAGGGGATGCGTGCGGTCCACGCGGCGTCCTCGAACTTGGTCCGGACGAGCTCCTGGGCGCGGGCCATCTCCTCGTCGGTGACCTGTCCGTGGGTGAGGCCGTAGCGGGAGCGGAAGGAGTCGATCATCTTCTCGATAACGGCTTCGCGGGGCAGGCCGGTCTGGCGGCGCAGCGGGTCGACGCGTTTCCTGGCGCTCCTGGTGCCTTTGTCGGACAGCTTCTCCTTGCCGATGCGCAGCACATCGAGCATCTTGTCGGCGTCGATGTCGTAGGACATGGTCACGTGGTGCAGGACCGCACCCGGTCCGCCGTCCGGCCCGACCATGCGCTTCTGCGCGGCGCCGGCGACCTTGCCGATCTCGGTGGCGATGTCGTTGAGCGGCTGGTACCACGCCTTGATGCCCATGTCGCCGAGTGCGGTGAGGACCCAGTCGTCGAGGTAGGCGTAGCTGTCGGCGAAGGACAGGCCGGATACGAGCGCCTCGGGGACGGCGAGGGAGTAGGTGATGGTGCTCTGCGGCTCGGCGAACATCGCGCCGCCACCGGAGATCCGGCGGACGACCGTGACGCCGTGGCGGGCGATGCCGTCGGGGTCGACCTCGTTGCGCAGGGACTGGAAGCTGCCGATGATGACGGCGGGCGAGTCCCATTCCCAGACCCGGAGGGTGGGCGGGCGCCGGCCCGCCGCCACCTGCGTCGTGATGACCTCGTCGAGCGCCATGTGGAGGGCCGGTGGCTGGGGCGCTTCGTGGATGAGCTGCCAGTCGTAGTCGCTCCAGTTGGTGGCCTGGGCCAGGGCACGGCGTACCGCGATGGCCACGCTTTCGCCGGTGAAGCCGAACAGCACGGCCGACGGGGGCAGCGCGGCGTTGATCCGGGCGGTGAGGCCGGCGGTGTCCGTGTCGGCCGGGGCGCCTTCCAGGGCGTCGTCGATCTGCAGGATGGCCTCGTCCGGTTCGAGGAAGAAGTCACCTGCGACCCGCACGTTCTTGAGCCGTCCCTCCTCGACGCCGAGGTCCACGACCACGAGTTTGCCCCCGGGGACCTTGTACTCACCGTGCACTGTGCTACCTCCGGGCCGGCCGACGGTTGGAGGTGCTCAGGATATGTTCAGGCTGCGGATGGCACGGTCGGGCACCATGACAGCTGATATCCCTGGGGCCGTTGAGGCGTACGAGGCGCCCGTCCCCCCTTCCGCTCCCCTCGGCCGGCGCCTTCGCTGGAACAAGGTTCCCGAAGTCACGGCGTACTTCTGGGTCATCAAAATCCTGTGCACCACGGTCGGTGAGACGGCGGCCGACCTGCTGAACGAGAAGCTCGGCCTGGGCCTGACAGGTGTGTCGCTGCTGATGAGCGTCCTGCTCGTGGCGGTCCTGGTGGCGCAGTTCCGCACCCGCGCCTACCGGCCCGGTGTCTACTGGCTCGCCGTGGCGCTGATCAGCGTCGTGGGCACGCTGATCAGCGACAACCTCACCGACAACCTGGGCGTACCGCTGGAGACCAGCACCGTGGCCTTCGCGGTGGCGCTCGTCGTGGTGTTCGTGGCCTGGTACCGCAGCGAGCGCACGCTCTCCATCCACCACGTCGACACCACCCGTCGCGAGTCCTTCTACTGGCTCGCCGTGCTGTTCACCTTCGCCCTGGGCACCGCGGCCGGTGACCTGGTCGCCGAGCGCATGGACCTCGGGTACTGGATCTCGGCCGGGCTGTTCGCCCTGGCGATCGCCGCGGTCGCGGTGGCGCACTTCGCCCTCGGTCTGGATGCGGTGTGGAGCTTCTGGACCGCCTACATCCTGACCCGGCCGCTGGGCGCGTCGATCGGCGACTACCTTTCCCAGCCGACCGCCGACGGCGGGCTCGGCCTGGGCACAGTGATCACCAGTGTGCTGTTCCTCGCCGTCATCCTCGGCCTGGTGGTCTTCTTGACGATCACCCGGCGCGACGTTTCCGAGCCGGAACGGCTCACCTCCCGGGCGAGCTGAGCGCGGGCGCGCCCCGGACGGGTGAAGCCGGCCCCCGAAGCTCGGGAGAGGGCCGGCTTCACCCGTCCGGGGCCGCTTCGCGGGTGCGGTCGGTGGCGTTCAGGATGCGTTCAGGCTGCGGCTGGGAGCGTGGGGCGGCGTGCGACGTCACCGCTGAGCGCGGTGTGCCTCGGACCCGCCCATTGCCGCCACCGTGCGCCCTTCGCAAGGCCCCACGACACGACGCTGAGGCGATGCGGAGGCGCCTCCCAGGAGGGATCGACCTTGCCTGAGCCCGAAGTCCTGACCGACATGGACGTCACCGCCACCGACCGGTACGTGCTGCGGAAGCTCCCGGAGGTCACACTGGCCTTCTGGGTCATGAAGACCGCTGCGACGACCCTCGGCGAGACCGCCGGTGACCTCTTCGCCCAGACTCTCAAGCTCGGCTACTTCCTGACCACCATCGCACTGTTCCTGATCTTCGTGGTCACGCTGGTCGTGCAGCTCCGGTCCCGGCGCTACAACCCCTTCTTCTACTGGACCGTCATCCTGTCCACGAGCATGGCGGGCACCACGATGTCCGACTTCATGAACCGGGACGCCAGCGCCAAGTTCCTCACCGACGGCGCGACGTCGCTCGGTTGGGGGCCACAGGGCCTGGGGCTGGGATACCCCACCGGGGCCGCCATCCTGATCTCGCTGCTGATCGTCATCTTCGTCATCTGGAAGTGCACCGGGCTGACGTTCGCCATCCGCGACATCGTCACCTTCCGCGCGGAGGCCCTCTTCTGGGCGGCGATCCTCGTGTCGAACACGCTCGGCACCTCGATGGGCGACTTCCTCTCCGACAGCTCCGGACTCGGGTACGCGGGCGGCGCCCTGCTCGTCACCGGTGTGCTCGCCGTACTCGTCGCCCTGATGCGGGTGCCGGCCGTGCCGAACGTGGTGCTGTTCTGGATCGCGTTCGTGCTCACCCGGCCCCTCGGGGCGACCGCCGGAGACTTCCTGACCAAGCCGGTCGCCAAGGGCGGCCTCGACCTCGGCACGGCGGGCTCGTCGGCGGTGCTCCTCGCGGTGCTGCTCGGCCTCATGGGGTACGCCCACGTTCAGGAGCGCAAGAACGCCCTCCCCCGGGACGAGACCCTCACGGGCGTTTCCTGAGCACCACCGGGACGGCATCGGCCGCCGCTGTCCCGTCCGGGAGCGCCGGGCGGGCCTGCCGGGGCCGGGTCATCCGGCGGGCAGGCCGACCACGAAGCGCGCACCCGGGGTGTGCTCGGCGTCGTGGGTCACGTCACCGCCGGCGGAGCGGGCCAGGCGTCGCGCGAGCGGCAGTCCCAGGCCCGCTCCGCCGTGGCCGTCCCCGGGGTCGGCGCGCCGGCCCGGCTGGAAGAGGTGCGCGGTGAAGGCGGCCGGGACGCCGGGACCGTCGTCGACGACCGCCACACGGGGGCCGTCGGGCTGCGGCGAGACCCGGATGGCGACCCGGCTGCGGGCGTAGCGCAGGGCATTGTCGACGAGCGGGGCGACGATGCGCTCCAGCAGTGCGGCGGGCACCCCGGCCACCAGGGCGTCCGGACCGGACACCGTGCACGTGGTCTTCCCCGGGGTGTCGAGCCGAGCGGCGAGCCGGCGCAGCACGGCCATGACGTCCGCCGTGCCGGGAACGGTGTCTGCGCCGGCCCGGGCGTCGTCGAGGACGGTCTCGCAGATGGTGCGCATGGAGGTGGCGGCATCGGCGATGGAGGCGTGCGTGGCGCGGGTTTCGGCGGTGGAGCGGGGGCGGGCCTGCCACCAGTCGAGTTCGGCGGTGATCCGCGCCAGGGGGTTGCGCAGCTCGTGGGAGAGCTCCCGGGTGAGCTGTTGTTCGTGGCGCAGCACGGCGCGGATCCGGTCCAGCAGCTCGTCCAGTGAGGCCCCGAGCCGGGTGAGCTCGGCGGGGCGGTCCCCGGCGCCGAAGCGCTGTTCGGAGGCGACCACGCTCCACCGGGTGGCCTGCTCCGTCATCGTCCGCACGGGCCGCAGGGCCCGTCCCACCGCCAGCCGGGTCAGGACATAGGTGCAGGCCAGGACACTGGCGTCCAGGGCGAGCGAGGCGATGAGCAGGGTGTCGGCCGAGGCGCGGTACGGCGCGAGGTCCATGGCGGTGACGACGACGGCGGCGGGCCCGGTGCCCGGCCGGACCCCGCCCACGGGCTGGGCACACAGGCGTATCCGGTCACCGGCCGTCACCTCGGCACAGCGGGTGTCGCCGTGCGCGGCGAGACCGGCGGCGGTGCGGGTGACCGTGTCGCCGGCCGGGGCGGAGGCGGGGTGCTCCAGCAGCCGGGCGCCCGCGAAGATCCACACATTGGTGTCGAGGGCGGCGTCGCCGGGGGTCTCCAGGACGCGTACCGGGTGATGGCGGGTGTCGACGGTCGCGGCCACGGCGCCGGCTCGGGCGCTCAGCTCGTTGTCCGCCTGCTGCTGGAGGCGATGGCGGACGATGGTGTTGAACACGACGGTGAGGACCACCATCACCAGGGCGGCGGTGGTCAGCGCGATCAGGGACAGCCGGCCCCGCAGCGTACGGGGGCGGCAACGGCCGGCCAACGCGGCGAGGAGGTGGGGGAGGGGGCTCATGACAGCCGGTGTCCGATGCCCCGGATGGTGCTGATCGTCAGGCCGCTGCCCGCATCCCGGATCTTGCGGCGCAGCCGGCTCAGATACTGGTCGAGGGTGTTGTCGCTGACCTGTGCGCCCTCCGGCCAGCCGGCCCGGACCAGCTCCCTTCTGCCCACTACCGCCCCCAGGCCGGCCATCAGCGCGGCCAGCAGACGGAACTCGGTGGGCGTCAGCGCGACGTCGACGTCCCGTACGCACAAGCGGTGATGCACGGGGTCCAGGACCAGGTCCCCGGCGGTCGTGGGGGCGGTGGGCCCGGAACGCTTGAGGGCGGCACGCAGTCTGGCCGCGAGTTCGGCGAGGTGGAACGGCTTGGGCAGGTAGTCGTCACCCCCGGCGGAGAACCCGCTGAGGCGGTCGTGGAGTTGGTGGTGCGCGGTCAGGAAGACGACCGGGCCGATGAACGCCTGCGCCCGCATCGCCTGGCACACGTCCCGGCCGTCCGCGTCCGGAAGCCCCACGTCCAGCACCACCGCGTCCACGCCGTCGGCGGCCAGCCGCAGAGCTGTGGCGCCGTCCGGGGCGGCCAGCGCTTCGAAGCCCTCGTCACGCAGTCCGCGCACCAGCACGTCCCGCAGGGCGTGGTCGTCCTCGACGACCAGGATGGTGAGACGCAACGATGATCCTCACAAGCCGACGTCATGGGCTCGGGCAGCCCGACCGGGCTACGGTGACCCGGAGTGACTACACGTAAGTAGACGGTCTACTGCACTGTAGACGATGAGGGCGGGAGGGCGTCGTGGCCCAGGACACATCACCCCGCCCCGCCCCGACGCGTCATGTGCCGGTCACGGCGGATCGGCCCCGCTGGGTTCGTCGACCGATTCCTGGGCCCGGTCCGGCCCGGTCCGGCCCGGTCCGGCAGGAAGGGCGGCACCGCGGCCGGAAGGCCGCGCCTCAGGCGCGCTCCTCCAGCCCCGCGAGCAGCCTCGGCAGCGCACTGCCGATCGGCTCGCGGACCACCTCGGCGGCGAGTTCGTCGTACGGCGTCGGCTCGGCGTTGACGATGATCAGCCGTGCGCCGTGCTCCGCGGCCACCCCGGCGAGCGAAGCCGCCGGCTGCACCTGGAGCGTCGTCCCGACCGCGAGGAAGATCTCCGCCGCCTTCGCCACGCTCAGCGCCGTACCGAGCACCTGCGGATCCAGCCGCTCCCCGAACATCACCGTCGCCGACTTCAGGATCCCGCCGCACACCAGACACGGCGGATCGGTCTCGCCCGCGGCCACCCGCGCCAGGGCTTCCTGCATCGACGACCGTGCATCGCAGCGGGTGCAGGTCACGGCCCGTACGGTGCCGTGCAGTTCGAGCACCTTGCGCTCGGGCATCCCGGCGAGCTGATGCAGCCCGTCCACGTTCTGAGTGATCACCCGTAGCGGCGTCCCGGACCGTTCCAGCCGGGTCACCGCCTCGTGCGCGGCATTCGGCTCGGCCCGGAACGCCGGGCTCTCCTGACGCATCCGCCACGACCGCCGCCGGATCTCCGGATCGCCCATGTACGTGTCGTACGTGACGAGCTTCTCCGCCTCCGGATCCCGCCGCCACAGCCCGTTCGGCCCGCGGTAGTCGGGGATCCCGGAGTCGGTGGAGACGCCCGCTCCGGTGAGGATCGCGACGAGCGGGCGGCGGGTCGGCTGGTCGGGGGAGGGGCGGGGGCGGGTGCCGGTCATGGGGTGAGCGTAGGCACTTTGCGGCCCGGCCGTCTTGTCAGTTGTCGGTGTCGGGGTGCCAGCCGGGGGCGTGCTGCCGGGCGAGTGCGTCCCAGGCGGAGGCGCCGCCGGGCAGGGGCCAGGCACAGCTCCGGTCCGGAGTGGTGACCAGCTCGTGCAGCTGCCGCCCCAGCCGGCGGTCGGCCGCCCGGGTAAGAATCTCGACGAGCGGGGCGCACTCGGAGTGTGCCCGTTCCAGCCCGGTGACGTGCTCCTCGTGGTGGCCGATCAGGGGCCGGGCGTAGCGAGCCGCCCACCGGTCCGGGAGTGCCCGGGCCAAGGCAAGGACCTGCGGGCGGCCGTGCTCGGCGAGCGCTGCCGCCAGGCGATCGTGCCCGTCCAGCACCAGGAAGGTGTCGAGGCCGCTCATCCACCAGAGGAGGACGGGAGGCAGTACACCCTCACGGTATTGGCGCCGGTACGCCTTCACCCGCGCGGTGCCGGGGCCGGGCAGCGGGCGCAGCGGCAGCATGTCGCGGGCGTCCTCCTCGGGATCGCCGTAGCCGAACCAGGTGATGTGGCCGATGGCCGGGTCGTGCTGCGGCAGCCGTGCCCAGTTCGCGGCGATGTCCCACCTGGGGGGAAGGCCGCGAGTGAGCTGCCAATCCCCTTCATGGAGCGGCCCGTTGGCGCTTTCCCGCAGCGCACTCGCGAAGTGATGCGCCCACCGGGCGAACCAGGCGTCGTCATCCGGGCAGGTCTCCCGGTACCCACGGGCCACCTCGGCGCGCAACGGAGGTATCGGTGAGGCGTACCGGCCGGTGCGTGCGTAGTGCGCCCCGCGATGGGTGACGCGCTGCCGCGCCAGCAGGACGACCTGGTCGCTCTGGAAGAGCACCAGCCGCCGTCCGTCGGCGACTTCGGCCCGCAGGGACGGGCGGGCCGGTCCGTCGACGCACAGCGCGAGCCCGTCCCAGCGGACGCCGCTTGCCGAGCGGGGGAGCGTGCCGCGCTTCACGGGATGTCGCCTCGTTTCTTCGGGGGTTCCGGAGGGGATTCCGGCCGCCGGGCTGCCGGACCGGGTACGAGCCTATGGTCCGCGGTCCGGGACGGTCTCCGTCCGGCCGGCGGGTGGGCGCCACCGGCGACCTGGGTATGGCGTCTGACGTCCACCGCACCTACCGCACCTCAGAGGAGTCCCCGTGTTCATCACCCGCCCGACCCTCCAAGGCACCTTCGGCATGGCCTCCACCACGCACTGGCTGGCGTCCCAGTCCGCGATGGCCGTCCTGGAGGACGGCGGCAACGCCTATGACGCGGCGGTGGCCGCCGGGTTCGTGCTGCATGTGGTGGAGCCCCATCTGAACGGTCCGGCGGGCGAGGTGCCGATCATCCTGGCGCCCGCCGGCGGGCCCGTGCAGGTGCTGTGCGGACAGGGCCCGGCGCCGGCCGGCGCGAGCGTGGCGCAGTGCACCTCGCTGGGCCTCGACCTGGTGCCCGGTGCCGGGCCGCTGGCCGCCGCGGTCCCCGGCGCGTTCGACGCCTGGATGCTGCTGCTGCGCGACCACGGCAGCAAGTCCCTGGCCGAGGTGCTGCGGTACGCCATCGGCTACGCCGAGCACGGCCATCCTGCCGTCGAGCGGATCGGTGAGACCGTCGAGACGGTCCGGGCGCTCTTCGAGACGGAGTGGGTCTCGTCCGCGGAGATCTACCTCCCGGACGGTAAGTCCGTCGCTCCCGGCGGGCTGCTCAGGAACCGGCCGCTGGCGGCCACTTGGCGCCGGCTGCTCGCGGAGGCGGATCCTTCTTCCCGCGCGGGATGCGGGCGGGAAGCGTGACCGTGGAGTCCCGCATCGGCGACGGGGTCATCGACGGGTTGCGTCGGCGTGGACATCTCGTCACGGTGGGTGAGGCCTGGTCCGAGGGGCGGCTGTGCGCGGTGGCGCGGGACCCGGAGACCGGGGTGCTGTCCGCGGCGGCGAATCCGCGGGGGATGCAGGGGTACGCGGTCGGGCGCTGAGGTTCTGAGGGAGGTTCTGAGGCGCTCCGCTGGGCCGAGGCCGGGGCCGGGGCCGGGGCGCCTTTGGTGGTCACGGGCGGCCTGGCCCCCCCGGGTCGCCCCCCCCGGGTCGCCCCCCCCGGGTCGTGCCCCCCGGCCGTGCCCGCCGTGGCATCCCGAATTCACCTGGAGTCCAGTCGTCGTGTCAGTGGCTCGTGGTTCGATGGACACATGATCGAAGCACTTCGTACCCAAGATTCGGGAGAGACCGCGATTACCCCGATTGCCACCACCCCGCCCGCCGCGACCCCGGCCACGGCCCAGGGGAAGCCCTTGCTCGACCTGTCGACGCTGGACCTGGCCGCCGTAGAGGTCGCCGTCCGCCGCGCCGCGGCCGACGAGATCACGCCTCGCTTCCGGCAGCTCGCCGCCGAGGACATCGTCGAGAAGAACGGGCCGCACGACCTCGTCACGGTCGCCGACCGGCTCGCCGAGGAGCACCTCACCGCCGCGCTCACGGACCTGCTGCCCGGCTCCCGGGTGGTCGGCGAGGAGGCGGTGCACGCCGACCCGAGCGTGCTCGACGCGCTGCACGGCGACGCCCCCGTCTGGATCGTCGACCCGGTCGACGGCACCCGCCAGTTCGTCCACGGCGACCCCGGCTTCGCCACGCTCGTCGCGCTCGCCCACCGAGGCGAGGTGCTGGCCTCCTGGACGTACGCCCCCGCGCTCGGCCTGATGGCCGTCGCCCGCCGTGGCGCCGGCGCCTGGCTGAACGGCGTACCGCTCCGGGCCGGCAGCCCGTCGTCCGGTGCGGTCCTCGATGTCGCCACGTCCCATTTCGACTTCACCACCGCCGACGAGAAGCGGGTGCTCGCCGCCCTGGAGACCGGCGGCATTGCCCCGCGCCCCTGTGGCTCGGCCGGCCTGGAGTATCTGCACGTCGCCCGCGGCGAGATCGACGCCACGGCCTTCAGCTGGGAAAATGCCTGGGATCACGCGGCCGGCCTGCTGCTGGTCCATGAGGCGGGCGGCGCGAGCGGCACGGTCGCCGGGCAGCCGTTCCGTATCGAAGGCGGCAATGCGCTGCCCTTCACCGCGGCGCGGGACACCGCCACCGCGCGGCGTATCCTCGGACTGCTGGCAGCCGCCAACTGACCCTCACCGACGAGGGTCGGACTTGAGGGGAGTGGCGCAGGTGCCGAGGATGCTCGATGCCGTGGTGATCGGGGCGGGGCCCAACGGCCTGACGGCGGCGGTCGAACTCGCCCGCCGCGGTATGTCCGTGGAGGTCTTCGAAGCCCGCGACACCATCGGCGGCGGCGCCCGCACCGAGGAGCTGACCCTCCCCGGCTTCCGCCACGACCCCTGCTCGGCGGTGCACCCCACCGGCGCCGGCTCGCCCGCCTTCCGCACCATGCCGCTGGACCGCCACGGCCTCGAATGGCTGCACGCCGACCTCCCCATGGCGCACCCCTTCCCGGACGGCACGGCCGCCGTGCTCGGCCACTCCGTCGGCGAGACCGCCATGTCCTTCGGACCGCGCGACGCCGGCACCTACCGCAGGCTCGTCGAGCCCTTCACCGGCAAGTGGGAGGCGATGGCCCATGACTTCCTGCGTACGCAGTGGCTCGGCCTGCCGCAGGACCCGCTGACCTACGCCCGCTTCGGCCTGGTCGCGGCGCAGCCGGTCACCCTCCTCAACCGACGCTTCCAGGACGAGAAGGCCCGCGCCCTGATGGCCGGGCTCGCGGCGCACGCCAACGCCCCGCTCGGCGGCTTCGGGACGTCCGGCATGGCCCTGATGTTCGCGCTCGCCGCACACGCCAAGGGCTGGCCGGTGGCGCGCGGCGGCTCCCAGGCCATCTCCGACGCGCTCGCCGGTCTGCTGCGCGCCCACGGCGGCGCGGTGCACACCGACTTCGAGGTCAAACGCCTCGACGACCTGCCGCCGGCCCGCGCCTATGTCTTCGACACCTCACCGACCGCGCTCGCCCGGATCGCGGGCCTGGGCAACGCCTACCGCGACGTGAAGTACGGCCCCAGCGTCTTCAAGGTCGACTACGCCCTCTCGGGCCCCGTGCCGTGGACGGCCGAGGAGGCCCACCGCGCCGGCACCGTCCACATCGGCCCCACCAGCGGCGAGATCTCCGCCGCGCTGAACGCCGCCACCGAGGGCCGGGCGCCCTCGGTCCCCTTCCTGATCACCGCTCAGCCCAGCCTGATCGACCCCACCCGGGCCCCCGAGGGCAAGCACACCTTCTGGGTGTACGGCCACGTCCCCCATGGCTGGGAAGGCGACGCCACCGACGTCGTCGAGCGGCAGATCGAGCGCTTCGCCCCCGGCTTCCGCGACCTCGTCCTGGCCCGTGCGGTCGCCGGGCCGCCCCAACTCGCCGCCCGCAACGCCAATTACGTCGGCGGCGACATCGCCACCGGCTCCGCGGCCGGACTGCGGCTGCTGATCCGCCCCAAGCTCGCCCGCATCCCCTACGAAACCGCCCACCCCGCCGTCTTCCTCTGCTCCCAGGCCACCCCGCCAGGCCCGGGAGTCCACGGCATGTCCGGCCACTATGCCGCCAGGGCGGTCTGGCGCCGGCTGCGCGCGCACCGCCGCTGAATCCAGATCCGGGTGGCCGTGCGGTTCGACTCTCCCTAGGCTCGGACACCATGAGCACCTCCCTCGCCTTCGTCCAGGGCGACATCACCGAACAGGCCGTGGACGCCGTGGTCAACGCCGCCAACTCCTCGCTGCTCGGCGGCGGGGGCGTGGACGGCGCGATCCACCGGCGCGGCGGCCCGGAGATCCTGGCCGAATGCCGCGCGCTGCGCGACTCCCGCTACGGCCGCGGCCTGCCCACCGGTCAGGCCGTCGCCACCACCGCCGGCCGGCTGCCCGCCCGCTGGGTCATTCACACCGTCGGCCCCGTCCACTCCGACAGCGAGGATCGCAGCGAGCTGCTCGCCTCCTGCTACCGCGAGGCGCTGCGGGTGGCCGACGAACTGGGCGCGCGGACCGTCGCCCTTCCGGCCATCTCCACCGGCGTCTACCGCTGGCCCATGGAGGACGCCGCCCGTATCGCCGTCGAGACGGTGCGCGACGCGGACACCGCCGTGGAAGAGGTGCGCTTCGTTCTCTTCGACGACCGCGCGTATGCGGCGTTCGCCGCGCAGGCCGACTGACCACGGACCGTACGGGTCGGCGGGCTCACCGCGGACCGTACGGGCGGGCTGACCGCGGACCGTACGGGCGGGCTGACCACGGACCGTACGGGCCGGCCGGCGGCCGATGAGCTGAGGGAGGTGCGAGGCCATGGACGGACGCTGGCTCGCCCGCCTGTCACTGGCGGCGGGGACGGTGGCGATGCTGGTCCTGCTGCTGTTCGCAGGGCTGCGGAGCGTCGTCCTGGTGGGCGCGGGCGCGGCCGGTCTGGCCGTCACCGCGGCCGGCGTGTGGTGGGTGCTCGCGCACCGGGGCGTGGTGCGGGCGCTCGCTCTCCTCCTGGTCGTGGCGGCGCCGCTCGCCGTCCTCGTGCTCTACGTCGCCGCCGGGCTGCTCTGGGTGGTGCTGGTCTCGCTCGGGCTGTGGGCGCTGGCCGTCTCCGCGGGCCGGGCCGCGCTGGTGGGGGAGACCGGCCCGGCGGCCCCGCGGGAGATGCCGGCCGACCGCCCGGCCCGCCCCTTCCTGATCATGAATCCGCGCTCGGGGGGCGGGAAGGTCGGGAAGTTCCAGCTGGTGCGGAAGGCCGAGGAGCTGGGCGCCGAGGTCGTGGTGCTGGACCCCGCGCACCCGCAGGACGTGGCCGTCCTGGCCCGTCGCGCCGTCGACGAGGGCGCGGACCTGCTCGGTGTGGCCGGCGGTGACGGCACCCAGGCGCTGGTCGCGGGCGTGGCGGCGGAGTACGGCATCCCGTTCCTGGTGATCTCCGCGGGTACCCGCAACCACTTCGCCCTGGACCTCGGCCTCGACCGCGAGGACCCCGCGACCTGCCTGGAGGCGCTGACCGACGCCGTCGAGCTGCGGGTCGACCTCGGCTACGTCGGCGACCGCGTCTTCGTCAACAACGCCTCCTTCGGCGCCTACGCCGCGGTGGTGCAGAGCCCGGCATACCGGGACGACAAGGCCCGTACGATCCTCGACCTGCTGCCGGACCTGCTGACCGGTCACAGCGGCCCGCGGCTGGCCGTCCGTGCCGGTACCACGGCCCTCGACGGGCCGCAGGCCGTACTGGTGAGCAACAACCCCTACCGCATGGGGGATCCGGCGGGCCTGGGACGCCGGGAGCGGCTGGACTCCGGCCTCCTGGGCGTGCTGGGCGTGCATGTCGACAATGCGGCGCAGGCGGCCTGGATGCTACGTGGTCGCCGCGGCTCCGGGCTGACCTCGCTCACCGCCCCGGAGGTGGTCATCGACGCCGACGCGTCCGTCGTCCAGGCGGGCGTCGACGGCGAGGCCCTCACCCTGCCCACGCCGGTCCGCTGCCGGATCGCACCCGGCGCCCTGCGCGTACGGGTGCCCCGCCACCGCCCCGGAGTGCCGCACAGCGCACCGACGATGAACTGGCGGCGGGTACGACAACTGGCCGCGAGGATGGGGCGGGCGGCACGGGGGCGCACCGCCGGCTGAGCGCGGTCCACCGGGCCCTGCCGAAGCCCCTACGGCAGACCGTGGCCCCTACGGCAGACCGGGCTCCTACGGGAGAGCGGGCCCCTACGGCAGACCGTGGCCCCTACGGGAGAGCGGGCCCCTACGGCAGACCGGGCCCTAGGGCAGACCGAAGCCCTTACGGCAGACCGGTCCCTCGACGGCAGAGCGAGGCCCGGAAGGCGGACCGGAGTCCCGAGAGGCAGATCGAAGCCCGGAGGGAGACCGGGGCTCCACGGCGGACCGCAGCCCGCAAGCCCGCGCCCGAAGCACGCCGGCCCGAGAAGGAAGGCAGCATGCCCGTCAGAGGAAACATGGGAAGGAGCCCGAAGATGACGGAGCTTTACCCGGCGATCGAGCCGTACGCCACCGGGCTGCTGGACGTCGGTGACGACAACCGCGTGTACTGGGAGGTCTGTGGCAACCCCGAAGGGAAGCCCGCGCTGGTCGTCCACGGCGGGCCGGGATCGGGATGCAGCACGGGCGCGCGGCGGTCCTTCGACCCGGACCGCTATCGCGTCGTCCTCTTCGACCAGCGCGGCTGTGGACGCAGCACCCCGCACGCCAGTGACCCGGCCACCGACATGCGGCACAACACCACCGGGCATCTGCTCGCCGATATGGAGCAGTTGCGGGAGCACCTGGGCATCGACCGCTGGCTGCTGTTCGGCGGATCGTGGGGCTCGACACTGATCCTGGCGTACGCACAGCGACACCCGGAGCGGGTGTCGGAGATCGTCATTCCCAGCGTCACCACGACCCGGCGTTCGGAGATCGACTGGCTCTACCGGGGCGTCGGCCGGTTCTTCCCGGAGGCGTGGGAACGCTTCCTCGCCGGTGCTCCGGGGGTGAGGCCGGACGGCGACATCGTCGGGGCGTATGCACGCCTGATGGCGGACCCCGACCCCGCGGTGCGCGAACGGGCCACCGCCGACTGGTGCGTCTGGGAGGACGCGGTGCTCTCCCTGGAGTCGTACGGTGCCCCCCGCCCCTACGGCGACCGCCCCTCGGACGCCCGGGTGGCCCTGGTCCGGATCTGCTCGCACTACTTCTCGCACGGTGCCTGGCTGGAGGAGGGCGCCCTGCTGCGGGACGCCGGGCGGCTGGCGGGCATCCCGGGGGTGCTCCTCCACGGCCGCCAGGACATGGGAGGACCGCCGCACACCGCCTGGGAGCTGGCCCGCGCCTGGCCCGCCGCCCGGCTGACCGTCATCCCCGACGCGGGGCACAAGGGGAGCGAAGCGATGCGTGAGGCGGTGATCGGCGCGCTCGACCGGTTCGCCGGGAAGTGACCGCCGAGGGCCGGCCGGCCGGGTGACCTGCGGGGCGGCCCTGATGACCTGCGCCGTCCATGGCGGCCCTGGTGACCTGCGCCGTCCGTGGCGGTCCGGGTGACCTGCGCCGCCCCTGGTGGCCCGACGTTGATGTCGGATTCTCGCCAGCCGGCCGGCCCCGACTGAGCAATCCTGAGGGCATGCACACCGACACCGAGCGTTGTCTGCGCGCCGTGCAGTCCAAGGATGCCCGCTTCGACGGCTGGTTCTACACGGCCGTGCTCACGACCCGTATCTACTGCCGTCCCAGCTGCCCCGTGGTGCCGCCCAAGCCGGAGAACATGCGGTTCTACCCGAGCGCGGCCGCCGCCCAGCAGGCCGGTTTCCGGGCCTGCAAGCGGTGCCGCCCGGACGCCAGCCCCGGCTCTCCCGAGTGGAACGTGCGCGCCGACCTCGTCGCCCGCGCCATGCGGCTGATCGCCGATGGCGTCGTCGACCGTGAGGGCGTACCCGGGCTCGCGGCCCGGCTCGGCTACAGCACCCGGCAGACGGAACGCCAGCTGCTGGCGGAGCTGGGCGCCGGGCCGCTCGCCCTGGCCCGCGCCCAGCGGGCGCAGACCGCCCGCCTCCTGGTGGAGACCACGGCACTGCCGATGGCCGATATCGCCTTCGCCGCCGGTTTCGCCAGCATCCGCACCTTCAACGAGACGGTACGGGAGGTCTTCGCCCTGTCCCCGACGGAGCTGCGGCAGCGAGCCAGGCCGGGGCCCCGTGGGGCGGTGCCCGGCGCGCTCGCGCTGCGGCTGCCCTTCCGGCAGCCGCTGAACCCCGACAACCTCTTCGGGCACCTCGCCGCCACCGCGGTCCCCGGCGTCGAGGAGTGGCGGGACGGCGCCTACCGCCGGACCCTGAACCTCCCCTACGGGCACGGCATCGTCGCCCTCGCACCCCGCCCCGACCACATCGACTGCCGTCTCTCCCTCACCGATCTGCGTGACCTGGCGGGCGCCATCGCCCGCTGCCGCCGGATGCTCGACCTCGACGCGGACCCGGAGGCCGTCGACGGGCTGCTCCGAGAGGACCCGCTGCTGGCGCCGCTGGTCGACAAAGCGCCGGGACGACGGGTCCCGCGTACGGTCGACGCCGAGGAATTCGCGGTCCGCGCCGTCCTGGGCCAGCAGGTGTCCACCGCGGCGGCCCGCACCCACGCCGGACGGCTGGTCCGCGCGCACGGCGAACGCGTCGACGACCCCGGCGGCGGCCTCACCCACCTCTTCCCGTCCACCGCCACGCTCACCGGGCTGGATCCGGAGGCGCTGGCGATGCCCCGCACCCGCCGGGCCACCCTCACCGGCGTCATCGCCGCCCTCGGCTCCGGCGTGCTGCAACTGGGCGTCGGCAGCGACCGGGACGAGGCCCGCGACCGGCTCGCGGCGCTGCCGGGGATCGGCCCCTGGACCGTCGAATGCATCGCCATGCGTGCGCTCGGCGACCCGGACGCCTTCACACCGACCGACCTCGGGCTGCGCCGTGCGGCCGCCGGGCTCGGCCTGCCGCACACCCCGGCGGCCCTCATCCGGCACTCCGCGCTCTGGCGCCCCTGGCGCGCCTACGCCGTCCAGTACCTCTGGGCGACCGATGACCACCCCATCAACCACCTCCCGACGAACTGAGGCCGCAGCCATGACGGTTCACCCACCCGCTCCCGACGCGCCCCGCACCCACACCGTCCTGGACGGCACCCCCGTGGGGCCGCTCACCCTGGTCGCCGCCGGCGAGGCCCTCACCGGCCTGTACATGACCGACCAGCGCCACCGCCCGCCCCAGGAGACGTTCGGCGCTCCCGCGGACCCCGGCGAGCCGCCGTTCGCCGCGGCCATCGCCCAGCTCCAGGCCTATTTCCGCGGGGAGTTGACCACCTTCGACCTGCCGCTCGCTCTGCGCGGCACGCCCTTCCAGCGCCGGGTCTGGGCGGCGCTGGGCACCATCCCGTACGGCGAGACCCTCTCGTACGGGCAGCTCGCCGAACGGCTCGGCGTCCCGACGGCGGCCCGCGCGGTCGGTCTGGCCAACGGGCGCAACCCGGTCGGCATCATCGTCCCCTGCCATCGCGTCGTCGGCGCCAACGGCAGTCTCACCGGCTACGGGGGCGGGCTGGACCGCAAGCGCCGTCTGCTCGCCTTCGAACGGACGGAGGACGGCCTCTTCCCGGCGGAGGCGTACGGATGACGAGCACCGGGCCCGCTCGCCGCTCATGGGTGGCGAGCGGGCACCGGCGTCATGCTCTGCGGTCCGTGACGCTGCGGTCTGTGAAGCTGCGGTCCGTGACGCTGCGGTCCGTGAAGGGGCCGTCGGCCCTGAAGACCAGCCGGCCGAAGCGTTCACCGATGCGGCGGTGGGTGGCGGCATCCGGGTGGAGCTCATCGGGCAGCGGCAGTTCGGCGGAGTCGGCCTCGCCGTAGAGGTCACGGCCGTCGAGGTAGTGCAGGTTCGGGTCTTCGGCCGTCCGCTGCTGCACGATCCGGGCCAGCTCGTCCCGGATGACGCCCAGGGTCAGTTTCCCGTGCGCGCGCTCCGCGGGGTCGCCGGTGGCCCGAAACCGCATTTGCCCGGTGCTGAGAGCGCTCAGGTCAGGGGCGCTGGGGCCGGGTGTTTCCTCGTGGATGGGGCACAGGAGGGGCGAGACCACCAGCAGCGGGGTGCCGGGGTGGCCTTCGCGGATGGTGTCGAGGAAGCCGTGGACGGCAGGGATGAAGGCGCGCAGGCGCATCAGATCGGCGTTCACCACGTTGATGCCGATCTTGATGCTGATGAGGTCGGCGGGAGTGTCCCGCAGGGCGCGGGCGGTGAACGGGTCGAGCAAGGCGCTGCCGCCCATGCCCAGGTTGATCAGTTCCACGCCGCCGAGGGCGGCGGCGAGTGCGGGCCAGGTGGTGGTGGGGCCGGCGGCGTCGGAGCCGTGGCTGATCGAACTGCCGTGGTGCAGCCATACTTTGCGTCCCCGGTCCGGCGCGGGCTCGACGGGGGCGTCGGTGCGCAGGGCGACGAGTTCGGTGGTCTCGTTGTGCGGCAGCCAGATCTCTATGTTCTTGGCGCCGTCGGGCAGGCCGGAGAAGCGGAGGGTACCGGCCGGTCCGGGCCGCTGCTCGGCGGTTCCGGCGGCCATGTCGATGGTCAGGGTGTTGCCGCCGCTCACGCCGGCCCGGCCGGCCGGACGTCCGTCGACGAGCAGTTCGTACACGCCGTCCGGGCGGGGCGGGGCACCCACGTAGACCCGTTTGGTGGGCAGCGCGTCCAGCTCGATGGCGGTGGCCCGGGTCCGGAAGGCCAGCCGTACGCCGGAGGGCTGGGATTCCGCCATGGCGAGCTGCCCGTCCATGTACTGCGCGCGGGCCCGGGCGGGCAGCCGGTGCGGCAGCACCCCGTGTGCGGTGTGTTCCAGGTCGAGGGCGCCGCGCAGGAGGTCCGCGGTGAGGGGCGTGGTGATCCAGTGGTGTTCGGTGTTCATCATCCCAGCCTGTTGATCAAGATGCCTGAAGCGTGCGTTCAGATCCGCTGATGCACTGGTCCGCTGATGCACTGGTCCGCTGATGCGCTGATGCGCTGAAGCACTGATGAGGTGCGGCGGTGCGGCGGTGACGGCGGGATCAGGGCGCGGGCCAGTTCCGCAGGAGGGCGTCGAGGCGGTCCAGGATCCACGACCAGGTTTCCTGCGAGTCGGGAGCGCTGTGCCGGAAGCCGCCGGCCGCCTCCAGGCTGACGTAGCCGTGGAAGACGCTGCCCAGCAGCCGGACGGCGTGCGTCTGGTCCGGCTCCGTCAGGTCGTAGCCGCGCAGGATCGCCCGCGTCATCTGCGCATGTCTGGGCCCCGCGCTCGCCGCCGCCGTCTCCGGATCGAGCCGGAGCTGCGCCGCGGCATAGCGGCCGGGGTGCTCCCGGGCGTAGTCGCGGTAGACGTTGGCGAAGGCGGCCAGGGCGTCCTTGCCGGCCCGCCCGGCCAGGGCGGCGGCGACCCGGTCGGCAAGTTCCTCCAGCGCGAGCAGGGCGATCCTGGTCTTGAGGTCCTGGGAATTCTTCAGGTGCGAATACAGACTCGCGGCCTTGACGTCGAACTGTCTCGCCAGCGCCGAGACGGTCACCTGCTCAAAGCCGACCGCATCCGCCAGTTCCGCCCCCGCCTGGACCAGGCGTTCCGTGGTCAGTCCTGGGCGTGCCATAGCCTCCCCCTCTATTGACTTAAGCGATTATGCATTTACCTATAGGGTGTAGGCAAATCCGAGACCCAGCCCATGGGGCCTCGCGGGCCGAGGACGAGGCCGGCAGGGAGGGTGTCGGTTCGCGTCCCTGGCTCCATGTCTCCGTCGACGGTGCAGGGGTGGTGGGTCATGCCGGGGCACGGCTGCCGGCTGATCTCGCCGACGTCACCGGACTGACCGGTGCGTCGCGAACTACTCGACACGCTCGTGATCGATGAACGCGGTCAACACGTCCACAGTTGCTTCGGGCTGCTCGTCGGGAATGAAGTGTCCGGCCTGTGGGATGAAGGCGCCGGTCGTGTTCTCTGCCCACGGGCTGATGGAGGCGGCCATGTCGGGGATCGAGCCATGGGAGCTGGAGATTCCCAGGACCGGGACGGTCAAGTGCCCTCGTTCGAGAGCGTCGTGATTTTTACGCGCTGATTCCGCGGCGTCGCGGTAGTAGGCGAGAGACGCCGAAAGGCCTCCCTCGGCCGCGATGGCGGCGGCGTAATGGTCGATCTCGGCGCCGTCGAAGGCGTTCGGGGACAGAGCTTTGACCTTCAAGAACCAGCCGACGTAGGCACGCTCGCGGCCGGTGAGCAGAGTCTCGGGCAGTTCGGGCACCAGGTGGAAGGCGAAGTGCCAGGTCTTCCAGGCCCGGTCGGAATCCGTTGGAATGGAGTCCGGGAGGGTGATTCCGGGAATTCCGGCGTCAAGCAGGGCGACACCATGCAGGCGCTCTTCGTGCTTCAGGGCCAGCGAGAAGGCGACCCAGGCCCCGATGTCGTGGGCGGCGAGCCAGTACTTCGGCACGTTGAGCGCGGTCAGCGCGGCCTGGACGCGCGAAGCGACGGTGTGCGTGTCATAGCCCCCTTGAGGGCGGTCGGAGTGGCCCTGCCCCGGCAGGTCGATCGCGATCACGTGGAATCGCTCGGTAAGGCCTGGCATCACCTTTCGCCAAGCCCACCAGGTCTGCGGGAATCCGGCGAGCAGGACGACGGTAGGACCGGCCGGCCGGCCGCCTTCCACGGCGTGAAGCCGGATTCCTTCCGCGTCGACCCAGCGGTGAGTGAAACCCGCAAGGTCGTACAGCGGCAACCCGGGGACCGGGTTCTGGTCGCAGGAGCGGTTCGGGGCCACGGCGTCGTCGGTCATGTCTTGAGCCTACTGCATCTTGGACTGGTCAGTTCAAGATAGGATGGGCAGGGCCACAACGGCTGGTCCAAGAACGAGGTGCATGAGTGATGGCCGGGAAGAAGCAGTTCGACGTGGGCATCGCGCTCGACGCGGCGATGGTCCAGTTCTGGCGAGCCGGATACGCCGACACGTCTCTCGACGACCTCTCCAGGACGACCGGATTGAACCGCAGTTCCCTCTACTCCTCGTTCGGCGACAAAGACTCGCTCTACCTGCGCTGCCTGGACCGCTACGCAGCGCGGTACGGAAACAGGTACGACCAGGCGCTTTCACGTGCGTCCGAGGAACCGCTCCAGGCGGTACGGGCGTTCTTCGAGGTCACCCTGCAGCGCATCGCCGACCCTGACGTACCCGATGGATGCCTGATCGCCCAGACCGCGATGGCGGCACCGGTGCTCAGCCCCACCATCGCCGCACGCGCGATCGAAGCTCTGGGCTTTCAGCATGCGCGGCTGCGGACCGCCTTGAACGCCGCGCAGTTGGCCGACGGCGATGCCGACGACTTCGCGGTTCACATAACGGCGGTCAACCAGTCGCTGGCCGTGATGAGCAGGACCAGGGCGAGCCAGAAGCAGCTCCGCACGGTCATCGACATCAGCATGAGCGCGCTCTCGCACGCCTTGCATGCCCGGAGCTAGCCGCGCCGTTTCGCCTGCCGGCCACCGCGCTGGAACGCCGCCCTGCCCGAGCAGTGAAAACCCCCCGCCCACAGGACAGCTGACGATCAACGACGCCTCATCGCCCCAACCGAAACAGCGAGGCTAGGCAGTTTCGTTTGGATCAGCTGGTCGTTGGTCCTGGTGTGCCGTTAACAGATGCGCAATGGGCGCGGATCGAGCCGTTGCTTCCGGACCGGACGCCGAAGCGGGGTGGCCGCTGGCGGGATCACCGGGAGGTGATCGACGCGATCGCCTTCAAGTTCCAGAC
>NZ_JBIBVF010000034.1:0-17223 GCF_043080045.1 Streptomyces sp. NPDC015125
CCGGTCCGGAAGCAACGGCTCGATCCGCGCCCATTGCGCATCTGTTAACGGCACACCAGGACCAACGACCAGCTGATCCAAACGAAACTGCCTAGGGGCGAGCCGCCGCTGAGGATGTAGCGGACCTTGCCGCCGAGGGCCGCGCGGATACGGCGGTAGACGAGCGGGTCGTAGAACTTGCGGGCGGCTTTGAGGGCGACACCGGGGCCGGAGCCCGTCCCGTGCTCCTTGGCTTCCACCGCCTCGCCGTAGGAGCGGGCGATACGGGCCGCGCGGTCGAAGGAGGCGGCGCGGCCCATCTTCTCCGCGGTGGCCCGGCCGGTGTTGTAGACCTTCTCCAGGACGTAGGGGATGCCGAGGAGGAAGGTCGGCCGGAAGCCTGCCAGGTCGGTCAGCAGGTCGTCGGTCTGGATGCTGGGGGCGTGGCCGAGACGGACCCGGGCGCGCAGAGCGCCGACGGCGACCATGCGGCCGAAAACGTGCGAGAGGGGCAGGAAGAGGAGAGTGGAGGCGGGCTCCTCGCTGACCGACTTGAAGACGGGGTGCAGGAGTTCGACGGAGTTGTCGACCTCGGCGAAGAAGTTGGCGTGGGTGAGGGCGCAGCCCTTGGGGCGGCCGGTGGTGCCCGAGGTGTAGATGAGCGTGGCGAGGTCGTACGGGCCGGTGGCGGCACGGCGCTCGTCCACCACCGAGTCCGGCAGGGCGCGGCCCTCGGCGGCGAGTTGGGCGACGGCGCCGGTGTTGAACTGCCAGAGGTGGTCAAGGCCGGGGAGCTCATTGCGCATACCGCTGATCAGGCGGGTCTCCTCGACGTTCTCCACGACGCAGGCGCGGGCACCGGAGTCGTGCAGGATCCATTGCGCCTGGCGGGCCGAGGACGTCGGGTAGAGGGGGACGGTGACCAGACCGGCCGCCCAGGCGGCGAAGTCGATGAGGGTCCACTCGTAGGTCGTACGGGCCATGATCGCGAGCCGGTCGCCGGGGCGGAGGCCGTACGCGATCAGGCCCTTGGCGGCCGCGCGCACCTCGACGGCGAACTCCGCCGCGGTGATGTCGCGCCAGGTGCCGCTGGGCTGCTTACGTGCCAGGACGATGTCGGCGGGGGCCTCGGCGGCGTTGTGGAAGGGGATGTCGCCGAGCGAGCCGCTGTGGACGGGCGGGGCCAGTGCCGGGACATAGACCTCGCGGACCGTGCCGCCCACCAGGGTCTTTTGTGGCTCTACGAGGGCGGGGGCGGGGTACGGAGAAGCGGGGACGGTGGAGGCAGCGGGGGCGGTGGAGGCAGCGGGGGCAGCGGGGACGTCGGCCTGGTCGGCGGGTGAGGCGGGGGCGGCACTTTCCTGGTTGAACACGAGCGGGTCCTCGATTCTCCTGTGGAGTGCGGGGAGGGGCAGGGAGGGCCGGGGTGCGGCTGCGGCTGCGGCTGCGGCTGCGGCTGCGGCTGCGGCTGCGGCTGCGGCTGCGGCTGCGGCTGCGGCTGCGGCTGCGGGGACCGGAGCGCCGGGCCGGCGTGGGCCGCAACCGGGCAGCGGCAGACGAAGGCCGCGCCCGGCCTGTCCGTGGGGTCGGACTGCCGGGCGTCATCGTGGCGTTGGCGTCGTCAGATCCGGACACCCGCTGGGGCAGGGTGCGTTACGGCAGCGCGGGAACGGCGATAACAGCCGATGGCGGAAGGCTCGCCCCCGGCGGGGGAATCCGTGGAACACATCCTCGACCCAGCTTCTGACCTGACAGTAACCTTACTTTGAAGTAAATTTACGCGAGGGCCGGGAGTTGGCCAATGGCCGTCACGCCCTTGATCTCGGCAATTCCGGGCCCGGTCGTCACTCCGGCCGCCCCCTCCGCCCGTCCCTCCGGCCGCCTCCTGCCACTCCTCGGCCGCCCCTTGGTCCGCCTCGCCCCGGCCCGTCCCGGTCTGCCGCATCCCAGGCCCGCCGGAGCCCGCCCGAGCCCGCCGGAGCCGGAGAGGAGCGACGTCCACCCGCCGCAGTGCACCCGATCCCCGTGCCGTTCGTTCGCCGGTGCCGTCCGTCCGCCCGTCCGTCCGCTCGTCCGCCCGTCCGCTCGTCCGTCCGTCCGCCCGTCCGGCGGGCCGCCGACCCGCGGGCCCGTCGCCCCGCCGGCCCACCGCCTGACGTCCGCGGGCCTCGGTCAGGAGGGGCGCGTGTAGTACTCGGCGAGGACGTGGAAGGCCTCTTTCGGCTCCCAGGGCAGGCCGGGATGGGTGGACGAGGGGGTACCGTCGAGCATCTTGACGACGCCGTAGGAGCCCAGGTCCAGATCGGTCAAGGGGTCCGGCCGGTGCGGCAGTTCGAAGCCGGCGAAGCTGAACCAGAAGAGGGTGTCGACACCTTCCTCCTCGAAAACGGGGAGCAGGTCGCGCATATAGCGGACCTGTTCTCCCTCGTCCCGCACCGTCCCGGGTGAAACCCGGCCGTCCGCGCCGATCACCGTCCAGCCGCCCGCGCCGAGGTCACCGGCGCCGCGGAACGTGCAGCAGCCCACCTCCGTGATGGCGACCGGCTTTCCGTGGGCGAAGTACTGCCGCAGGTCGTCGCGGTAGGTGCCGGCGTTTCGCAGGTTGCGGTAGGCATCGACGCCGACGATGTCGAAGGGGCGCCAGTCGATGTGCTCGATCGGGATGGAGGCATAGCTGAGCGGGCCCGCGAACCGAGGGCGGACCGTCTTGACGACCTCGCCGAGGAAGCCGTTGATCCGCTCCGGGATCCCCGCGAGGGCGGCCGCCCGTACGTCGGGCTCGGCGCGGAGGGTCTGCATACGGTCGGAGAAGGTGTCGCCGGGCAGATAGCCGTGGGCGAACAGGCTCAGCTCGCACCCGGTGACCAGCACGACCTCGGCCCCCTGTCCGCGCAGGGCTTCGGCCCGGTCGGCGCAGTCGGCGAAGTACGGGAGCAGCTGCTCCTCCGTCATCTCGCAGGGGAACGGCGAGAACCACACCTCCAGACCGGCGGCGGCCGCGAACTCGGCTGCCGTGCTGAGCCGTTCCGGGTCGCCGCCGGTGACGCGGACCGTGGTGCAGTGCAGCTCCTCGGCGATGACCTGCATCTCGCGCTCCACCACGCGGGGTTCGAAGGTACGGCGGGTGCTGTCGCCGCTGGGAAACGTTCCGGTGTCGTACTGCACTCCCTTGCCGCGCATCAGACCTCCATAAGGTTCAGTGTGTATCTTATGTGCGTCAGCGGTAAGGTACATGCTGTGCCTAAAGATGTGAATGGCGGCGGCCGGCGGCAGCCGCCGGGAACTTCCCACGACTCACCGGCCGAGCCGTACGAGCCGTACGAGCCGGCCGAGACGGCCGAGACGTACGCACCCGCCGCACCCGCCGAGCCCGCCGAGCCCGCCGGACTTGCCGAGTCCGACAAGTCGACCGCACCCGCCGAGCCGACCGGGCCCCCTGATGCGACCGGGCCCGCCCCCGCGGGACGTCGCCGACGAGGTGCGGCACTGGAAGACGCCCTGCTCCAGGCCGCCTGGGAGGAGCTTCTCGCCGTCGGCTACCACGCCCTGACGTACGAGGCCGTGGCGGCCCGCGCCCACACCAGCCGCACGGTGCTCTACCGGCGATGGCCCCAGCGCCTCGATCTGGTCCTGGCCGCACTGGGCCGCCAGGCGCCGCCCCTGCCGCCGCCCCCGCCGGACACCGGAGCGCTGCGGTCCGATGTCCTCGCCCTGCTGCACAGCGCCACCGCGCAGATGACCGAGATGACCCCGGTACTCCAGGCTGTCACCGACGCTCGCGCCCGCGACAGCGACCTCAGCCGGTTCGTGGAGGAGCGCACGTACCAAGCGGGCCGGGAGGCGATGGAAGCCGCGCTCGACCGTGCGGCGCAGCGCGGGGAACTCGACCCGTCCCGCCTTCCCGCCCGGGTGATCGCCCTGCCCTTCACGCTCGTGGTCGGCGAAGTCCTGCTCACCCACCGCGCCCCGTCACCAGCGACCGTCGCCGAAGTGGTGGACCAGGTCTTCCTGCCCCTGGTCCACCACTACTGCTGAGCACTCACCGCCGCCGAGCACTCAACGCCGCCGAGCGCTCACCACCGCCGATCACCCCCTGGCGGCCGACCGGCCCTGCCGGCCGATGAGTCCGCCGGGCACCCACCGTTCGCCCTCCATCAGGCGGCCGAGGCCCGCCCAGACGAAGTTCATCATCGTGGCCGCCGTGTCCTTCGCCGACGGATGCTCGCACTCACCCGAAGGCCCTTCGTCCGTACGGACATTGGCCCACCCGGCGAGGGACTCGGCCGCACCCACCAGGGCATGGGCAAGCCCGGCGACCTCCCGTTCGGCCAGCTCGCCGGCACAGCCCGCCTCCTTTGCGGCCGCACCGATCAGCTCCGTCACAAATGCGACGATCTCCGCCCGCATCACGGCCACTTCGCGTGCAAACGGCTCACCATGCGTCCGTGCCTGCTGATGGAGTACGGCCCAGCCGTCCGGATACTCGGCGGTGTGCGCGAAGAACCCGCGCAGCCCGCTCCACAACTGCCGGTCGGCCGTCGCCCCCGGCTCGACGGCCGCCGTCACGGCCGCCACCAGCGCCTCCGACTCCCGCCGGATCACCGCACTGAACAGGTCTTCCTTCGAATTCAGGTAGAGGTAGACCAGCGGCTTGGAGACCCCCGCCGCCTCGGCGACCTCGTCCATCGAGGCCGCCGCATATCCATGCCGTGCGAAGGTCAGCACCGCGGCGTCCATCATCTGCTGCTCCCGGACAGCACGCGGCACCCGCTTGCTCTTCACAGCTCCCACCCTGAACGTCCCTCCGTCCCGCCCCTTTACTGCAAAGTAAGTTTACGATCTTCGCCTCCCGACCTCACTTCCTTGACACGTTCCTCGCCAAGGCGAGACGATACGTCTCGTTCCGCCATTCGATATGGATGTGGCTGCGATACCCCAGCCCGCTCTCCTGGAGGACCGACCCATGCAGCAGTTCATCGACGCCGCCCCCGGCATCCGCCTGTGGACCGAGCAGCGCGGTCCCACCGCTGCAGATCCCTTGCTGCTGGTCATGGGCGCCCAGGCGAGCGGCATCGGCTGGCCGGAGCCACTGGTCGATGCACTTGCCGCGCACCACCGGGTCATCCGCTACGACCACCGCGACACCGGCCGCTCGACCTGGCCCTTCGAGGAGCAGCCGTACCGGATCGCCGATCTCGCGGATGACGTGATCGCAGTCCTGGACGGGCTGGGTATCGACCGGGCTCATATCGTCGGCATGTCATTGGGCGGCATGCTGGCCCAGATGGTGCTCGCCGACCACCCCGACCGACTGCTCAGCGCCACTCTCATCAGCACCAGCGCCCTCAGCAGCACCCCGTACACCCGCCCCGACGGCGGCACGGTCCCGGTCGACGAGTTGCCGGGCATCGCCCCCGAGGTCCTGGAGCTGTGGGCCCGCCCGGTCGAGGATCACGGACAGGCGGCCGAGGTGCAGCGCCGGATCGAGGACTGGCGGGTACTCACCGGCGGCCAACTCCCCTTCGATACCGACTTTTTCCGTGCTTTTGAGCATCGCGTCATCGCGCACACGGGGCACTACCGGACGAGCACCGCGCACGGCCGTGCGGAGCACGACGGGATGCTCCGCACGGACCAGCTCGCCAGGAACGAGGTGCCGGCGCTCGTGGTCTGCGCACCCGCCGACCCGGTCTTCCCGCCGCCGCACCCCCAGCACCTCGCGCAGTGCATCCGCGGTGCGTCCTTCGTCGAGGTCCCGGGGATGGGCCATGCCCTGCCGCCCGCCGTACTGGAGCCACTCGCCACGGCAATCCTGGGCCATACGGGAGCGACAAAAGACTGACGCCCCCCGGAGCCGCCTCGCACCACCCGACGCCGCCCGACGCCGCCCAACGCCACCCGACAGCAACGCACAGACGCGCTCCCGCCTTTCGTGAAGACCGGGAGCGCGTCCGCGCTTCGTCAGGGCCAGGACCGGGGCTGGATTTGGATCCGGGTTCCAGCCGGGCCGCGTCGGGGGTCGGGGGTCGGCGAAGAGTTGCCGAAAGGGCACAGGGTGGCCGCCATCAGGAACAGTTGGGGGATCGAAGCAAGCAGCCCGCACCCCGAAGGGTGCGGGCCGCAGCGTTTCAGAACCCTGGGCACGGTGACGTGCCGTATACGTCTGCGCCCCGGCCTCAGCAGATCGGGGCGCAGACGGAGGGCGGGCTCAGGCTAGGCAACAGCCGGCACGGAGACCTTCTCGTCCGCGTCGTCGGCAGTGGCCGAGCCCAGGCTGATGCTCGTGGCGCCGTTGTACGCCTCGCGGTCCAGGATCTTCTCCCTGGCGGACACCAGGATCGGGATGACCGACTGGCCGGCCACGTTGGTGGCCGTACGCATCATGTCCAGGATCGGGTCGATGGCCATCAGCAGACCGACGCCCTCCAGGGGCAGGCCCAGGGTGGAGAGGGTCAGCGTCAGCATCACCGTCGCGCCGGTCAGACCGGCGGTGGCGGCGGAGCCGATGACGGAGACGAAGGCGATCAGGACGTAGTCGCCGATGCCGAGGTGGACGTCGAAGATCTGGGCGATGAAGATCGCGGCGATCGCCGGGTAGATCGAGGCGCAGCCGTCCATCTTGGTCGTCGAGCCGAACGGCACCGCGAAGGAGGCGTACTCGCGCGGCACACCGAGGCGCTCGGTGACCTGCTGGGTGACCGGCATGGTGCCGACCGACGAGCGCGAGACGAAGGCCAGCTGGATGGCGGGCCAGGCGCCGCGGAAGAACTGCAGCGGGTTGACCTTGGCGACGGTCGACAGCAGCAGCGGGTAGACGCCGAAGAGGACGAGCGCGCAGCCGACGTAGATGTCGACGGTGAAGGTCGCGTACTTGCCGATCAGGTTCCACCCGTACGTCGCGATGGCGTTGCCGATGAGGCCGACGGTGCCGATCGGGGCGAGGCGGATGACCCACCACAGGGCCTTCTGGAGCAGTTCGAGGACCGAGCGGCTGATCGTGAGGACCGGCTCGGCCTTCTCGCCGAGCTGGAGGGCCGCGATACCGGCGACGGCCGCCATGAAGACGATCTGCAGGACGTTGAGCTCGGTGAACGGCGTGATGATGTCGGTGGGGACGATGCCGGTCAGGAAGTCGATCCAGGAGCCCGCGTGGTCGGGGAGCTTGCCGTCCTTGGGGGTCAGGCCGGTGCCCGCGCCGGGGTGGGTGAGCAGGCCGATCGCCAGGCCGATCGCGACGGCGATCAGCGAGGTGGCCATGAACCACAGCAGGGTGCGGCTGGCGAGCCGGGCGGCGTTGTTGACCTGCCGCAGGTTGGTGATCGACACCAGGATCGCGAAGAAGACCAGCGGGGCCACGGCGAGCTTCAGCAACTGGACGAAGAGGTCGCCGATGTGCTGCAGCGTGGTGGTGAGCCAGCCGATGTCACCGCTCTTGGCGATCCAGCCGAGCAGCACGCCCAGGGCGAGGCCGGCCAGGATCTGCACCCAGAACGGGACCTTGGGTATGCGGGAGGACTTGGGGGTCCGGGGAGCCTGTGAGGGCTCTGCGGTCTCGGCAGACGTGGACAACGGACACACTCCGGGGACAGGTGAGACGTCAAGGACGGCGGGGACGGCGGGACGGCGAAAGAAGCGCGCCAGGAGGAGAGCGGCTGCGGAGCAGACGCGAAGGGGGCCTCTCCCGCCCGGAGGGGTCGGGGAGAAGATCTCCGGCCGCTGAGGAGAGCGGTCAGCGGCGGCAACAGGCCGCGGACATACAGCGGCAGAGATCGACGTGCAGGCGCGCCACGAGCGGAGTGCTCCTGGGGGGCGAGGGCGCGGCTGCTGTCTTCATGGCAAGTACATTAACACTTGAACTTTGAGGAACCCAAAGAAAATCTTTGGGTTCCGGAGAGACCGGCGGGGTGAGCGGCACACCGGACCCTCCGTCAAAAACGCCACAGGCGCCCGGCCATGGAGCGGAATCCATGGCGCCGGGCGCCTGTCGTGGAGAAGCGGCTGTGAGGCGTCTTACATAAAGGTCCAGGCCTTTGCTGCGGACCGTTACTGCGGACCGTTACTGCAGGCTGTTCCTGCGACCTGCTACTGCGGCCTGCCACTGCGGCCTGTTACTGCGGCCTGTTACTGCGGAACGTCCTCCTGGCCTGCGTTGGCCATGAGGCGCTCGCGCTGCCGGTCGACCTTGGCGACGATCTGCTCGGACATCGCATCCCGCTGCTTGCGCAGCAGCACAAAGCTGAGCGGCGCGGAGATCACGATGGCGAGCAGCAGCAGCCAGACGCTGTTGGAGGCACCGACGGCGATCGGGATGACGTGGACATACGCCAGCGCCCACACCAGGGCGAACGAGGCGACGAAGAGGCCGATGCGAAGGGCGGTGTAGCGGAGCGTGGCGAAGTTGTGGCTACTCACGGATGGGACCTTCTCCTCAACGGCAACCTAAAGGGTCTGCATCCAGTCAAGCACAGCGCTTCGGGCGATCTTCGCGGCCCCCGCCGCTGCCCCCGCCCGTCCGCCCGCCGGTCAGCCCAGCTCCAGCCACATGGTGACGTCATCGCGGAATGCACCGTCGGCCAGCTTGATCGCGCCCGGGACGCGCCCGACCTCTTTGTAGCCGCAGGCCTCGTAGAAGCGGTGGACGCCCGTGCCGCCGCGGCAGGTGAGACGGAGCGCGGTGACGCCGTCGAAGGTGCGGGCGGCCTCGGCGACCGCGGCCATCAGCCGGCGGCCGACGCCCTGCCCCTGGAGCGAGGGGTGGACCATGACCGTGTAGACCCACAGCCAGTGCGTCATCATGCGGTGGCCGTTGAAGGTGAGGAACGCCGTGGCCAGCACCCGGCCGTCCGTATCGCGGCCGACCATCAGACGGGTGCGGCCCTCGGCCATGGCCGTCAGCTGCGTGAGCAGATCGGGGCGGATCTCCTCGGGCGACACCGGAGGGAGGAAACCGACCGCGCCGCCGGCGTTGGAGACATCGGCCCACAACCTGCATATCCCGTCGCGGAGTTCGGGGGTGACGGAAGGGTCCAGGTCGAAACGCACGAAACGCACGTTCATGCCCCGGACCCTCACTCTCGCCACCGGCCCCTCACCCTCACCACCGACCGCCGGCTCTCACCCCACCGGCAGCGCTTCCGCGCAGGTCAGACGCGCATCGCCTGGGGGGATTCGCGGCGGTCCGGGTCGGGGCCCGGGTACTCGCGGATGGCCTCGTAGCGGGTGTTGCGCTCGATCGGGCGGAAGCCGGCGTCGCGGATCAGGTCGAGCAGGTCCTCACGGGTCAGCTTGTTGGGCGTGCCGTAGTTGTCCGCATCGTGCGTGATCTTGTACTCGACGACCGAGCCGTCCATGTCGTCCGCGCCGTGCTGGAGCGCGAGCTGGGTGGTCTGTAGGCCGTGCATCACCCAGAAGCACTTCACGTGGGGGACGTTGTCGAAGAGGAGACGGGAGACCGCGAAGGTCTTCAGGGCCTCCGCGCCGGTCGCCATCGTCGTGCGGGCCTGGAGCTTGTTGCGGACCTTGCCGTCCTGCATGTCCACGAAGTCGTGCTGGTAACGCAGCGGGATGAAGACCTGGAAGCCGCCGGTCTCGTCCTGGAGCTCACGCAGCCGCAGGACGTGGTCGACGCGGTGGCGGGGCTCCTCGATGTGCCCGTAGAGCATCGTCGAGGGGGTCTTGAGGCCCTTCTCGTGGGCGAGGCGGTGGATCCGCGACCAGTCTTCCCAGTGGGTGCGGTGGTCGACGATGTGCTGCCGGACCTCCCAGTCGAAGATCTCGGCGCCGCCGCCGGTCAGCGACTCCAGGCCGGCGTCGATCAGCTCGTCGAGGATCTCGGAGGCGGTCAGGCCCGAGATGGTCTCGAAGTGGTGGATCTCGGTGGCGGTGAAGGCCTTGAGGGAGACCTCCGGGAGGGCTTCCTTGAGGGCCTTGAGGGAGCGCGGGTAGTAGCGCCACGGCAGGGTCGGGTGCAGACCGTTGACGATGTGCAGCTCGGTGAGGTTCTCGCCCTCCATCGCCTTGGCGAGGCGGACGGCCTCCTCGATGCGCATCGTGTACGCGTCCTTCTCGCCCGGCTTGCGCTGGAAGGAGCAGTAGGCGCACGACGCGGTGCACACATTCGTCATGTTGAGGTGGCGGTTGACGTTGAAGTGGACGACGTCGCCGTTCTTGCGCGTGCGCACCTCATGGGCGAGGCCGCCCAGCCATGCCAGGTCGTCGGACTCGTAGAGGGCGATACCGTCCTCGCGGGTCAGCCGCTCCCCGGCGTGGACCTTCGCCTCCAGCTCACGCTTGAGGCCCACATCCATCGACGCAGCCATCCGGTCGCCTCCCAGTCTCTGCCGTATTCGGTGCCGTTTCGGTACCTGTTCGGAGCCGGAAACGGGCTCCGACGAGCGTACTCCCCCGTGGTAGGGGCGGACGGGGGCCCCTTGGCGCGCCCGTCCGCTCACGGGCGCCGGCCGGGCGCCGGTGGGCCCACTCGCCCCACTGCCCCACTCGCCCCACTGCCCCACCCGGCCTACTCCGCCTACTCCGCCTCTTCGGGCAGCTGGCCGACGCGGTTCTCCCACTTGGTGGAGAGCACGATGGTGGTCCGCGTACGGGAGACGCCCTTGGTGCCGGACAGCCGCCGGATGGTGCGCTCCAGCCCGTCGACGTCGCCCACGCGCACCTTGAGCATGTACGAGTCGTCGCCGGCGATGAACCAGCAGTCCTCGATCTCTTCGAGGTCGCGCAGCCGTTGCGCGACGTCCTCGTGGTCGGTGGCGTCCGACAGCGAGATGCCCACCAGCGCCGTGACACCGAGGCCGAGCGAGGCGGCGTCCACCGTCGCGCGATATCCGGTGATCACGCCCGCCGCTTCGAGGCGGTTGATCCGGTCCGTGACGCTGGGCCCGGAGAGGCCGACGAGCCGGCCGAGCTCCGCGTAGGAGGCCCGGCCGTTCTCGCGAAGTGCCTGGATGAGCTGCCTATCCACCGCGTCCATGCCCTCAAGCCTTCCAATCTTTACGCATATTCGAGTTCTGCATGTAGAATCTAAGGCATACAGGGCCTTGATCCTGTGAATCTTTAAAACGATCAAGACGTTCACGCAAGAAGTTCAAGACGATCCCAGGAGTTGTCACCGTGTACTCGATCGAGATGGCCTACGCCCGCATGCGCGAGCTGCAGGACCAGGCCAATCGTTCACGTGCCCACCGGGCCGCGGCACCACGGACCCTTCGCCTCTTCGGCCGCGCCGCCGCAGCGAAGAAGCGCTAGCGAGCGTCCGGGGCCTCCTCCGCTTCCTTGGAGCCGCCCCGCAGCTCCCCCTCCCAACGCCGGTAGAGCCCGTGCGGCACCTCCGCCGCATCGAGCACCCGGCCGGCGACGAAGTCCACCAGATCCTGGATGTGCGTCGCCCCCGCATAGAACGCCGGTGAGGCGGGCAGCACCACGGCGCCCGCCTCGTCCAGCGTCACCAGATGTTTGAGCGTCGGACCGTTCAGCGGGGTCTCGCGCACCGCGACCACCAGCCGCCGCCGCTCCTTGAGCGTCACGCTCGCCACCCGCTGCAGCAGATCCTTCGAGAGCCCGAGCGCCACCCCGGCCACGGACGCCGTGCTCGCCGGGACGATCAGCATCCCCTTCACCGGATACGAACCCGACGAGGGCCCGGCCGCCAGATCCCCGGCCGGCCAGTACCGCACATCCGCCAGGTCCGCCTCCGTCACCGGAAACGTCGATGGCTTGCCGTCCGCCCCGCGCGCCAGCCATTCCCGCAGGTCGGCGAGCCAATGAGCATCCCGGAACGCAATACCGGTCTCGTCCAGCAGGGTCAGCCGCGACGCCCGGCTGACGATCAGATCCACCGCCTCCCCGGCGGCGAGCAGCCCGCGCAACACGGACGCCGCATACGGCGTCCCGGACGCGCCGGAAATCCCCACGACCCACGGACGGCGTCGACCGGGGCCCTGCTTACTGGTGTCGTTGTGCGGCGGCTCCACGCATCGAGCCTATCCGGCGGAACCGCGGACCCCACCACGGCCGTTCTTACCTGTGCGCCCCTCGCGCGGCCCCGCCGAGGGCCGCCCCACCAGGGGCCGCCCCACCGGGGGACGAGAAGGGACGGGCCGGAGATGAGATCACGCGCGAAGCCCGCGATCTGCCTGATGCTGGGCTGGGTCGCACTGCTCTGGCTGCTGGAGGGCGTCGACGTCGCCACCGGCGGCACCCTGGACACCTTCGGCATCCAGCCGCGCGAGCCCGCCGAGCTGCTCGATGTGGTGCCCGCCGCCTTCCTGCACTTCGGCTTCGCCCATCTCGCCGCGAACACTCTGCCGTTGCTGCTGCTCGGCTTTGTCGCCGCGCTGCGCAGCGGGGTACCCCGCCTGCTCGCGGTCGTCCTGCTGATCATCCTCGCCAGCGGGCTGGGCGTATGGTTCACCGCCGCGCCGGACAGCAACACCGCGGGCGCCTCGGGCGTCGTCTTCGGCCTCTTCGGCTATCTGCTGGTACGCGGCTTCATCGAACGCAGCGTCCTCGACATCGGCATCGGCCTGGTCATCGGCGTGCTCTACGGCTCGATCCTGTGGGGCGCGCTGCCGTCCGACAACGGGATCAGCTGGCAGGGGCATCTGTTCGGGCTGATCGGCGGGGTGCTGGCGGCCTTCGCCTTCCGGGAGCGCCCCCGCGGCGACGACCGTGCCGGGGCCGGTGTCCGACCTGCCACCTAGTCCGACCACGCACCGATTCACAAAGGAACCTATTCACAAGGAACCGACTCGCAAGGAACCGACTCGCAAGGAACGGGCTCGCAAGGAACCGATTACTCTCCGTAATCGTTGCGAGTAGAAGAGGCCCCACGCGAGCCCCTGCAAGGTCGGGAGGCGCCCGACCGCCGAACCGTGAGGCCACCCCGCAGGCCTCAGCCCGCACCTCAGGTCAGACCGCCAGCCCGCCCTGCAGAGCCCGCAGCCCCTCAGACCCTCAAACCGTCAGCCCCCGCACCAGCAGATCCAGCAGCGCGCAGACAAAGAGCGCAATGCCGATAAAGCCGTTGACCTGGAAGAACGCCCGGTTCAGCCGGGTCAGGTCGTGCGGCTTCACGATCGTGTGCTCGTACAGGAAGGCCGCCGCCACGATCACCAGGCCCAGCCAGAAGAACACGCCCGCGCCGGTCGCCAGCGCGTACCAGGCGAAGAGCGCCGTCGTGACGAGGTGGCAGCCACGCGCGCCCCAGATCGCGGCCGGGATGCCGAAGCGGGCCGGCACCGACTTCACACCGACCTCACGGTCCGTCTCCACGTCCTGGCAGGCGTAGATCAGATCGAAGCCGCCGATCCAGACGCCGACCGCGAGGCCGAGGATCACCGCCTCCCAGGACCAGACCCCGGTGATCGCGAGCCAGGCGCCGATCGGGCCCATCGCCTGGGCGAGGCCGAGGATCGCCTGCGGGAAGTTCGTGAACCGCTTGCCGTACGGATAGACCACCATCGGCACCACCGCGAGCGGTGCCAGCGCCAGGCACAGGAAGTTCAGCAGCGCAGCCGCGCCCAGGAAGACGGCGAGTGCGATCACCGCGCCCGTCCACGCCGACTTCACCGACACCGCGCCGGTGACCAGTTCGCGGTGCGCGGTGCGCGGGTTCCGGGCGTCGATCTCGCGGTCGATGATCCGGTTCGCGGCCATCGCGAACGTGCGCAGCCCGACCATGGCGAGGGTGACGAGGAACAGCCGGGCCCAGTGGACGTGCCGGTCCCCTTCGTACATCGCCGTCAGGGAGGCGATATACGCGAAGGGCAGCGCGAAGACCGAGTGCTCGATCATCACCAGGCGCAGGAACGCCTTGGTGCGGCCCGGCTGCGGGACCGCTGCGGATGCGCTGCTCATGAGAGTCCGTACTCCTTCCAGCGGCGGTCGACCATCGCCGCCGTCCGCGGGTCGGACTCGACCATGTGCGGCCAGCCGCCGTCGCGCGTATAGCCCTCCTCGGGCCACTTCTCCGTCGCGTCGATCCCCGCCTTGCCGCCCCAGAACTGCTGGTAGGAGGCGTGGTCGAGATGGTCGACGGGGCCTTCGACGACGGTGAGGTCGCGGGCGTAGTCGGTGTTGCCGAGCGCCCGCCAGGAGACCTCGTGGAGGTTGTGGACATCGCAGTCCGCGTCCACGACCACGATCAGCTTGGTCAGCGACATCATGTGCGCGCCCCAGATGGCGTGCATGACCTTCTGCGCGTGCTTGGGGTACTTCTTGTCGATCGAGACGATCGCGCAGTTGTGGAAACCGCCGGACTCCGGCAGGTGGTAGTCCACGATGTCCGGGACGATGATCTTGAGCAGCGGCAGGAAGAACCGCTCCGTCGCCCGGCCCAGCGGCCCGTCCTCCGTCGGCGGACGCCCCACGACGATCGACTGGAGCAGCGGCCGCTTACGCATCGTCACACAGTCGATGGTCAGCGCCGGGAACGGCTCCTGCGGCGTGTAGAAGCCGGTGTGGTCGCCGAACGGGCCCTCGGGCAGCATCTCGCCGGGCTCCAGCCAGCCCTCGATGACGACCTCGGCGTGCGCCGGGACCTGCAGCGGCACGGTCTTGCAGTCGACCATCTCGATCCGCTTGCCCTGGAGGAAGCCCGCGAAGAGGTACTCGTCGATGTCACCGGGCAGCGGCGCGGTCGAGGCGTACGTCACGGCCGGCGGGCAGCCGAAGGCGATGGCGACCGGCAGCTTCTCCCCGCGCTTGGCGGCGACCTGGTAGTGGTTGCGGCTGTCCTTGTGGATCTGCCAGTGCATGCCGATGGTGCGCTTGTCGTGGCGCTGCAGGCGGTAGAGGCCAAGGTTGCGCACGCCGCTCTCGGGGTGCTTGGTGTGCGTCAGCCCCAGGTTGAAGAAGGAGCCGCCGTCCTCGGGCCAGGTGAACAGCGCGGGGAGCTGGTCGAGATCGACCTGGTCGCCCTTGAGGACGACCTCCTGGACCGGCGCGCTCTCCCCCTTCACCTTCTTCGGCGGCACATGCGTCATGCCCGCGAGCTTCCCGAACGCCTCGCGCACGCCGACGAAGCCCTGCGGCAGCTCCGGCTTGAGCAGTCCGCCGATCTTGCCGCTGATGTCCTCGTACGACGTGAGGCCCAGCGCCTTCAGCAGCCGGCGGTCGGTCCCGTAGACATTCATGGCGAGCGGCATCGCCGAACCCTTGACGTTCTCGAAGAGCAGCGCCGGGCCACCGGACTTCTGCACCCGGTCCACGATCTCGCCGATTTCCAGATACGGGTCGACCTCGGCCTTGATGCGCTTGAGGTCGCCCTCCCGCTCCAGTGCACGCAGGAACGAGCGAAGATCGTCGTAAGCCATGCCTTCCAGTATCGGGTACGCACTACCCTGGGCGGGTCACCGGGCCCCGCCGAGGGCCCGCCGTCGCATACAGGGGGCTCGTCCGCAATGCTCAGGTATCTGCCGGTCCTGCTGGTGCTCGCACTGTGGATCTACGCGTTCATCGACTGCCTGAACACCCCCGAATCCCAGGTGCGCGGACTGCCCAAGGTCGTCTGGGTGCTGATCATCCTGCTCTTCGGCGAGGTGCTGGTCGGCCCGGTCGCCTGGCTGGTGGCGGGCAAGCAGCGGCGGCCGGTGACGGAGGGCGGCTCCACGCCCTCCGCATGGCACCGCAACCACCGCACGAAGTTCGTCGCGCCCGACGACAACCCCGAGTTCCTCCGCTCCCTCCAACACGAGAACAAGAAGGACGAGGCGCTCCTCAAGGACTGGGAAGCCGACCTGCGCCGCCGCGAGGAGGAACTGCGGCGCAAGAACCGCGGGACGGCGGACGGCCCCGAAGAAACTCCCTGAGCCTGCCGCCCGGCGTCGTGCCACCCGGCGTGGTGCCGCCCGGCGTACGGTGACCTCATGGACCGTACGCAGGACTGGGGTCAGGACCGCGACAAGTTCCGCCTGCACGGCCACCCCGACGGCCACCGCGACAGCGACGGCCACAGGGACGGCCACAGCGACCCGGCCGGCCACCCCACCCATGTGCAGGAACAGGCCCGCGCCATGCTGGCGACGGCAATCGCCGAAGCGCGCACCGGTCTCGCCGAGGGCGGCATCCCGATCGGCGCGGCCCTCTACGGCCCGGACGGCACCCTCCTGGGCCGCGGCCACAATCGCCGCGTCCAGGACGACGACCCCACCATGCACGCCGAAACCGCGGCCTTCCGCGCCGCCGGCCGCCAGCGCACCTACCGCGGCACGACCATGGTCACCACCCTCTCCCCCTGCTGGTACTGCAGCGGCCTGGTCCGCCAGTTCGGCATCTCACGGGTGGTGATCGGCGAGGCCCGTACCTTCCACGGCGGCCACGACTGGCTGGCCCGCCACGGCGTACGCATCGTGCTGCTGGACGACCCCGAATGCGCGGCGATGATGCGGGACTTCATCGGGGAGCGGCCGGAGCTGTGGCGGGAGGACATCGGGGGCGGGTGACCTGCCCCGGCCGGCAGCGGCACTCCCCGCGCCCCGTCTCCGTCCTGCCGACGGGCGTGGTGCCGACGGGCTTCCTGCCGACGGGCTTCCTGCCGACCGGCGTGGCGCCGACCGGCGTGATGCCGCCCGGCCCACCGGTAAGTTGAGCCGGGCTGTCCCCCGTCCTTCCACGACGGGGGACAGCCCTTGAGCGACAGCCCTTGAGCGACGGCCCTTGAGCGATGACCCCTGGGAGCAGCCGCTTACCGGAAGGCCGTCAGGCCGGGGTCCGCACTGCGTGGACCAGTCCTCTTCGCGAGTACCGCGACAGGACCCGTCACGCTGCCCCGGCCGATCGGGCACCGGCGGTTCACACCGGCGGGAAGCAGGGCCTCAGGGCGTTGGTCGCCTGGACCGGGACGCCGCCGACGGTGGCGGTCGCCGTGTAGCTGCTGGCGCTGATCTGCAGGATGGACAGGCCGGCGTTGAGGGTGGCGATGCCGTTGGCGTTGGTCACCGCGGTGCCCACCGGCAGGCCGGAGACGAAGAAGGTGACCGTGACTCCCGCTTGCGCGGGCGTGAGGGTGGCCGTCAGCGTCGCCACGAACAGGCTCGGAATCGGGATGGGCAGGTTGACGTGCCAGCAGGCGGGCGCCACGCTCAGCGGGCCCGTCTGCGGAGTGACGGTGACGGGGACGGGCGCGGAGACGACGCCGGTGCACGCGCAGGCAGTGCCGGCCGCGGTGACGGTGGCAGTGACCGTGGCGGGCCCGGCGGTGTTGAAGGTCAGCGATCCGGTGGCGACACC
>NZ_JBIBVF010000034.1:17320-74792 GCF_043080045.1 Streptomyces sp. NPDC015125
ACCGGCCGCGTTGGTGGTGGCGGTCACCGGGACCGCACCACCGGTGAAGGTCACCGACCCCCCGACGACCGGCAGACCGTTGCAGGTCACCACAGCGGACACGGGCTTCGGCTGCCCGACGACCACCGGCCCGGCCACCGGCTGGACCACCACCAGGCAGGACGGCTGCGGAGTGACGGTGATGGGGAGGGGCGCGGAGACGACGCCGGTGCACGCGCACCCGCTGTCGGCCGCGGTGACGGTGGCAGTGATCGTGGCGGGCCCGGCGGTGTTGAAGGTCAGTGTTCCGGTGGCGACACCGGCCGCGTTGGTGGTGGCGGTCACCGGGACCGCACCACCGGTGAAGGTCACCGACCCCCCGACGACCGGCAGACCGTTGCAGGTCACCACAGCGCTCACGGGGGTCGGTTGCCCGGCGACCACCGGCCCGGCCACCGGCTGGACCACCACCAGGCAGGTGGACAGGGCCGGCACGGTGACCGCGTTCGAGTCCAGCGTGACGGCGGCGCCGATGGCCAGCAGCCGGCCGTCCACGATGGCCCCCGTCGTGGCGGTGATCGAGGTGAAGGCGAGGATGCTGCCCCTGATGGTGGAGCCGGCGCCGAGTGTCGCGGAGCTGCCGACCTGCCAGAAGACGTTGGCGGACTGCGCCTGGTTGACGAGGGTGACGTTGCCGGTGGCTCCCGTGATGAGCGTGGTGATCGTCTTGAAGACGAAGACGGCGTTCGGGTCACCCTGAGCGTCCAGGGTCAGTGTCCCGTTGAGGGAGAACGTGCCGGACAGGGAGTTGTACACGCCGGGGGTCAGGGTGGTCCCGCCGAGTTCCGTCGGAACCGTGGCCGTGACCGGGCGTACCAGCGCGTTGGCGTACCCGGTCAGCAGGTCGGCCTGGGCCTGCGCCGCGGCGGCGTCGTTCAGGTGGATGGTTCCGGTGACCGTTCCGGGAGGGAAGCCGGTCACCGCACCGGCGGGGCTCACTCCGAGGTCGCCGGCGACCACGGTGGGGCCGGTGTTGGTGACCGCCGTGTTGGCGAGCACCCCATAGGTGGAGGCGGTGCCCAGAGGTACGGTTGCCATCGTGGCTTTTCCTTTCCTAAGGCTTCCGGGGCAGCCCTGATGCCGCCCTGGAACGGTGGGAGAGCGGCGCGCTTGCACCGCTGCGACCGGCGCCTCGGGCACGGGGGAGCTGTGCCGTCCGCTGCGCGCCGGGTTGCATGTGAGGGCTTCGGCCGAGCGTGCTTTTCGCACTCGCCACAGCTGCCTGACCAACGCAGTCAGGCGTCAGTGGTGGCGCCGCGTGCTCGTGGGGGATGTCGCACCACAGGACGCGTGGCGCAGGACCGTCGCCGGTGGCGGATGCCGGGGGAGTCCGGCCTCAGGGCCGGAGGGAAACCGCAAAGTCGCCTGGGAAGGCGGGGTGGTCGCCCGAATCGGTCACGTGGGTGTGACGGCGGCCCGGGGAGGCCGATTGCACATGGGATCCGCCCTTAGCGGGCCGATCGGATTCAGCGGAGTCGGCACCATGAGCCGAATTCGGCTCACCCCGACTCAAAGCAGTTGATGCCTGTTCGGCTGCATACCCTTGCCCATGCCGAGCCCTCGCGATCTAGGTCTGTGTGGATCTAGGCCGGCACTCCAAGAGACTGACTGACGGTCAGTCAACAACCGGTAGGGGCAACTGACCGGCCGTCCATGGAGCACCCATCACGCACTGCCGCTGACCGTTACCGGTCGATCGGCACAAGACGAGTCACCGGGAGGGATGGGCGGCCTCCGGACTCATCATCGCCATTAAGGCGCCACCGGCGGGCCTTGGGTAGAGGGAGGACCGCATCTCACTCGAATGGCCCAGCGTGGGCTGTGGCCTCGTGACTGTCCGCTGTGCGCGGGCGCCCGCGGCCCGCGGCGTCCGGCCCCTGCCACCGCTGCCTTTCCGCAGAGCGCGTGCCACGGGAAATGAGGCGCCGGCGGCGGTAAAATGGGGCGTGGGTCGGTGCACTCTCACGTGCCACCGCCCGAAAGGGCGGCCCCGGTGTTGTCTACGCCGGGGCCGTTGGCCGGTTGCCGCTGCCGCATCCGTGGGGCGGCCACACCACAGGCTCCAGGCTTCAGGCCCCGGGGCTGGTGTCCGGGGAAAGCTCGGGAGGGATGAGCCGCGGGCCGGTCTCTCACCGCGTCACCCGGGCCGTTTCAACCGCTCGCTCCGCATCGGTCCGCCGGGCTCTTACCAGGAGTAAGCTCGAATTACCGAGAGCATTTCGCACACCGGCCTTCGAGCTCGTGTCGTTTTCGGCGATTCACGACACCGGGCCGGCTTCCTGCGGCCCGGGGCAAGGTCCGCGTCATGACCGCGACCGTTCCGTACACACCTGCCACCGAGGGCCGGACCTCTTCGCTGCCCCTCCGGGTCCAGCTGGCGCCGGCCGGCACCTCTCCGGCCCTGCTCGACGGGGCGTGGTGGCCCCGCTCCCGCGACCTCACGGCGGAACTTCCCGCGCTGACGGCCGTCCTCGACCCGTTGTGGGGACGGATCACCCATGTCACCGTGAACCCCACGTTCTGGCCGGTCATCCCACGGAAGGTGCCCGTCGAGGGGCATGTGGTGGGTGTCGGCTGGTTCGAGGAGGAGCAGGACCCGCACAAGCTGCTGCTGCTCTCCTACAACACCGGCCGTTGGGATCTGCTGGTGATCCCCCCGGAGACCGGTCCCGCCACGGCCGCCCGGCTCATGGCCGAGGCCGCCGATCCGCTGGGCACCCTTACCGCGAGCGGCCTGATGGAGGCAGCGGAGCGACGCCGGATCGCAGCGGCTGCCGACCTGGCCCTGATTGCGGCGTGGGACTCCGAAGGCGGCCATGGAGCATCCCTGCCGACCTCACGTTCCCCTGCCCGGGCGGTCGTTGCTCAGGTACCGGATCCGCCGGAAGGCAACTGAGCACCCGTATCCGAGCACCGCCGAGCGCCGGGAGCGCCGGTCCCTGTCCCTTCCACCGCTCCATGCGAAAGCCCCAGGTCGGCGGCCTGGGGCTCGGCCGTTGTCCGGCTCGTTTGGGGCCCCGGGGCCCGCTCACCCAGCCCCGCAATTCGCTGGCCCCGGGCCGCGCCCTCCACCAGAATGACCAGCCATGAGCACCACCCCCGCCACCCCCGCAGAGGCCGCGCACGCCCCCGCCCACGCCACCGAACCACCCCGCCGTATCCGCGCCCTGCACACCGAACGGACCGTCACCGTCTATCAGGCGTACTCCCCCGCGCTGGGCCTCCCGGCTGCGCGGGACGGGCGCTTCCCTGCGGCCTGGAAGCGGGAGCGGATGACATGGATCAAGCCGTCGTTCCTGTGGATGATGTACCGCTGCGGCTGGGGCGCCAAGGCCGATCAGGAGACCGTGCTCGCCGTCGAGATCGACCGGGGCGGGTTCGACTGGGCGCTGCGGCATGCCTGTCTGTCGCACTACGTGCCGGACGAGCACGCTGACCGCGCGGCCTGGCAGCGGCAGTTGAAGGGGGCGCCGGCGCGGGTGCAGTGGGATCCGGAGCGGGATCTGCGGCTGCAGGCGCTGCCGTACCGGTCGCTGCAGCTGGGGCTGGCGGGGGAGGCGTCGCGCCGGTATGCCGATGAGTGGACGGTGGCGATCACGGATGTCACGCCGCTGGCCCGGGAGGTCCATGCGCTGGTGCGTGCCGGGGAGATGGCGGCGGCCACCGCGCTGCTGCCCGAGGAGCGCCCCTACCCGGCACCCGGGGGAACTCCGGGCCTCGGCCGCGTGTCCTGATACACCTTCACAAACGCGTAATTCGGGCCGCCGCACGGTCCGCCGGGCACTGGTTCGTGTGACGTACGGAGCGTAGCGGTCCCCGGCCAACTCTCGATCGTTCACAGCCAATTGATGCGTCGTTCAGCAACCTCCCCCTGCCCGGGAAACTCGGCCGCCGCCACAGTCATGTCGGCCCACTGAGGGCTCACGCGACTCAGGGAGAGTGGCACATATGCCCGACATGACCCGACGCAGACTCCTCGGCTCGGCGGCCGGCGCGGTCGGCGGCGCCGCCGCGCTGTCGCTGCTGCCGCCCAGCGTGCAGAAGGCCGTCGCCGCCGGACCGGCACGTCACGGCTCACTGCACGACGTCGAGCACGTCGTGATGCTGATGCAGGAGAACCGTTCGTTCGACCACTACTTCGGCACCCTGCGCGGCGTCCGTGGCTTCGCCGACCCGGACGCGCTGACGCTGCCCGACGGCCGGTCGGTCTTCCATCAGCCGGATGCGGGGAACCCGGACGGCTATCTGCTGCCGTTCCGCCTCAACACGCACACCACCAGCGCCCAGGCCATTCCCTCCACCAGCCATGCCTGGTCCGTGCAGCACGAGGCGTGGAACGGCGGCAAGATGGACCGCTGGCTGCCCGCGCACCGCAAGGCCGACGGTGTCAACGGGCCGTATGTGATGGGCTATCACACGCGTGCGGACATCCCCTTCCAGTTCGCCCTGGCCGAGGCGTTCACGCTGTGCGACAACTACTTCTGCTCGGTCTTCGGGCCGACCTGGCCCAACCGGCTGTACTGGATGACCGGCACCCTCGACCCGGGCGGCACGCTGGGCGGTCCGGTGCTGAACAACACCGCGCCCAAGCCGTACCGCTGGACGACCTATGCCGAGCGGCTGCAGGCGGCCGGGATCAGCTGGAAGGTGTACCAGGAGGAGGACGACTACGGCTGCAACCTGCTGGAGCAGTTCCAGACGTTCCGGGACGCCAAGCCCGGGGAGCCGCTCTACGAGCGCGGGATGCGGGCGCAGCCGGCCGGCACCTTCGAGGACGACGCCCGGGCCGACCGGCTGCCGGCCGTCTCCTGGCTGATCCCCACGAGCCACCAGTCCGAGCATCCGGACTACCTGCCGGCCGCCGGCGCCGACTACGTCGCCCGGAAGATCGAGGCGATCGCGTCCAACCCGAGGCTGTGGGCCAAGACCGTCTTCATCCTGAACTACGACGAGAACGACGGTCTCTTCGATCATGTGCCGCCGCCGGTGCCGCCGGCCGGGACCAAGGACGAGTTCGTCCGGGGCCTGCCGATCGGCGGCGGGTTCCGGGTGCCGTGTCTGATCATCTCGCCGTGGACGGTGGGCGGCTGGGCCGCCGGCGACCCCTTCGACCACACCTCGGTGCTGCAGTTCCTGGAGCGCTGGACGGGTGTGGCAGAGCCCAACATCAGCGACTGGCGACGGGCTGCTTTCGGCGATCTGACCTCCGCGTTCGGCTTCCGCCACCGGGCGCACCGCCCGCCGCGGCTGCCCCGTGACACCGCCGAGCAGCTGGTCGAGGCGCAGTGGGAGGTGGCGAATCTGCCGAAGCCGACGCTGCCGGGCGCGGGACAGCAGCCGCCGCGCCAGGAGCGCGGCCGGCGCAGGCGGCGCTAGTACCTTGGGCGCATGTCGATATCCATTGGCCTCAGCCTCGGTGTGTCCGGTGTGCAGTCGGGAGAGGAGACCGCGCGTGTCGCCGAGGCACTGACCGCGTTCCTCACCAAGCACGATCTTGAGAAAGACGTGGCGGTGTCCGAGGACACATCGACGGGTGAGGTCTTCGCGGAGAGCGACTACCCGATCATCGTGTCCCGCTTCGGCCCCTGGTCCGACGAGATCGAGCAGGGGTCTCGCGACACCGTGCGGGCGGTTGCTCCCGCCGCACACGTGGACGTCCGGTGGAGTTTCGAGGACGAGGACGACTAGGGCGCGGGCCGGGCGTCTCTCTGGTCGCCCGGTCACCGGGCGTCTCTCTTCCCGCCCCCTGACCGGGCGGTTCCATCCGCCGTGAAACGACAGTGCCGTACGGGCCGGCCTCGCAAGAGGGCGCCCCGTACGGCACTGCGGAGTGTGCGGGTCCGAGTCTCGCGTGGCGGGTCCGAGTCTCGCGTGGCGGATCGGACTTCCGCGGGGCGGATCGGAATCCCGTGTAGCGGGTCAGACTCCCGCGTAGGAGTGCAGGCCCGTCACGAAGATGTTCACGCCGTAGTAGTTGAACAGGTAGCAGGCGAAGCCGATCAGGCCCAGGTAGGCGGCCTTGCGGCCCTTCCAGCCGGCCGTGGCGCGGGCGTGCAGGTAGCAGGCGTAGGCGACCCAGGTGATGAAGGCCCAGACCTCCTTGGGGTCCCAGCCCCAGTAGCGGCCCCACGCGGCCTCGGCCCAGATGGCGCCCGCGATGATGGTGAACGTCCACAGCGGGAAGACGGTGGCGTTGACGCGGTAGGCGAACTTGTCGAGCGAGGCGGCCGAGGGCAGCCGCTCCAGTACGGACGAGGCGAAGGCGCCGGGCTGCTTGCCCGCCGGGTCGGCGAGCTTGGACTCGTAGGCGTCGCGGAACAGGAAGAGCAGGGTGGAGACGGCGCCGAGGTAGAGCGCCGCGCCGGAGATGATCGCGCAGCTGACGTGGATCCACAGCCAGTACGAGTGCAGCGCGGGCACCAGCTGGTCACTGGCGGTGTAGAGCACCGAGACGGCCAGCCCGAGGTCGAGCAGGACGGTGGTGACCAGGGGCAGCCCGATCCAGCGGACCTTCTTCCCGAGCGCGAGCAGCAGGAGGTAGAGGCCCACGGCGACCGCGGCGAAGGTCGTGGAGAATTCGTACATGTTGCCCCAGGGGGCACGCTCCACGGACAGGGCGCGGGTGACGACGCCGCCCACGTGCAGCGCCCAGGCAAGGACGGTCAGCGAGATGGCGATCCGCCCGTAGAGGTCGCCCTTCTCGGTGTCGCCCGCGGCGCCCGGGCCGTCGGGGACGTCGCGGCTGCCGGCGACGGACTTGGTGACGACCTCGGGCCGTTCCAGTACGGCCGTTCCGCCCCCCTGCTGGGCCTTCCGGGCGGCGACCGTCACGGGTGCCGTGGACCGTGCGGTGAGGGCGGCGGCGGTGCGGCCGACCTTGCTGCGGCTGCCGAACACCCACTCGGCCATGTGCGCGAGGAAGGCGAGCGTATAGACCGCCATCGCGGAATAGACCAGCAGGTTGCTGTTGTGCGCCAGTGTCTCGTTGGCTGCGGCAGCGATGTTCACGCGCGCGCTCCTTCGGAGGGGTCAGCAGGTCCGTCAGAGTCAGTGGGCTCCGCGGGGTCTTCGGTGTCGGTGTCGGTGTCGGGGGCGTCGGCAGCGGGCGGGGCGTCGGGCCACAGTTCCCCGGCAAGCTGGGCGAGTTCCTCCGGCAGCCGGGCCGATTCGCTGCGGCCCAGGGCGGCCATCTCGACCACGGTGACGCCGTCGGCGCCCTGCTCCGCCCGGACCCACATCCGGCGCCGCTGGATGAACAGCGACCCGGCCAGGCCCAGCAGGGCGGCGACCGCGCCGGTCAGTGCCAGGCCGTTGCCGGGCTGGTGGGAGACCTTGAAGCTGGCCCAGCTCTTGACGCCCTCGAAGGTGATCGAGCCCTCGCCGTTCGGCAGCTTCATCGTGGTCTGTGCTTCGGCGGCGCGTACGGCCGCCTTGTTCTTGGAGCCCGCGTGCTGCTCCACACGGTCCTTGGGCAGCAGCATCTTCTTCAGGATGCCGCCCTTGCCGTCCTGGTACTTCTTGAGGCGCTTGGTGTCCAGCTTGTAGACGCTCTGCGGCAGGCCGGAGTCCAGGCCCAGATCACCGTGGTACGCGTTGACCGAGAGCACGGGGAAGTCCAGCGCCGGGAACTGCGAGAACATCGAGCCGGTGCCGCGGCCGCCGAACGTCGGGACGAACATGGCCTGGAAGCCGAGCTGGTTGCGCTTGCCATTCTTGGTCTGTGCGCCGGGCACCTTCACCACCCCGGTCGAGGTGAGGTTCTTCGGGTCCGCGGGCAGGAAGGCCGTGGCACCGTGGAAGACGGTCTTGCCGCGGCCGTCCTTGACGGTGACGACGGGCGAGTAGCCGTGCGAGAGCAGGTAGACCCGGTTGCCCGCGATGTCGAGGGGCTTGTTGACCTCGATGGCGGTGTGGTGCTGCTTGCCGTCCGCGCCCAGGAAGTAGGAGATCTGCGCCCGGTAGGTGCGCGGGGTGCCCCGCTGGGGTCCGGTCCGCTCGTACGTCGCGTCGAAGTGGTTGAGCTTGAAGCCGAACGGGTCCATGTCGTCGGTGTCGTAGAACGGTCCCGACTTGAACTCGTCGTACTGCGTGAGGCTGTTGGCGAAGCCGTCGCCCTCGGTGACCAGCTTGTTGCCCTCGGACTTCCACAGGCCGCCGACGGCGAACGCCACCAGCATCACGATCAGCGCGACGTGGAAGACGAGGTTGCCGACCTCGCGCAGGTAGCCCTTCTCGGCGGCGATCGCGGTGGTGTCCCGGTGGGCGCGGAAGCGCCGCTTCTTCAGCAGCCGCTGCGCCGCGCCGAGGACCTCTTCGGGGGCCGCCTCGGTGCGCCAGGTGGTGTACGCGGGCAGCCGGGTCAGCCGGCGCGGGGCGGCCGGCGGGCGGCCGCGGAGCTGTCCGACGAACTGCCAGCTGCGCGGCACGATGCAGCCGATCAGCGAGATGAACAGCAGCAGGTAGATCGCGGAGAACCACACCGAGCTGTAGACGTGGAACATCCCGAGCTTGTCGTAGATGCCCGCGAGGGTGGAGTGGTCGGCCTTGAACTGGTCGACCTTGGTCGGGTCGACGCTGGTCTGCGGGATCAGCGAGCCGGGGATGGCGCCGATCGACAGCAGGAAGAGCAGCAGCAGCGCGACCCGCATCGAGGTCAGCTGCCGCCAGAACCAGCGTGCCCAGCCGAGCGGGCCGAGCGAGGGGAAGGTGACGTCTTCCGTGGGCGCGGTGGAGAGCTGGGATCCGGCCGCGCCGAGATCACTGCCCGCGTCGGCCGCGGAGCCCGGGTCGCGGGGGGTGTCGGTCTTGGTGGACATCAATCAGATCCCAACGGTGGAGCTTTGCGTCCAGCTCTGGAGCTCGGACATCAGGCTGTCCCAGATGCCGGTGACGAGGAGGAGGCCGAGGGCGACCATCATCCCGCCGCCGATCCGCATCACCCACAGATAGTGCCGCTTGACCCAGCCGAAGGCGCCGAGCGCCCGGCGGAAGGCCAGCGCGACGACGATGAACGGCACGCCCAGGCCCAGGCAGTACGCCACGGTGAGCAGGGCGCCGCGGCCGGCGCTGGCGCCGGAGTACGCGAGGGCGCTGACGGCGGCGAAGGTGGGGCCGAGGCACGGCGTCCAACCGACGCCGAAGAGCACCCCGAGCACCGGCGCACCGGCCAGTCCCATCGCGGGCTTCATGTGGAAGCGCAGTTCGCGCTGTCCGAAGCGCTTGAGGACTCCGGCGAACGCCAGCCCGAGCAGGATCATCAGCACACCGAGGACCCGCGAGACGACGTCCTTGTACTGCTGCAGGGTCTGGCCGAAGAACCCGAAGAGCGCGCCGCCGGAGACGAAGACGGCGGTGAAGCCGAGGACGAAGAGCGCGGCGCCGGCCAGCATCCGGCCGCGCCGGGCCTCGCCGAGGTCGGTACCGGTGACGCCGGTGACGTACGACATATAGCCCGGCACCAGCGGCAGGACGCAGGGCGAGAAGAAGGAGACGAGTCCGGCGACGAGCGCGAGGGGGACGGCGGCGAGCAGGGTCCCGTTGAGGACGGTCTGGTTCTCCGCGGCGGCGGCGAGCGTGATCACGTGATCACTTCTCGGCGATCAGCGGGGTGATCATCTTGCGGAGATCGTCCTCGGCGAGCGGGCCGATCGAGCGGGCGGCGATCTTGCCGTGCCGGTCGATGGCGATCGTGGAGGGGATGGACTGCGGGTTGAGGCTGCCCTTGGGGAAGCGCAGCATCAGCCGGCCGGTCGGGTCGAACAGGCTCGGGTAGGGCATCTTGTGCTCTTCCTCGAAGCTGACGGCCTGCGACTTCTCGGAGTCGCGGGTGTTGATCCCGACGAACTGGACGCCCTTGGCCTTGGTCTCGTTCGCGACCTTGGCGAAGTTCGGCGCCTCGGCGATACAGGGCCCGCACCATGATCCCCAGACGTTGAGGACGACGACCTTGCCCTTGTAGTCGGCGACGTCCAGCTTCTTGCCGGCGGTGCTCTCACCCGAAAGATCGGGCGCCGGCTGCCGCTCGTCCTTCGTGACGGTGTCGATGCCGTTCTTGCCCTGGACGAACCGGGTCTGGGACGAGCCGCCGGAGGCGCCGTCGCCGCAGGCGCTGAGCGTCAGCGACACGGCCGCCGCCCCTGCGGCGAGCAGGGTGATGCGGCGGCGGCTCGTGAGGCGGCGTGGGGCGCGGCAAGCACTCATGTGAAAAGTTTCGCATGGGCCAATTCCGGATCTTCCGCGCCCCCCTCCGACGGCCCGTCGCCGCCCGGCGGTATCCGTCAGGCCACCGACAAATACGACTTCCAGCCGCCGTTCGGCCGGGCTCCGACGGGAAGCTGCTGGAGCTTGCTCACCACCTGCGGGTCCTGTGCGTCGAGCCAGTCGGTGAACTGCCGGAACGACACCAGGCGGACATCTTTGTTCTGCTCATTGGCAATGTGCTTGAGCGCATCCTCGACGGCATCCATGTAGATGCCGCCATTCCACTGCTCGAAGTGGTTGCCGATAAAGAACGGCGCGCGATTGGTCTCGTAGGCCCGGCGGAATCCGGAAATGTATGCGTCGGTGGCCTGCTGCCGCCAGCCCGGGTAGTTGGCCGGCGGAGCGTGCGTGGAGTTCTTCGACTGATTGAAGAGGATGTTGTAGTCCATCGAGAGCACCTCGAAACTGTGCCCCGGGAACGGAATCAGCTGGAGCGGGAAGTCCCAGAGGCCCCTCTTCTTCCCCGGCCACATCTGCATACCGCCGGGCGAGCTGGCGTCATAACGCCAGCCGAGGTCTTCAGCGATGGGCAGCAGGTTCTTCTGGCCCAGCAGGCAGGGGGTACGGCCGCCGACCAATTCCTTGCGGTAGTCGAACGGCAGCGGTTCGAGGTCGGTGAAGCCGGTGTTCGTGCGCCACTTCGTGACGAAGTCCATCGCCTGGTCGATTTCGGACTGCCACTGCCGGGGCGTCCAGTACTTGACCGAGGTCGGGGCTTCGCCGCAGAAGTGCCCGTTGAAGTGGGTGCCGACCTCGTGGCCGTCCAGCCAGGCCTCCCGCACGTACTTCAGCGTCTCCTTGATGTGGTGGTCGCTGAGGTAGGGGATGTCGGAGGCGCCCTGCCGGTTGTTCGGCGGGTAGTAGAGGTGCTTTTGGGATTCGGGCAGGAGATACAGGCCGGAGAGGAAGAAGGTCATTGCCGCGCCGTGGTCCCTGGCGAGCTGAAGGAAACGGGGGAAGAGGCCGTTGCCGACCTCTCCGGCCCCGTCCCAGGAAAAGACCACGAACTGCGGCGGGGCCTGACCGGGTTCGAGCCGTTCGGGTGCCTTGGGCTGATGGGGCTGCGCGCCGGAATATGCTGTCGAACCGTCACCGATGAGCTTCGCCCGGGCCTGGACCGATCCTTTGACCCGCTGCTTGTCCGCCCCCGCGCGATCCGAGTCCGTCGACGAGCAGCCGGCGACGCCCAGCGCAGCGGCTGCACCGACTCCCATACCCAGCAGGTTTCGCCGACTGATCGCGCGCATACCCTCGTCCCCATCCGTGCTCGCCGAACTCAATATCCATATAAACGGACAACGGAGAGGAGGGCATGTCGAGCGTCGGGGTCCCGAGTTATTCGCTTGGATATGTCATTTTGCCGTGACGTGACATTCCGCCAAGTGATGCGCCGTCAGGCCCCGAAAGCCTTGGCCTTTCCCTTGACCGGTTTGGCGCCCGCCAGAAGATGGGAGGGAACCAGGTCGCGCGCGGGCTCGCTGTACCCCACCGAAATGATCTTGTCGCCGTGGAAGGTGAACGACGTCAGCGAGGCCAGCGTGCACTGCCGCTTCCGCGGGTCGTGCCACAGCCGCCGCCGCTCCGCGAAGCTGCGCACGATCCAGATCGGCAGCTGATGGCTGACCGCCACCGCCTCGTGCCCGCGCGCCGCGTCCCGTGCCACACCCAGCGCCGCCATCATCCGCACGACCTGTTCGAGGTACGGCTCGCCCCAGGAGGGCCGGAACGGATTCGTCAGGTACTTCCAGTTCCCCGGCTTCTTCAGCGCACCGTCACCGACCCCGAAGGTCTTCCCCTCGAAGACGTTGGCCGCCTCGATCAGCCGCTCATCGGTGGCCAGCTCCAGGCCGTGCGCACCGGCGATCGGCGTCGCGGTCTCCTGCGCACGCTCCAGCGGCGAGGCGACGACATGCGTGATGTCCCGCCCCGCGAGGTGCTCCGCCACCCGGTCGGCCATCTTCCGCCCCAGCTCGGAGAGGTGATAGCCGGGCCGGCGCCCGTAGAGCACGCCGTCGGGGTTGTGCACCTCGCCGTGCCGCATCAGATGCACCACGGTGATGTCTTCGCTGCTCATGTCACCCATTCATTCAGTCGTCGGCAAGCAGTCGCCGGCCCGTGCGCCGGAGGTGTCCTCAGGCCGTCGCCGCGGCCGCGGCCCGCGCGGCGGCCGGCAGTGCGGCGGCGATGCGCTCGACGGCCGCCGTGTCGTGCGCGGTCGAGAGGAACCACGACTCGAAGGCGGACGGCGGGAGGTAGACGCCCTGCGACAGCATCGAGTGGAAGAAGGCGGTGAAACGGAACGACTCCTGCGCCTTGGCGGCGTCGTAGTCGGTCACCTCGGCCTCCGTGAAGAAGACCGTGAACATGTTCCCGGCGGCCTGGACCCGGTGCGCCACGCCCTCCTTCGCCAGCGCGGCGGTGACCAGGCCCCGCACCTCCGCCGAGACCGCGTCGACTTTCTCGTACGCGGCGTCGTCCAGCAGCCGCAGCTGCGCGACGCCCGCGGCGGTGGCGATCGGGTTCCCGGACAGGGTGCCCGCCTGGTAGACCGGGCCGGCCGGGGCGAGATGCGCCATGACGTCCGCGCGGCCACCGAAGGCCGCGGCCGGGAAGCCGCCGCCCATGACCTTGCCGAACGTCATCAGATCCGGACGTACCCCGTCAATTCCATACCAACCGGCCTTGCTGACGCGGAAGCCGGTCATCACCTCGTCGGAGATGTAGAGCGCCCCGTTGCCGGCGCACAGGTCCTTCAGGCCCTGGTTGAAGCCCGGCAGCGGCGGCACCACGCCCATGTTGCCCGGCGCCGCCTCCGTGATCACACAGGCGATCTCGCCCGGGTGCGCGGCGAACGCGGCCCGCACCGCCTCGATGTCGTTGTACGGCAGCACGATCGTGTCGCCGGCCTGCGCCCCCGTCACCCCCGGCGTGTCGGGCAGCCCCAAGGTCGCCACGCCCGAACCGGCCGCGGCCAGCAGCGCGTCCACGTGCCCGTGGTAGCAGCCCGCGAACTTGATCACCTTCGGCCGGCCGGTGAACCCGCGCGCCAGCCGGATCGCCGACATCGTCGCCTCGGTGCCGCTGGAGACCAGCCGCACCTGCTCGACCGGCTCGATCCGGGCCACGATTTCCTCGGCCAGCTCGACCTCGCCCGCGCCGGGCGTGCCGAAGGACGTACCGCGGGCGACCGCCTCCTGGACCGCGGCGATCACCTCGGGGTGCGAGTGGCCGAGGATCATCGGCCCCCAGGAGCACACGAGGTCGACATACTCACGGCCATCGGCGTCGGTGAGGTACGGACCGGTACCGGACACCATGAACCGGGGCGTACCGCCCACGGCCTGGAAGGCCCGCACCGGAGAGTTGACGCCGCCCGGCGTCACGGCGGACGCACGGTCGAAGAGCGACTGCGAAACAGGGGCTTCATACGGAAAAGACACTGTGATCCTGACCTGCATAAACGGCGGGTGGGCGGCGCTCGGACGCGGCCCTGCTGACTAGGGAGGCGGGAAGCTGCCTCGCGATACGCCTACGGGCGCCGCGCGGTTCACCCTCGCTCCTTTTTTGATTCCTCTCGCTTTCGACCGGGCGTCAGCCCCCACTCGTCTGCGAAACTGGGCCGACGTACGAGTAAGTCACGCAAGCAATGGTCTCAGAGGCGCACGGGGGCGCGTGGCCGGGCGTTTCACGCGCCGGTGACGGGGGAGGTCTCTGAGACGATGATCGGGTTGCGCGGCTGGGGCTGCGAGTGGTCGGGTGGAGATATGCATCGCGGTGGCGAACTGGGCGAGGGAACCAATGACCGGGGTCCCGACCGCGCCCAGCGCGGCCGTCACCGGCGCGAGGACGCCACGGGCGAGACCACGCGCGCGGACACCACGGGCGAGACCACGGGCGGGGAAATCAGAGGCGGCCGCATGGGGGTGACCTACAGGTACTTCGGTGCGCCCAACGGTGCGACCGCGGCCCGGGTTCCGGTCTCCATGCGTCCCGAGGAGCTCGGCGGTGACGAGCTCGGCATGGGCGGCATGTTCAGCAAGATCAAGCCGGAGACGATGGCCGCCATGGTCCTCACCGGCATAGAGGGCATACCCCTCCATAAGGTTCCGCCGCTCGAACTGGTCGTCCTCCACCCCGACTACGCCGTCGTCAAGCTCCCGATGACCGTGGTCGACCCGCTGCGAGGCGTCGGTGAGGAGTCGGTCGGCGCGGCCGCCTTCATCTGGTCCACCGTCCCCGACCGCGGCGGCCCGCGCGACGCCTTCACCGTCTACCAGCTGCTCCACGAGTGGCAGGACTTCAGCCACCGACTGCACGAGGCGGGGCACCAGGCGTACTGCCTGGTCTGGCCGTAACGGTTCCGCCTGCTTGGGCCGTAACGGTTCAGCGCGGGCGCGAGGGCAGTTCCGCGAGGGCAGTGGCGTGGGTGCAGTGGCGTGGGTGCCGCCGCTCGCCGCCCCGGGCGCGGCGGCCCCGGGTAGGCGGCCTCCCCGGTCAGGCGGCCCCGGGCGCGGCGCGCCGCCTGGCCGGGCCTGGTCGGACCTGGTCGGGCCTGGCCGGGGCGCTCCCGACAGGGGGGCCGCAGGGGGCCGCGCCGGTCACCACGTGGGGCGGGCCGACACACCGCCGTCCACGACCAGATCGTGCCCGGTGAGCCAGGACGCCATCGGCGAGGCGAGGAAGACACAGGCATCGCCCACGTCCTCCGGCGTGCCCAACCGCCCTGCGGGTGCCGCCGCCTGCCAGCGGCGCACCCCCTCGGGCCAGTCCTCGGCCAGGCCGGGCCGGTCGATCAGGCCGGGCGAGACGCTGTTGACGCGGATGCCGTACGCCCCGTACTCCAGCGCCGCCGTGCGCGCATGCATCACCACCGCCGCCTTCGACGCGCAGTAGTGGGCATGCTGCGGCGCCGGCCGGTCCGCCTCGATGGAGGCGATATGGGTCACCGACCCTCCGGCGCCCGCCCGCATCACGGCCGCCGCGGCCTGGGTGCAGGCGAAGACGCTGTGCACATTCACCTCCGTCACCGCCCGCCAGTCGGCGAGCGACATCCCCGCCAGCTCCTGCGTCGGCTGCACCCCTGCGTTGTTCACCAGCGCGGTCAGCCGCCCGCGCCAGCCGGCCGCCTCGGTCACCAGGCGGTGACACTCCTCCTCCACGGCCAGATCGGCGGACAGCGCCAGCGCGCTCCCGCCGTCCGCCTCGATCCGCTCGACCAGGTCCCGCGCCGCCTCCGCGCCCGTCCGGTAATGCGCCACGACGGCGGCCCCCGCGGCGGCGAACCGCAGCGCGATACCGCGGCCGAGGCCGCCGGCGGCGCCGGTGACGAGGACGACCTGCCCGCGGAGGTCGGGGAGATCGGGGAGCGGGGAACGGCCGGGGAGCGGGGAACGGCCGGGGAGCGGGGAGCGGCCGGGGCCGTCGGACACGGTCTCGGTCATGGCCGGCTCAGGGCGGCGATCCGCGCTGCCTCCCGGGGGAAGCGCGCGGCCAGTTCGGCGGCGTCCCCGTGCTCGTAGTCCTCGAAGGTGAAACCGGGCGCCGTCGTACAGCCGAAGAGCGTCCAGGAGCCGCCGTCGGCGACCTCGGCGGCCATCCACGTACCGGCCGGCACCGTGAACTGGACGTGCTGTCCGCCGAGCACGTCCGGCCCGAGGACGACCGTACGGGCCGGGCCGGCGCCCTCCGGCGGACCGCCGGCGGCCTGGACGCCCCCGGCCGGGGCACCGCCCGCCGGGGGACCGCCGCCCGAAGCGCCGCCGCCGGATGCGCCACCGTCTTCCGGGAGAAGGAACAGGGCGAGCGGATCACCGCGGTAGAAGTGCCAGATCTCGTCGGTGGGCAGCCGGTGCAGGGCGGAGAAATCGCCCGGCTCGGCGGTCAGCAGCATCACGATCGCCGAGCCCTCGGGCCGTCCGTCGGCACGCTCGGGGCCCGCCCAGGTACGCCGGAACCGTCCGCCTTCACGGGGCAGCGGCGCCAGCCCGTAGAAATCGATCAGCGCCTCGGGGAGCCGGTCACGGGACATCCGCTGCTCGTCCATCCGCGGGCTGCCTCCTCTCGGTCTGCAGGCTGCCGGGCTGACTGCCGGGCCGTGATCCAGGCTAGGGGTGACGGCAGTTCGGTGTGGGCCCATTCGAGCCAGGTGGCCGAGCCCGGGCCGAGGCGCTGCCGGGACGGAAGAACTGGGCCCGGGCGGAGGGGTACTGCCGGGCGGAGGGGCACTGCCCGGGCGGCCGACGGCCCGTCAGCCGGCCGTCCAATACGGGTCGCGGCCGGTCTCCGCCAGCAGCACATTGAGGCCGGAGGCGCCGGGCGGGACGGGGAGCGGCTCGGCGAAGACCTTCATCTTCCGGGCCGTCGGGGCCAGCTGTGCGACCAGTGTCCGCAGCTCGGCCACGCACCCGGCGGCCGGCGCGTACGGCCGGCCGGTCGCCCGCGCCGCGTCCCAGGCGTGCACCGTCAGATCCAGCAGCACCATCGCCCCGACGGTCCGTGCCGGCAGGTTCATTCCGCCGGTCAGGCCGTCCTCCGCGCCCGGCGCCGCCCACGCCTCGACCAGCCGCGCCGTCTCCTCCGCGAACCGGTCGGGCCACCGTGCGCCGTACTCGCCGAGCCGGTCGGGGGTGGTGCTGAAGTCCACGTCCTTCTTGGCGGCGAGTGCCTGAAAGGCGACGACCACCTGGAAGAGGTGGTTGAGCAGCGCCCGCAGGTCGTACTCGGCGCACGGCGTCGGCAGTTCCAGCTGCTCGTCGCGCACCCCGCGCAGTACGGGGAGCGCCGCGTCGGCCGCCGCTTCGAGCAGCGCGCTGATCGGCGGGGGCGCGGGCACCGGTCCCGTTCCCTTCGCGGGCGCTTCATCCGGAATATCTTGAATGTCTTGCATGTCTTGCATGTCGGTCATAGCGATGACGCTATGGGCCGCAGCCGGGGGCGGCTTGAAAAAATGCGACAGGGCGCGCGCTCGGTATGGCGACCGGCCGCGCGACCGCTGCGGCTCGCCCTCGCGGGCCGGGCCGGGCCGGGGCGAGAGGGGCCGGGCCGGTGCGGACGGGCCGAGACGGGCGGGACGGCGCGGGCACCCCTAAAATCCAGGCATGGCCGCTCCACGGCGCGATACCCGGGGCATCGTCGACGCCCCCGGACTCTTCACGCGGGTGCAGTTCCGCCGCCGCACCCCCGCCGCGCCACTGCGCCCCTATGTCGAGCATTACTGGCTGATCGACTGGGAGCTGTCCGAGCCGTATGCCACGCATGTCGTTCCGCACCCGTGCGTGAACCTCGTTTTCCAGCGGTACGCCGACCGGCCCGGCTTCGGCGAGGTCGCGGGCGTCGGGCTGGAGCTGTTCGCACAGAAGCTGACGGGGCGCGGGCGGGTGTGCGGGGTGCAGTTCCGGCCCGGCGGGTTCCGGCCGTTCGCCCCGGAGCGACCCGCCACGGACTGGACGGACCGCCGGTTGCCGCTGGCGACGGTGTTCGGGGCCACCGACACCGCGGCCACCGACAGCGCGGCTCCCGACACCGCGACCCCTGACATCACAGCCCCTGACGTCACGGCCCCTGATGCCGCCGCCACCGTGCTGGAGCCGGACGACGAGGACGCGCGGGTGGCCGCGCTCGACGCCTTTCTGATCCCCCACCTGCGGGCCGCGCCCCGGATTCTTGCCCAGGCCGACCTCGCCATGGGGCTGGCCGACCGGATCCGCACGGACCGTACGATCCGCCGGGTCGCGGACTTCGCGCAGGCCGAGGGCATGTCCGTACGGGCCCTGCAGCGATTGTTCGCCGGATACGTCGGGGTCAGCCCCAAGTGGGTACTGCTGCGCTACCGGGTGCACGAGGCCCTGGAGCGCGCCGCGTCCGACGCGGAGGTCGACTGGGCCGCGCTCGCCGCCGAGCTGGGCTACAGCGACCAGGCACATCTGATCCGCGAGGTCAGCGCCACCGTCGGGGTCCCGCCCACCGCCTACGCACGCTGACTCCAGCCGCTACCGGGGAGCCCCCGGAGCTGTTCGGCAATCAGGGCTGTTCGGCCGTCATAGCCGTCCGGGCATCAGGACTGTCGGACGTCATAGCCGTTCGAACATCAGGGCTGTTCGGCCGTCAGATAGCGCTGGACGGTGGGGGCCAGCCAGGCGACGACCTCGTCGTGGCTGAGGTTCACGGCCGGCGGGATGTGCAGCACATAGCGGCACAGCGCCATCCCGAGTATCTGGGACGCGATCAGCGCGGCACGGGTCGGCGCCTCGTCGGGCACCGGGCAGACCGCGGCCAGGACCGGCTTGATCTGTTCGGCGAACACGCCTCGCATCCGCTGCGCGCCCGCCTCGTTGGTGACGCCGACGCGCATCATGCCGGTCAGCGTCTCGTCGCACTCCCAGCGCTCCAGGAAGTGGCGTACGAGCCGGGCGCCGGCCTCGTCGCGCGGTACGTGGCTGAGGTCCGGGGCGTGTACCTCGATCTCGGAGGCGGCCGCGAAGAGACCGGCCTTGTTGCCGTAGTAGCGCATCACCATCGACGGGTCGATGTCCGCATCCCTGGCGATGGCACGGATGGTGGCGCGCTCATAGCCGTCCGCGGCGAAGCGGTCCCGGGCTGCGGCCAGGATCGCGGCGCGGGTCGCGGCGGAGCGGCGAGGGCGGGCGAGGTCCGCCGGACCGCCGGACGCGGCGTCCGAGGCGTCCGAGGCGACCTCGGGCGGCACGGCGGAGGCGGCGGAAGCGGCGGAAGCGGCGGGCGCAGAGGCCGCGGACGACGCGGCAGGCACGGCACCGGCGGCGGGGGGAACATGTTCGGCCATGTCAACAACTGTAGGCCAACACCTGTTGACACACCAGATCCGCCCGCCTTACGCTTGCCAACAAGCGTTGACCAACATGCGTTGGCATTGCTGCAGGCGTAGGCATAGACGCCAGCAGGCACGGACACCGTGCAGCCACAGAAACAGACACAGAAACCGACACAGGAACGGCGCAGACACCAACAACAACACCGGCACAGAGACCGGCACAGACACCGGCACAGGAGGCGGAAGCCATGGACGCCATGAACCACACGCCCGGCCACGACGGCCACGACGGCCCCAACGGTCACGGCGACCACGGCGACCACGGCGGCCACAACGGCCACGACTCCCCCGCGACGGACGAGGCGCAGGCGGCCCACGCTCGGGGGACCCGCGATACGGACGTCATCGTCGTAGGCGCAGGTCCGACCGGTCTGCTGCTCGCCGGAGACCTCGCCGAGGCGGGCCTGGGTGTCACGCTCCTGGAGCGCCGGCCCGCCACGATCAGCAATCTCACCCGGGCCCTGGCCGTCCATGCCCGCACCCTTGAGCAACTGGACGCCCGGGGCCTCGCCGACGAGCTGGTCGCCGGCGGCTACCAGGTCCCCGCCATCCGCCTGTTCGGGGACGCCACCTTCGATGCGACCCGGCTCCGCTCCCGCTTCCCGTTCGTGCTGATCACCCCGCAGTTCGAGGTGGAGCGGCTGCTGGAGCGGCGGGCCCGCCGGGCCGGGGTCGTCTTCCGCTACGACTCCGAGGTGCTCGGCCTCGATCAGGACACCGACGGCGTGACCGTGCGCTTCCGTACCGCCGAGGGCCTCGGCAGCATCCGCGCCGCCTACGCCGTCGGCACCGATGGCGTCCGCAGCACCGTCCGCGAGGCCCTCGGCCTGCCGTTCCCCGGCAAGTCCGTGATCCGCTCCCTGGTGCTCGCCGATGTCCGGCTCACCCGGGAGCCCGAGTCCCCCTTCACCGTCACCGCCAACGGCGACACCTTCGCCCTGGTCGGCTCGTTCGGCGACGGCTGGTACCGCGTCATCGGCTGGAACCGCCACCACCAGGCCGACGACGACGCGCCCGTCGGTCTCGACGAGGTCCGCGAGTTCGCCCGGCTCGCCCTCGGCAGTGAATACGGCGTCTCTGACGTCCGCTGGGTCTCCCGCTTCCACAGCGACGAGCGCCAGGTCTCCCGGTACCGCGTGGGCCGCGTGTTCCTCGCCGGCGACGCCGCGCATGTGCACTCCCCCGCCGGCGGCCAGGGCATGAACACCGGTCTCCAGGACGCCGCCAACCTCAGCTGGAAGCTCGCCGCGGTGCTCCGGGGCCACTCCCCCGACAGCCTGCTGGACAGCTACCAGACCGAGCGCCACCCGGTGGGCAGGCAGGTGCTGCGCAGCAGCGGCGCCCTCATCCGGCTCGCCCTGCTGCACACCGCCCCCGGACGCGCCGTCCGCACGCTCGCCGCCCGGCTCGTCAACCGTCTGCGGCCGCTGTCCGGCCGCGCGATCCGTACCATCTCCGGCATCGGCATCGCCTATGCGGCCGGGCCCGGCGCCCACCCCCTCGCCGGCCGGCGCGCCCCCGACATCCAACTGGCCGACGGCGGCCGCCTCTACGCACTCCTGCGCCAGGGGACGTTCGTCCTCCTGACCCCCGCCGGCGAGCCCGGCGTCCCCCGCACTCTGCCGGGCAAGGAGGACTCCCCCCGGCCCGCCGCGGACCGTGTCGTGACCGCCTCCTGGCGCAGCGGCCGCCGCACTGCGCTTCTCGTCCGCCCCGACGGCTATATCGCCTGGGCCACCGATGCCACGGCCCCTGCCGAGCGCGCCGCGGCGCTACGCTCCGCCCTCCTCCACTGGACCGGCGCCGCACCCGAGGACGGCGACTCCATAGGCACCGCCCGCCCCGCCTCCCTCACCCCTCCAGCACATGCCGCAGATACGCCCGGGGATCGTTGAGATAGCGCCGCCAGTGGTCGACCAGCCCCAGCTCCGCCCACTCCACGCTCCGCATCCCGTGCTCGCCGACCTCCACGATCGCCGCGCCGGGCAGCGCCGTCAGCAGCGGTGAGTGGGTGGCGCAGATGATCTGTGCGCCACCGCTCCCCAACTCGTCCATCAACCCGACCAGTTCCAGACAGGAGGTGAAGGACAGGGCCGCCTCGGGCTCGTCCATCACATACAGGCCCTGCTGCGAGAACCGCTCCCGGAAGGCCATCAGAAAGCCCTCCCCGTGGCTCATCTCGTCCGGGGACCGGGACAGCCGGTTCGACCTCTGCTCCCCGTTCAGCGCCTCCAGCGCCGTTTCGGCCCGCAGGAAGAACCCCCGCCGGCGGACCCGCGGCCCGCGCACCATCCGGCGTCCCTCCCGCGTCGGATCGAACCGCATCAGACCGCCGAGCAGCGACGCTTCCCGCGAACTCGCGTACTTGTAACCCGCCGAGCCGCCGTACGAATCCAGCCCGAAGCCCTCCGCCAGCGCCTCGGCCAGCGTCGATTTGCCCGAACCGTTCTCCCCCACCAGAAAGGTGACCGGAGCGCGGAAGGCCAGCCCCTCGTCGGCCAGTTGGCGCACACACGGCACCGTCCAGGGCCAGCCGTCCCCGGCCGTTCCCTCCCCCTCCGGAACGTCCACGTAAGCCCGTTCGATCAGCATGCCCCCGAAGTTCTCACACCCCACTGACAGCCGTCCGCCGGCCAACCGCTCACAGCACCCTGACGAAATCCCCCGCCGGGCCCTGGAGACCCCCCGCCCGGCGCTGACGCCCCCCGCCCGACCCTGAAGGATCCCTGCCCAGCCTTCAAAGATCCCTCCGCCCGGCCCCGACGAATCCCCTGCCCGGCAGCCCGCCCCCGCCGGAACGGGACCCTGGTTCCGTAGGCTTCACACATGCTGTTCGCCCGCTCCGCCGCCCTCTTCGTCGTCGCCGCCCTCTTCGAAATCGGCGGCGCCTGGCTGGTCTGGCAGGGCGTCCGCGAACACAAGGGCTGGGCCTGGATCGGCGCCGGAGTGATCGCGCTCGGGGTGTACGGCTGGGTCGCCACACTCCAGCCGGACGCCGCATTCGGCCGTATCCTCGCCGCGTACGGCGGTGTCTTCGTCGCCGGATCGCTGGCGTGGGGCGCGATCGCCGACGGCTACCGCCCCGACCGCTGGGATGTGACCGGCGCCCTGATCTGCCTGGCCGGAATGGCAGTGATCATGTATGCCCCCAGGGGTCGCTGAGGCCACTGAGGCCTCCTGCATATCCTGGCCGTAGACCACCCCTCCCCCGATCCCTGAGGAGCAGGGGGACCGCATAACCCCGAGGAGAGTCCCATGACCGCTGAGCTCCGTACCGCCGTCGTCACCGGAGCGAGCAGCGGCATCGGCGCCGCCACCGCGCGGGCCCTGGCCGCTGCCGGCTACCGCGTGGTGCTCACGGCCCGCCGCAAGGACCGCATCGAGGAGCTCGCCGCCGAGCTGCCGGACGCCGAGGCCTACGCCCTCGACGTCACCGACCGCGCCGCCGTCGACGCCTTCGCAGCCACCCTCGACCGCTACCCCTCCATCGACGTCCTGGTCAACAACGCCGGCGGGGCCTACGGCGCGGAGCCGGTCGCCACCGGTGACCCCGCCGACTGGCGCGCGATGTACGAGGTCAATGTGCTGGGCGTGCTCCACATGACCCAGGCGCTGCTGCCCGCGCTCACCGCCTCCGGCGAGGGCACCGTCGTCGTGCTCTCCTCCACCGCCGGCCACGGCACCTACGAGGGCGGCGGCGGTTACGTCGCCGCCAAGCACGGCGCCCATGTCATCGCCGAAACGCTCCGTCTGGAGCTGTGCGGCGAGCCGGTGCGCGTCATCGAGGTCGCCCCGGGCATGGTCAAGACCGACGAGTTCGCCACCACCCGCTTCCGTGGCGACACCGCCAAGGCAGCCAAGGTCTACGAGGGCGTCGACCAGCCGCTCAGCGCGGACGATGTCGCCGACACCATCGCCTGGGCGATCACCCGCCCCGCCCACGTCAACATCGACCTGCTGGTGGTCCGCCCCCGCGCCCAGGCCTCCAACTCCAAGGTCCACCGCACCACCTGAGACTCGCCCCACCCCGGGCATGTCCCACGTAAGACACGCCCCACCTGGACACGGGCGGCCCGGCGACATGCGAAGGGCGGTCCGGCGCACACCACGCCGGACCGCCCCGGGGCTGAGCCCTCTCAGTCCACTCAGCCCTTCTCGTCCACTCAACCCTTCTCGTCCACTCGACCCTCTTCGTCCACTCGACCCTCTTCGTCCACTCAGCGTTCAGCCCGTTCGGCCCTTCACACACACCACCTGCTTGAGCTTGGCGACGAACTCGACCAGGTCCCGCTGCTGCTCCCACACCTGACCGATCGGCTGGTGGGCGCCCGGGATCTCCTCCACAACGCCGGAGTCCTCGCGGCACTGCACACCCCGCGTCCGCTCCTCCAGGTCCCGCGTCGAGAACTGCCGCTTGGCGGCGTTCCGGCTCGTCCTTCGGCCGGCACCGTGCGAGGCCGCGTTGAACGACTTCGGGTTGCCTGGGCCACGGACGACGTACGGCTCCGTGCCCATGGAACCGGGGAGGATCCCCCACTCCCCCACTCCCGCCACTCCCGCGCCCGCGCCCGCGCCCGCGTGGATGGCTCCCCGGCGGGCAACCAGCAGGGGAGCCATCCCCTCGTACCGCTCTTCACCGAGATGGTTGTGGTGCCGGCTGATGACACCAGGGCGGTACTCGACGGTCCTCATATGACCTTCGGCATCTACCTGCTGCCGCCACATCATGCGGACCGGGCACGGCTCGGCACCACGCACACTCCGGACACGCGCCATTCCTGAACACTCGGTCCGGCAGTCACGGTTCCGGCAATTGCGCTTCAGGCATGCACACTTCGGGCTCGTAGGCGCCTGACAAATGTCATCGGTGTTGATGAGACGGGTCGTTCTGCGGGAGGACTGTGGGGACGGCGGCCGGTCGAGAGAATCGAGACGACCAAGATCACATGCGTGATCGACCGCAGTAGCAGGAAGTTGTAACGGGAGAAGACATGTCCCTGCCCCGCCCGGCCCTCCGCCGCCGTACACGGATCGCCGGCACCACCACGGCCGTGATGCTCTCACTGGTGGCAGCGGCGGTACCGGCCCAGGCCGCAACGGCCCCCGCGCCCGGCGCCCACGCCACCGCAGGAACGACGACCCACCCGGGCCATCTCGACCACAAGGCACTGGACGAGAAGCTGGCAGCACTCCACAGAGCGGGTATGTACGGTACCTACGCGGCCGTCCGGGAGGGCCGGGACGAATGGCGGGGCGCGGCCGGTGTCGCCGACATCGCCACCAACCGCCCGGTCGGGCCGCAGATGCAGCAGCGCGTGGGCAGCCTCACCAAGGCGTTCACCTCCGTCGCCGTGCTGCAACAGGTCGGCGCGGGCCGGATCGATCTGGACGCCCCCATCGCCCGCTACCTCCCCGACCTCGTCCCCGGTGAACGCGGCCGGAAGATCACCGTCCGTATGCTGCTCAACCACACCAGCGGCATCGCCGACTACATCCCCGGTGCCTTCCCCTCCCTCCTCAAGGGGAGTACCGAGAGCCTCGACGCCAACCGTTACCGCCACTTCGCCCCTGAGGAGCTCGCACGCTTGGGCCTGCAGGCGGAACCGACGGGCAAGCCCGGCGAGAAATGGTCCTACGCCAACACCAATTACGTCATCGCGGGAATGCTGCTGCAGAAGGTCACCGGCGAGGATCCGCAGGAGTACATCACCCGCAATGTCATCCGCAAGGCCGGGCTGAAGCACACCTACTTCCCGACGTCCACACGGATATCCGGGCCGCATTCCAAGATGTACGAATCCTTCTTCGGACTGATCAGCCCGGCCCGTGACTACAGCACGTACGACATGTCCTGGGCCGGTACCGCCGGGGCACTGGTCTCGACGATGGAGGACGTGAACGACTTCTACCGGGCGCTGCTGACCGGCGAACTGCTCGCCCCCGCCGAACTCCGCCAGATGCAGACCACCGTCGACGCCAAGGACGGAGCGGGCAATCTGCTGACGCGTTACGGCCTCGGCATCGAGGCGATCGACACTGTGTGCGGGCGCTTCTGGGGACACACCGGCTCGGTGTGGGGCGCCGAGACGGTGACGTACTCGACGCCCGACGGCAAGCGCCAGATGACGGTCGGGCTCAACCAGGCCAAGTACCAGCAGCTCGACGCGACGGGTCACATCAAGCCGGGCCCGATCGACGCCGCGATCGGGGCCTTCGAGGCGAAGGCGATGTGCGACAACGATGCGCCCGCCGAGCCGCGACGGTTCGCGCACCCGGCCGCGCCGAAGGCTCTCGAAGGGCCGTCCGTCCCGCTCACCCGTCCGCTGGCTCCGCTGACTCCGCTGTCGCCGGGCCGCTGACCCGGGACATCCGCCGACTTCCGTATTCCACCGGCGGTTTGCGGGTCATGGTGGCGATGGCGCAGGCGGGCGAGGGTCCGGGGTGTGCCCGTGCGCAGTCAGACGCGCTCCGGTACGCGCGCCGCACCGCGGAACACCTGCGCCGTGTGCCACCGGATGTGCACGAGGGGCGATCCGCGCACTGCCGTTCTGCGGTCCGATGAGGGCCCTCCCCACCCCACACAACGACACGAACCCACCCCGATCACGACGATGGCCTGCACCACCCCAACAGAGTCGTACAGGCCATCGTCACGAAGGCCCGCGCGGTCCGCCAACAGTGTCCGCGTCCGGTCCGGGGCCTGCCGATCGCGTGGACTGCTGCGCTCAGCCCTTGACGCAGACGACCTGCTTGAGCTTGGCGACGACCTCGACCAGGTCCCGCTGCTGATCGATGACCTTCTCGATCGGCTTGTAGGCACCCGGGATCTCGTCCACCACACCGGAGTCCTTACGGCACTCCACGCCCCGCGTCTGGTCCTCCAGGTCCCTCGTCGAGAACCGCTTCTTCGCGGCGTTCCGGCTCATCTTGCGGCCGGCGCCGTGCGAGGCGGAGTTGAAGGACGCGGCGTTGCCCAGTCCCTTGACGATGTACGAGCCGGTGCCCATCGAGCCCGGGATGATGCCGTACTCGCCGCTGCCCGCCCGGATCGCGCCCTTACGGGTCACCAGCAGATCCATGCCGTCGTACCGCTCCTCCGCCACATAGTTGTGGTGGCAGGAGATCACCGGCTCGAACGTCGGCTTGGCCTTCTTGAACTCCTTGCGGACGACGTCCTGGAAGAGTGCCATCATCACGGCCCGGTTGTGCTTGGCGTACTCCTGCGCCCAGAACAGATCGTTGCGGTACGCCGCCATCTGCGGGGTGTCCGCGATGAAGACGGCGAGATCGCGGTCGACCAGGCCCTGGTTGTGCGGCAGCTTCTGCGCCTGCCCCATGTGGAACTCGGCGAGCTCCTTGCCGATGTTCCGGGAGCCGGAGTGCAGCATCAGCCACACCGCACCGGTGTCGTCGAGACAGAACTCGATGAAGTGGTTGCCACTTCCCAGCGAGCCCATCTGCTTCGTGGCGCGTTCCTGACGGAACTTGACCGCGTCGGCCACCCCGTCGAAGCGCGACCAGAAGTCTCCCCATCCCGCCGTCGGGTAGCCGTGCAGCCGCCCGGGGTCGACCGGGTCCTCGTGCATCCCGCGCCCCACCGGAATCGCCTGCTCGATCTTCGAGCGGAGCCGGGAGAGATCACCGGGCAGGTCATTGGCGGTGAGCGAGGTCTTCACCGCGCTCATCCCGCAGCCGATGTCCACACCGACCGCCGCCGGGCAGACCGCGCCGTGCATGGCGATCACCGAGCCGACGGTGGCGCCCTTGCCGTAATGGACATCCGGCATCACGGCCAGGCCCTTGATCCACGGCAGGGTGGCGACATTGCGCAGCTGCTGCATCGCGACATCCTCGACCGCTGCCGGATCCGTCCACATCCGGATCGGTACCTGGGCACCGGGCACCTCGACGTACGACATAACTTCCCCATTCCCCCGAATTTATGAAAAACGCAAAAGCCGGACAATTTATCCGATCTTGGACGGCGGACCGGCGTTTGCGGCAAGACGTGCGATAGACATTGTGTCCATCGGCCGCCGACCGGCGGCAACCGCATTTCGTAGGGGAAGGAGCCGCGAGCGATGCCACGAAAGCCGTTCGTACCCGGTGCCGCAGTGGTAGTGGCCGCGGCGCTGGCCGCGGGCCTCACCGGCTGTACCGGCAGCTCCAGCCCCGACGGCGGCGCTGCCGACGCCAAGAGCGGCGACGCCGCCACCTCCAGCCAGGCCGCCGAGCCGGGCCGCTACCAGACCCTCCCGGAGGCCTGCGGGCTGCCCTCACGCAAGGCCATCCGCGGCATGCTCCCCGGCGACGGCCAGTCCCTGTCGGACGCCGAGGCCCGGAAGGTCTACGGCGGCGTGGCCGACATCACCTATGACACCGACCGCCGCGTCGGCTGCCGCTGGACCCGCGAGACCACCGCGGGCACCCGCCATCTGGGCCTGGACATCCAGCGTGTGGTGTCGTACGACTCCGCCACCAGCGATGAGGACAAGGCGCAGGGGATCTACGACAAGAAGAAGCTGGCCGCGCAGATACCGTCCGGCGGCGCCGGCTCCCCCTCGCCCGCCGCCCCGTCCCCGTCCGCCTCGAAGGGCAAGGGCAAGGGCGACGAAACCGTCACGAACGGCTCGAAGGACAAGAGCGCCACGGACAAGAGCGCCGCAGAGAAGAGCGCCACGGAGAAGGCGGGCAAGGCCCCGTCCCAAAGCTCCTCGCAGACCTCCGACCCGAGCGCGGACCCGAGCGCGGACCCGAGTACAGACCCCAGCGGCTCCACCGCCCCGCGCGTCCTGGGCGACCTCGGGGACGCGGCCTTCCTCAATGACAAATTGGTCACAGCGGACTCCGGCGTGCACCGCGATGTCACTGTGGTCTTTCGCACGTCGAACGTCATCGTGCAGCTCACTTACGACCAGTGGTCCACGGACAAGGCGATGTTGCCGGACAGCCAGGAACTGCAGGACAAGGCCCGTTCCCTGGCCACCGAGCTCTCCGACAACCTCAGCGAATAGTCCGGATCAGGCGCATTGACCGAATCACCGGACAAGAAGCAGAAACGCCCGATATAAGCGTTGCGCTCATCGACATGAATCGGTCACCCACCTCGCCGCGCCGCGTACCGTGCCGTCTAGCCCTGCCCCGTACGCGAGGCGGGGCGGGCCCCACGGTCACCACCACCACGGCCGTGCCCCACGGCCACCACCACGGCCGTGCCCGCCGACCCGGCGACCGACCCGACGACGACGAACAGCGAAGGAACCATGCACCGTTCAGCCAAGCGCCTCGCCAGCCTCCTCACCTGCGCAGCAGTACCGGTGCTGCTCGTCGCCGGCTGCTCCGGCTCGGACAGCGACAGCTCCGGTGACGCCTCCTCCTCCGCCTCCAGCAGCGCGGCCAAGCCCTCGCCGACCGTCGCGCCCGCCAAGTTCAAGAAGCTGCCGAACCCGTGCGAGGTGTTCTCCAAGGACACCGTCAAGAAGATGCTGCCCAAGGCGAAGGACGCCTCCGGGGACCAGGGCAAGTCCACGGACAACGCCTCCCACGGCACCTGCTCCTGGACCAGCGCGGATGAGAAGGGCGTCGACGGCACCCAGTGGCGCTGGCTGGACACCGGCCTGCAGCGCTACGACTCCGACCCGGGCGTCGGCAGCGGCGAAAAGCGCGCCACGGACTTCTTCACCAAGCAGATATCCGAGGCGAAGGCCACCAAGGGCGCCACGAAGCTCGCGACCGTCCAGACCTCCGGTACCGGCGACGAGGCCACCGCGATCACCTACGACGTGAAGCGGGACGGCACCAACTTCAAGAACACCACCATCGTCGCCCGGACCTCCAACATCGTCGTGACGATCAACTACAACGGCGCGGGCCTGGCCGGCGCGGACGCCCCCAAGACCGCCGACCTGCTCAAGCAGACACAGGCCGCCGCCAAGGAGGCGGTCACCTCCGCCACCAAGGCCAACGGCTGACCCCACCCAGCCCACCGACCCCACCGACGCCGCCCGGGTCCTCCGCCCGGGCGGAGGACCCGGGCCGGAGGCGCCTCCCAGCACTCCGTCCGTACCGGCACACGCCCGCCCGTAGGCATGTGCCAGGCTGTCGCCCGCAACAGACCGACTGGGAGGGGTCCTCGGGTGGCCGCGCCACTGAAGCTGACACGCACGCACCGGATACTCATCGGCGTGGTCATCGCCGGCGCGGTGGTGATCGCCGGCATCGGCTTCGCCGGCTCCTACGCGGCCGTGCGTGCACTGGCCCTCAAGAAGGGCTTCGGCGACTTCGCCTACTTCTTCCCTATCGGCATCGACGCGGGAATCTGCGTCCTGCTCGCGCTGGATCTGCTGCTGACCTGGATCCGCATGCCCTTCCCGCTGTTGCGACAGGCGGCGTGGCTGCTGACGGTCGCAACGGTGGCGTTCAATGCCGCGGCGGCGTCCGACCCCCTGGGCATGGGCATGCACGCCGTCATCCCGGTGCTGTTCGTCGTCACCGTCGAGGCCGCCCGGCATGCCGTCGGGCGGATCGCCGACATCACGGCGGACAAGCACATGGAGGGTGTGCGCATCACGCGCTGGCTGCTGGCCCCCCTCCCGACGTTCCTGTTGTGGCGGCGGATGAAGCTGTGGGAGCTGCGGTCGTACGACGCGGTGATCAAGCTGGAGCAGGAACGGCTCGTGTATCAGGCACGTCTGCGTTCGCGGTTCGGGCGCAGCTGGCGCCGTAAGGCTCCCGTGGAGTCCCTGATGCCACTGCGGCTCGCCCGGTACGGAGTGCCGCTGGCGGAGACCGCTCCCGCGGGGCTTGCCGCCGCGGGCATCGAACCGCAGTTGCTGCCGGCGCCACACCGGTCCGTGACGCCCGCCGTGGAACGGAAGGCCCACGAGCCGGCCGGGGCCCCGGAGTCGGCCGAGGCCGAGGCCGAGGAGATGCCGAGCCAGTGGTTCGCGGCGCCGCAGCAGGTGACGTACCAGGGCGACTACGACCCGGCGTACGTCCCGGAGCAGGAGCCCCAGCCCTCGTACGACGCGCCTCAGCCCCCGTACAACGCGCCTCAGGCCGCGTACGACGCGCATCGGCCCGCGTACAACGAACATCGGCAGGAACCGGCACGCGAGCAGGCACCGGCGCGCGGACAAGCCGCGGTACCCCCACCACGCACGCCGGAGCCCGACCCCCAGGTCCCGGTGCCGAACGGTGCCGGCGGAACGCGCCCGCTCGGCATGGGCACCCCGGAAGCACCCCCGCAGCCCACTCCGGCACCGGCACCGGCACCGGCCGCCGCACCGACCGACGAGGACCTGTACCAGGTGTTCCGCCACTCGATAGAGGGCGAAGGCATGCCCACACCGGGCGCGTTCGCGGCCAACCTGGATGCCCAGTACGGAATCCGCCTGCGGTCACGGGAGTTGAACCGCTACATGGATCAGTTCAGCGACCGCCTCAACGCGGAAATGATGGACGATCACATCGCCTGACCCACAGGCCGGATCCGTACGGCAACGGGCCCCTAAACCGCCCCGGCCCCCGTCTGATCCCTCAGCTGCTTCGCCTTGCGCTTCTTGTCCGCGTCCCCCCAGACGGCCAGCGCCGCACCGGCCGCGAAGAGGCCGACATAGGCGGCCGACGGCAGATCGAACCAGTGAGGCAGCAACCCCCAGGCGCGGTCGAAGAAGACCTGCCCGACGAAGCCCATAACGCCCTGGATCATGATGATGAAACCTAAGATTCCCCTCATGGCCCCAGCGTGAAGGGTCCGGCCCCGGGAATCCTCGTCCCCGGGGCCGAACCCTTCTCATCCCTCGGTCGGAGAGCACGCCGAGGTGTCTACGACCCCCGGCAACGGCGCTCCGACAGCTCGTCAGCCCCCCAGCAGCTTGCGCACCCGGTCCGCGCCCACGGCCAGCAGCAGAGTGGGCAGCCGCGGCCCGGTGTCCCGCCCGACCAGCAGGTTGTAGAGCAGGGCGAAGAAGGCACGCTGGGCGACCTTCAGCTCCGGCGTCGGCTTGGCGTCCGGCTCCAGGCCCGCCTGCACCTTCGGAACGCCGTAGACCAGGGTGGTCAGGCCGTCCAGCGACCAGTGCTCGTCCAGGCCGTCGAGCAGCAGCCGCAGCGAGCCCCGGGACTGCTCGTCGAGGGTGCCGAGCAGCTCCTCGTCGGGCTCGTCGCGGACGATGGTGCGCTGCTCGGCCGGGACCTGGGTGTTGATCCAGTACTCGGCCTTGGCGAGCCGCGGCCGGGTCTCGTCCAGCGAGGTCACCGGGTTGTCCGGGTCCAGTTCGCCGAGGATCCGGAGCGTCTGCTCGTCGTGGCCCGCGGTGATGTCCGCGACCGAGGCGAGGGTGCGGTACGGCAGCGGCCGCGGCGTCCGGGGCAGCTCACCGGCGGCGGTACGGGCCGCCCGGGCGTACGCGGCGGCGTCGGCCGGCAGCGCACTGCCGTCGGCGACCTTGGCCTCCAGCTTGTCCCACTCGTCGTAGAGCCGCTGGATCTCCTGGTCGAAGGCGATCTTGAAGGACTGGTTGGGCTTGCGGCGCGCGTACAGCCAGCGCAGCAGCGGCGCCTCCATGATCTTCAGCGCGTCGCCCGGCGTCGGCACCCCGCCCCGCGACGACGACATCTTGGCCATGCCGCTGATGCCGACGAAGGCGTACATGGGGCCGATGGGCTGGTCGCCGTCGAAGATCTGCCGGACGATCTGGCCGCCGACGACGAAGGACGAGCCCGGCGAGGAGTGGTCGACACCGGACGGCTCGAAGATCACGCCCTCGTAGGCCCACCGCATCGGCCAGTCGACCTTCCAGACCAGCTTGCCGCGGTTGAACTCGCTCAGCCGGACCGTCTCACCGAAGCCGCACTCCGTGCAGGTGTAGACCAGCTCGGTGGTCTCGTCGTCGTACGAGGTGACCGTGGTCAGGTCCTTCTCGCACTGCCCGCAGTAGGGCTTGTACGGGAAGTAGCCGGCCGACCCGCCGCTGCCGTCGTCCTCGGCGGCCGCGCCCGAGCCCTCGGCGGCCTCCAGCTCGGCCTCGTCGACCGGCTTCTGCGACTTCTTGGCCGGGGCCTTCTTCGTGCGGTACTGGCCGAGGATCGCGTCGATGTCCGCGCGGTGCTTCATCGCGTGCAGGATCTGCTCGCGGTAGACACCGGCGGTGTACTGCTCGGTCTGGCTGATGCCGTCGTACTCGACGCCCAGCTCGGCCAGCGCCTCGCTCATGGCGGCCTTGAAGTGCTCCGCCCAGTTCGGGTACGCCGACCCGGCCGGGGCCGGCACCGCGGTCAGCGGCTTGCCGATGTGCTCGGCCCAGGAGCCGTCGACACCCGGCACGCCGTCCGGAACCTTGCGGTAGCGGTCGTAGTCGTCCCAGGAGATGAGGTGGCGGACCTCGTACCCGCGGCGGCGGATCTCGTCGGCGACGAGGTGCGGGGTCATGACCTCGCGGAGGTTGCCGAGGTGGATCGGGCCGGACGGGCTCAGGCCCGAGGCGCAGACGACTGGTTTGCCGGGGGCGCGGCGCTCCGCCTCGGCAATGACCTCGTCCGCGAACCTGGAGACCCAGTCGGTCTCGGTGCTCTGCTGAGCCACGATCGGCCCTTCCTCTTCCTGGTGCTTCCTGATTGCGCCGTCTTGCGCGTGCGACGCACAAATGCCTGACGGTGCCCATTGTCCCAGACGGAAAATCAGTGGTACTGCCGTGGGATACTCGTTGGCAAACCCTTTCCGCTCCGACGACACCTCCTTACCTCCCTCTGGAAGAGAGCTCTTCTCCATGGCCTCGGTCACTTCCCTCGCAGCTTCGGTTCACCAGCGCGTCGCGGACGCCCTCTCGGCAGCCCTGCCGGAGGCCGGCGCCGCGGACCCGCTGCTGCGCCGAAGCGACCGGGCGGACTTCCAGGCCAACGGCATGCTGGCGCTGGCCAAGAAGCTCAAGGGCAACCCGCGGGAGCTGGCGACCAAGGTCGTCGCGGAGATCGGCGAGAACCCCCTCTTCAAGGAGGTCGAGGTCTCCGGCCCCGGCTTCCTCAACATCACGATCACCGACCGGGCGATCATCCAGACGCTGGCCGCGCGCGCCGCCGACGACCGGCTCGGCGTCCCGCTGAAGGAGCAGCCCGGCGTCACGGTCATCGACTACGCCCAGCCGAACGTCGCCAAGGAGATGCACGTCGGGCACCTGCGCTCGGCGGTCATCGGCGACGCCCTGCGCCACATCCTGGACTTCACCGGTGAGCAGACGATCGGCCGGCACCACATCGGCGACTGGGGCACCCAGTTCGGCATGCTCATCCAGTACCTGATCGAGAACCCCGGCGAGCTGGCCCCGGCGGCCGACGTCGACGGCGAGCAGGCCATGAGCAACCTCAACCGCGTCTACAAGGCCTCGCGCGCCGTCTTCGACTCCGACGAGCAGTTCAAGGAGCGGGCCCGGAAGCGGGTCGTGGCGCTCCAGTCCGGCGACGCGGAGACCCTCGACCTGTGGCAGCGGTTCGTCGACGAGTCGAAGGTCTACTTCTACTCGGTCTTCGAGAAGCTGGACATGGAGATCCGCGACGACGAGATCGTCGGCGAGTCCGCGTACAACGACATGATGGCCGAGACGGCGCGGCTGCTGGAGGAGTCGGGCGTCGCCGTCCGCTCCGAGGGCGCGCTGGTGGTCTTCTTCGACGAGATCCGCGGCAAGGACGACCAGCCGGTGCCGCTGATCGTGCAGAAGGCGGACGGCGGCTTCGGCTACGCGGCCTCCGATCTCTCCGCGATCCGCAACCGCGTCTGCGACCTGAAGGCGACGACGCTCCTGTACGTCGTCGACGTCCGCCAGTCGCTGCACTTCCGGATGGTCTTCGAGACGGCCCGCCGGGCGGGCTGGCTGAGCGACGACATCACCGCGCACAACATGGGCTACGGCACGGTCCTCGGCGCGGACGGCAAGCCGTTCAAGACGCGTGCGGGCGAGACCGTACGCCTGGAGGACCTGCTCGACGAGGCGGCCGAGCGGGCGACCACGGTGGTGCGCGAGAAGGGCGCGGCGGTCGGCCTGACCGAGCAGGAGATCACCGAGAACGGTGCGCAGGTGGGCATCGGTGCCGTGAAGTACGCGGACCTGTCGACGTCGCCGAGCCGGGACTACAAGTTCGACCTGGACCAGATGGTCTCGCTCAACGGCGACACCTCGGTGTACCTCCAGTACGCCTACGCCCGGATCCGGTCGATCTTCCGCAAGGCCGGTGACGCGGCCCCCGCGGCGCATCCGGAGCTGCCGCTGGCCCCGGCCGAGCGGGCGCTGGGCCTGCACCTCGACCAGTTCGGCGAGACCGTCGCCGAGGCCGCCGCCGCGTACGAGCCGCACAAGCTCGCCGCGTACCTCTACAGCCTCGCCTCGCTCTTCACGACCTTCTACGACCAGTGCCCGGTCCTGAAGGCCGAGGGCGGGCCGGACCAGCTGGCCAACCGGCTGTTCCTCTGCGACCTGACCGCCCGCACCCTCCACCAGGGCATGGCGCTGCTCGGCATCCGGACGCCCGAGCGGCTCTGACCGGGCCCGTCCGACCGGGTGCCGCTGACCCGGTCGCCTCGTCCCGGCCGCCCGCGCGGCCTGCCGTCGCCCACGCTCCTGCCGCAACGGCCCCGTACTGCACAGGTGTTGTACGGGGCCGCTCGGGTCTCAAGGGCCGGGCGACGCGGCATCCAGGCCGCGAGCGGGGCCGTCAGTGCTGCCAGGGCCTGCGTACCGCGTCCTTGATCTTCTCGCTGGCGTCCAGCCCGTGCCCGGCGGTCTTCTCGGCCTTGCCCTCGGCCTCCAGCTTGCGGTTGTGCGTGGCCCGGCCGACGACTTCCTTCATGGCGCCGATGACCTGCGCGCCCTTGGCCTGCATCTTGCGCTTGGCAGTCATGGTTACCCGCTCCTCGGTCGGTCGGGGTCTTCCTTGACAACCGGTCCCGTGCCCGGCGAGCGGCAGACAAAACGTCGTACCTACGACAAACGACGCTCCCGCCCCCGGAACCCGGGGACGGGAGCTTGGGATGCGGCAGCGGCACAACCGGCCGGGGCGGCTCACAGCCCCCGCGCGACCTCCGTCGCCCAATACGTCAGGATCATGTCGGCACCGGCCCGCTTGATGCCGGTGAGCGCCTCCAGGATCGCCTTGTCCCGGTCGATCCAGCCCTTCTCGGCGGCCGCTTCGATCATCGCGTACTCACCGGAGATCTGGTACGCGGCGACGGGTACGTCCACCGCGTCCGCGACCTTCGCCAGCACGTCCAGGTACGGCAGCGCCGGCTTGACCATCACCATGTCGGCGCCCTCCTCCAGGTCCAGCGCCAGCTCGCGCATCGACTCACGGAGGTTGGCCGGGTCCTGCTGGTAGGTCTTGCGGTCGCCCTGGAGCGACGAGCCGATGGCCTCCCGGAAGGGACCGTAGAAGGCCGAGGAGTACTTCGCCGTGTAGGCGAGGACCGACACGTCCTCGTGGCCGGTCTGGTCGAGTGCGTCGCGGATGACGCCGACCTGGCCGTCCATCATGCCGCTGGGGGCCACGACATGGACGCCCGCGTCGGCCTGCACCTGCGCCATCTCGGCGTACCGCTCCAGCGTCGCGTCGTTGTCGACCCGGCCCTCGGCATCCAGGACACCGCAGTGCCCGTGATCGGTGTACTCGTCCAGGCACAGGTCCGACATGATGACGAGGTCGTCGCCGACCTCGGCCTTCACCTCACGGATGGCGACCTGCAGGATCCCGTCGGGGTCGGTGCCCGCCGTACCGGCGGCGTCCTTCTTCGCGTCCTCGGGCACCCCGAACAGCATGATCCCGGCGACCCCGGCGTCGACCGCCTCGACGGCGGCCTTCCGCAGCGTGTCGCGGGTGTGCTGGACGACGCCCGGCATCGCGGAGATCGGCGCCGGCTCGCCGATCCCCTCCCGTACGAACGCGGGAAGGATCAGGTCAGCAGGGTGCAGCCGGTGTTCGGCCACCATCCGCCGCATGGCGGGGGTGGTACGCAGCCGCCGGGGCCGCGCACCGGGGAAGCTTCCGTACTTCGTCATACCGCCCACGCTACGCCCGCGCCGTACCCGCCTTTGCCGACGCAACGTCGGCCGGTCGGGGCGCGGATCCGTCACAGCTGCCGCAGGTGATCACGGAGTGCGCGGGCGACCTGTCCCATCAGGGCGTCGGCGCCGGGCTGCTTGCTGGCGGGCACGAGCGACTCGGTGAGGACGGCGACGGCGAACGCCTGGCCGTCGGTGTGCTCGACGACTCCGATCTCGTGGCGGAGGTTGAGGAGGGTGCCGGTCTTGGCGGACCAGGTGGTGGCGTCGGAGCTGAAGTCCGGCGTCAGCCGGTGCCGCATCACGTTGTGGGCCATGAGGCCGCGGACCCGCTCGGCGGTATCCGGGGGGATCGACGACGGTGTCCACAGGGCCTGGAGCAGTTCGACGTAGGCGCGTGCGCTGCCGCTGTTGGCGCGGGTGACGTCCAGCTGCGGCACCCGGTGTCCGTGGGCGCCCGCGCTGATGGCGAGGGCGTGGGCAAGGTGGGCCTGTGTGGGATCGAGGCGTTCCTCGGGGGTGTCGGCCAGCTCCTGCAAGGTGTGCCGGACGGTGATGCCGCGCAGGCCGAACTCGTTCAGGAGGGCGGTGACCTGGGCGGGCGGGGTGAGGCCGAACAGTACGTCGCCGGCGGTGCTGTCGCTGACGCAGGTGCTCAGATAGAGCAGGTCGTCGAGGGCGATCCGGGCGGGATGGCGGAATCGGCTCAGCCCGGTGGGCCCGGGGGTGGTGATGCGCCCCGGCTGCACGTCGAGCGCGGTGGCTCCGTCGAGTTCGCCCCTCCGGATGCGTTCGATCGTCGCGAGGGCGAGGGGGACCTTGACCAGGGAGGCGGTGGGCAGCTCGGCGTCCGGCTCGATCCCGACTTCCTGCCCGGTGTGCAGGTCCCGCACGAGCAGACAGGCGCGCAGGCCCCCGTCGTGAAGGTGGCGGCGCATGTCGCGCAGCAGTGCCTCGGTGTTCACGCGACCTCCGCGTGGCCGGCGCACGGTGGTCCGGATACCCCGAGACAGTCGGCGATCGCCTCGCCCAGGCGCGTCCGGATGAGCTGTGGATCGCCGGGCGCGGTGGCGGTCAGGGCGTACCCGCGGACGAAGGCGGCCTCGCCGATGGGACGCCAGCTCAGGGCGAACGCGCGGGCCTGTGCGGGGGAACAGAGCAACAGGTCTCGGGTGCACAGGACTTCGGCCGCGGCCGCCGTGAGGTCGGCCGCCTCGGCGAGCTGCGCGGGCTGCAGGCCGATGGCATCGCGCAATCGCGTCAGCGGGTCGCGGATGTGCGCCACGTCGTCCTCCGGCTGGACCCAGATGCGACGGGCCGGGCCGGTGGTGGTCCGGCCACGGCGCAACGTGTCGAGGTAGAGGCGCTTCACCCCGGGGTCCTCGGCGGCGGCCAGCCCCAGTGGCACCGACCAGGTCGCCTGGTCCGGCGCGACCGCGAGCAGCGCCGCCCGCACCTGCTGGGAACGGATGAGCTCCGTCCGCTGTGCGGGCGCCGCGACCCGCAGGTCGAGCGTCATGCCCTGCCTCCGAGCGCCGGCGACGAGCCGTGCCAGGCCCGCGCCGGAGCACACGTCGGGCATGGCCAGCCGCCACGGTTTGCGCTTGGCGGCCACCGCCTCGTGCTCCAACACATCGGCGGTCAGGAGCAGTTGACGGGCCGCGGGCAACATGTCCCGGCCGAAGGGGGTGAGCACGGCCTGCCGTGAGGTGCGCTCGAACAGCCGCTCCCCGAAGCGCTCTTCCAGGGCCGCGACGCGGCGGCTCGCCACCGACTGGGACATCCGGGCGGCAGCCGCTCCGACGGTGAAACTGCCGTACTCACTCACGCTGACGAACGCACGACACGCTCCCACCAGATCCACCGCGCACCCCTCCCCGCCCCACGGCATGCCCCCGACCCCCATGCCGAATCAGCATGGAAACACGCATAAGCGTATTGGACCGCATAGCTGCCGGGCGGCGAAGGTGGCCCTGCCCGCCACGGCCGGCTCCCGGAGGGAGCCCGGCCGGCCATTCCCCGTGCTGTGCGCATGCCCGTGCGGTGCGCGCCGGGGCAGGACCGGAGGTTCAGACCATGCGGCACACCCGTGCCACCCGCTGTGCTCTCAGTGCGCTCGTCGCCCTCACCCTCATTCCGCTCACCGCCTGCGGCGAGGGCGGTGCCCAGGCCCAGTCGCCCTCGTCTGCGACTGCTTCCGCTTCCGCTTCCGCGGCGAAGAAGCCCTACGTCCACGCCCTGCAGAAGCTGGAGCGCCAGTACGACGCCCGCCTCGGCGTCTACGCCGTCGACACCGGCACCGGACGCGCGGTGACCTACCGCGACAACGAGCGGTTCGCCTACAACTCCACGTTCAAGGCCTTCGCGGCCGGCACCGTGCTGCGCAAGCGCTCCCTGAGCGGGATGGACAAGGTGATCAAGTACAGCAAGAAGGACCTGGTCGACAACTCTCCCGTGACCGAGAAGCACGTCACGTCGGGGATGACCCTGCGCGAAGTGTGCGACGCCGCCGTCCGCTACAGCGACAACACCGCAGCCAACCTGCTCCTCAAGGAACTCGGCGGCCCCAAGGCGCTGAACGCCGCACTCAAGGACATCGGCGACCACGACACGCACATGGAGCGCTACGAGCCGGACCTGAGCACGTGGGAGCCGGGCTCGACACGCGACACGACCACCCCGCGGGCCTTCGCCAAGAACCTGCGCACCTTCGTGCTCGGGGATGTCCTCGGCAAAGGGGAACGCGCCCAGCTCACCAAGTGGCTGCGGACCAACACCACCGGCGACGAGCTCATCAGGGCCGGCGTACCCAAGGGCTGGACGGTCGGCGACAAGACCGGAATGGGCAGCAACTACGGCGGCCGGGACGACATCGCAGTGGTCTGGCGCCCCCACGCCGCGCCCCTCGTCGTAGCGATCCTCACGAACCGCACCGAGAAGGACGCGAAACCTGTCAACAAGTTGATCGCGGAGGCGACCTCCGCGGCCGTCGACTCGCTGACGTAGCGGAGCGCCGGGCCGTCCCGCCTCGCGCGCGTCGACAACCACCCCGCAGCCGCGTCCCCGGCCCCCTCGGCAAGACACCTAGGCCGCGACGGCGCCACCGGCTCTTGCCGGCCCGGACCGGCAGTCGCGGCACCGCCCCGGCTCCCGGGCGCGGAAGGCGCGGTCGCAGCCGTCGCAGGTCTGGAACGGGTCGGGCGGCGAGGGCCGACGACGATCGCCCGCTCCTGAACCCGATGGGGCTTCGGGGCCCGCCGGAAGCGGCGGCGGCAACAGCTCCCGGAGACGGTGGTCGAGCAACCCGGCCGGGTTCTTCAGGTCGCACGGGAGGTCCGCGGTCAGGGTCCGGTGAACGGCCGCGGCGGTGGCACCGTTCTCGAACCACGCGGCGACGGCGGGGGCGAGGCGGCGTACGTCCCGCTGGGACAGCGTGAGCCGGTCATCGGTCCGGCGCAGCGCCGCGAGCAGGACAGGAGCCGCGGCGTGGTGCTCGCCGCGGGGCGCCTCTGCGGCGGGGGCCGGGGCCTGCGGCGCGGGCAGGGCGGCCGGCGCGGCCGGGGCAGGTGACGTCGGAGCGTCGTCCCCCTCCTCCGGGGCTGCGGCGGCAGATGCCCCGGTGGCCCCGGTGGCCCCGGGAGCATTGTGGGCGTAGGTACGGGTGATCACCCGGCCGTCAGCCGTACGCTCCCGTACCCGCTCGACATAGCCGTGGGCCTCCAGCTCCCGCAGCGCGAAGGCGATCCGGTCGCGCCCCTCGGGAAAGCGGGCGGCGAGGGTGCGGATATCGACGGAGGCGCCCTCGGGCAGCGACAGGATGTGGGTGCCCACCCCGATCGCGGTCAGGGAGAGTTCGCGGTGCTGCGCGAGGTGATTGCCGATGATCGTGTACCGGTCCGGCTGGTACTGCCGGATATGCGTCACCCCACTATGGGTGGCACTTCGCCGAACGCGGTTATACGGGCGCACGGCGGCGCTAGGCTTCTGTTCAGCCATCGGGAAGGTCTGTTCTTCCTCTGGTGGTCAGGCCCTCGCACTGGGATTGCCGTCCCGGCGGGGGCCGTCGCATGTCTGCGGTGGTCAGGCCCGAGCCTGCCCACCCAAGTCGCCCGCGCGCCAGCCGAGTTGAGCTGATTCACCCCCACGAGTGACGTACGCGGGGTTTGGTTGGTTTGGAGGGTTCTCTCCCAGGGTTCTTAGCTCTTGACCGCCCGCCACACCGCCGCCCGGCCCACCGGGTCCCGCCATCCCGGGCTCCGGTTCAGCCCTCAGCCCTCAGCCCTCAGCCCTCAGCATCAAGAGCAGCTACAGCACAGACGAGGGCCCCGACTGCGCCCTGGGCCGACTTCCTGCCGTACGCCACCGAACAGCAGTAACGCAGAAGGGCGCCCCAGAGAGAGGCGCCCTTCAAAGCCGTTCTACTGCCGCTCCGCTCAGCTACGAGCCCGCCGCCGCGACCCGGGCCGCCGCTCGCTCGGCCGGGTGACCGGGTCCCCGGCCCCGACCGCGGCATCGCGCCGCGCCGCCCCGAAGTCCGCGAGCGCCTCGGCCAGCTTGTGCACCGACGGCTCGGGCGACATGACGTCCACCCGCAGGCCGTGCTCCTCGGCGGTCTTGGCGGTGGCCGGGCCGATACAGGCAATGACCGTCACGTTGTGCGGCTTGCCCGCGATACCGACCAGGTTCCGCACGGTGCTCGACGACGTGAAGAGCACGGCGTCGAACCCGCCGCCCTTGATGGCTTCCCGCGTCTCGGCCGGCGGCGGCGACGCGCGCACGGTCCGGTACGCGGTGACATCGTCGACCTCCCAGCCCAGCTCGATGAGCCCGGCCACGAGAGTCTCCGTGGCGATGTCGGCGCGCGGCAGGAAGACCCGGTCGATCGGGTCGAAGACCGCGTCGTAGGGCGGCCAGTCCTCCAGCAGACCGGCGGCCGACTGCTCCCCGCTCGGCACCAGGTCGGGCTTCACACCGAAGGCGACCAGCGCCTTGGCGGTCTGCTCGCCGACCGCGGCGACCTTGATCCCGGCGAAGGCGCGGGCGTCCAGGCCGTACTCCTCGAACTTCTCCCGGACGGCCTTGACGGCGTTGACCGAGGTGAAGGCGATCCACTCGTAGCGGCCGGTGACCAAGCCCTTGACCGCGCGCTCCATCTGCTGCGGGGTGCGCGGCGGCTCGACGGCGATGGTCGGGACCTCGTGCGGCACCGCGCCGTACGAGACGAGCTGGTCGGAGAGCGAAGCGGCCTGCTCCTTCGTCCGCGGCACGAGCACCCGCCAGCCGAAGAGCGGCTTGGACTCGAACCACGACAGACGGTCGCGCTGGGCTGCGGAGCTGCGCTCACCGACCACGGCTATGACCGGCTGGCCGCCATCCGCCGAGGGCAGCACCTTGGCGGCCTTGAGGACCTGGGCGACCGACCCGAGGGTGGCGGTCCAGGTGCGCTGGCGGGTGGTGGTGCCGGCGACGGTGACGGTCATCGGGGTGTCCGGCTTGCGGCCCCCGGACACCAGCTCACCGGCGGCCGCGGCCACCGAGTCGAGGGTGGTGGAGACGACGGCGGTGGCGTCACTGGCACCCACTTCGGACCAGCAGCGCGCGTCGGCGCTGCGGGCGTCGATGAAGCGCACGTCGGTGCCCTCGGCATCGCGCAACGGAACACCGGCGTACGCGGGCACGCCGACGGCCGCGGCGATACCGGGCACCACCTCGAAGACAATGCCCTCGGCGGCGCACGCCAGCATCTCCTCGGCGACATCGCCGTCGAGACCGGGGTCCCCGGTGACGGCACGTACGACCCGCTTGCCCGCACGGGCGGCCGCCATGACAAGATTGGCAGTGTCCCGAAGGGTGGAAACGCCGTTGGGGGTGACGGGGATTGACGCCTCGTCAGCTGATGCCTGTAGTGGTGTGTCCACTTGTGCGCGGGCATGCACGCGCACGACGTCCAGCACCTGCGGGTCGGCAATGAGTACGTCCGCGGAGGCCAGCGCCTCCACGGCACGCAGCGTCAGCAGACCCGGGTCACCCGGCCCGGCACCCAAGAAGGTGACCTGACCGGAGGCGGAGTGGTTTGGGGCGGTGGGGTTCAAAGTGCTCGCTCCCCCATAAGACCGGCCGCACCCTTTGCGAGCATCTCGGCGGCGAGTTCACGACCCATGTTCAGCGGGGTCGACACGTCGTCGGGAGAGGCGGGTACGTGCCCGGTGGTGGACAGTTGCACCAGCGTGCTGCCGTCGGTCGTGCCGACGACACCACGCAGCTGCAATTCGGTGACAACCTGCTCGTCAGCCTTGGGGCCTCCCCTGCTCGAACGAAGTCGAGAGCTTGGGGAAAGGTCGGCCAGCGCTCCGACGGGTGCGGAGCAGCCGGCCTCCAGGGCGGCGAGCAGGGAACGCTCGGCGGTCACGGCGGCCCGGGTTTCCGGGTCGTCGAGCTCGGTGAGCAGGGCGATGAGATCCACGTTGACCGCAGCGCACTCGATCGCCAGTGCCCCCTGGCCGGGGGCGGGCAAAACCATGTCGGGCGACAGCAGCTGCGTCGCCTCGTCGATCCGGCCGATCCGGGTGAGTCCGGCGGCGGCCAGTACGACCGCGTCCAGTTCCCCCTTCTCGACGAAGCCGATGCGGGTGTCTATGTTCCCGCGTATCGGCACGGTCTCCACACGCCGGCCCAGCGACCTGGCCCAGGCGTTGAGCTGCGCCATCCGCCGGGGCGAGCCGGTGCCGATACGGGCCACCCGGTCCTCGTCGGCGGTCAGCTGCTCGAAGGTGAGCCCGTCCCTGGCGATCAGCGCGTCCCGGGGGTCTTCCCGTACGGGTATCGCGGCCAGGGTGAGGGTCTCGGGCTGCGTGGTGGGCAGGTCCTTGAGGGAGTGGACGGCGAAGTCGATCTCCCCGGCGAGCAGCGCGTCACGCAGTGCGGAGACGAAGACGCCGGTGCCGCCGATCTGCGCGAGGTGCTCCCGGGAGGTGTCGCCGTAGGTGGTGATCTCCACCAGCTCGACGGGCCGGCCCGTCAGCTCGCGGACCGCCTCGGCGATCTGCCCGGACTGGGCCATGGCGAGCTTGCTGCGCCGCGTGCCCAGCCGCAGTGCTCTCGTAGTGCTGTCGGTCATGCCCGCTCCCGTGCATCGTGCCTGTCGGCGCGCGTGTCGGCCCGGCTGACGGCGGCGACCGTCTGGGGGTCGAGGTCGAAGAGTTCCCGCAGGGCGTCCGCGTACCCGGCGCCGCCGGGCTCGCTGGCCAGCTGCTTGACCCGGACGGTGGGCGCGTGCAGGAGTTTGTCGACGACGCGGCGCACGGTCTGGGTGATCTCGGCGCGCTGCTTGTCGTCCAGGTCGGGGAGGCGGCCGTCGAGCCGGGCGATCTCACCGGCGACGACGTCCGCCGCCATGGTGCGCAGGGCGACCACGGTGGGGGTGATGTGCGCGGCCCGCTGGGCGGCGCCGAACGCGGCCACCTCGTCGGAGACGATGCCGCGCACCTTGTCCACGTCGGCCGCCATCGGCGCGTCCGCGGACGCGTCGGCCAGCGACTCGATGTCGACGAGATGCGCGCCCTCGATCCGGTGGACCGCGGCATCTATGTCCCGCGGCATCGCGAGGTCGAGCAGCGCCAGCGGCGCCGTGTTCCCCTCGCGCGCGGCCGCGACCATCTCGCCGGCCAGGACCAGGCCGGTCGCGCCGGTACAGGAGACCACGATGTCGGCGAGCGCCAGCTCGTCCGGGACGGAGGTCATGGCGGCCGCGCGGGCGGCGAGCCCGTGCGCGGCGCCGGGCCCGCCCGGCTCGGTGAGGATCTGCACGAGCCGCTCGGCGCGCTCGACGGTGCGGTTGGCGACCGCCAGCTCCCCGACACCGGCCCGTACGAGGGTGGTGGCGGCCAGCGACGACATCGATCCGGCGCCGATGACCAGCGCCCGCTTGCCGCGCGCCCAGGTCTCGACGTCCTGGCCGCCCGCGAGCTGCTCCAGCCCGAAGGTGACCAGCGACTGTCCTGCCTTGTCGATACCGGTCTCGCTGTGGGCGCGCTTGCCGACCCGCAGGGCCTGCTGGAACAGGTCGTTCAGCAGCCGGCCCGCGGTGTGCAGCTCCTGGGCGACGGCCAGCGCGTCCTTGATCTGCCCGAGGATCTGGCCCTCGCCGACGACCATCGAGTCCAGGCCGCAGGCCACCGAGAAGAGGTGGTGGACGGCGCGGTCCTCGTAGTGGACGTAGAGATAAGGGGTGAGCTCCTCCAGGCCGGCGCCGCTGTGGCGGGCCAGGAGGGTGGAGAGCTCGGCGACCCCGGCGTGGAACTTGTCCACGTCGGCGTAGAGCTCGATGCGGTTGCAGGTGGAGAGCACCGCGGACTCGGTGACCGGCTCGGCCGACACCGTGTCCTGCAGCAGCTTGCCGCGCGCCTCGGGGGCGAGCGCGGCCCGCTCCAGCACGCTCACCGGCGCGCTGCGGTGGCTCAGTCCGACGACCAGGAGAGTCATGCCGGCATCACGGCGGGCATGTCCCCGTCAGGTCCCTTGCGGTCGCCGGCCACGGCGGCAGCGGCACGGGCGGCGGTGGCCGGGGGGCCGCTCTCGGGCCCGGCCTCCTCGCCGGCCTTGCGCTGCTCGTGGAAGGCGAGGATCTGCAGCTCTATCGACAGGTCGACCTTGCGCACGTCCACCCCGTCGGGGACGGTCAGCACGGTCGGCGCGAAGTTGAGGATCGAGGTGACGCCGGCGGCGACCAGCCGGTCACAGACCTGCTGGGCGGCCCCGGCCGGCGTGGCGATGACACCGATCGACACGCCGTTGCTCTCGATGATGTGCTCCAGCTCGTCCGTGTGCTGGACCCCGATACCCGCGACGGGCTTGCCGGCCATGGCCGGATCGGCGTCGATCAGCGCGGCGACCCGGAAGCCACGGGAGGCGAAGCCGCCGTAGTTGGCGAGCGCGGCGCCGAGGTTACCGATACCGACGATCACAACCGGCCAATCCTGCGTCAGCCCCAGCTCGCGCGAGATCTGGTAGACGAGGTACTCCACGTCGTAGCCGACGCCGCGGGTCCCGTAGGAGCCGAGGTAGGAGAAGTCCTTGCGCAGCTTGGCGGAGTTGACCCCGGCCGCGGCCGCGAGTTCCTCGGAGGAGACCGTGGGGACCGAGCGCTCGGAGAGCGCGGTCAGCGCACGCAGATACAGCGGAAGCCGGGCGACGGTGGCCTCGGGAATGCCTCGGCTGCGGGTCGCCGGTCGGTGAGTTCGGCCAGTTGCCACGGTGCTCCTGCGGGTAGAGCGGGGCTGCGGGCGACCGCATGGAACCCGACCGCCCTGTCTTCTGCAGGCTATGTCTTTGTGAACGCGTGCACAAAGATGGTGTCCGGTTTGTCCGCCCAAAGTGACCGGGGTCACGCGCCTATTACAAGCCGCCCCGGAACCAACTCCCACGTCACACCGTTCACTCGCGCCACCCGTGAAACACGGCAGCACCCACGGGAGCACGCGCCCTCACTCCTCACCGCTATACCCCCGGAAACCTACAAATCGCCCATCGATGGTAATCGACCCGGACGGCCGGGGGCGCACCTCGATCCCGGGCCCCGGCGACCGGGGCCGGGCAACCGGGGCCGGGCAACCGGGGTCGGGCAACCGGCGGGCCCGCCCCGTACGGCACGCCCGCCCAGCGGTAAGAACCCGGCCCCGACTGCCACAGCCCCCCCCCACCCCCCGGCCCGGCGGTACGCCCCAGGCCCGGCCGGTACGACCCGCCCGTCCGCCACCCCCACCCGGCACAATGACTCCATGGCCCCCTTGTTCAGCTCGTTCAGCCGCAGCCCCCGCAAGAACCCCGCCGACCGGATGGTCACCCTCGTCGGCAAGCCGGGCTGCCACCTCTGCGACGACGCCCAGGCCGTGATCGAGAAGGTGTGCGCGGAGACCGGCGCGTCCTGGGAGAAGAAGGACATCACCGAGGACGCCGAGCTGCACCGCAAGTACTGGGAGCAGATTCCGGTCATCCTCGTCGACGGCGCCCAGCACGACTTCTGGCGGGTCGACCCGAAGCGGCTGCGTACAGCCCTGGGCGCCTGACCCCGAACCACCACCCCACCCCCGGCCCCCTCTCCTCCCCACCACGCCGGAGCCGGCCCCCGGAATACCCCTCCCCCACCACGCCGGAGCCCGCCCCGGGAATTCCCCCTCCCCGCGCCACGTCGGAGCCGGCCCCCCGAATACCCCTCCCCGCGCCACGTCGGAGCCGGCCCCCGGAATGCCTCCTCCCCGCGTCACGTCGGAGCCCGCCCGGGGAACACCCCCTCCCCCGCGCCACGCCGGAGCCCCGCCCCCGGAATACCCCCTCCCCGCACCACGTTGTGGCCCGCAGGGGGCTCCTCCTCCCCTTACGGGAAGTGTTCGCCCGCCCCCTAAGGCCCCGCAGAGGTGGCCGTAATGCACACTTCCCCCTCTCCAGGCCCTCCTGACACGCGCCCGTAACCGGCTGCACCGAACAAACTGGCTACGCTAGCGCCATGGCCCGCCCGTCGCCCGCTCACCGCCCCCGCTGGAGCCCCACCGGGGCACTCTTCTCCCTGGGCTGGCTCACCCGCCGCAGACGGCCCGCCACGGCCCGCAGCGTGCTGGCCGGCGAGGCCGCCGCCGAGGCCGCCCGCAAGTCCTCCCAGGAAGCGCCGCCCGCCGAGGAGACCGAGACCCCGGCGGAGCCCGATTTCCCGGTCGTCGGGGACACGGCCGCCGCCGCCTTCTTCGACCTGGACAACACCGTCATGCAGGGCGCCGCGCTGTTCCACTTCGGCCGCGGCCTGTACAAGCGGCACTTCTTCCACAAGCGCGATCTGGCCCGCTTCGCCTGGCAGCAGATCTACTTCCGGCTGGCCGGCTCGGAGAACCCCGAGCACATGGCGGACGTCCGCAACAGCGCGCTGTCCATCGTCCAGGGCCACCGCGTCGCCGAATTGATGTCCATCGGCGAGGAGATCTACGACGAGTACATGGCCGAGCGGGTCTGGCCCGGCACCCGCGCCCTCGCCCAGGCCCACCTCGACGCAGGTCAGAAGGTATGGCTGGTGACCGCGGCCCCGGTCGAGACGGCCACGATCATCGCCCGCCGGCTCGGGCTGACCGGCGCACTGGGCACCGTCGCCGAATCCGTCGGCGGGGTCTACACGGGCAAACTGGTCGGCGAGCCGCTGCACGGCCCGGCCAAGGCCGAGGCCGTCCGCGCCCTGGCCTCCGCGGAGGGCCTGGACCTCTCGCACTGCGCGGCCTACAGCGACTCCGCCAACGACATCCCGATGCTCTCGCTCGTCGGGCACCCCTATGCGATCAACCCTGACAGCCGGCTGCGCAAGCACGCCCGGGAACAGGGGTGGCGCCTGCGCGACTACCGGACCGGACGCAAAGCCGCCAAGATCGGCATCCCCGCGGCGGCCGGCGTGGGCGCCCTGGCGGGCGGTGCCGCGGCAGCGGTCGCGCTGCAGCGCCGACGCCGCTGACCAGGCCTGATCGCCCTAAGGGACGGCGGACCATCCCAGCTTCCTACCCCCTCCGCCGTCCCCTCAGTCACCTTGCTGCCGGTTAACCACAACACGCCCTCCAACCAGGCAGATTGCGTTTCCTTCCGATCAAAAGTTGCTCAGTATTCGATACTTGATCTGCCACCAACCCGGCACGGACCGTAACTAATCGATGATTTGAGCAACTGGGTGTAGCGCTGCCTGTACGAAGCGTTATTCTCCTCAGACGCAATCCGGAACCCACACGTCCCTACGACGAGTGAACGGTCCCGCACTGCACGTGATGGAAGCTCTGCCTCTGGGAGTCCCGTGTACCCACACGTCGGGGTTGACGCCTCGGGCCTGGCTACGCTGCGTACGACACTCGTCGACCACCTGCGCAGTTTTGTCCCCACCGCGTACGCCGTCCCCGCATTCGCCTCAGCCGTCCCCGCTGCCGGACCCTGCTACGCCCTGGCCGACGGGAGTGCTGCGGTCGGCAAGGCCGCCGGCAGAACCCGCCGCTCCGGCACCGGCACGACCACCGCCCGTCGCCCGGCCGACAGCGACAGCCGTCGCATGATGGACCTCGTCGAACGAGCCCAGGCGGGCGAGGCCGACGCCTTCGGCCGCCTCTACGACCAGTACGCCGACACCGTCTACCGGTACATCTACTACCGCGTGGGCGGCCGCGCCACGGCCGAGGACCTCACCAGCGAGACCTTTCTGCGCGCCCTGCGCCGCATCGGCACCTTCACCTGGCAGGGCCGCGACTTCGGCGCCTGGCTCGTGACCATCGCCCGCAACCTCGTCGCCGACCACTTCAAGTCCTCCCGCTTCCGCCTGGAAGTCACCACCGGAGAGATGCTCGACGCCAACGAGGTCGAGCGCAGCCCCGAGGACTCGGTCCTCGAATCCCTCTCCAACGCCGCCCTGCTGGAGGCGGTACGCAAGCTCAACCCCCAACAGCAGGAGTGCGTCACGCTGCGCTTCCTGCAGGGCCTCTCGGTCGCCGAGACCGCCCGCGTCATGGGCAAGAACGAGGGCGCGATCAAGACCCTCCAGTACCGCGCCGTGCGCACCCTGGCGCGGCTGCTCCCCGAAGACGCCCGCTGACCCGCCCCCTGTCCGCAGATTTCGATGACCGGTCCCATGCCGTATCTGCTCACTCTTGGTGACCTTCCTTACCCGGTCGGTCAGATCATCGTGAGTGCGTAACCCGAGTGCCGCGCCGCTCGTTGTGCGGGATGCAGGCTCCATGCGGTCATGCCTTGCCCGCTGCCTCTCACTCGATCGAGTGGCGCGGACAACGGCTTGCAACCGTCCGGTCCGTCTGGACAGTCAAAGCCAGTCCGGGGAGTCGAGCGGGATGACGAGAGGAGGTGCCGCCCGTGATCGCGAATGTCTCGGTGCACCGGCGGGCCAACGCCTTCGCCCAGACCCTTGAGGAGCAGGTCCTCGAGGGCACGGCGACCGAGGACCAGGTCGAAGGTCCGGCCCAAGCGCCGGGCGAAGCACGGCTGTTGGCGGTCGCCGACGGCCTCGGGAAACTCCCGAGGCCGGAGATGGCAGCCGAGGTCAAGACTGTCCAGCGCGCCCAGCTCATCGCCGCGATGGAGGCCGCCTTCGCCGAAGGCGCTCCGTCCGACGGTGCCAGGGTGCCCGAGCAGCGCGAACACCGTGGCGCGCACCGCGCCACGAAATCCATCGGCAGGCTGCGTCCGCGCTCCCGCCTCACCAAGGGACTGGCGGCCGGCGGGCTGACGGTCGGCGTCGCCGCCGGGGCATTCACCGGCGTCGCCGCGGCCAGCTCCGACGCCCTGCCCGGCGACTCCCTCTACGGCCTCAAGCGCGGCATGGAGGACCTGAAGCTCGGCATGGCCGACGACGACTCCGACCGCGGCCGGCTCTACCTCGACCAGGCCGCCATCCGCATGATGGAGGCGCGCCGCCTGATGGAGCGCGCCCGGGTCGCCGACCTCGACCACGAAGCGCTCGGCGAGGTCCGCAAGGCGCTCGCCGGCGTCACCCACGATGCGGGCGAGGGCCACCGCCTGCTGCACCAGGCGTATGAACGCGACGGCTCGCTCGACCCCATCCAGGCGCTGAACTCCTTCACCAAGTCCCACCGCCGCACCTGGTCGCAGTTGCGCGACAGGCTCCCGGTGCAGCTCATGGACGTCCGGGACAAGGTCAGTTCGGTCTTCGACGCCATAGACAAAGAGGTCGGTCCGCTCCGCCCGCTGCTGCCGCCCACCCCGGACAGCCGTGGCCGCCACCGCAACACGCCCGCCTCCGCGGGCACCGGCTCCCGATCCGACGGGCACCCGGCCCCGTCCGGCAGCAGGTCCGCCCCCGGCAAACACGCCGGTGGCTCGCACGCCCCCCGCCCGTCGGCCTCACCGTCCCAGGAGGACGGCCTGCTCGGCGGCAATACGGGCGGCCTGCTCGACCCGCCGTCCAAGAGCGGCAGCGCGTCTCCGCACGACCGCGGCCACCACCGCGGCCGGGACACCGGCGGCCAGCCCGACGTCACCCTCCCGCCGCTGATCCCGGGGCTGCTTCCCGGCCTGGGCATCGACGGCGAGGACCTCCCGAAGTAGCGAAGCAGCGAAGCAGTTCCTCCGGCGCTCGGTGTTCTTCCGGTCCTTCCCTCAGAAGAACACCGAGCGTCGCTGCACCAGCAGCTTGTACAGGGTGTGCTGAATCGTCTCCCGCACCTGATCGGTCAGGTTGAACATCAGCATCGGATCGTCCGCCGCCTCCGGCGGATAGCCGGACGTGGGGATCGGCTCGCCGAACTGGATCGTCCACTTCGTCGGCAGCGGCATCCCTCCCAGCGGCCCCAGCCAGGGGAAGGTCGGCGTGAGGGGGAAATACGGCAGCCCCAGCACCCGCGCCAGCGTCTTGGCGTTCCCGATCATCGGGTAGATCTCCTCCGCGCCCACGATCGAGCACGGCACGATCGGCGCCCCGGCCTTCAGCGCCGTCGAGACAAAGCCGCCACGCCCGAACCGCTGCAGCTTGTACCGGTCCGCGAAGGGCTTGCCGATGCCCTTGAAGCCCTCCGGCATCACCCCGACGATCTCGCCGCGCTCCAGCAGCCGCTGGGCGTCCTCCGCACAGGCGAGGGTGTGCCCGGCCTTGCGCGCCAGCTCGTTTATCACCGGCAGGACGAACACCAAATCGGCCGCCAACAGCCGCAGATGACGCTGCGCCGGGTGGTTGTCGTGCACCCCGACCTGCAGCATCAGACCGTCCAGCGGCAGCGTCCCGGAGTGATTGGCCACGATCAGTGCCCCGCCGTCGGAGGGGATGTTCTCGACACCCTTCACCTCGACCCGGAAGTACTTCTCGTAGAAGGGCCGCAGCAGCGACATCAGGACCTGGTCGGTCAGCTCCTCGTCGTACCCGAAGTCGTCGACCTCGTAGTCGCCGGTGATCCGCCGGCGCAGAAAGGCCAGCCCGCCCGCGATCCGCTCGTCCAGGGACCGCCCGGGGTTCGCCCGCGGCGGCACCGCCGGAGGGTGCTCGGTCCGTGCCTCGGGTACGGGTGCCAGCGCCGTACCGCGCCCCGTGCGCCCGGCCCTCCGGGCCTTCCTGCGAGCCCGGGGCTCCTCGCCGAAGGGGATGACCTTGGCGTCCGCCATCGTGGGTGAACTCCTCACTGGGTCGGGCCGCCGCGGGCCGGCAGCGCGTCGGCGAGCCGGTCGACGGTGCGGGCGAGGGACTCGGGCGGCAGGAGCCCGGGTCCACGGCTGCGGGCGAATTCCGCGAAGGTCTCCGCCGTCGTGTACTTCGGATGGAACCCCAGTGTCTCGCGCATCTGTGTCGTTTCCACGACCCTGCCGTGCGTGAGCAGCCGGATCTGTTCCGGCGAGAAGTCCGAGATGCCGATGGACCGCAGCGCCGTACCGGCCCAGGTCACGGTCGGCAGCAGGAGCGGCACGGTGGGCCGCCCCAGCCGCCGGGAGGTCTGCGACAGCAGCAGTACGCCGTCCCCGGCGATATTGAAGGTGCCGCTGTTGAGCGTGCCGCGGCGCGGCGCGGCGGCGGCGATCCGCAGCACCTCGATGGCGTCGCCCTCGTGGACGAACTGCAGCCGCGGGTCATAGCCGAGGACGGTGGGCAGCACGGGCAGCGAGAAGTACTCGGCGAGCGGGGAATCCGCACACGGCCCGAGGATGTTGGCGAAGCGCAGCACGCACACCGCCACATCGGGCCGGCGCCGGGCGAAGCCGCGGACATACCCCTCGACCTCGACGACGTCCTTGGCGAAGCCGCCACTGGGCAGCGACTTCGGCGTGGTGGTCTCGGTGAAGACGGCGGGGTCGCGGGGCGCGGAGCCATAGACGCTGGTGCTGGACTTGATCACCAGGCGCTGCACATTCGGGGCCTTCTGGCAGGCGCCGAGCAGCTGCATCGTCCCGATGACGTTGGTTTCCTTCACCGAGGCGCGGCCACCGCGCTTGCTCAACGGCGTGCCGTTGATATCCATATGGACGACCGTGTCGACGCCCGTCTCGGCCAGGACCCTGGCAATGGCCGGATGCCGGATATCTGCCTTGAGGAATTCGGCGCCGCCCAGATGGTGTTCCGGTGCCACGGCGTCGACCCCGATCACCCGGTCGACGTCGGGATCGCGCTGGATACGGCGGACGTACCGGCCGCCCAGCTGCCGTGCGACTCCCGTGACGAGCACGACCTTGCCCAAGATCAGCCCTTCCTTACCGCCGCGACCGCCGTGGCCGAGCTGTGCAGGCCACGCTATCGGGTAGGTGTTGCGCGGTGATGTCCGCAGGATGCCCGTGGCCACATTTCCGTCCGACCACCGTCCATACGGCCCACAACGCACCGCAGCCCCCGATCGCACCAAGGCGATGGGGGCTGCGAATTCGCGATCAGCGTCGCTTACTTCTTGTTACGACGCTGAACACGGGTGCGCTTGAGCAGCTTGCGGTGCTTCTTCTTCGCCATCCGCTTGCGCCGCTTCTTGATAACAGAGCCCACGACTACCCTCGCTTACTTCGAATCACTCGGTGCGGGGCGTCCGAGCCCACACTACCTACATCGGGCCAGCCTACCCGGCGACGGGCGAACGGCGTAATCCGAGGGTCGGCGAGGTCTCGTCAGGCCGATTCCACCCCCACAAAGGACTCCCGGAGATAGTCGTGAACCGCTTGCTCCGGAACCCGGAAAGACCTCCCCACCCGAATCGCGGGCAGATGGCCACTGTGCACCAAGCGGTACACGGTCATCTTCGACACCCGCATCACCGTGGCGACCTCCGCCACTGTCAGGAACACGACCTCGTTCAGAGGCCTCTGGTCTGCAGCCATGCCACACCTGCACCTTCCGCATAAGACGGTCACCGGCTTCCCCTCCGGTGACTCTTCGTCGCTATGCGCTCACTCCCCAGATTAGGGGCGGGTGATGCGAGTGGGGAAGAGGAGCAGCGAACAGCCCTCTATCGGGACAGATATGCACGATTGAGCACATAGCGCGCCAGGGGCTGGTAGTGCGCACTCGGCACGCCATCGTCGAGCGGCACCGCCACCGACACCCGCCCCTCGGCCTCGCCGACGAACAGCGCAGGATCGTCCGCATCCGCCAGCCCGATCGCCTCGACACCCAGCTGACCTGCCCCGCAGACCCATCCGTGGTCCCCGATCACCAGGGCCGGCAGCGGCCCTGTACAGTCCCCCACGGCCGCCAGAGCGGTCCGCACCGGGAGCGGTGAATGGGTGTGTACGCCCCCCGTCCCGGGCGCGCCCCGCACGCCGGTTTCTCGCATCACCGCGACTCCCCGTACGTAGTCGAGTGTGCAGGTACGTACGCCGAACCGGGTCGCTATGTCGACACGGGCGCCATACGCCGGGGTGAGAACGGGGCAGCCCGCCGACGAGAGAGCGTCTGCGAGGGCGGCGTAGAACCCCACCAACCGGTGCGGATGGCCGGTACCGATCAGCACCGGCGCCCGGCGGCCGGCCGCTTCTCCGACCCGTTCGGCGAACCGGTCCAGCGCCGCGAGGGTGCGGTCGGGATCGATCTCATCCCGGCCGGAAATATGTGCGAGATCGACCGAAACCCCGCACTTCCGCCCCATCAGTCGCAGTACTTCGTCGACCGGCCAGCCTCCTTCGGGATCCAGCCCCAGCAGCGCCCGGGGATCGCGCGCCGCGAAGAGCCGGTAGCGCGCCAGACTCTTCTCCCGCATGGTCGCGATCGTCCCCGCGAGCCGCGCCTCGATCAGGTGCGCCCGCAGCGCCCCGGTGCCCAACACGTGCCCCATACTGTCCGGTTGGTCGGCCCACGGCTGCCCCGACCGACGGGTAGTCACACCTTTGGGGGCACGGTGCCGGGTACGGCCGTACGGGGACGGGGCAGCGGGGCGACGGGCACCACCGCGGAGACACGGCACGGCTGTACGGCACCCCGCCCCGCTCCCCGGAGCCCGCAACGGCGCGGCACGGGAGGCTGCGCGACAAGGGCGGCTGCGGGACCCCGCCCCTACAAAGACCTACGGAAGCAGCCCATGCGCCGGGAACACCGCCCGGCGGGTGGCCAGCACCGCCTGGTCCAGCCGGTCGGCCGGGTCATAGCCGTCGTCGATGAAATCCCGCCACTGCGGCGTACGGCCATCCGTCATCCGCAGCGGCGCCAACTGCCGCGTCCTGCGGAACACTTCGTGCCGCCACGCCTCCGGAACCATGGAGGTCGGCTCGATGGGCCGGCCCCCCGCGATCGCGGCCAGATGCGTCCAGCTGCGCGGCACCACGTCCACCACCGCATAGCCGCCTCCCCCGAGCGCGACCCAGCGGCCGTCCGCGTGCTGGTGCGCCAGGTCGTGGCAGGCCTCCGCCACCGCACGCTGAGCGTCCAGGCTCACCGCAAGGTGCGCCAGCGGATCCTCGAAGTGGGTGTCCGCACCGTGCTGCGTCACGATCACCTGTGGCCGGAAAGCTCCCAGCAGCTCCGGCACCACCGCATGAAAGGCCCGCAGCCACCCCTCGTCCCCGGTCCCGGCCGGCAGCGCCACGTTCACCGCGCTGCCCTCCGCGCCCTCACCGCCGGTCTCCTCCGGCCAGCCGGTCTGCGGGAAGAGCGTCCGCGGATGCTCATGCAGCGAGATCGTCAGTACCCGCGGGTCCTCCCAGAAGGCCGCCTGCACCCCGTCGCCGTGGTGCACATCCACATCGACGTACGCGACCCGCTCGGCACCCAGCTCCAGCAGCCGGGCGACCGCCAGCGACGCGTCGTTGTAGATACAGAATCCGGCCGCCCCGCCCGGCATCGCATGGTGCAGCCCGCCGGCGAAGTTCACCGCATGCGCGGCATCGCCGCGCCAGACGGCCTCCGCCGCACCCACCGACTGACCGGCGATCAGCGCGGACGCCTCGTGCATCCCCACGAACGCCGGATCGTCCGCCGTCCCCAGCCCGTACGAGAGATCCGCGGCAGCGGGATCCGCCGAGGCTCTGCGGACCGCTCCGATGTAGTCCGCGCGATGCACCAGCCGCAGGGTGGAGTCCCCGGCAGGCTTGGCCGCGACCACCTCCAGCGGCCCGCGGTCAAGCTCGTACGCCTCCACCAAACGCATGGTCAGCGCGAGCCGGACCGGGTCCATCGGATGCCCGGACCCGAAGTCGTAGCCCGTTACTGCCTCATCCCACATCAGCTGTGCGCGGCCGCTCATATCCGTCACCGTATCGGGCCTTCGGCGCCCCGAACGATCGGGCATACACCAACGTCACCAGCACCAGAGCCATCGGTACGAGCATCGCCCCCCGGTAGCTCCAGGAATCACCGAGCGCCCCGACCAGCGGAGAGCCGATCAAAAAGCCCACATAGTTGAAAATATTCAGCCGCGCGACGGCCATGTCCGAGGCCCCGGGACCGTGGTGCTCACCGGCGTACCGCCCCGCCGCCGCGAACGTCTGGGGCACGATCACACACAGCCCGAACCCCAGCAGCGTGAACCCCGCCATTCCGGCCCAGGCCCCCGGAGCCGCCGCCACCACCGCGAAACCGCCCGCCGCGACCACCGTCCCGGTCCGCACCACCGCGACCGCCCCGAACCGCCGCACGCCCAGATCCCCGACCGCCCGCCCGAGCAGCGTGGTGGCCATATAGACGTTGTACGGGACGGTGGCGAGCTGCTCCGAGCTCCCCAGGACGTCCTGCAAATACTTGGCGCTCCAATTGGAGACGGTCGAGTCCCCGATATAGGCAAACGCCATCACCAGACACAGCGGCAACAACACCCGCATCGCGAGGGGCGCAACGGCCCCCGCGGCCCCCGCCTCGCCCTCCACCGGATCCCGGCGGTCCCGGTCCATGAACCAACGGCCCACGATCAGCGCCAGCGGCACCAGGACCGCCACCACCGGCCCGTACAGCAGCGCAAGCGACAGCTTCCAGTGCGCACCCGCCCACGCCAGCGAGGCGCCCACAATGCCGCCCAGGCTGTACGCCGCATGGAACCCGAGCATGATGCTCCGCCCGTACGCCCGCTGCAGACTCACCCCGAGCATGTTCATCGAGGCGTCCAGGGCCCCCACGGACAACCCGAAGACCGCCAGCGCCACGGCGGCCTGCGCCATCGACCCCACCGACCCGACCGCCAGCAGCGCCAGACACACCACGGGCTGCACGCACCTCAGGACCCGGCCGGCCCGCACCCGCTTCACCACCTGCTCGGTAGCGAAGCTGCCGACCCCCGCGAGGACCGGAACCGCCGCGAGGAAGGCCGGCAGCAGTCCGTCCGAGATCCCGTAGCGTTCCTGGATCGCGGGTATGCGGGTCACGAGGAGGGCAAAGACCGCCCCCTGCACGAAGAAGCTGAGGGCGAGCGAGACCCGGCCGTGCCGTAGCTGCGCTCCTGGTACCCGAGGGACCGTCATGGCCGCTCAGCCTAGGACTCCCCACTACCGCTGGGTAGATGGATCTCTCCGCCGATTCCCGGCACCTGCCCGACCGACGGCACCTCTCCTGCTCTACTGCACCAGCGCAGGCAGCTCCGCCATATGGGCGAACAGCGCAGTGGCCCCTGCCTCCGTCAGCTTTGCCGCCGGCGTCATCGCCGTGAAGCCGTACACGTCCATCCCCGCGGCAACTGCGGCCTGCACCCCCAACGGGCTGTCCTCGACCACCGCACACCGCTCCGGTGCCACACCCATCTCCCGCGCCGCATGCAGAAAGAGATCCGGCGTCGGCTTCCCCCGCCCCACATCCTGCGAGGAGAAGAGGCGCCGCGCCGGCCGCCGGCCGACGCCACCGGCCCGTCCCTCGGCAAAGCGCTCGAACAGCCCTGTCTCCGTCAAGGCGACCCGGATGCGCTCATGGCTCCCCGACGACCCGACGCAATACGGCACCCCGTCGGCGGCCAGTTTGTCCAGCACCTCGACCACACCCACCACGGGCTCCAACCGTCTGCGGAATTCCTCGAAGACCCGCGCCTCAAAGGTCTCGTCGAACCCGACCGGCAGCCGCTTTCCCGACCGTTCCAGCACCGCCTCGTGAATGCGGTGCATCGCACCGCCCATGAAGTCGCGCAACGACTCTTCATAGGTCGTCGGATGGCCCAGTTCGGTGAGGTAGGCGGCCAGGATCCGATTGGCGCTCGGTTCACTGTCCACCAGGACGCCATCGTTGTCGAAAATGACCAAGTCATAGCGCATGCTCATGAGCGTACCGAGCAGCCCCGGAACGCAGAAAAGCCCCGCACCATAAGGTGCGGGGCTTTCCCACAATGATTGTTCGGCGGCGTCCTACTCTCCCACAGGGTCCCCCCTG
>NZ_JBIBVF010000035.1:0-53894 GCF_043080045.1 Streptomyces sp. NPDC015125
GAATGTTGCCGCCGGCCATGCCGACTCCTTCCCTCGCTGCGTATCGCCGCGGCCACCGGGACCGCACACACGGGGCTGTACGGGGCACCTGCCGGAACGGTTCACCCCTGTTGAGTCATCCATCGCGAACGAGACTTCCGCGAGAGCCAGGTCGTTGGAGGACGCTGGCCACAGTCGGTCTCAAACGACCTGGCAACCGCGCTGGTCAGCAACCCACCACACGCCAGACGCAGTGCCACAGGACGGCAGGTCGCGCCGGTACCTCGTTCGCGTGGAAACCCGAAGCCTCGAAGACCACGCCCGCGGCGGGAACAGCCGGGCCGGTCGGCACGGTTGCATCAACCGAGGGACCGGCGCCGCACGGGCGGGGAACACGGAGACCACAAGGTCGTCCGCCCCACCAGGATCCGGGCCCCGGGATCGCGGTACGCCCGCCGCGCGCTCGGACCACGACGTATTTCTGCAGGAGGACTTTTTCATGACTGACCGGCCCTTGACGCTCATGGCAGTACACGCCCACCCCGACGACGAGGCCACCGGAACCGGAGGGGTCCTCGCGCAGTACGCGGCGGAGGGCATCCGCACGGTTCTCGTGACGTGTACCGACGGCGGTTGCGGTGACGGACCGGGGGGCGTCAAGCCGAGCGATCCCGGGCACGATCCGGCGGCCGTCGCCTCGATGCGCCGCCAAGAACTCCAGGCGAGCTGTGACGTCCTGAAGGTCAGCGATCTGGAGATGCTGGACTATGCCGACTCCGGGATGATCGGCTGGCCGAGCAACGACGCCCCCGGATCCTTCTGGCAGACCCCCGTGGCGGAAGGCGCCGCCCGACTTGCGGAACTCATGCGGCACTACCGACCCGATGTGGTCGTCACCTACGACGAGAACGGCTTCTACGGCCACCCCGACCACATTCAGGCCCACCGCATCACAATGGCGGCGCTGGAGATGACCGCACTGACACCGAAGGTGTACTGGACGACGATGCCCCGCTCGATGATGCAGCGGTTCGGGGAGACCATGCGTGAGCTTGGAGACATGCCGGAGCCGGATCCTGCCGAGGCCGCCGCGATGGCCGAGATCGGCCTCCCCGACGATGAGATCACCACGTGGGTGGACACCACCGCATTCAGCAGTCAGAAGTTCGATGCGCTGGCCGCGCACGCCAGTCAGGGCGAGAACATCTTCTTCCTCAAGATGGGCAAGGAGAGGTTCGGCGAGTTGATGGGCATGGAGACCTTCGTACGTGTCAAGGACGCCACCGGCGCAGCCGTACCCGAGAACGATCTCTTCGCCGGACTGCGCTGATCCGCCCGTCCGACCGAGGCCCGGAAAGGCTCATCGGCCGCACGGCGCGATCGAGCGGATCACACACCCGGAGGCTTGTCCACGCGAGTTCCGCTCCGGCAGCCCACGTCCAGGCACTCGCCGGCGGCGTCGACGCGTGCCCGCGGCCGCGGGGTCGGTCCCCGGGTCCTGCCCTTGCGGGTAGCGGGGTGTAGCTGCTCCCCCTACCCGCGGGTGTGGTGCCGGCCCACGGCCGCCGCGTGTCGCCACAATGACAAGCTGTTGCGACCGTCCGTTGAGGCGCCTCGCTGCACCTCTGGGATGTCCCGACCAGGCGTGTCCGAGTGCTCCTTCGCCCGCCTGGCATACCAGGCGACGTCCCTGTACCGGACTCCGGACAGGGGCGTCGCCGTGCAGTAGGGCAAATGCGCCCACCCGGGCGCCACGTCGGTGCTCCTGGCTCGGACCACGTAACAAAGCCCTACTAGAGCAGCCCGTCGATCAGTTCGCCATACAGGCGGCCGGCCGTGGGAGAGTCGTTCAGGCGCTGCAGTTCCGCTCGGGTGATCTGCTTGCGGAAGGCTCCCTCGTAGGAGGCATCGCCGGCGTTGTGCATCAGGTCAGTGATCCAGATCGCGTAGGCCTGGTAGTTCCAGACGTGACGCAGGCAGGTGTCGAAGTAGCTGTCGAGCAGACTCGCGTCGCCGTCTTGGACCTTCGCGATGATCGCGCGGGCGAACACCTCGGTGTCGTAGAGGGCGAGGTGGATGCCCTTGGCGCTCATCGGCGGGACGAGGTGGGCCGCATCGCCGAGCAGGTAGAGGCGGCCGTAGCTCATCGGGCTGTACACCACGGACCGCAGCGGGACGATCCGCTTGTCGACGATGCGGCCGGTGGGCACGTCGGCGCCGAAGCGGGCTTGCAGCTCGCTCCAGACGCGCTCGTCCGGCCACTGCGTGGGAGTGTCGCCGGCCGGGCACTGGAGATAGAGGCGGCTGGCGTCCGCTCCACGGGGGTACCGTCCGGCCAGGCCACGGTCGTGGATCGCCATGCCGAAGGGGTCCGCCGGCACCTCGGCCATGACGCTGAGCCAGGAGAACTTGTACTCGTGGGAGTGGAGCGTGAGCGCGTCGGCGGGGATGGAGGCCCGGCTGACGCCGTGGAAACCGTCGCAGCCGGCGATGAAGTCACAGGTGACGGTTGTGGCCGAGCTGTCAGAATTGCGGTAGCGCACCGCGGGGCGCTCGCTGTCGATGTCTTCCAAGCTGACGTCGAGGGCTTCGAAGCGCAGGTCGCCACCGGCCTCCAGGAAGGCGTCAGTGAGGTTGCGGACGAGGACCTGCTGAGGGATGAAGACAGCGTCGGTGTCGTCGGCTCCGAACCTCAAGGGGTACATGACCCCGTCGATCCAGGTGCCGCCGGTGATCTCCTTCGGGGAGGAGCCGTCCTTCACGACGTCCGCAAGCTCCCACTGGCGGAACATCCGTACGCCGCGGCTGTCGACGGTACCCGCACGCTGCCGCGTCTCGACGTATGCGCGGCTGTGTTTCTCCACGATGAGGCAGCTGATGCCGCTGCGCAGGAGGAAGTTGCCGAGCGTGAGCCCGGCCACTCCGGCGCCGACGATGACGACGCTGGTGGTGGTGTTCTCCGCTGTCTCAACCATGTGTGGTGCGAGCCTTTCGGCGAGGAGGACAACCGGCCGTGCCACAGATGCACGGCCGCCGTGCCGCACGGAGAGTGCGGCCTGCCTCACCACTGTGGGCGCGGCAGCCATCGCCACCAACCGGGATGGAGACAGGGCATACCGGAAACCCGCCAACGTGTCAGCGGGCAGCGCCGGGACGCGCGGCGGACCTCAATCGGCTACTTCTGTGGTTGCGCAGATCGGCCTGGTAGCGGCCGGGGGTCTGGCCGACGATCTCGGTGAAGGCGTCGATGAAACTCGACGGGTTGGACCAGCCGCACTCCATCGCCGTGCCGGTGACCGACCGGCCCGTGCTGAGCTGCGCCAGGGCGTGGTGGATGCGGAGCGTGGTGCGCCAGCGGTGGAAACTCATGCCGAGTTCGGCGTGGAACAGGCGACTCAAGGTCCGCTCGCTGGCTCCCGCGGCCTGCCCGAGGTCGGCCAGGGTCGCGCTCCGGCCGGGATCTGCGTGCAGGAGATCGGTGACCGCGCGCAGCCGGTCGTCGTGGGGCTCGGGCAGGTGCAGGGACTGCTCGGGGGTTTCGGCGAGCTCGTCGATCACCACGGCGAGCAACCGTCGCACGGGGCCGGGGCGGGCTTCCGCTCGGTCGGTCAGCGCCAGCAGGGCCTCGCGCAGCAGCGGGCCCACCGCGAACACGCTGGGGTGTGCCACCAGTTCGCCGCACAGGTCGACCGGGACCGTGACAAGGCGGGCGTCGGTAGTGCCGTAGAAGCGGTGCGCATGCTCGAACCCCGGCGGTGTCCACGTTACGCGGTGAGCAGGAGCGACCCAGGTTCCACGCTCGGTCGTGGTGGCCAGTGCCCCGGCGGCCGCGTACACCAGCTGGCCCTCGGAGTGGGAGTGCGGAGCGAGTTGGAAGCCGTGCGAGATCCAGGCCCCGCTGTGAGGCGCGGTCGACCGTGACTGAGGGGATAACGGACCGGATCGGCGAGTTTTGGACATAGGGCGTCAATTTACCGGTGAATGATGTCTGTGCCGATTCAGGAGTCGCCCACCTGAGGAGCGAGATACCGTCACCGGCCTGGTGGGACCAATGGGGGCCGCGAACCGAACCGCAACGGCATGGGCGGCCCCGTCGGCTGACCTCAGGCAGCACAGGCCCCTGCCGAGAGTGCAGCAGGGGCCCACGGCAGAGAGCTGCGGAGGGCCGGGGCCCGTCCTCGATGAGCGGCATGCCGGCCGACATCAGCTACCGTCTGCTGCCGGTCTGACGGCCCGGCCTCACTTCAGCTGTCGGGTGAAGAACTGGGCCGCGGCGTCCCCCGCGAACTGCGGGACGCCGGTGTGCCCGCCCATATTGGCGTGCAGGGACTTCTCCTTGGAGCCGAATGCGTCGAACAGGTCCAGGGCCGCCTGCCGGTCGTTCCCTTCGTCGTCCCACTGCAGCAGGACGTGCAGGGGAATGGTGACCTGCCGGGCCTCCTCGAACATGGCGCGAGGCACGAAACTCCCGGCGAACAAGACGGCCGCCGAGATGCGCGGCTCGACCACCGCCAGCCGGATGCCGAGGGAGATCACTCCCCCTGAGTAACCGACCGGGCCGCCGATCTCGGGCAGTGAAAGGAGGGCGTCCAGGGCGGCCTGCCATTCCGGGACCGCCTTTTCGACCAGCGGGAGGATGAGAGCGTCGACGATCTCGTCGCCGACCGGCTCGCCGGCCTCCATCGCCCGGCGCAGGTCGGCGCGGGCCTGCTCGGCGGCGGGCCACCGGGGCCGGTCACCGCTTCCGGGGAGCTCGATGGTGGCCGTGGCGAAGCCATCCGCCGCGGAATGCCGGGCCCGGGCCACCAGTCGGGGGTACATCTTGCGCAGCCCGAGGGGAGGGTGGCCGAGCAGGATCAGCGGCGCCGGTGATGATGCGGATACCGATGCGGGTGCCCACAGGATGCCGGGGATCTCACCGAGGGTGAATTCTCGTTCGAGGACGCCGTCGTCGAGGCGCTGCTCGGAAGTGACATGCATGGTTGTGCCTTTCGGGAGTGCACTGGGACGGCGCTCCCGGACGACCTGCCTATCGCCCGACCGTGACCCCGGAGGGGAGCACCCATGTCGATACTGCGTTCACGGGTACCACCTCCTCGATCTCTCGCACGGCCTCCGGAACGCTAGCAGTGGCCGCTCCCGTCCGCCTAACGGGTTTTTGCGGAGTCTCCGGGCCGGATGCCACGGAGGCGCTACGCAGAGCTACTTGGCGTGTCGTCGCGTCTTCCCGAAGCAGTGATCCGTTTCGGTCATTTGTCGTGGACCCTCGTTGGGTTTTTTGCCCGGCGGGCGCCTTTCGCTCGTCCCGTTTGTCCCATTCGGACCATGGCCCGGATTGCGCTGCACGTCCGACTTCCTCGCATGTGCTCTGCACGGTCCCGGTTTCACCAACCGGGGGCCGCCTGCTTCGTATCGCGTCGAGCCACGGGACTCGCGCGCAGCCACTGCATTGGTTCGGGCCAGGAAGCCAGCCAGTACGTCCGGAGAGCGGGAGTCACGCCGTCCGTGACGAGCACCAGGAGCTCGTCGCCCACGAGTCGGTCGAGGTCGCCGGCGGCGACACGTGAGGAAGCACCAACGACTTGGGCAAGGTACCGGGTCGCAGCTCCTTGGGTCGCGGTCTCGGCGACGAGACCGTCCGGCAGCCCTTGTCCCACCCGGCCCGGCCCGGCCGACACTTAGACGTTACGCCGGGTTACGCCGTATTACGCCAGCGTCACCGTGCATAGCCTGTTCCGACGCGCCTGGACCACCCACCACTGGGAAGACCACCCCACGCGCGACCCTCTGTCCGGGCGAGCCCCTAATATCATTTGGCGTCCTCCGACGGACGCTGACGCCCGCTGTGTCGTGCCCGCCGCCCAACGCCCGGCACGACGACTCCACCGCACGGCAATGGAGTCGAGCATCGAGGAGAGGAACGTACATGCGCGCCCGGAGCATCGCCACGGCCACCGCAACAGCATTGGCACTGGTGGCCGCTCGTGACCTTGTCCAGAAGAAGCACGCATTGCTCCGGAACTTCCCCGTGCTCGGGCACGCCCGGTACCTGCTGGAGACGATCGGGCCTGAGCTGCGGCAGTACATAGTGACCTCCAACGACGAAGAGCGCCCGTTCAGCCGCGACCAGCGCACCTGGATCTACGCGTCGGCGAAGGGGGAGAACAACTACTTCGGGTTCGGAACCGACAACGACGTCGAGCACACGCAGGGCCACGCCTACCTGAAGCAGCGCACGTTCGCCGGCACGCTGCCCGACGTACACGACCCGCAGGCCCCACTGCCGTCAGCCAAGGTGCTGGGCGGGCCGCGCGGGCGCGCCAAGGCGTTCCGACCGGCGAGCGTGGTGAACATCTCGGCGATGAGCTTCGGATCGCTCTCCGGCGCGGCGATCACGGCGCTCAACAAGGGGGCGGCGCTGGCGGGCACCCTGCAGAACACGGGCGAGGGCGGTCTCTCGCCGTACCACCGCAACGGCGGCGACCTCGTCCTTCAAATCGGTACGTCCTACTTCGGCTGCCGCAACGAGGACGGCAGCTTCAACATCGACAAGCTCAGGGATGTGGTCGCCGGCGCCCCGGTCAAGGCGATAGAGATCAAGCTCTCCCAGGGCGCCAAGCCAGGGCTGGGCGGCATGCTGCCGGGCGCGAAGGTGACACCGGAAATCGCCGAGATCCGCGGCATTCCGCTCGGCGAGGACTGCGCCTCCCCGTCGCGGCACACCGCGTTCAGCGACGTCGACTCGATGCTCGACTTCGTCGAACTGCTCGCCACCGAGACCGGCCTGCCGGTCGGGATCAAGAGCGCGGTGGGAGAGATGGAGTTCTGGGAGGAGCTGGCCACGCTGATGGCGCGAGGTGACCGTGGTGTCGACTTCGTGACCATCGACGGCGGAGAGGGCGGCACCGGGGCGGCGCCGCTCACCTTCTCCGACTCGGTGTCGCTGCCCTTCCGGATGGGCTTCTCCCGGGTCTACGGCGCCTTCGCCGAGCGGGGACTGACCGACGACCTGACTTTCATCGCCTCCGGCAAGCTCGGCCTGCCCGAGAACGCCGCGGTCGCCTTCGCTCTGGGTGCCGACATGATCAACGTGGCCCGTGAGGCCATGCTGTCGATCGGCTGCATCCAGGCGCAGAAGTGCCACACCGACAAGTGCCCCACCGGCGTCGCCACCCAGAGCCCGTGGCTGGCCCGCGGCCTCGACCCGACCTCGAAGGCCACCCGGGCCGCTGTCTACCTGCGCACCCTCCGCAAGGAGCTGCTGAAGATCTCGGCGGCCGTCGGTGTCGCCCACCCGGCGCTCATCACGGCCACCGACATCGAGATCATGAACGGCGACTACGAGGCCCGCACCCTGGCCGGCGTCTACGGTTACAAGGACGGCTGGGGCGAGCTCGGCCCGCACCTCGCCGAGGAGATCACTGCGCTGCTCACCGCCGAGCCGTCCTCCGACCGGAAGCCGACCGCCTGACGCGCCGATCACGGCAGGCACCGCGCTTGCCGCTCCCCCGCCCGGAGCACGCGCGTGGCGTCGGCCTGTGTCACCCTCGTCTCACCTGCTCCACGAACAGCCCCTGCCTAGGTGATCACAACATGAGCGAAAAAGTGAGATTCCAGAGCGTCGTCGGCCCCGAACTGGCCGGAGCGATCGACTTGCCGGACGGCGAGATCCGCGGCTGGGGAATCTTCGTACACGGATTCACACTCGGCAAGGGCTCGCCGGCCGCGTCGCGCGTCAGCAAGCAGCTGGCGCGCGAGGGGATCGGAATGCTGCGCTTCGACAACCTCGGGATCGGGGACTCCGACGGCGACTGGGGCGACGGTTCCTTCACCGTCAAGGTCCAGGACACGATCCGTGCCGCGGCCATGATGGCGGAGCGGGGAACTCCGGCGGACCTGCTGGTGGGGCACTCATGGGGAGGCGCCGCCGTCCTCGCCGCGGCGGCCGAGGCAACCGGCGTCCGCGCGGTCGCCACGATCGGGGCGCCTGTCGACCCCAGCCACGTCGAGCGACAGTACGACGCGGTCGTGGATCGCGTGCTCAGCGAAGGCTCGCACGAGTGGTTCGTCGGCGGGAGGACCCTGGTCCTCAAGCGCGCCTTCGTCGAAGACGTCCGCCGAGCTCATCTGCGCGACCGCATTGGCGAGTTGGACCTGCCGCTGCTCGTCCTGCATTCGCCGACCGACAACACCGTCGACATCGACAACGCCGGGGAGATCTTCCGCGAAGCACGGCACCCGCGAAGCTTCGTCTCGCTCGAAGGAGCAGACCATCTCCTGACCGCCCGAGGACAAGCGCAGCGAGCCGCCCACATCATCAGCGCCTGGGCCGATCAGTACATCCACGGGCCACGGCCCGCAGGAGAGACATCTCAGGTGTGTTAGGGCCTGTTGTGAAAGTGGCGTCGTCAGTCGCCGCTGAAGACGAGGTATCGGTGAGCCTTGCGGTGTCGTCGCAGGGGTCGACGCATCCGAGCAGGGGCAGATTCTGGCTCGCCGCCCGTCCGCATAGGGCAGCGACGGCAGGATGCACGCACGTGGCTTCGACCACACCTGTGAATGTCCGGACCTGGACGCTGATCCCCATGAGGCCACGTTAGTGCTCGGAAGAGGGTGCCATTGAAGGATTTAGGTCGGTCAGAGCCACTCGTTGATGGCTGCGATCAGCACGGTCGCTTCGTAGCGCACGGCGAGTTTGTCGTATCGAGTTGCCACTGCTCGGTGGCGCTTGAGGCGGTTGATCCCGCACTCGACCGCATGACGCTCGCAGTAGTCGGCCTTGTCGAACTTGGGCGGCCGACACCCTTGAAGCCGAGGTTCTGCCGGTTGCGGGCCCGGTCCGCCGGGATCGGGACGGTTGCTTCCACGGAAAGTGAGCCAGAACCCAAACTCATCAACATCACCCGACCGTGGTTTTGGGTGCCTCCCAAACCCGTCGACAAGTGACGTCACTACTGCTCGATAAAGCCACGGTGCCGGACAGTGGCGGCCGTGTCGTGGGAGTGGCCGGGTGTCCTGAGGTGGCCCAGGCGCAGGACAATCACCGGCGGTTGCTGCGCCGCTCCCCCGTCGGCGGTGAGGCATTCGAGGTCGCTGAGGCGGTCACCGCATGGTGGTGGGCACAGGACTGGCCGACGTACGCGCTGATGCCCACGGACATCCAGCCCATGGGCGTCAGCGCGTGGCGTCGGTCAGCTCTGCTGCATTGCCTTGAGGTCGTCCAGCGTCAGCTCGTTCGTGCCGCGGTCGGCCGCGCTGCTCTGGGTCCAGGTGGCGATCGCGGGGTGTGCCTGGTCGTACGGGGCGCCGGCGGCCGCGTTCTGGCCGTCGGTCTCGGCGAGCTGGCGCTCCGGGGCCCTGGTCGGGCCCGGCTGCTGCGGGCGGTGCGCACTCTGATCGTCCGGACGCTGCGCACGAGGTGTGTCGCCACCTGGGTCTTGGTGCCCGGCATGCAGTGGCTGACGAAAACCTATTCCCCGGGCCGCCGCGGAGGCCCGGGGAATATGTTCGTTCTGCTTCAGAGCCCGCCGCAATGCGATGCGGAACATTCGGGCCCGATGGGCTCCAAGAAGAGCGCAGGGGCACTCATCACGAGCCGTTTTCAGTCGTTGCCCACCTCGAGCAGCCAGCCATCGCTCTGCTCGGTGCACATGTAGCCGGCCGTGTGACCGTTGTCCGTCAGCGCTGCCCCCTTGTCCATGCACGCCTTCTGGGTGGGGAAGCCACGGTATTCATCCGCTGCCTGCGCCGCCCCCATGCTGATCGTGGTGGCCGCCGCTATACCGGCCAGGACAACAGCTGCCTTGCTGAGCTTCTTGCGCATATCCTCGCTCTTCCTAAGTGTTTCCGTGGACGATCACCACGCTGCCCGGCCCCGCTAATGGATCACTAAATGATCACTAACGTTCGGCGCAGGGCCCACGACGAAGGCGGCCCACCCGAGTGATCCACCCCGGGGCGCCGGGGGCACACCCTGATCAAAGGCGGGAGCCAGGCTGCCTGCGCCCCGCTCAGAGGCCGAACGCCGACAAGGGTTCCCACAGTGGCTTCATACCTACAATCACCACCGCGGACACACCGCGCTGAATGGCCAACCACCCGCCAGCCGCGTCCCCAACCTCACAGGGCAATACAGCTAGGTACTAGGTACGGGGTCAGGGTCGCGGGTGGTGCGGATCCTGCCCGAGTCGTAGCCGGCGTTCAGGTACACGGTCAGAACCGCACCCACGGAGAACGAGACTCGGCCATGCGCCGGGCCTGGTCGACAAGGTAAGGCCGCACCGCGCGGAGCGCACGGTCGACTACCTGGCGATCAAGCCGGCCGGAGCGGGCTACCTGCTCCGGCCGGCCTGGAAGGCCGTCCGGCCGGGCGGCCGATCCGCTGTCGCGACCCAGGAGTTGACGCAGGACGGGGCCCGCAAGCTCTTCCTGATGGGCTTCCTCACCTGCCTGCTCAATCCCAAGGTGGCCATCCTCTGCATCACGCTGCTGCCGCAGTTCGTCGACCCGGCGCACGGCCATGTCGGCCTGCAGGGACTGCTGTTGGGCTGGCCCGGATCGCGGTGGGGGTCGCGGGCAACGCGTTCTTCATCGTGACGGCCGGCTCCGTCGACTACACGGTCGAGGACATCGCCGCAGCCTCACGGGCTGTCAGGAGTCACGCTGCGCCCCGGGGCGACTTCACCCCGCTGCGCGAGCAGGACCTGACCGCCGCCGGACTCGGCCAGGCCGCCTGATGCCGGGCACGGCCGGAACGAGCGGCGAGACGGTGAACACCCCCGTACGCGCGGGCCGGTGCTGTACCGCGCCGAGCGCGCCTACGTCCACGACGAGGGCATCGACCACGACGTCCCCGCCCTGTACGCCACCGGCCACACCACCACGGGCACGCCGATGGACGAGTGGGACCGGCCCCAAGGGCTCGACCCGTGGGACCTGGTCGACGTCGACGAACTGCGGCAGGTCCTCATCGACCCGGCCCCGTTCGGCGAGTAGTGGACGAGCGGCCCGGCTCGGTTCACGTCCCTGCATCCGGTGCATCAAGCCCTGGCGATGTTCCTGCCGGGCATCGGCTCCGCGAGCGCTGTCCGCCATCCGGGGGCGCCGAAGGCGTCCGCGAAGTACTGCGTCTCGTGCACGACATGCCCGTGGGCGAATTCCATGATGCTCACCGAGCGGCTGGGCACTCCGTCGTAGGTGATGACGCACTCGCTGACCCACAGGTCCCCGCCGCCGACAATCCGGTGGACGGCGAAATGCCGGCCGGCGGGGTGCCCGCCACGTTGCGCCGAGATCGTCGTGCGGCCCCGGAATCGTTCACCTGACTGGGGATAGTCGAGGATCGCGTCCGCAGCGTAGATGGCGTGCTCGGCTTCGGTGTCCCCATGTTCCGATGCCTGCCAGTGTTCCTCGATCGCGGCCCTGGTCCGGACGTCAGGATCCATCGCATTGTCCCTTCCGCACGCGGCCGAAGCGCGCCGGGGGGCGTTCGTATTCCCTTCAGTGGCCGGCGCTCTGGCCGCCGTCGACATGGAGGACCTCGCCGGTGACGAACGACGCCTGCTCCAGGTACAGGATGGCCTGGACGACGTCGTCGACCTCTTCCATCCGCCCGAGTGGATGGCGGGCCATGAGTTCGGGCGTCACCTCCGGGTTCATCGGCGTGTGGACGACGCCGAGCGAGACGGTGTTCACGCGGATGCCGTGCCCCGCGAATTCGATCGCCAGCTCCTTGGTGACCGCGTTCAGCCCGCCCTTGGTCAGCGACGCGAGCGCGCAGGGCACCTGTGAATCCGGCTGGTCGACCAGGGAGGTCGAAATGTTCACGACGTGACCGCCGCCCTCGTCGCGGGAGAGCATCGCGCCGATGGCACTGCGCGAGACGTTGAAGAATCCGCGCAGGTTCACTCCGACGATCAGGTCGAAGTCCTTGTCCGTGTAGTCGGTGAACGGCTTGCCGATGTAGACACCGGCGCTGTTGACCACGGTGTCGATCCGACCGAACCGGTCCATCGCCGCCCCCGTGATCCGCTCGCCGACACCGGACTCCATCAGATCGCCGCAGCAGGCGAGCACCTGCGGATCATCGGAATCCGGCATGGCACGGCTGGTGGCCACGACCGCGTACCCGAGGCCGCGGTAGGCGGTGACGATGGCCGAGCCGATGCCCCCGTCGGCGCCGGTGATGATCGCGACCTTCGGACCCGGCCGGTGCGTGCGGGCACGCGCCTGGGCCGGATCGCTCCGGGACGGTTTCACTTGAGGATTTCCAGCATTCGGTTGCCCAGGACCGCGGCCGAGGCCGGGTTCTGCCCGGTGACCAGGTTGCGGTCCTCGACCATGTACGGCTCCCAGATCGGGCCGCGGCTGAAGTTGACCCCGACCTTCTCCTGCACATCGGTCTCCAGCAGCCACGGCGCCCTGGAGGCCAGCCCGACGCCCTCCTCCTCTTCGTTGGTGAAGCATGTGACGTTGAAGCCCTTGAACGGCGACTCGCCGTGGATCCTGGTCGCCAGCATCGAGGCGGGGGCGTGACAGACGATGAACAGCGGGCTGCCCGAGGTCAGCTGCCGCGTCAGCAGCCGTCCGGCATCGGCGTCCCAAGCCAGGTCCGACATCGGACCGTGACCGCCTGGCAGGTACACCGCGTCGTAGTCCTCGAGGCGGACGTCCGACAGCCGCAGCGGCCGACGCATCACCTCCGCGGAACGGATCACGGCCTCCAGTTCCAGGGCGCTGTCGTTTCCGCCGACCAACTCGGGGCGCAGGCTCATCATGTCAACGGTCGGGATCACGCCGTTCGGGGTCGCGACGACGACCTCGTGACCGGCGTCCGTCAAGATCTTGTACGGGTTCGCGAACTCCTCGGCCCAGTAGCCCGTCGCGTGCCGCGTGCCGTCCTTCAGCACCCAGTAGCCGGCACCGCTCACGATGAAAAGCACCTTGGCCATGGCAAAGATCCCCTCTCGCACGCGCATACGCGTTCGGCGGGACGACCAGTGACCACTCGCCGCCAACAACCCTCCCCCACCTTCCACTCTAGGCGTTTATGCGATGATTCGCCGCTTCAGGGTATTTTGTGCGCGGACCGCCTGGCGGAGTACTTCTGGCCCGACTGCGGGCGGGGAGGAACAGGCGCGCCGGGAGTGCTTCGTACCGGGCTGCGGGTGTGGCACTTCACTGCCGAGGCTCGCTCACCAGGGTCGAGGACGCCGGAGCCCGGCCGATCCTGATGGCGAGCCGCGCACTGGCCGCGGTGGCCAAGGGCCCCAGTCTGCGCAGCCCCTCCCCACCTCGCCGCGCGGCCCGCCCCCGAGCCCCAGGTGCGACGCCCGTCGAGGGCAAGACGGTGGCGCAGACCGCCCACACATGCGGCGCCCAGCCGCCGGAGTCGGGCGGCACAGATACAGGCGACGGCACCGGTTCGTTTTCCCCAGCAGAACGTCAGGAGCCGTTGCCTCAACGTCCGCCCAAGCTCCCCTGCGCCGAGGCACCGGGTGTCGTTCCCTCAACCGGCGATTCCCTAGAGTTGCCCCACCGCGCTCGCCTCCTCCCACCGGTTCGTGCTGGGCTGGGGCTCTCATCTGCCTAGGGCATACGGAGGGGGAGTCGCCATGGGATCCGCCGGCGCCGCCGGGTGCCGCGCACGCCTCGAAGCGCGGGTCCCCTTTCGCCCCGCTGCCCGACCCGTTCGCCGCCATCGGTGTGGACCACGGCATCGGGCCGTCCTGCTGCACCACCGGACCGACCTCGTCGGTCTGCGACGGCTGCCGAGGTGCCCGGCCTGGCCGATGGCTGTGCACGGGCTCAGGTCGCAGCGGCCCGGTAGCAACCCCTGACAACGGAGGAGTCATGGCTTACGAGCCGAACGTGCCGGTGATCCCTTACCAGGGTCACGTACAGCCACTGTCCGAACGTACCGGCTCGGCCCCTGATCGCGACGCCGCGGATGCCGTCGTGACACCACCGGTGCGCTTCGGCGCGCTGGGCACCTCGTCCATCGCATGGCGGCGGGTGCTGCCGGCGATGGCCGGCTGTCCGGAGACGGAACTCGTCGCAGTGGCCGGCCGCAGCCCGGAGCGAGCCCAGCGGTTCGCCGACCGGTTCGGCTGCGCCGCCTCCTCCTACGAGGCGCTGCTGGAACGCGACGACATCGACGCCGTCTATGTGTCGCTGCCGCCGGCTCTGCATGCCGAATGGGCGGCCAAAGCGCTGCGCGCAGGCAGGCATGTGCTGGTCGAGAAGCCGATGGGCACGACGGCAGCCGAGGCCCGTGAAGTGGTGGCGCTGGCTGAGGACCGCGGCCTGGTGCTGCGGGAGAACTTCATGTTCCAGCACCATCCACAGCATGACGCGGTAGCGGCCCTGGTCGCCGAAGGGCGGCTCGGTGGACTGCGCTCGTTCCGCAGTGTGTTCTGTTTCCCTCCGCTGCCCTCACAGGACATCCGCTACGTTCCGGGGCTGGGTGGCGGTGCGCTTCTGGATGCCGGCGTGTATCCACTGCGGGCGGCGAGGATGCTGCTGGGCCCCGGACTGCGCGTGGCGGGCGCCACGACACGCGTGCGGCGGTCCGACGGGCTCGATCTGTCGGGCCAGGCGTTGCTGGTGTCTCCCTCCGGTGTGCTGGCGTCCGTCGAGTTCGGATTCGAGCACGCCTACGGATCGTCCTATTGCCTGTGGGGAGACCGGGCGAAGGTCACCGTGGACCGGGTGTTCACCCCACCGGCCGGGTATCAGCCGGTGCTGCTGCTCGAAGAGCAGGATCACACCGAACAGTTCACACTCCCGGCGGCGGACCAACTGGGCCGGTGCCTCGCCGGTTTCGCCGCAGCTGTGGTCGCCGGTGGCGCGGCCACCGGCCCGCGGGAGGCTCAATGGCGCGAGGACGCGGTGGCCACGATGCAGCTGGTCGACGCGATCCGCGCCCAGGCCGTGCCCGTGACCGTCGACGAGTAGCGATACGGCCGACGCCCGGGGGCTCGCCGCCCATCTCCGAGAGGGTCTGTGGCAGGCCTCCGGACGTCACCGTCAAGGAACCCACCCTGCCCGGAGGGCAACCGCCGCACCGTCGGAACCACCGGTCGGGGCCGCCTCCCGGGCAGGGTCATGTCCGCAGCGCCGCCCTGACGCTCGGGGCGCCTGACGGGCGCCCGGGAAGCCCCACGTGGCGGGAGCGAAAGGCGGTGGGAGCCCCTCGGCGACGGCCGCCGGCCGAGCGACTCCCGCACCACCGCGTATCCGTCCTCCCCCGGGCCGACGGTATACGTGTTCACCCGGGCCGACGGTGTACGTGTTCACCTGCAGAGTTCCCTGTCCGGTGGGCCGTGCAGGCGCGGCCGATGGGGTGCGGGTGGGTAGCGGTCACCTACCTGTCAGGGCTCCGCCGGCTCGGTCAGGGCGGTAGGACGACACCTAGGCAGGACGCTGCAGGGCGGTCGAGGTGAAGTGATCGCGGAGTACGTTCATCACCTCTGCCTGCCGGTCGGCCAGGTAGAAGTGCCCGCCGGGGAAGACCCGCAGATCGAAATCGCCGTTCGTGTGCCCGTCCCAGGCACGGGCCTCCGCAACGGAGGTCTTGGGGTCCTGGTCTCCGACGAGCGCGGTGACGGGGCAACGCACGACGGCTCCGGGCTCGCTTCGGTAGGTCTCGACCGCCTTGTAGTCGCTGCGGAGGGCGGGCAGCACCATGCGAAGCATCTCGTCGTCCTCGAGGACCCGCGAGTCGGTCCCGCTCAGCACCCGTAGCTCCGCGACGATGCCGTCGTCATCGCGCCGGTGAACCGCCTCGTCACGGTAGGCGGACGGCGCCCGGCGCCCTGATGCGAAGAGCCACACGGGCCCGTCCCCAGCGCGTTCCAGACGCCGTGCCACCTCGAAAGCCACCAGCGCGCCCATGCTGTGGCCGAAGAAGGTCAACGGCCTGTCGGCCCAGGCGCCCAGCGCCTGGGCGATCCGGTCCGCCAGGAGGCCGATGTCGTCGATCGTTTCTTCCTGGCGACGGTCCTGTCGCCCGGGGTACTGCACGGCGACGACATCCACGTCGGGACTGAACGCAGCCGAGACGGGGTGGTAGAAACTCGCGGAACCGCCGGCGTGCGGGAAGCACACCAGGCGCCGGCCCGCGTCCGGGGCCGGGTGGAAGCGCCGGCACCACAGGCCGTCGTCCGCAAGGGGTGAACTCATGGGTCTGATCAGTCCTTTCCAGTGGGCCGGCACAGCCGAACCACTGCCGGCGCCGTCGTCCCGAGCGGATCGGGAAGGTGCATACTGCCGCCACTATCCATGGCGCCCGGACGGCCGGCGCAAGGCCTCTCGGCTCGATGCACCGGAAGTCTGGTCGTTTCCCTGGTTCTCAGGGGCCGGGAACCGGGCCGGTGGCCGCATCGGCGGCACGCGGCCCGGCCTCACCCCTGCACACCGGACACGGGTGAAGGCGCCGCACCGTTGCGTGGTCACCTGCCGACGTGCCAAGCCATCCTGCCGACCCTTCTCACACCGTCCCGGTCTCTTCCGCCTCCGCGGCTTCAGCGGACTTTGCCGGCTTGGCACGTCCGGGGAAGATCATGCGAAGGACACCGGTCCTGTGCAGGATGATGTGCGTGATCACCTGCAGCACGATGTAGGTCACGACGTACAGCAGACCGTCGAGCGCCGGCACCGAGTCGACTGGCAGCGTGTAGGCCATGATCAAGCGCAGTGCCGCGTCGATCAGCAGCCCGCACCCCCACAGCACGGTCAGGCCGCGCCAGACCCGGCGGAAGATCGGCTCGGTGTGCCAAAACTGTTCCAGGGCCTCTGCTTTGCCCGGCAGCAGAGACTTGAGCGCCCGGTAGGTGAACGGACGGGCGGCGAAAAGCGTCGCAAGGATCCACAGGGCAATGAGCCCGGTGAACCAGCCGCCTCTGGCCAGGACCAGGCGCGGGGAGTCGGAAAGGAAGGAACCGAGGCCGACCAGCACGAGGATGGCGATGACGAAGACGCCGACGCTGTCGATTCTGCGTCGCGTGACGATGGAGTACCCGGTGCTGAGCGCCGGCGCGGCGGCACTGCTGAGCAGCGACAGCAGCTCGCTGCAGCCCGCTGCGCGCAGCACGTAGTAGAGCCCCGCAGGAAGGACGACATCGCAGAGCAGCGTGATCGCGAACTGCCAGCGGGCGGCGCCCTGTTCTCTCTGTTTGCCGTCCGTCGACGCTTCGATCTCGTCAGGTGGTGCAGCCATCGCTACTCCTTGAGCCGTCGGTTACCGACCGTTGTTGTCGAGTCAGGACCGCTCTCCGGGGCCTGCGTCGCGAGGGGATCGGCCAGCCTTGAACACCGTACGAGTTGCACAGTCACGTAAGGGTTAGCACCCAGGCGGGCAAGAAGGTAACTTCGGCGAGCAGATTCTAGATCATTTACCAGAATGCGTTCGGGGATCACGAGGGCCTGAGACCTCTCAGGCTGGAGTCACCGGCAGTTACTCGGCGGGGCTCGCCGCGCCGCGTCTGTAGGGGGTTCACGACGCCGGTTCGGTCCGTGCCAGCCGATCGTGGAACGCGACCTGGAAGATCAATGACCCTTGGTGGCTGCCTGCCTTCTCTGGCCCGGCAGGGCCCGGCAGACGCCGGCAGAGTCAGCTGGATCCGGCTGGACCCGGCTGGACCCGGCTTTAGGGAATCTTTCACATCGGTCCTGCCCATACTGGTGCTGTGGCATCCGGGTTCAGCCCGTCGCTCCTGCCGGAACACCGAGGACCGTGCTCTCCGCTGCGGTGGCACGGCAGAATCCCGGGCTCTTCGCTGAGCAGCGCCACCGCTGGGGCGGCCCGGCAGGGCAGGCGGGTACTCGCCCGGGCGAGGCAATGGCTGCACCTCGGCCGGCCCACCGGACGGGCCCTGGACCAAAGAACGTGATTCCGAATGTGCTGGGAGCGCGAAAACGTGAATGGCATGATGCGCACCGAACTGACCCGGCCGCAGTGGCCCCTTACGGGCCTCACAGGCAACAGCGCGCCGGACGGGGGTGCTGAGCGTGCCGCCTTCCCTGGACCGACCCGCGGCACGGGCCGTTCCGAGCCCCGCCGCAGCCGAGCCGGATATCCGCGCACAGTCGGCCCACGCCAGGCGTGTCCGGTCCGGCGAGTCCGCCTCCCTGGCACCATCGCCCGTTGACGACGCGACAGGCAGGTGATCGCTGATGCGTACCCGAAAACTCGCCGTCGTCGGCGGATTCGAGTTCACGCCGGATACCCACTCGGACCGTCGCGGGCTGTTCGTCTCGCCGATGCAGGAGCCGGCATTCCTCGCGGCGGTCGGCCACCGCTTCCCCTTGGCGCAGACCAACCACAGCAGGTCGGCCGGGGGCGTCCTGCGTGGACTCCACTTCACGGCCACTCCCCCTGGCCAGGCCAAGTACGTCTACTGTGCACGGGGGCGGGCGCTGGACGCAGTCGTGGACATCCGGGTGGGGTCCCCCACCTTCGGCAGCTGGGACCTCGTCAACATGGACTCGGAGTCCTTCCGGGCCGTTTACCTTCCCGACGGACTTGCGCACGCTTTCCTCGCGCTTGAGGACGACACGGTGATGTCGTACCTGGTGAGCACTCCCTACCGGGCCGAGCTGGAGCATGCGATCGATCCACTGGACCCCGCGATCGGCCTGCCCTGGCCGCGCGAGACGGAGTTCTGCCTCTCCGAACGGGACACCGTCGCGCCGAGCCTGGCCGAGGCCGAGGCCCGGGGCATGCTGCCCCGGTACGCCGACTGTCTGCCCGCGGGGCCGGCCGACGACCCGGCGGTGGTCCCCGGCCCGCCGGCCCGCCCGGCCACCGGTGAGGGGGGTATTGCCGGCTGAGGAGCCCACCGTGCCCCGAAACCGGAGCACCCGGGCGAGCCCACGGTGGGGCTGCCCGGGTGCTCCGGTACGCCTCAGCGCTTGCGGCCGCAGATCACCACGGTGTCCGGCCCGAACATCACGCGCTTCACGGGGTCGATCCCCGCCTCGCTGAACCACTGCTCGTACTCCTTGGCCGTGTACACCATGCCTTCGCCGGACGCGACCGTGTGGACGTACGCGGAGAGGTAGGCCGCACGCTCCGGCCCGGTTTCGTCGTCATCCTGGTAGTGGGTCATCACGAAGACCCCGCCTCCGGACGGCAGTGCGTGGGACGCCTTGGTGAGCAGCCCGCGGATGCGGTCGGCGGACCAGATCTCCAGGAAGTGTGCGAAGAGCACCGAGTCGTGGCCGATGGGGAATTCGTCGTGGAAGGCGTCGAGGCGGACGGCGCGGACCCGGTCGGCCAGGCCCAGTTCTGCGATTTTCTCGTTGGCCCGGGGCGCGACCGAGGACAGGTCGCCGATCGTGATTTCCAGGCCGGGCCAGGACCGGGCCAGGTGCACCGCGTTCAGCGCGGCGCCGCCACCGATGTCGAGCAGGTACTTGTACTCCGACAGATCGACCTTGGCGGCGATGCCCTCGGGGACGGGGTGGCTCGCGGCCCCCATCATGGTGTGGAAGGTGGACTCCAGTTCCGGATGCTCCGCGAGGCGGCCGTAGAGGGTGGGTGCCGTGCCGGGGATCTCGCGCTGCAGGCCGACGTTGGTGTCCTCCTTGAGGGACTCGCAGAACCAGCCTGCGGCACGGTAGATGCAGTGCAGATATGTGGCCGACGGCTGGTCGGAGAGGTCACCGACCGGCTGGATGTAGGGGGCGTTGTGGTAGCCGTCCCCTTCCTTCCACACCAGGCCCATGGTGGTGCAGCCCAGCAGCAGGATGCGGGTCGGCCGGCGTGCGAGGCCTATGCGTACGGAGAGTTCCTCCAAGGTGATGCCGGGAGTCTTCTCCAAGATGTCGAACAGCCCGAACTGGAAGGCAGCAGTCAGGTACTGGAACTGGTAGTGAGCCTTGTAGTGCGGCCCGATGGTCGCATCGTCCAGGTGGTTGGAGTTTCCCATTCCCGATCCTCCCGGGGTAGGTCACGAGACGTATCCGTACGGCGCTCGGCGGATGTGGAGAGGACACCGCAGGCGGCGCGGTCCGTTTCGCTCTCCGCCCGGGCCGCGCCGTCGGTGGGGATCGGGGCTCAGCGAGCCGCCCGGATCCGCGATTCCAGCACGTCCGCCGCCCGCGCCGCCCCGCCGGCCGCCTCCGTCAGTTCCCGCATACGGCGCAGCTGTGTCCGCGTGGCCTCGTCGGTGATCAGGTGCTGCAGCGTGGCGAGGATGTGCTCCTCAGTGGCCTCCCCCGGGTCGAGCAGCTCACCGAGCCCCAGCTCCGCCGCGCGTTCGCAGGTGATCCGGTGCTCCGGCAGGTGGGGGGCCATGAGCATCGGGGTGCCGGTGTGCACCGCGCCCATGAGGCTGCCCAGGCCCCCGGAGGTGACAAAGGCATCGGCGTGTTCCAGGACGGCGACCTGCGGGACCCACGGATACACCTCGATGTTGGGCGGTACGGTCCCCAGCGTGGCGGTGTCGAAGCCGTTGCCCACTGTGATGACGGCGCGCCAGGGCTGGCCGGTGAGCGCACGCACGCAGGTACGGAAGAATTCCGACTGCGCATGGGACAGGGTGCCCATGGAGATCACGACCAGGGGGGTGTCGTCCTGTGGAGTACCGTCCTGCGGGGTGTCCCAGGTGGCGGTGAGGTCTTCGGTGAGGAAGCACGGCCCGACGAAGGCGGTCTCGTCTCCGAAGGTCTCCTCGGCGGTCTGGAACGCCCGGGGTGCGTAGACCACGCCCTCCACCGGCATCTGCCAACCCAGCAGTTCCTCGGTGGACACGGAGAGCGCGCGTTCCTCGGCGAACTCCGAGGCGCGGCGGAAGAGTTCGGGCACCGCCGGGTGATCCTCGGGGAAGCCCATCATGGCGAACATGGTGCCGAATTCCCAGTAGTGGGCGTTGGACGCCATGGCGGGGGTGGACTGGACGGCGGGGCGGTTCCAGAGCGTTCCCAGGGCCCGGCCCGCGAAGGCGAGGGACATGTCGTGGAAGAGGAGATCGGGCAGATCGTCGGTGAAGTGCTCCTCGGCCGCCCGGATCACTTCCTCACTCTCGATCTGGAGCATGACCGCGTACCAGGCCAGGTGGTCCGGGGGGAGATCCGCATCCTTCAAGGCGGCGTACGCCTCGGCCAGTGGTGAGGTGTAGGGCACCACGCTCGCCCCGGTTTCCCTGACGGTCAGGGTGAATCCTTCGGGCGCCACAAAGGTCACGCGGTGGCCGCGGCGCACCAGTTCCTCGGTGACTGCCAAGGCGGGACGCATATGTCCGTGGGCAGGAATGCAGAAAACGGCAATATGGCTGGACACGGCGGCGGTTCTCCTCGTTGAGTGCGGGACGCACGGAAGTCCCGGCTGAGCACATGTATCCCGGCGCGAGGCAATGCCCGGATTCGGGGACAGTGCGAGAGTGCTGGGGCCGGAACGACGAGTCAACGACCGCGCTGGATGACTGGTTTATTCCTCAGTTTCCGCAAGCGGTCACACGGTGCCGGAGGTCATAAGGAGGGTGGAGAGAAACCCACAGGGCGGAGGAATCAGTGTGTCCGGCGCACGCGGCACCCGGACGGCCCGATTCCTCCGCCCTGTCATTTCCGCCCCGCCGGGGCGGTGGATCAGGCCTCGATCCAGTTGTGCGCCTGGACCAGTTCCAGGACCCGCCTGCGCACCTGCACGAGTTGCGCCGCGGTCAGCGAGGGAGCCGCGTCGAGCAGTGCCTCGGTCAGTTCGTTCCGGAATTCGGTGTGGGACAGGACATCACACAGCAGGTCCTCGTCGGACTCTGCGCTCCCCGGCCGTTCCGGCCCGCCGGCCACCGGAGCCTGCCGCCGCACCGCGGCCGTCCGCACGGGCTCCAGCACCTGTACGTCGCTGGCCTTGAGCCCGCGATCCCCGGCCTCCGCGGTGTACTCCACCCTGAGTCCACTGCGGAACAGCTGCTTGTCGTCCCTCAAGTCGTTGACATGGACGAAGACGTCCTCACCGCCGGTGTCGGGAGCGAGGAAGCCATAACCGCGCACCTCGTCGAAACGCACCACTGTACCTGTAGCCACCACTTTTCCCCTCACATCAACCACTTACACGGTCCCCTCACGCCCCGGAGCCGGGCGCCAGATCCTGCACCGGACTCCGATCAGACCTCGGGCAGGTCATCCGGCGCGGGGCGGGGCACAGTCCGTTGCCTCCGCCCGTCCCTGCTGCTGTCCCACCCCTCGCACGGCCGATCATCGTGGTGTCACGCGACCCAGGGGGCGGATTCAATATGGTCACCCCGCTCGCCGTGCAGAGCCGTCCGGGTGCCTGAGAAATCGACAGGACATTATCACCCGCACTCTGCCCGAGGTACTGCCCCGGGACCTTGCCGATGCCGCCGCGCTCCATGCAGCCCGGCGGGAAAGCCCCCACTCGCCTGGCAATTGACAGCGCTGTGGACGAGTACGTCGATGGGTTACCCAGCAGTGACGGGTCACTGCTCACTGCTCCGGCTCTACGGCAATTCCTAGACTTCGCAAGTCTCCCTGGCTTCCTGCCGGAAGGCCGTGCTGAAGTGAATTGCCCGACCAGCCGACCGGATACGCGCAACCGGTGTGACGTGTGGCCCCGCAATCGTCGGCCATTCGCGCTCCGCCATCCGCGCTCCGCGCCGCGCATCACGGATCGCGCCCCGCGGCGGCGCGACGGATCATCCCGCAGGACACTCACAGGAGGCGGCAACCGATGGGGTACAGCAAGAGCGACATTCTGGAACTGGTACGCAGCTACCACCAGGAGAACATCGCGTCCGGATTCGTGCCAGGGGTGACGCCGGTGGGGGCGTCGGGCGCGGTCCTCGATGAGGACGACCGAGTCGCCCTTGTCGAAGCGGCCCTCGACTTCCGGATCGCGGCCGGCACCAGCTCCCGCAAGTTCGAGCGCGCGCTCGCCAAGCATTTCGGACTGCGGAAGGCGCATCTGACCAACTCCGGTTCGTCAGCCAACCTGCTGGCGCTCAGTGCACTGACCTCGCATCAGTTGGAGGACCTGCGGCTGGTGCCCGGCGACGAGGTCGTCACGGTGGCAGCCGGTTTCCCCACGACGGTCAACCCGATCCTTCAGAACGGTCTGGTGCCGGTCTTCATCGACGTCGAACTCGGCACCTACAACGCCTCCGCGGAGCGCATCGAGGCGGCCATCGGCCCGCGTACCCGGGCCATCATGATCGCCCATGCGCTCGGCAACCCGTTCGCCGTCGAGGAGGTCGCGAAGATCGCCAGCGATCGGGGGCTGTTCCTCATCGAGGACAACTGCGATGCGCTGGGCAGCACCTACCGCGGCAAGCTGACCGGCACCTTCGGGGACCTGGCCACGGAGAGCTTCTATCCGGCCCACCACATCACCATGGGCGAGGGCGGCTGCGTGGTGACGGACAACATGGTGCTGGCCCGGTTCGTGGAGTCGCTGCGGGACTGGGGGCGCGACTGCTGGTGCGAGCCCGGCGAGGACAACCGCTGCTTCAAGCGCTTCGACCAGCAGATGGGCACCCTGCCGCACGGCTACGACCACAAGTACATCTTCTCGCACATCGGGTACAACCTGAAGTCGACCGATCTGCAGGCGTCGCTGGGGCTCACCCAGCTCGCGAGGATCGAGGAGTTCGGTACCGCCCGTCGGCACAATTGGGCACGGCTGCGCGCCGGGCTGGATGGTCTGCCCCATCTTCTGCTTCCCGAGCCCACGCCGGACAGCGACCCGAGCTGGTTCGGTTTTGTGATCACTGTCAAGGACAGCGCGCCCTTCTCGGCCGCCGAACTGATCGACCATCTGGAGTCCCAGCGGGTGGCCACCCGCCGCTTCTTCGCCGGCAACCTCACCCGGCACCCGGCCTACCTGGAGCGGGAGTTCCGGGTGAGCGGGCCGCTGACCAACAGTGACATCATCGCCGAGCGCACCTTCTGGATCGGGGTCTTCCCCGGGCTGACCGACGAGATGATCGACCACAGCATCCGCAGCATCACCGAGTTCGTCACCAGCCGTACCTGACAAGCCCGGGCGGCCGGTGCCCACCGCCCCGAGGGGTGGTGGGCACCGGCCGCCGGCTGTCGACGCGCGGGGTCAGCCCGGCGGGTCCGAGTCGGCCCGGCCGGCCCACTGCTCCAGCAAGCCGGCCGCCCGGACCGCGCCCCCGGCCCCGACCGTGTTCGCCCGCATCCGCGCCATCCGCTCCGGGCTCTCGGGGTCGGCCACGATGTCGCCCACGACAGCGGCGAGGGTATCCGCGGTCAGCTCGTCGCCACTGATCATCCGGCCCAGGCCCAGCTCGTCCAGGCGCCGTGCGGTCAAGGTGAGTTCGAAGCTCTGCGGGGGCACCGCGACCACCGGTGTGGCGAAGGACAGCGCCTCCATGACGCTGCCCATGCCCCCATGGCAGACCAGGACGTCGGCGTGCGGCAGCACCACCGGGTGCGGAAGCCACCGGTGGGCCTCCACGTGCGGCGGGAGGGCGCCGAGGCCGGCGAGGTCCCCGTCGCGGCCGATCGTCATCACCACGTGCCAGTCGGCTCCGTCGAAGGCGTCCACACAGGTACGGAAGAAGTCGCGCTGCTGGTTGGCCTCGGTCCCCAGCGAGACCAGCGCCAGCCGCCTGCCGTCGGCCGGCGGCGACCACGGCACGTCCCCCTCGGGCACGGTGACCGTGGGTCCCACGAAGGCGAAGCGCTCGTCGAACGTGGAGCCCTCGATCTGGAACTCCCGCGGCAGGAAGGCGAGGTTGTGCTCGTCCCACTCCCGCACGAAGCGGCCCAGCCCCTCCGGGGTGAGGCCGTTGTCCTGGGCGAACCGCAGGACTGCCGCCCCGCCCTCGCGGATCGACGGGTCCTCGGGGTCGAACAGCAGCTCTCGCAGGGAGAACGCCTCGTTCGACACATGGCTGACGCCCAGCTGCACGGTGGTGACGCAGCCGAGGAGGTGCGCGGTCATCCGCGCGGCCGGGAACGACTCGAAGTCGTAGAGCACGATGTCCGGCGGGTCGGCCGCCAGGACGGACAGCGCGAGCGGATGGACCCGCTCCATCGACTCGACCATCAGGTCAAGGCCTTCGGCGGCCAGGCGGGCCGCGTCGGCGTAGGGCTCCTTGAAGAACGCACCGCGCCGGGACGTGTAGCCCACGACCCGAGCGCCGGTCTGCTCGATCACCTCGCTGTACTGGTGGTCGACGAAGTACGTCACCCGGTGGCCGCGGCGGACGAGTTCACGGGTCAGGCCGAGCGTCGGGCTGATGTGCCCGAAGTCGGCGAACAGGAACACAGCGACATGCCGTGGGGGGGCGTCTGCGAATGCTGACACTTCGACACCTTCACTCTCTGGTCGGGGCGGGGCCGGCACGGTGGGCTGCCGGGTCGTCCGGGGGGCGGCGGGCCGGGCCGGGGGCGGTGCCCTCCCACAGGTCGCGTGCCGAGCTGTCGATGCTGCGGCGCGCCGTCCAGTGGAGCAGCCGCCTGGCCCTGCTGGTCTCCACCCGCATCCAGTTCAGGTCGGTGTGGGCCCGCACTCCCCCGGGTTCCGCCTTTTCGACGATCCGTGCCTGCTTACCGCTGGCGGCTATCAGCCGCTCCACCATGGTGCGCACCGGGACCGCCTCGCCCCGCCCGATGTTGATGACCTCTCCGCCGACCGGCAAGGCTGCCGCGGCCAGCACCGCGTCCGCGGTGTCCCGGGCGTCGACGAAGTCCCGGCTCGCCCGCAGCGGGCTGACCCGCACCACCGCTTCCCCGTCCGCCTCCGCGGCGCGCAGTTGCGCGGCGACCTGCCCCAGCAGGCTGCCCGGTGAATTGCCGGCACCGATCACATTCGACACCCGCAGTACGACCGCCTCCACCTGCCCGGCCGCGAAGGCGGTGCGGACCGCTTCGGTGCCCCGCAGCTTCGTCCGTCCGTACAGCGAGGTCGGCCGGGTCGGCGCCTGCTCGTCCAACGAGGTGTCCGGCGGCTGCGGGGCGTACTCGAGCACCGAGCCCAGGTGGACCAGCCGGGGACGCCAGGACGCGGCGGCCATGGCCGCCAGCACGTTGTCGACCAGCGCGTGGTTGGCCTGCTGCATGACCTCCGGAGAAGACACCCATGCGGCGCCGGCCGCGTTCACCACGGCGTAGGGCCGCTCGGCGTCGATGAGGCGGGCCAGGGGGTCCGGTCCCTCGCCGATCAGGTCCATGGGGAAGGATCGCCCCGCCCCGGTCGCGGTGCCCGGCCGGCGCGCCACCATCAGCACTTCCTCGCCGGCGGCGCGGACCGCCTCGGTGATATGGCGGCCGACGGATCCGGTCGCACCCAGGACGATCACCCTGCGGTGCCTGCCGTCCGGGTCTTCCGCGTTGCTCACGATGCTGCCCTCCGCCCTCGGCATGTCTCGGCGAGCCGTTCGGCGCGTGCCTTGAGCGGTTCCCACCAGTCCCGGTTGTCCCGGTACCAGGCGACCGTCTCGGCCAGACCGTCGGTGAAGTCCTTGCGCGGTTCGTAGCCCAGCTCGGTGTGGATCTTGGTCCAGTCCACCGAGTAGCGCCGGTCGTGTCCCTTCCGGTCGGTGACGTACTCGACCATGGTGGACGGCGCCCCGCAGGCCTCCAGCAGCAGCTCGGTCAGCTCCCGGTTGCTCAGCTCGGTGCCGCCGCCGATGTTGTAGACCTCGCCCGCGCGGCCTCGGGTGCGTACCAATTCGATGCCCTGGACGTGGTCGTCGAGGTGCAGCCAGTCGCGGACGTGGAGCCCGTCCCCGTACAGCGGGACCTTCCTGCCGTCCAGGAGGTTGGTGACGAAGAGCGGGATGACCTTCTCGGGGAACTGGCTCCGGCCGTAGTTGTTGGAACAGCGCGTTACCCGTACGTCGAGGCCGTGGGTGCGGTGGTAGGCCAGGGCGACCAGGTCGCTGGCGGCCTTCGAGGCCGCGTACGGCGAGTTGGGGCTGAGGGGGTGGGCCTCCGAACTCGATGCGGTGGCGATCGAGCCGTAGACCTCGTCGGTCGAGACGTGGACGAAGGACTGCAGCCCGTGCCGGAGCGCGGCGTCGAGCAGGACCTGGGTGCCCAGGACGTTGGTGCGGACGAATTCCACGGAGTTGCGGATGGAGCGGTCGACGTGTGACTCGGCGGCGAAGTGAACCACCTGGTCGTGTCCGGCGACGAGTTCGGCGACGAGCGCCTCGTCGCAGATGTCTCCGGCGACGAAGCGGAAGCCGTCCAGATGGCGGACCTCGTCGAGGTTTTCCGGGCTGGCCGCGTAGGTGAGATTGTCGAGGACGGTGATGTGGAGGTCGTCCGCCCCGGGGGAACCCAGCAGCGTACGGATGTAGTGCGAACCGATGAAGCCGGCGCCGCCGGTCACCAGGAGTCTCGTGGGGCTCATCGAGGATGTGGCGCGGCGGCCTGGGACCCAGGCCGGTGAACAGCGCCCTCCTCCCTTCCGGTTGTTCGGTACGGGTGAGGTGGGTCGGCCGACCCCGCGGGGACGGTCTCAGGACTGGATGTGCACCTTCGCGTGGTCGCCGAGCACGAGCCGGTGTGCCACGGGGTGCCGGGGTGCGAGCGTGACGTGCGCGTTGCGTCCGACGAGCGAGGACTCGACTCGGCGCACGCTCTCGAACGACGCGCCGCGCAGCACGATCGAGGAGGCCAGCTCGCTGTCGTGGATGCGGCAGTCCTCCGCGATCGAGGTGAAGGGCCCGATGTAGGAGTCGGTGAGGACCGTGCCGGAACCGATCACGGCCGGTCCGACGATCCGCGAGCCGCGGACCGTCGCACCACGCTCGATCCACACCCGGCCGAGGAGTTCGCTCGCGCTGTCCACCGAGCCTTCGATGCAGCGCTCCTGGCTCTCCAGCAGCATCCGGTTGACCTCCAGCATGTCGGCGACGCTGCCGGTGTCGCGCCAGTAGCCGGACAGCTCACCGGAACGAATGTCCCGGCCGTCCTCGACCATCCACTGCACCGCGTCGGTGATCTCCAACTCGCCCCGCGCGGACGGCTCGATCTCCCGCACCGCTTCGTGCACCGCGGGGGTGAACAGGTAGACGCCGACCAGCGCCAGGTCGCTCTTGGGATGCGGTGGCTTCTCCTCCAGCCCCACCACCCGGCCGTCGGCATCCAACTCGGCCACGCCGAAGGCGGTGGGGTCGGGGACCCGGCTGAGGGCGAGCTGGGCGTCGGGGCGCTCCTTGCGGAAGTCCTCGACCAGATCGGTGATGCCGCCGGAGATGAAGTTGTCCCCGAGGTACATCAGGAAGTCGTCTTCGCCCAGGAAGTCCCGGGCGATGAGGACGGCGTGGGCGAGGCCGAGCGGCTCGCTCTGGGGCAGGTAGGTCACCTGGAGACCGAACTGTGAGCCGTCCCCGACCGCCTCGCGGATCTCCGGTCCGGTGTCACCGACGATCATGCCGACGTCGGTGATGCCGGTGTCGGCGATGGCCTCCAGCACGTAGAAGAGGATGGGCTTGTTGGCGACCGGGACGAGTTGTTTGGCGGAGGTGTGGGTTATGGGCCGCAGGCGCGTACCAGCGCCTCCCGAGAGCACGAGAGCCTTCACGGTTTCCATCCAAGGGCGAGTAGTGTCAGGGGGAGAGCCTGTCGGTCGCGGGCCGACTCGGCCTGGTCAGCGCTCCGCGACCAGTTGCTCCAATGTGGCGACCATGTCGCGCGGGCTGGGCATCGCCGCGGACTCGTCGCGCAGACGCCGCGCGGCCGAGGCGAAGCCCGGATCGTCGAGGATCTGCCGGGTGTGGCTGAGCACCAGGTCGGCGCCGGCCTCGCTGTGGTGCGCGAAGATCCCGGCGCCGGCGTGCTCCAGAGACCGGCCCCGCCACTCCAGGTCGGCGACCGTGGTGGACAGGGCGAGTTGGGGTACGGCGTGGACGAGGGCGGTGGAGTAGGTCCCCCAGCCGCCGTGGTGGATGATGGCCGAGCAGCTGGGCAGCAGGGTGTCCAGCGCCACGCCTTCGACGGCGCGCGCGTTGGCCGGTATGTCGCCGAGCGCCGCACGCTGCCGTGGCGGAAGCGCGGCGACCACCTCGATGTCGAGGCCGGCCAGCGCGCCGAGGATCTCCGGAACGGAGACGTAGTCACCGCCGTACGCCTCGGTGTTGCTCCAGCCGAAGGTCACGCAGACCCTCGGCCGCTCGGGTGCCTCGCGCAGCCAGTCCCACCACACCGCGGCACCGTTGTACGGCACGTAGCGCATGGACAGTTCCCGCAGCGCGCTGGGCGGCCGCAGGCTCGGAGGCAGAGTGTCGATGGTGTAGTGCCCGTTGATCAGTTCTTCGTCGCAGGAGACGCCGAACGGTGCACCGCGCTTGTCGAGCCAGTCGGCGAGCGGGTCCACGCGCTCATCGGGAGGGACTTGGCTCATCAGGTCCACGTAGGTGCGCCGTGCCCTCCCGTACACATCGGCGGACCACAGCAGCCGGACATCGACGGCACCGCTGACGCGGGCGGCGATGGCACCGGCGTAGGCGAGCGGGTCGCAGACGACCAGCTGTGGCTCCCAGCTCTGCGCCAGTGCGGCCGTATCGTCGATCACCGGGTCGTTGTACAGCGCGAAGCCGTAGGGGACGCTGAGCTCGTAGCGGGTGCGGAGGGAGGGCCAGTCCACCTCGCCCGGTCCCAGTCGGCTCCAGTTGGCGAACTCCTCGTCCTGCGAGTCGCGGGCCAGCGCCATGGCCTGGTGCATTCCGTGGTCGCGGCCCACGGGGGCCGCGACCAAACCGGTGCCGGTGATGATGTCGGTGAGCGCCGGCGTGCTCGCCATCCGTACCTCATGTCCTGCCGCGGTCAGTGCCCAGGCCAGTGGCACCATGCAATACAGATGCGACTTCTCCGACAGCCCGGCGAACAGCACACGCATGGGATCCCCTCTCGGTCTCGAACAGTTGGGTGGCCTCGATGTAACCGTCAGGCACCTGCATGGCCGGATCGCGGATGGCGCCTTTGCTCATCCTGTGCTCTGCGGCAGTGCCCTGTGGTACGGCGCCGCCATGGTCTGGGGATTCCTCCAGACAATGGCGGCCGGACCGGGACTCGGATCCGGGCCGGTAGATGCCTCCCGGCCAAACACGTGCCCGGTCCGGCGGGACGTGTCGGGGAACGTGCATGTCCTCGGGCACGGGTCGACCGGTTGCCGGCCACGGACACCGCGGTCCCGGGGAGCGTGCGGCGCACGGAGCGGACCGGCAAGGAGCTTCCGGCGTGCCTGCAGGAGTTCGCTCCGATCACAGGAGTTCGCTCCGGTCACAGGAGTTCGCTCCGGCCATGCGCTCGCCGAGTTCGCTCCGGCCACGGCGCGGGTGGAGTCCGAAGTGAGGACGGAGTCGGACACCGGACACACCTCGCCGTTGCCTCGCCGTTGCCTCGCCCGTGCCAGGTGCCCGCGTGCGGCTGCCGGGCTTCAGACGGTGTCCATCCATGCGGCGACGGTCCTCGCCGTGGAGCCCGCATGGGCCTCCATCATCGTGAAGTGGTTGCCCGGCACGTCGGCCACGGTGTCCGCGCCGTCCCAGGAGGCCTGCCACTCGTGCGGTGCGAGCGGTCCCGCCTGCTCGACGGTCACCGGCGGCTCGCTGGAACGCACGAACAACACCGGGCAGGAGAGGCGGTCCGGCGACCATGCGCCGACGACGTGGATGTACCAGCTCATTGCGGTGAGCCGGTCCGAGTCCATGTGCGCGAACAGCGACTCGCGGTCGAACATGCCGCCGATCATCTCTCCGGCGAATCGGGTGAAGGGCGAGTCCTCGCGCGGCAGATAGGTGTCCAGCAGCGCGACACCGGCCGGCGGAGTCCCCGACTGTTCCAGGTAGTGCGCCACGGCCAGTGCCAGGATGCCACCGGACGAGGAGCCGAGGAGTACGAACGGGGCGCCGTCGGCGCACCGCACCACTGCCTCGGCCTGCAGCCGCACGACCGCATCGAAGGAGGCGGGCAGCGGCTCGCTCCGGCCGAAACCCGGTGTCGGCAGCGCCCATACGTCGCGTCGGCCCTGGTGGGCGGTGGCGAACCTGGCGTACTGGTGCACGCCGGCGAGCGCCACATACGAGCTGAAGCAGATCAGGGCCGGCGCACCCGCGTCCGAGGATTCGCCTCCTCGGGCGAGTCGCACGGGCGCACAATCGGCCCCGAACTCCTCCGGCGTGTCGAAGGTCGGCCTCAGTCGGGCGGCTGCTTGCAGCAGGGCGAACCCCTCGTCCATCCGTCCCGACTCGCACGCCGTCCGGAAGAGGGCACCGATCGTGTCCTGCGTCGGTTCCGTCCCGGCGGGCCGGTCATCGGATCCCCCGGAGCCGGGCTGCGGGAGGGCGGGTGCGGCCAGTTCCTTCCCCAACCGGGACGCAAGCTCCCGCGGGGTGGCGAAGTCGAACACGAGCGTGGGCGGGAGCCGCGTGCCGGTGAGCGTGCCGAGCTGGTTGCGCAGCTCCACGGCGGTCAGCGAATCGAAGCCCAACTCGGTGAAGCCACGGTCCGGTTCGATCTCCTGGGACGACCCGTGGCCCAGGACTCCCGCAACCCGGCGCCGTACCACCTCCAGCAGGAGCGCTTCCCGTTCGGCGGGGCCGGCGGCCGAGAGCCGTGCGAGCAGGTCGTCCTTGTCCTCTCCGGGGGCGGGGACCGTACGACGGGGGCGACCGGGAGCCGCGCTGCCCGGCAGCGGCCCGGGTCCACCCCTGTCCAGACCTACGGTGACCAGGGCGGGGTCACCCGCCGTCAGCGCGGCGTCGAACAGGGCCAGCCCGTCGTCGGCGGAGAGTGGCCGCATGCCGTCCCGGGCCATACGCGATCGGTCGGTGTCGGCGAGTCCTGCCGTCATCCCGCTGCGTTCGGCCCACAGTCCCCACGCCAGCGAGGTCGCCGGCAGCCCCTGGGCCGCCCGGTGGTGGGCCAGACCGTCCAGGAGCGCGTTGGCGGCCGCGTAGTTGGCCTGCCCCGCCGAGCCGAAGGTGCCGGCCGCGGAGGAGAAGAGCACGAACGCCGACAGTTTCCGGTCCTTCGTCAGCTCGTGCAGCAGCCGGGCGGCATCGGCCTTCGGGCGGAGCACCCGATCGATCTGCTCGTCGCTGAGCGTCGTCAGCACGCCGTCGTCGACGACCCCGGAGATATGCACGACGGCGGTCAGCGGGTGGTTTTGCGGAATCGAGTCGAGCAGCCCCGCCACGGCTTCCCGTTCGGAGAGGTCACAGGCCACCAGGGATGCTTCGGCGCCCTCCTCGGCCAGCTCCGCGAGCAGCGCCTTTGCCCCGTCGGCCGCGGGCCCGCTGCGGCTGGCCAGCAGAAGATGCCGGACACCGTGACGGGTGACGAGATGACGGACCGTGAGCCGTCCCAATGCGCCGGTGGCCCCGGTGACCAGCACCGTGCCCTCCGGGTCGAACGCGAAGCCCGGAGCCCCCGGAGCTTCGACGCTGCCGAGGTGTGGCAGGCGCAGCTCGCCCGCACGGAGCACCGCCTGCGGATGAGCGGCGGCCACGGCGTCCGCGAGGGCGCCCCCGGACGCCACACTGTGGTCGAGGTCCAGGAGTCGCCATCGGTCGGGGTGTTCCAGCTGCGCGGAGCGGACCAGTCCCCACAGCGCCGCGCCCGCAAGATCCCTGACGTCCTCGCCGGCCTCGGCGGCGACCGCGCCCCGGGTGACGAGCACCAGCCGGGAGCCGGCGAACCGTTCCTCGGCGAGCCAGTGACGGCAGGTGGCGAGGGTGGTGGCGAGGAGTTCCCGGACACTCAGGGCGTCTTCACGGGTCTCCGGACCGCACAGCAGCAGGACGGTGTCGGGCATCGTCATCCCGGTGGCCGCGGCGGCTGCCAGCGCGTCGAGGTCGGCGTACGACTCCGCGTGCACGCCTGCGTCGTCCAGTGCCTCCGCGATGCCGGCGTCCGCCGGACCGCCGCCGACCGGGCTGCCGAGCACGGCCCACCGCGCCACCTCGGGTCGCGGGGGCAGGGAGGTTGCGGCACGCCAGTCGAGGCGCAGCGGGGCGGCCGGCCCTGCCGGACGGGCGTCAGGAAGCTGCGCGCGGGTCACCGTGCGCAAGGTCAGCGCGTCGGCACTGGCGACGGGTCGGCCGGCGGTGTCCGTGACCAGCACCGAGAAGGTGGCCGGGTCCCCGGCGGGCGTCAGACGCACCCGCAGCGCGGTGGCCCCCTCGGCGTGGAGGGTCACCCCCCGCCAGGCGAACGGCAGCATCGCCCTGCCGTCACCTGCGCCGCCCGCATCCCGGCCGCCGACGAGAAGCGTCTGGACGGCCGCGTCGAGCAGCGCGGGGTGCAGCGTGAACCGTGCGGCGTCGCCCCGGTACGGCTCGGGCAGCGCGACTTCGGCGAACAGCTCGTCACCGAGCCGCCATACGGAACCGAGCCCCTGGAACACGGGCCCGTAGGCGAACCCGGCTTCGGCGAAGGCCTCGTACCAGTCGCCCGGTCCGACGGGCTCGGCGGCCTCGGGCGGCCAACTGCTCAGGTTGCCCGGCTCCTTGCGGGGAGCGGTGGCCAGCGCGCCTTGTGCGTGCCGTGTCCACGGAGTGCCGTCGCCCCCCTCCACGGGCCGGGAGTACACGGTGAACGGCCGCCACCCGGCGGCGTCGGGTGCGCTCACGGCGACCTGGAGATGGACCGCGCCGTGCTCCGGAACGACGAGCGGCGCCTCCAGGGTGAGTTCGGCGAGATGGTCGCATCCGGTCCGGTCACCGGCGCTGATCGCCAGGTCGAGGTAGGCCGTCGCCGGGAGGATCACCCGGCCCAGCACCGCATGGTCGGCGAGCCATGCGTGGCTGGCCAGGGAGAGCCGCCCGGTGAAGACCACGGAATCCGAACCGGCCACGGTGACGGCCGCGCCGAGCAGCGGGTGGTCGGCCGCACTCAGCCCTACGGAGTCGAGGTCGCCCGCCCCGGCCACGGCGTCCCACCAGTAGCGCCGCTTCTGGAAGGCGTAGGTCGGCAGCTCGACGCGGCGGGTGCCGGGAAGCAGCGCGGACCAGTCGAGGCGGACGCCCGACGTGTGGAGGCGGCCGACCGCGGTCATGAGACTGTGGGTTTCGGACCGGTCCTTGCGCAGTGCAGGGACCAGCGCACGGTCGACGGCGGCGAGGCAGCCCTGGGCCATGGCGGTCAGGGTGCCGTCGGGCCCGATCTCCAGGAACCGGGTCGCCCCCTGCCCCTCCAGCCACCGGATGCCGTCGGCGAAACGGACCGCCTCCCGCACATGCCGAACCCAGTAGCCGGGGGACATCAGGTCCGCCTTCATGGCGAGTTCGCCGGTCAGGTTCGAAACCACGGGGATACGGGGTTGCGTGTAGCTCACGCTCTCCGCGACGGCGCGGAACTCGTCGAGCATCGGCTCCATCAACGGCGAATGGAAGGCATGACTCACCCGCAGCCGCTTCACCTTCCGGCCCTCGGACTCGAAGCGCCCGGCGATCTGCGCGACCGCGGATTCCTCACCGGCGATCACGACCGCCTGCGGACCGTTCACCGCGGCGATACTCACCCGCTGCGCATGCCCTTCCAGCAGCGGCAGTACCTCGGCCTCGGTGGCCTGGAGGGAAACCATCGCCCCACCGGCCGGCAACGCCTGCATCAAACGGCCACGAGCCGCCACCAGACGACACGCATCCTCCAGCGACCACACCCCCGCCACATGAGCCGCCACCAACTCACCAACGGAATGACCCACCAAGTAATCCGGCCGCACACCGAACGACTCCACCAACCGGAACAACGCCACCTCAAGGGCGAACAACGCCGGCTGGGTGAAACCTGTCAGATTCAGCCTCTCCGCACCCGCACCCACACCCGCACCCGCCACACCCGCATCCGCATCCGCATCCGCGCCGAACACCACATCCCGCAGCGGCGTTGCCAACTCACCATCGAAGTACGCACACACCGCATCAAAAGCATCCGCAAAAACCGGGAAGGCCTCGTACAACTCCCGGCCCATCCCCAACCGCTGCGCACCCTGCCCCGCGAACAAGAAGGCCGTTCCGCCCTCGCCCCGCACCACTGCGGTGGCGACATTCGCCGCGGACTCACCGGCCGCCAGAGCGCTCAGGCCGCTCAGCAGTTCGTCGCGGTGATCGCCCACGATCGCGGCGCGGTGCTCGAACGCCGACCGGGTCGTGGCCAGCGACAGCCCCACGTCGTGCAGGCCGAGTTCGGGCCTGGACTGCAGGTGCGCGAGCAGGTGTCCGGCCTGGGCCCGGAGCGCGTCCTGTGTGGTGCCGCTGATCACCCAGGGAACGGGGCCGGACGGGGCTGCATCGGACGAGGCTTCGGCGGACGGGGCTTCGGCGGCGGGGGGCTGTTCGAGGATCAGGTGCACATTGGTGCCGCTGATGCCGAACGAGGACACGCCTGCCCGTCGCGGCCGGTCCGTCCGTGGCCACTCCACGGGGTCCGTGAGCAGCCGTACGTTCCCCTCCGACCAGTCCACATGCGTCGAAGGCCGGTCGATGTGCAAGGTGGGCGGCAGGAGGCCGTGCTGGAGCGCCAGGACCATCTTGATCAGGCCGGCCACGCCGGCAGCGGCCTGTGTGTGCCCGATGTTCGACTTGACCGAGCCGAGCCACAGGGGCCGTTCGGTCTCCCGGGCCTGCCCGTACGTCGCCAGGAGCGCCTGGGCCTCGATGGGGTCCCCGAGTGTCGTGCCGGTGCCGTGTGCCTCGACGGCATCGACGTCCGTGCCGGACAGACCGGCGCCGCTCAGGGCTGCCCGGATCACCCGCTGCTGCGAAGGACCGTTGGGCGCGGTGATGCCGTTCGATGCACCGTCCTGGTTCACGGCGGAGCCGCGCAGCAGGGCCAGTACCGTGTGCCCGTTGCGCCGGGCGTCGGAGAGCCGCTCGACCAGCACGACACCGACGCCCTCGGAGAAGCCGGTGCCGTCGGTGTGGTCGGCGAACGCCTTGCACCGTCCGTCGGCCGCCAGACCCCCCTGGCGGCTGAAGTCCAGGAAGAGCCCCGGGGTGGACATGACGGTGACACCGCCGGCCAGTGCGAGGTCGCACTCCCCCGACCGGAGCGCCTGCGCCGCGAGATGGAGGGCGACGAGCGAGGACGAGCAGGCGGTGTCCACGGTGACCGCGGGCCCCTCCAGGCCGAAGGTGTACGAGAGGCGTCCTGACATGACACTCGCCGAGTTGCCGGTGCCGAGGTGTGCCTCCGCGTCCGGCGCCGGGGCGAGGGAACGGGAGCTGTAGTCCTGGTAGTTGGTGCCCGCGAAGACGCCGGTACGGCTGCCGCGCAACGACACCGGGTCGATCCCGGCCCGCTCCAACGCCTCCCACGACGTCTCCAACAGCAACCGCTGCTGCGGATCCATCGCCACCGCCTCCCGCGGCGAGATCCCGAAGAAAGCGGCATCGAAGCCCCCCACATCATCGAGAAACCCACCGGCCCGGGTATAACTACGCCCCGCCACACCCGGCTCGGGGTCATACAACCCCGCCACATCCCAGCCACGGTCACCAGGCCACTCACCGATCGCATCACCCCCACCCGCCAACAACCGCCAGAACTCCTCCGGCGAAGCCACCCCACCGGGAAAACGACAACTCATCCCCACGATCGCGACGGGGTCGTCATCGTGGGTCGCCGGTGCGGTGGGCGCCGGCGCGGGCTGCGCGGCCGCGTCGTCGAGGTTCAGTTCCGTGCGCAGTCGGCCGGCCAGCGCGGCCGGGGTCGGGTGGTCGAAGATGAGCGTGGCCGGGAGCCGGGTGCCGAGGGCTGCACTGAGGGCGTTGCGGAGCTCGACCGCCATGAGGGAGTCGAAGCCCAGCTCGCGGAAGGCTCGATGGGGGATGATCTCGTCGGTGTCGGTGTGGTTGAGGACGGCGGCGACGTGGGCGCGGACGAGTTCCGACAGGGCCTGGCGCTGCTCCGCTGCGTCGAGCGCGGCGAGCTGCCGGGCGAGTGCCGGTCCTGCGGCCGCTTCCTCCGTCGTCGGTTCGGCGGCGGTACGTGCCCGCTGAGCGTCGGGCAGGTCGGCGATCAGGGGGCGGGCGCGGGCCGTGGTGAAGGCGCGCGCGAAGGTGTCCCAGTCGATGTCGGTGACGGCCAGTGCGGTGTCATCGTGGTCGAGAGCCCGTTGCAATGCGGCCACGGCCAACTGCGGGTCCATGACGCGTACGCCGTGCCGACGCAGTCGCTCGCCCACGGTGCCCTCGGCCATTCCGCTCTCCGCCCAGGGCCCCCAGGCGAGGGAGGTGGCCCGGTGTCCGGCCGCCCTGCGCTGCTGGGCCAGGGCGTCGAGGTAGGCGTTGCCGGGGGCGTAGTTGGCATGTCCCGGCGCGCCGATGGTGCCGGCGGTGGACGAGAAGAGCACGAACGCCGACAGGGGGTGCCGCCTGGTCAGTTCGTCGAGATTGCGTGCGCCGCCCGCCTTGACCCGGAGCACACTCGCGAGTTGCTCCGACGTCAGGGATTGGATGGTCCCGTCGTCGAGTACGGCGGCGGTGTGCAGGACTGCGGTGAGCGGCCGGTCGGCGGGGATCTCGTCGAGCAGCGCGGCGAGCGCGTCCCGGTCGGCGATGTCACAGGCCGCGAATTCGGCATGGGTGCCCCACTCCGCCAATTCTTCGGCCAGTTCCGCGGCGCCGGGGGTGTCGGCGCCACGACGGCTGACGAGCAGCAGGTGCGGTGCGCCGTTTCGGGCGAGCCAGCGGGCAACGTGCCGCCCCAACGCACCGGTTCCGCCGGTGACCAGGACGGTGCCCGTGGGTGTCCACCGGTGCGTGGTGTCGAGTTCGCCGGTGGCGGCGCGGACCAGTCGCCGGGCGAGTACACGGTTCGGCCGGATCGCGAGCTGGTCCTCGTCGCCGATACCGGCGAGCGCCCGGACCATGGCGGTGCCCGCGGCCGGGTCCAGGGTTTCGGGCAGGTCGAGCAGTCCGCCCCAGCGCTCCGGCTCCTCCAGGGCGACCACGCGGCCGAAGCCCCACACCAGGGCCTGCCCCGGCGCGGCAACGCCCTGCTGCGGATCGGTGGCCACGGCGCCACGGGTGACGAACCACAGCGGGGCCGCGACGCCGCTGTCGTCCAGTGCCTGGACGAGCGCGACGGTGGCGGCGAAGCCTCTGGGCAGGCCGGGATGGGCGGAGTGGTCGTCCTCGTCCAGGGCGAGCAGGGAGACGATGCCGGTGACCGAGGGCAGCTGATCGTCCGGGGATGCCGTGCCCCGCAGGGCCGCCCCGATCGCGTCGGCAAGTGCGGCCCTGTCGTGCTCGGGTTCCACCGGCACGGTCACCGGGTGTGCTCCCGCGGCGGAGAGTGTCTCCACCACGCCGTCGGCCGGTGCGTCGTCACCGCTTGCCACCACCAGCCAGGTGCCGCTGAGGGCCGCCGGAGCCGCGCCGGCGGGGACGGGCTTCCAGGTGACGCGGTAGCGCCACGAGTCGGTCAGGGCTCCCTCGCGGCTGCGCCTGCGGTAGTCGGAGAGGGCGGGCAGCATCCCGGTGAGGGTCCCGGAGTCCACGGCCAGCGCGGCGCCGAGCGTCTCCGCGTCGCCGGACTCGACGGCCTCCCAGAAGCGGGTGTCGAGGGACGAGCCGGGGTTGCCGTGGAGTTCGGGAGCGGGCCGGGGCCAGTAGTGGCGCCGCTGGAAGGGGTAGGTCGGCAGGTCGATCCGCTGGGGGGTGCGGCCGGCCGGGGTGGGGCCGAGGACCGCGCGCCGGTCGACGGGTCCGCCGGCGACGGACAGTTCGGCGAGCGAGGTGAGGAAACGCCGGTGGCCGCCCTCCCCTTTGCGCAGGGTGCCGACGACGGCGGCATCCGTGATGTCGAGCGCGTCGAGTGTGTCGCGTACGGCCGTCGTCACCACAGGGTGCGGCGAGGTCTCGATGTATGCGCGGTAGTCCTGTTCGCCGAGGGCGCGGACGGCGTGTTCGAAGCGTACGGTCCGGCGCAGGTTCCGGTACCAGTACTCGGCGTCCAGCCGGGCGGTGTCGATCCAGTCGCCGGTCACCGTCGAGAAGAACGGAGTCGTGCTGCTGCGCGGACGGACCGGTGCCAGCTCGGTGAGCAACTGCTCGCGTATCTCCTCGACATGCGCCGAGTGGGACGCATAGTCGACCGGGATCCGCCGGACCTGTGCGCCGTCGGCTTCGAGGGCGGTGAACAGTTCGTCGAGGGCGTCCGCTTCACCGGAGACGACCACGGAGCGGGGACCGTTGACGGCGGCGACCGACAGCCGGTCGCCCCAGTGGGCGAGCCGCTCTTCCACGTCGGTCAGCGGCAGCAGTACGGACATCATGCCGCCGCGCCCGGCGAGCGCGGTCAGTGCCCGGCTGCGCAGGACGACGATGCGGGCGGCATCCTCCAGGGTCAGTGCCCCTGCGACGCAGGCAGCGGCGATCTCGCCCTGGCTGTGCCCCACGACGGCGTCGGGCTCCACACCGCGGGCGCGCCAGAGCCTGGCCAGTGCGACCATCACGGCGAACAGCGCGGGCTGGACGACGTCCACGCGGTCGAGTGACGGCGCTCCCTCGGCACCGCGCAACACCTCGTGGAGGGACCAGCCGGAGAACTGTTGCACGGCCTGCGCGCACTCGGTGAATGCGGCGCGGAACTCCTCGTCCGTATCGAGCAGTTCGGTGGCCATACCGGCCCATTGGGAGCCCTGGCCGGGGAAGACGAAGGCGGTACGGCCGTCCCTGCCGCTCGTGCCGCGTACGACTCCCGCGGCCGGGGTGTCACGGGCGAGCGTGTCCAGGCCGCGGAGCAGTTCGTCGCGGTCACCGGCGATCACGGCCGCCCGGTGTGTGAACTCCGAGCGCGTGGTGGCCAGCGACCAGGCGATGTCCGGCAGCGGCACCGGCGGCTCGTCGGACAGCCGCTCGCGCAACCGGGCACTGAGCGTGCGCAGCGATTCCGGGGTGCGCGCGGAGACGAGGAAGGCAAGCTCACGGGAGGCGGCGTCCGCCCCGGGAGCACCACCGTCCGCTTCGGGGGCACCATCCACCCCGGGGGCGGGATCCTGCACCGGGGCCTGTTCGAGGATGACATGGGCGTTGGTGCCGCTGACGCCGAAGGAGGAGACTCCCGCCCGGCGCGGCTGCCCACGGTCGGGCCACGGTTCGGCCCCGGCGAGCAGCGACACCTCGCCCGCCGACCAGTCGACGTGTGACGACGGCCGGTCGAGGTGCAGGGTCCTGGGCATCAGCCCTTCGCGCAGGGCCAGCACGACCTTGATGACGCCCGCTGCTCCGGCGGCGGCCTGGGTGTGTCCGATGTTCGACTTCACCGAGCCCAGCCACAGGGGCTGTTCCGCGTCCCGGTCCTGCCCGTACGTCGCCAGGAGCGCCTGGGCCTCGATGGGGTCCCCGAGTGTCGTGCCGGTGCCGTGTGCCTCCACCATGTCGACGTCCGCCGTGGCCAGGCCCGCGCCTGCGAGGGCCTGCCAGATGACGCGTTCCTGGGAGGGGCCGTTGGGGGCCGTCAGACCGTTGCTCGCTCCGTCCTGGTTGACCGCCGAGCCACGGAGGACGGCGAGTACGGGGTGCCCATGGCGCCGGGCGTCGGACAGCCGCTCGACCAGGAGCATGCCCGCGCCTTCCCCCCAGGCGGTGCCGTCGGCCGCGTCCGCGAACGCCTTGCACCTGCCGTCGGCGGCCAGTCCGCGCTGGCGGCTGAACTCCACGAACAGGCCGGGGGTGGACATGACGGTGACACCGCCCGCCAGTGCGAGGTCGCACTCCCCCGACCGGAGCGCCTGCGCCGCGAGATGGAGGGCGACGAGCGAGGACGAGCAGGCGGTGTCCACCGTGACCGCGGGCCCCTCCAGGCCCAGCGCGTAGGAGACCCGGCCGGATACGACGCTGGCGGCGTTGCCGGTGCCGACATGCCCTTCCAGCTCCTCCGCGGCACCGAGCAGGAGCGCGGTGTAGTCCTGCCCGTTGGTGCCCGCGAAGACGCCGGTACGGCTGCCGCGCAACGACACCGGGTCGATCCCGGCCCGCTCCAACGCCTCCCACGACGTCTCCAACAGCAACCGCTGCTGCGGATCCATCGCCACCGCCTCCCGCGGCGAGATCCCGAAGAAAGCGGCATCAAAGCCCCCCACATCATCGAGAAACCCACCGGCCCGGGTATAACTACGCCCCGCCACACCCGGCTCGGGGTCATACAACCCCGCCACATCCCAGCCACGGTCACCAGGCCACTCACCGATCGCATCACCCCCACCCGCCAACAACCGCCAGAACTCCTCCGGCGAAGCCACCCCACCGGGAAAACGACAACTCATCCCCACGATCGCGACGGGCTCTTGGAGCCCGGCCTCGACTTCCTGCAGGCGCTGCCGGGTCTGGTGAAGGTCGTTGGTGACCTTCTTGAGGTACTCGAGGAGCTTCTTTTCGTTCATGCATCCTCATCCACGCGGCGGTTTCCGGGCTCTTGCGGTCGGCAGCTCATGACATGCCGAGGTCGTTGTCGATGAAGTCGAAGATCTCGTCGGCGGTGGCGGAGCTGATCCGGTCGCTCACCCCGGCGTCGTCCTTCGCCTCTGCTTCCGTGTCCTGCCGCTCGTTCCATTTCGCGAGCAGCATCTGCAGCCGGGAGGCGATCCTGGCGCGTTGTGGATCGTCCTGCGGCACCTCTCCCAGCACGCCTTCCAGCCGGTCCAGCTCGGCGAGCGCGGGCAGCCCTCCGGCCGCGTCCCCTGCGGCGACCCGCCTCCGCAGGTGGCCGGCTAGGGCCGCGGCGGTCGGGTGGTCGAAGAGCAGCGTGGCGGGCAGTTGCGTACCGGTGGCGAGACCGAGCCGATTGCGCAGCTCGACGGCCATGAGCGAGTCGAAGCCCAGCTCGCTGAACGCCCGCTTCGGGTCGATCGCGTCCACCGCGTCGTACCCGAGGACACCGGCGACATGGGTGCGGACGAGGGTGACCAGGACGCGTTCCTGGTCGGTCTCGCTCCGCCCGGCCAGCTGTGCGCGCAGCGCCCGCAGACCGCCCGGCCCGTCGCCGTCCGCGGGCTCGCGTTCCGGGGCCGCCCGCCGGGCCTCCGGCAGGTCGGAGAGGAGCGCGCTGGGCCGCACCGAGGTGAAGCCGGGTACGAACCGGGCCCAGTCCACGTCGGCCACGGTCAGTGTGGTGTCGCCACGGGTGAGGGCCCGCTCCAGCGCGTCGACCGCGAGCCGCGGGTCGAGTGTGCCCATACCGCCCCGGGTGAGGCGCTCGGCCAGTTGCTCGTCGCCCGCGCCGCCGGCCGCCATTCCGGCGCCGGCCCACGGGCCCCATGCGAGGGAGGTGGCAGGGAGGCCGAGGGCGTGCCGGTGCTCGGCGAGGGCGTCCAGATAGGCGTTGGCGGCGGCGTAGTTGGCCTGGCCGGTCGCCCCCGCCGTGCCGGCGAAGGACGAGAACAGCACGAATGCCGTCAGGCCGTCGGTCAGCTCGTGCAGCTGCGTCGCGGCCGCCATCTTGGACCGCAGCACGGCGTCCAGGCGGGCCCCGTCGAGTCCGGTGAGCAGCCCGTCGTCGAGGACTCCCGCGGCGTGGAACACCGCGTCGACGGGGTGTTCGGCCAGCAGCCGCGCCAGCGCGTCACGGTCGGCGGCGTCGCATGCGGCGAGCGTCACCCGGGTGCCCCGGGCGGTCAGTTCGGCCCGCAGCTCGGCCGCACCCTCGGCCTGCGCGCCGCGCCGGCCCGCCAGTATCAGGTGCTCGGCGCCCCGGTCTGCCAGCCGGCGGGCCACGTGTGCGCCGAGCGCACCGGTGCCGCCGGTGATCAGTACGGTGCCGGTGCACGCCCACGGCTCGTCGGTGCCCGGTGCGGCGCCTGGGGCCTGGGCCCGGACCAGCCGCCGGACGAACACGCCCGAGCCGCGTACGGCGACCTGGTCCTCGCCCGGCCCGGCCTCCAGGACCGCGCACAGCCGCTCCACGGCCCGCTCATCGGGCTCCGCGGGCAGGTCGACCAGACCGCCCCAGCTCTGCGGGTGCTCCAGCGCGGCGACCCGTCCCAGGCCCCAGACGGCGGCCTGGGCGGGGGACGGCACGGCCTCGCGCTCGCGCACCGCGACGGCTCCGGTGGTCGCGCACCACAGTGGTGCGCCGGTGCCCAGGTCGTCGAGCGCCTGGACGAGGGCCATGGTCGCGGCGAGTCCGCCGGGCGTGGCGGGCCCGCTGCGGTGCGGTTCCTGGTCGGTGCCCAGCAGGGACAGCACCCCGTCGACGGGGCCCGACTCGCCCAGCAGTGTGCCCAGTTGGTCGGCGAGTGAGGTGCGGTCGGCGCGGGCGCAGTCGACCTCGACCGGGACGACCGCGGCCGCGCCGTGGGCGGTGAGCCCGGCCGCGATCGCCGTCTCCCAGGCGCGGCCGCCGTGGCCCGCGGGGTGGGCGAGCAGCCAGGTCCCGGACAGTACGGGAGCCGGTGCATCGCCGGCCGGCCGCCAGGTGACCCGGTATTCCCAGCCGTCGGCGACGGTGCGTTCGCGCTGCTGGTGGCGCCACGAGGACAGCGCGGGCAGTACCTCGCGCAGCGGAGCGTCACCGGCCAGGTGGAGGCGTTCGGCCAGCTCGCCCGGGTCGGCGTGCTCCACGGCGGCCCAGAACTGGTCGTCCACCGTCTGCGCCGCCTCGGCCCCGGTCTGCGGGCCGGCCGGCTCCAGCCAGTACCGGCGGCGCTGGAAGGCGTAGGTGGGCAGCTCGACGCGGCGCGCACCCTCGCCGTACAGCGCGGCGGGCCCGGTGCCGAGACCGCGGACGTGCAGGCTCGCCGCGGCCAGCAGGGCGCTGCGCACCTCGGGTCGATCGCGCCGCAGCACGGGCAGCGCGGCGGCCTCCTCGCCGGGTGCGCGCAGGCTCTCCCATGCCGTGGCGGCCAGCGCGCCGTCGGGCCCCAGCTCCAGGTAGGTCCGTACGCCGTCGGCCTCCAGCCGGCGGATGCCGTCGCAGAAGCGGACGGCCTCGCGGACATGCCGCACCCAGTAGTCGGGCGAGGTCAGGTCGGCGGCGGCCGCCGGTTCCCCGGTGAGGTTGGAGATGACGGTCAGGCGCGGCGGTGCGTAGCGCACTCCCCGCGCGATCTCGCCGAACTCCGCCAGCATCGCGTCCATCAGTGGAGAGTGAAACGCATGGCTGACCCGCAAACGCCTAGTCTTTCGCCCGCGCTCGGCCAGCTGTCCGGCGATCTCGGTGACGGTGTCCTGCGCGCCGGAGACGACGACGGCCGACGGCCCGTTCACCGCGGCGATCCCGGCCCGGTCCGCCAGGCCCGCCAGCAGGGGCGAGACCTCTTCCTCGGCGGCCTGTACGGCGATCATGGCGCCGCCTTCCGGCAGTGCCTGCATCAGCCGGCCGCGGGCGGCGACCAGCCGGCACGCGTCCTCCAGGGTCAGCACCCCGGCGGCATGCGCGGCGGTCAGCTCGCCGATGGAGTGGCCGATCAGGACGTCGGGCCGGATGCCCCAGGACGTGACGAGCGCGTGCAGCGCGGTTCCCACGGCGAACAGCGCGGGCTGGGTGTAGGCGGTGCGGTCGAGCAGCGCGGCCACGGGCGTGCCCTCGTCCGCGAAGACGACCTCGCGCAGCGGCCGTTCGAGGTGGCGGTCGAACTCCGCGCAGACCTCGTCGAAGGCCGCCGCATAGGCGGGGAAGCGCGCGTGGAGCTCGCGTCCCATGCCGGCGCGCTGGGACCCCTGGCCGCTGAACAGGAAGGCGAGCTTCCCGCCGGTGTCCGCACGCCCGCGCACCAGCTCCGCCGTGTCCTCCCCGCGGGCCAGCGCGGCGAGGCCCTTGAGGAACCCGTCCCGGTCCTCGGCGACCAGCGCCGCCCGGTGGTCGAAGGCGGCCCGGGTGGTGGCGAGCGAGTACCCGAGGTCGCCCACCGGCAGGTCCGGGCGGTCGGTGAGGTGGGCACGCAGCCGCTTCGCCTGATCGCGGAGCGCGGCGCCGGACCGGGCGGACAGCGGCCAGACCACGGGCCCCGGCAGGTCGCCGGCCCCGTCGTCCCCGTCGTCCCCGGCCCGCACGACATCGGCGGGCGCGACGCCGTCGAGCGAAGTGGTCCCCTCCGGTCCGCCGTCAACCGACCCGTACTCTTCGAGCACCACATGCGCGTTGGTGCCGCTGATCCCGAACGAGGACACCCCGGCCCGGCGCGGCAGTTCGTGCTGCGGCCACTCCACGGCCCGGGTCAGCAGCCGCACCTCACCCGCCGACCAGTCGACGTGCGAGGACGGCTCGGTGACGTGCAGCGTGCGGGGCAGGACGCCCTTCCGGAGGGCCAGCACCATCTTGATCACACCGGCGATGCCGGCGGCGGCCTGGGTGTGTCCGATGTTGGACTTCACCGAGCCCAGCCACAACGGCCGGTCCGCCGCGCGGCCCTGGCCGTAGGTGGCGATCAGCGCCTGTGCCTCGATGGGATCGCCCAGCGACGTCCCGGTGCCGTGTGCCTCGACCGCGTCCACCTCTGGGGCGTCGAGCCCGGCGTTGGCGAGCGCGGCCCGGATGACCCGCTGCTGGGACGGCCCGTTGGGGGCGGTCAGACCGTTGGAGGCGCCGTCCTGGTTGACCGCGGAGCCGCGGAGCACGGCGAGCACCGGGTGCCCGTTGCGCCGCGCATCGGACAGCCGCTCGACGAGGACGATGCCCGCGCCCTCGCCCCAGCCGGTGCCGTCCGCGTCGTCGGCGAACGCCTTGCACCGCCCGTCGCCGGCCAGTCCTCCTTGCCGCCCGAACTCCACGAAGGCACCGGGGGTGGCCATCACGGTGACCCCGCCCGCGAAGGCGAGATCGCACTCCCCCAGCCGCAGGGCCTGGGCGGCCTGATGCAGCGCCACCAGCGACGACGAACAGGCCGTGTCGACCGTGACGGCGGGGCCTTCGAGACCGAGGGTGTAGGAGACCCGGCCGGACGTCACACTGGTGGCGTGGCCGGTGAGCAGCTGCCCCTCGGTGCCCTCGGGCAGGGCGTGGGCGGCCGAGCCGTATCCCTGGTAGTTCGTGCCCGCGAACACCCCGGTGCGGCTGCCGCGCAGCGACGCCGGGTCGATGCCGGCCCGCTCCAGTGCCTCCCATGAGATTTCCAGCAGCAGCCGCTGCTGCGGGTCCATGGTGACCGCCTCACGCGGCGAGATCCCGAAGAAGTCCGCATCGAAGTCGCCGCTGTCGTAGAGGAATCCGCCCTCGACGCGGGCCGCGTCGTCACCGGTCTGCCAGCCGCGGTCGGCCGGCAGCGGCGACAGCGCGTCCACGCCGTCGGCCAGCAGCCGCCAGAACTCCTCGGGGCTGCCCGCCCCGCCCGGGAACCGGCAGCTCATGGCGACCACGGCGAGCTGCTCCTCGCCGTTCGCCGGCCGGCCGGCCACGGCCACCGGGGCGGCGGCCGCCTCGTCGTCCCCGAACAGTTCGGTGCACACCTGGCGGGCCAGCGCCGTCGGCGACGGGTAGTCGAAGACGAGGGTCGCCGGCAGCCGCAGACCGGTCGCGGCGCCCAGCCGGTTGCGCAGCTCGACGGCGGTGAGCGAGTCGATGCCCAGGCCACGGAAGTCCCGGGCCGGTTCGACGGCTTCGGGGCCGGCGTGCCCGAGCACGAGCGCCGCCTGCGCACGCACCAGTTCCAGCACCGCGGGTTCCCGCTCGGCGGCCGGCAGCGCGGCCAGTCCGGTGCGCAGGCCCTGCGCGGCGTCGCCGGAGGCCGCCGACGCGGCCGAGCGCCGGGCGGACCCGGTCACCAGACCGCGCAGCAGGGCCGGCGGCGCGGAGTGCGGTGCCCGCAGTGCGGCGTGGTCGAGCCGCACGGGGGCGTACACCGCTTCGGCGGTACGGAATGCGGCGTCGAACGCCGCCATGCCCTGCTCGGCCGTGAACGGCACCATGCCGCCACGCGCCATCCGCTGCAGATCGGCATCCGCCAGCTCGCCGGTCATCCCCGCGCCGGGAGCCCACGGGCCCCAGGCAAGTGAGGTGGCGGGCAGCCCCGCACCCTGCCTGGCCTGGGCGAACGCGTCCAGGAAGGCATTCGCCGCCGAGTAGTTCGCCTGTCCCGAGCCGCCGAACATGCCGGCGACGGAGGAGAAGACGACGAACGCCGCCAGGTCCTCGCCCCGGGTCAGCTCGTGCAGTGCGCTCACCGCGTCCGCCTTCGGCACGAGCACGGCGTCCAGCCGCTCGGGCGTCAGCGAGGACAGCACGCCGTCGTCCAGCACCCCGGCCGTGTGCACGACCCCGGTCAGCGGGTGCTGCGGCGGTACGGAGTCGAGCAGCCCGCGCAGCGCCTCGCGGTCCGCGGTGTCACAGGCGGCGACGGTGACCTCGGCGCCGAGGGCGGCGAGTTCGTCGCGCAGTGCGGTGGCACCCGGAGCCTGCGGCCCCCGGCGACTGGACAGCACCAGATGACGGACCCCGTGCTCGGTCACCAGATGCCGGGCGACCAACGCGCCCAGACCACCCGTCCCACCCGTGACCAGGACCGTTCCTTCCGCATCGAGAGGAACCGGCATCGTCAGTACGACCTTGCCGACGTTCTTGGCCTGGCTGAGGTAGCGGAATGCCTCGGGCGCCTTGCGTACGTCCCACGCGGTGAGCGGCAGGGGTCGCAGCACGCCCTGTTCGAAGAGGGTGACGAGTGCCGTCAGCATCTCGCCGATCCGCTCCGGACCGGCGTCAAAGAGATCGAACGCCTGGTAGCGCACGCCCTCGTGCGCGGCCGCGACCTCCTGCGGGTCACGGACATCGGTCTTGCCCATCTCCAGGAAGCGGCCGCCGCGCGGCAGCAGTCGCAGCGAGGCGTCCACGAACTCCCGCGCCAGGGAGTCCAGCACCACATCCACACCCCGGCCACCGGTCTCGGCGAGGAAGGACCCCTCAAAGTCCAGATCACGCGAGGACGCGATATGCGCCTCGTCCAGACCCGAGCTGCGCAGCGTCTCCCACTTCCCCGGACTCGCGGTGCCGAACACCTCCGCGCCCAGATGCCGCGCCAACTGCACCGCGGCCATACCGACACCGCCCGCGGCGGCATGCACCAGCACCGACTCGCCCGCCTGGAGCTCTCCCAGGTCCACCAAGGCGTAGTAGGCGGTCAGGAACACCACCGGAACCGACGCCGCCTGCGCGAACGACCAGCCCTCGGGTATGCGGGCGAGGGTGCGCGCATCGGCCACCGCGAACGGACCGAACGACTGGGTGAACAACCCCATGACCCGGTCGCCCGGGGAGAACCCGGTCACTCCCGGACCGACCTCGGTGACCACACCGGCGCCCTCGATCCCCAGCGCCACGGCGTCACCCGGATACATGCCGAGCGCGTTCAGCACATCACGGAAGTTCAGGCCGGCGGCACGCACCGCGATCCGCACCTGTCCGACACCCAACTCGGCCTGTGCCGTGGGAAATTCGGCGAGGTGCAGGTTCGCCAGCGTGCCCTTCTCCGCGATGTCCAGGCACCACGCCCCGCTCTCCCCGGGCACCGGCAGCGCATCGGGCCGTACGTGCCGGCTGAGCCTCGGGACGTACACCTGGCCCGCGCGTACGGCCAGTTCGGGCTCGTCGCCGGCCAGTGCGGCGGGGAGCGCGGCGAGGGACTCGCTCGCCCCGTCCAGATCGACCAGCGTGAACCGGTCCGGGTGCTCCGAGCGCGCGGCCCGGACGAGCCCCCACACGGCGGCCAGCGCCGGGTCCGGTCGCCGTTCGTCCACGGTGACCGCGCCCTGGGTGACGACGACCAGCCGGGCCGCGGCGAACCGCTCCTCGGCCAGCCATGCGTGGAGCAGCGCGAGCGTCCGGTGGGTCGCGGTGTGCGCGGCGGCGGCCGGGTCGCCGTCAGGAACGTCCAGCCGCAGCAGGACGTGGGAAGGCACCTCGTCCCGGGGAAGCGATCCGAGGTCCGGGTATACGGACGCGCCGATCGCGGAGAGATCGAGTCGGTCGTCGGCACCGTGGGCGCCGTCGGTGTCGTCGGTGCCGTCGGTGCCGTCAGTGCCGTCAGTGCCGTGAGTGCCGTCGCACAGGTCGATGGCCGCACCGACGGATACCGCGGGCGCGGTGGGCGCGGTGGACCCGCCTGCCCCGGAGGGCTCCGGCAGCGGGATCCAGTCCATCGTGTGCAGCGTGGTGTCCTGGCCGCCCGCCTTGGCCTGGGCGATCCCGTCGGCCGACACCGGCCGCAGCACCAGGGAGTCGATCGTCGCGACGGGTCCGCCCGAGGCATCGGCCAGCTCCAGGGCGACCGAGTCGGAACCGTGCACGGTCAGCCGGGCACGCAGCACCGACGCTCCGGACGCGTGCAGCGTCGCACCCGACCAGGAGAAGGGCAGCCTGCCCCGGCCCTCTTCCGCCCGGTCCTCCTCCGCCCGGTCCTCGTCCGCCCGGCCTTCCTCCGCCCGGTCCGACTCCACGAGTCCGAGCGCGTGCAGCACCGAGTCCAGCAATGCCGGATGCAGTCCAAACCCGGCCGCCTCGGCGACGGCGCTCTCCGGAAGTTCGACCGAGGCGAACAACTCGTCACCACGGCTCCATACCTGGCGCAGACCGCGGAAAACCGGCCCATAGCCGAACCCCGCTGCGGTCAGCCCCTCGTACAGCCCCTCGACGGAGAGGGGCTCCGCACCGGCGGGCGGCCACTGGGACAGGCCGGCCCCGGGGGCCGCGCCGTCCGTGCCGAGTACGCCGACGGCATGGCGTACCCAGGTCTGGCCGGCCTGCGCATCCTGCGGCCGGGAGTAGACGCTGAGCGTCCGGCGCCCGGTCTCGTCCGCGGCCCCGACGGCCACCTGGAGCTGTACGGCGCCCCGCTCCGGCAGGACCAGCGGCGCCTGCAGCGTCAGTTCCTCCACCTGCCCGCAGCCGACCTGGTCCCCGGCACGGACGGCCAGCTCCAGGAAGGCGGTACCGGGGAGCAGAACCGAGCCCGAGACGCAATGCTCGGCGAGCCAGGGCTGCGCAGCGACGGACACCCGCCCCGTGAACACCACGGCGCCGCCCTCGGCCGAGCCGTACCCGCTGTCGAAGCCGTCCGCACCGTCCGCGCTGCCGGCCAGGGAGACGGCAGCACCCAGCAAGGGGTGCTGGGCGGACTCCAGCCCGGCAGAACCGAGATCACTCGTCGGCAAGCCCGTGAACCGGGGCCAGTAGCGCTGGTGTTGGAAGGCGTAGGTGGGGAGGTCGATGGGGGTGGGGGTGGGGGTGTCGGTCTTGGTTTGGGTGGCGGTGGCTGTGGTGGGGAAGAAGGTCTGCCAGTTGATGGCGATGCCGTGGGCGAATGCGCGCCCGGCGGCGGAGAGTACGGCGGCTATCTCGCCGCGGTCGTCGCCGCGCAGGGTGGGGATGAGGACGTGGTCCGCGTCCAGATCCGCATCCATGTCGCTGTCGTTGTCATTGTCGATGTCGCTGTCATTGTCGATGTCGCTGTCGCTGTCGCTGTCGAGGCAGCTCTGTGTCATGGCGGTGAGGGTGCCGTCCGGGCCGATTTCCAGGAACCGGGTGACCTCGTGCTCCGCCAGCCAGCGAATGCCGTCGGCGAAGCGGACGGCCTCACGGACATGCCGCACCCAGTAGTCGGGGGAGGTCAGCTCCTGTGACGTAGCCAGCGTGCCGGTGACATTCGAGACCACCGGGATACGGGGCTCTTCGAATGTCAGGCCTTCCGCGACGGCACGGAACTCGTCGAGCATCGGCTCCATCAGCGGAGAGTGGAAGGCATGGCTGACCTTGAGGCGCTTTACCTTCCGGCCGTCAGACTCGAAGCGCCCGGCGATCTCGGCAACCGAGGACTCCTCACCGGAGACCACGACCGACCGCGGTCCGTTCACCGCGGCGATGCTCACCCGCTGCTCCTGGCCCTCCAGCAGCGGCAACACCTCGTCCTCGGTGGCCTGAAGGGCGACCATCGCGCCGCCCGCCGGGAGTGCCTGCATCAGGCGACCACGGGCCACCACCAGACGGCACGCGTCCGGGAGGGACAGCACACCGGCGAGGTACGCGGCCACCAACTCACCGATGGAATGACCCACCAGATAGTCGGGCCGCACACCGAACGACTCCACCAGCCGGAACAGCGCCACCTCCACCGCGAACAACGCCGGCTGAGTGAACCCCGTCTGATTCAGCAGTTCGCCTTCGTCACCGAACACCACATCCCTCAGAGGCGAAGCCAGCTCGCCGTCAAAGTGCGCACAGACAGAGTCAAACGCATCGGCGAAAACCGGGAACGCCTCATACAGCTCCCTACCCATCCCCAACCGCTGCGCACCCTGCCCGGTGAACAGCAGCGCCAAGCGCGCTTCAGGTGCAGCCAGAGCGCTCACCACGGAAGCAGCTTCGCTCCCCGTGGCCAACGCCCTGAGACCGTCGACGAGCGCACCGCGCTCGGTGCCGAGGACGACGGCCCGGTGTTCAAATGCCGAACGTGTCGTGGCCAGGGCAAACCCCACCTCCGGCACACCGAGTTCAGGGCGGGCCTCCACATGCGCCAACAACCGCTGCGCCTGCGACCGCACCCCTTCCCGACTCCGCGCGGACACCACCCACGGCACCACGCCCACATCACCAACCGGCCCGGCTTCCGCGCTCTCCTCCACCGGAGCCTGCTCGATCACCACATGCGCATTGGTGCCGCTCACTCCGAACGCCGACACACCGGCCCGACGCAGCCGCTCCCCCTCCGGCCACGCCACAGCCTCGGTAAGCAGCCGCACGTCGCCCGCCGACCAGTCCACGTGCGACGACGGCTCATCGGCATGCAGCGTCTGCGGCAGCACACCGTGCTGGAGCGCCAGCACCATCTTGATGACACCGGCCGCACCCGCAGCCGCCTGCGTATGACCGATGTTCGACTTCACCGACCCCAGCCACAACGGCCGGTCCTCATCCCGATCCTGCCCGTACGTCGCAAGCAGCGCCTGCGCCTCGATCGGGTCACCCAGGGACGTTCCCGTGCCATGCGCCTCGACTACATCCACATCCGCGGGCGACAGCCCCGCACCCGCCAGCGCCTGCCGGATCACCCGCTGCTGCGACGGACCATTCGGCGCCGTCAGACCATTCGACGCACCATCCTGATTCACCGCACTACCCGCCACCACAGCCAACACCCGATGACCATGACGCCGAGCATCCGACAACCGCTCCACCACCAACACACCAGCACCCTCAGCCCAACCGGTGCCATCCGCAGCATCCGAGAACGCCTTGCACCGGCCATCAGCAGCAAGGCCACGCTGCTGGCTGAATTCGATGAACGCACCCGGCGTCGACATCACGGTCACACCGCCGGCCAGCGCCAGATCACATTCGCCCGAGCGCAGAGACTGCACCGCCAGATGCAGGGCGACCAGCGACGAGGAACACGCCGTGTCCACCGTCACCGCCGGTCCCTCAAGGCCCAGCGCATACGACACCCGGCCCGACACCACAGCTGCTGCATTCCCGGTACCGAGGTAGCCGTCCTGGCCCTCCGGAGTGCTCAGCAGCAGGGCGGGGTAGTCCTGGCCATTGGAACCGACGAAAACCCCGGCCCGGCTCCCCCGCAACGTCTGCGGATCAATGCCGGAACGCTCAAGCGCCTCCCAGGAGGACTCCAGCAGCAGCCGCTGCTGCGGGTCGATCGCGACCGCTTCACGCGGGCTGATACCGAAGAACGCCGGATCGAACTGGTCGACCCCGCTGACGAATCCGCCATGGCGCGAGTAACTCTTCCCAGGCTGGCCCGGGGTCGGGTCGTAGAGGCCATCGAGGTCCCAGCCACGGTCATGAGGGAGCTCGGAGATCGCGTCCTCGGCCCCGGCCACCAGCCGCCACAGGTCCTCGGGGCTGGCCACCCCACCGGGAAGCCGGCAACTCATCCCGACGATGACCACCGGATCGTCCGAGGTGGACGCCAGCACCGGCAGACCGGGTACCGCGTCCGCCCCGGTCCCGAACAGCTCATCGCCCAGGAAGCGCGCCAGATCGACCGGCGACGGATAGTCGAAGACGACGGTGGCGGGCAGCCGCAGACCGGTTTCGGTGTTCAACCGGCCGCGCAACTCCACAGCGGTCAGCGAGTCGAAGCCCAAGTCCCGGAAGGCAGAACGGGCTTCAAGCGACTCCGGCTTGTGGTAGCCGAGGACCGCTGCGGCGTGAGTACGCACCAACTCCAGCAGCGCCCGCTCTCGCTCCACAACCGACAGCCCCGACAACCGCTCCCGCACCACCCCAGCACCAGAACCCTCACCACCAACGCCAGCGCCAGCACCAGCGCCGACAGCCAACGCCGCCCGCACCTCCGGCAGGTCGTCCAGCAACGGACTCGGACGAGCACTCGTGAACGCCGGAGCAAACCGCTCCCACTCCACATCCGCCACCACCACCGAACCCTCACCCGCACCAACCGCCGACTCCAACGCCGACACCGCCAGCCCCGGATCGAGGGCCTTCAGCCCACGACGCAGCAGATGCTCCTCCGCACCCTCCACACCGGCCATCCCGCCGCCGGCCCACGGGCCCCACGCCACCGCACAACCCACCACACCCCGCGCACGACGCGCCTCCACCAACCCCTCAACGAAGGCATTACCCGCCGCATACGCCGCCTGACCACCACTCCCCCACACACCAGCAATCGACGAGAACACCACAAAGGCATCCAGCGCACGATCACCCAGCACCTCATCCAGCACCACGGCACCGGCAACCTTCGCCCCCATCACCTCAGCAAAATGCCCCGCACCCGCATCCCCCAACGGCACGGAATCCACCACACCCGCCGCATGCACCACCGCATCCACCGCACACCCCGACAGCAGCTCCTCGACCGCACCCCGATCAGCGACATCGCAAGCCGCCACCGTCACCCGCACACCCAGGCCAGACAGCTCCGCCTCCAGCTCCACCGCACCAGGAGCCTCCAAGCCACGACGACTGGTCAGAACGACATGCTCCGCACCACACTCAGCCACCCACCGCGCCACACGAGCACCCAACGCACCCGTACCACCCGTAATCAGCACCGTCCCCCGCGGCCG
>NZ_JBIBVF010000036.1:0-46731 GCF_043080045.1 Streptomyces sp. NPDC015125
GCCACGAGCTTGTACTTGGTGCCGCGCTCCAGTTGGGCGCCGGGCTTCCAGGACGAGCCGTCGGACGATATGGCCCCGGCCACGGCCGTGCCGGATTCCGCCTCGGTGAGCTTCACATCGGTCAACTTGCCACCGGTGACCTTCACACCGGTGTCGTGGATTCCGGCGTCCATGGCGCCGTCCTTCGACGAGACCTTGATCCTGGCGGCGGAGGTGTCCTTGGCGGTCGCAGCATCCGCCCCGGGTTCCTTGCCGGCGCCGCTACAGGCCGACAGGGCCAGGGCCGCCGCCGCGAAGAGGGCGGCCACCACCGGCGTGCGGTGCGTCCGATGCGTACGGTGTGGGGCGCCGGACGTCTGCCGCTGCGCCGACCGGGGCAGCCGGTGCGGGGCACGGGGCCGAGCGGGCGTGGGGGTGTCCGGCGTCGTCACGAGCTGCTCCCTGCAGGGGTGTGGTGGTTCCGTGCCCCTCAACGGCAGACGCAGGCGCACTTCGGTGAGGGACACGGCCTCCTTGTGTCCGAAGGCTTCACCGCCACCGGGCGGCGACCTGCGGCAAGTTCACCTCGAAGATCTAAGAGACGAGCTTAGAAATCGTCGCCTTCGGGAGAGCCGCGTACTCCGAGGAGGAAAATCATGTGCGTGTGACACCTTGCGCTGTCACGCTACGCAAGGTGAATCGTGAACTGGTCTCCAGAATCGCCCATGCCGACCACCCGATAAAGGCCCCGCTCGACGATGCCTCGGTACACCGGCTGCTGGAGCGCGGCCTCCCGCGCGGCAACGAGCGGGTACTCGACCTGGGGTGTGGGGGCGGGGAATGGCTCCTGCGCGCCCTGGCCATGCACCCCCAGCTGCACGCCGAGGGGGTCGACATCTCCGAGGGGGACCTGGCGCGGGCCCGGCAGGCCGCGACCGGGCTCGGCGTCCAGCAGCGCCTCGTACTCCACCACCAGGAAACCGAAAGCTTCTCCTCGCCGCACCCGTTCGACCTGGTGCTCAGCGTCGGGGCCACGCACGCCTTCGGCGGTCTGCTGCCCACCCTGGCTGCGGCACGCCGGCACCTGGCTCCCGGGGGACATGTGCTGATCGGTGAGGGTTTCTGGGACCGCGAGCCCTCACCGGAAGCCGTCGAGATGCTGGGGGACTTTGCCGACCTGGCGACCACGGTGGACCGGGTCGTCGCCGACGGGTGGACACCTGTGCACGGCCATGTCAGTACCCGCGGTGAGCTGGACGCATACGAATGGGCCTGCTGGGGCTCGCTGGCTTCATGGGCCCTGGACCACCCTGCCGACCCGGACAGCGCGCAGGCACTCGGGACGGCCGCCACCCGGCGTTCCGAATGGCTACGCGTCTACCGCGACACCTGGGGTTTCGTCTGCCTGGTCCTGCGCCAAACCTCCACCTGACGGCTGACGGCTGACGGCTGACGGCTGACACCTCACGCCGGAGCTGGTCGGTCCCGACGTCGTCCCGCGCCGGCACGGCGCTCATGCCGACCGTACGGGGCCCATGCCCTCCACCTCGAAGGCCACCTGGTCCTCGTAACACCACCACCACGCCTCGCCGGGCTCGTAGGACCGGATGAGCGGGTGGCCGGTGGCGTGGTGGTGGGCCGTGGCGTGCTTGTTCTTGGAGGAGTCGCAGCAGCCGATGTGGCCGCAGCCCTGGCACTCGCGCAGGTGCAACCACACATCACCCAGCGCGACACACTCCGGACAGCTGTCGGGGCTGTCAGGGCTGACCTCCGTCACCTCATCGAGGTGCTGACAGATCAGGCTTCCCGTCGTTCCGTCACTGAAAGCCATGGTGCCTACTCATCCCTCGCCCGGCTGCCCCCCTCGCCCGGCTGTGACGCCAGGATCCGTACTTCCACCGTGCCACTCGGCGTCATCCTGTCAAACGGTGGGCCGGACCACCTCAACGGCGACCGACCAATCCGGATCCCGGCCGGCGACGAATACCCGAGGTGAGGACGTCCTGACAGCCGTGCTGCGCTGTGCCGTGCGGCTGCCCTGCGATTCACCGGTTCCCGGGCTCCCGGCTCAGGGCGCCGGACAGTTGGAAGGAGTGCACGTAGACGCGCCTCGCACACCTCCCGCTTCCCCAGTGAAGGGACACCCCCATGGCTTCCGCAGCCCCCCGAATCGGCATGCCGGTACCCGACTTCACCCTGCCCGGCGGTGTGCTGACCGGCGATCGCTTCGAGCGTCGCGACTACACCCTTTCCCTTCAGCGCGGCCGCCCGCTCGTCCTGGCGTTCTATCCGGGTGACGACACCAGCGTGTGCACCAAGCAACTGTGTTCCTACTCCGGTGGCCTTGAGCAGTTCCAGGACCAGAACGCGGAAGTCTGGGGCATCAGTCCGCACGACGTGGACACCCACGATCGGTTTGCGCGCAAGCACGACCTGCGGATGCCGTTGCTCGCCGACACCGACCGCGGCGTCGCCCGCATTTTCGGCGTCGCCGCCCCCGGCATCGGACTGCGCAGGGCCGTGTTCCTCATCGGATCCGACGGCACCTTGCACTGGAAACACATGGCGCTCCTCGGCGCCACCTTCCAGCCTCTCGACACGCTCGCCCGGCGTCTCTCCGGCATGACAACCGCCTGACCGGGTGGGGGCCGGGCGCGGATGACCGCCCGCGCCGTCGGCCGCTGAAGTCGCAAAGAAGGGAGGGAGCGATTGACCGATCCGCTCCCGGCGAGTTCTGCATACGGATAGTGAGTACCCGGCGACAGCAAGTCACGCCTTGCACGGTTCCAGGCGCATCGAGTGCCCTCGTGGCCGAGCGGAAGGCCGAGCGGAAGGCCGAGTGCATGGCCGACTGCATGGCCCAGTGCATGCCGAGTGCGTGGCCGTGGCCGCGTCCGCTGCGGAGCCGGCATCCGCTGCACCCGGTCTCGACCGGCCATGTGTCCCGGCTCCCGGGCGTCGTAGCTGTTTCCGTGGCCGGTGTGGCCTGGGCACGAGAGGAGCGATTCCCAGGTCGTTGCCGGACGACCGCGATTACGTCCCGGTCGGCCGTATCGGCAAGCGCCGGGTGAGGTAGGGGGTCATTCAAGGCCATCGATGGTCCTCCGGCGCGAACAGGGGGGAAGGGACGAAGGGTGCGCGAAGTTACCGATCCCTTGCTGGACCTCGTCCGATGGCACAGTGAGCCTGTCGTCGCCCAGACGCTCCGCTCGACCGTGGCCGCCGTGATTTCCTACGTCGTCGCCCTGCTGCTGAGCAGCGAGCCGGCGCCGCTGACCGCACCCCTGACCGCCCTGCTCGTCGTCCAGGTCACCCTGTACACCACCCTGACCACCAGTGTGCGCAGGGTGAACGCCGTCGTGGTGGGTGTGGTCATCGCCATCGGCTTCAGCTCCCTGGTGGGTCTGACCTGGTGGAGCCTGGGGCTGATCATCCTCGCGTCGTTGGTGATCGGGCGTTTCGTCCGGGCCGGTGAGTTCGTGCCCGAGGTCGCGATCAGCGCGATGCTGGTGCTCGGGGTGACGACGACACGGGTGGCCGCGACGGCCTGGGACCGGGTGTTGGAGACGCTGATCGGGGCGGCCGTCGGACTGCTCTTCAACATGCTGTTCGTACCACCCCTGTGGGTGCAACCCGCCAGTGAGGCCATCGAGGGCCTCGCCGGCCGGATGAGCCGGTTGCTGCTGAGTCTCGGCGAGGAGATGACGGGCCACACGCCCGTGGCGGAGGCGGCAGCCCGGCTGCACGAGGCGCGGCACTTGGATCACGACATCGTGCAGGTGGACGCGGCGCTGCGGCAGGCGGAGGACAGCCTCCGGCTCAATCCCCGGGTCAAGGAGGGCTTGCTCTCCCGTGTCGTTCTGCGCACCGGGCTGGACACCTTGGAGATCTCCGCGGTGGTGCTCCGTACGGTGTGCCGCACCCTGACCGACCTCGCCAAGGCGCGGACCGACGAGCCCCTCTTCCCGGCGGCCCTCGGCACCGCCCTGCGGGAGCTGTTCGGCCATATGGCCCGCGCGGTCGAGAGCTTCGCGGTCCTCATCACCACGCAGGTCAGGGCCAATGCGGAGGAGGCCGAGGAACGGCTGGGCCAGGAGCTCGCCGCCAGCCGTGAGAGCCGCGAGATCGTCGCACACCTGCTCCTCGGCAGTGTGCAGGAGCATCCGCGCCAATGGCAGCTGCACGGCGCGCTGCTGGCCGAGATCGACCGGATCCTGGACGAGCTGGATGTGACGAAACGATCCGAGCGGCTCGTGGAGGAACTGAACCGCCAGGCCCGCGAACAGCGGGAGAAGTACCCGTTGGTGGACAAGCTGCGGGGCCGGTTGCGCCTGGGACGGCCGGGGCGCCGCGTCATGGACGTTGCGGACTAGGGGGCGTCGTCCTCCGTCCGGCTCACGAAGCCTGATACGGCGAGCCCGGGCGTGGCCACCCAAACCACGCTCGTTGTGCTGTGGTGCCGCCCGGAGGGGCCGACGGCACCACAGCAGATCCACCCCCTCAGGCGCTCACGCAGGGGTTGCCTGATGCCGCGTTCAGCAGCGCGATGATGTCAATGGAGTTGCCGCACAGATTGATGGGCACATGGACCGGAACCTGGATCACATTGCCCGAGACGATGCCCGGTGACCCGGCGGCGACGCCTCCGGCTCCACCGTCGGCGCCGGCAGGGACGGCGAGTGCTCCCAGCAGAGCGGCGGTTCCGAGAACGACTGCAGCGGTACGGCGCATGGGTATTCCCTTTCCCAGTAGAGCAGTTGGGATGACTCGGCGGCTGGGCGAGTCGCGGGAGAGCTGCCCACGCGCATTTGCCTGCATGTGCCTTTCACTCGAACGAGAATGCCTCATCGATCCGCCTCATCGATCGGCCTCATCGGTCCGCCTCGTCGATCCGGCTCATCGATCCGGCTCATCGATCCGGCTCATCGATCCGGTTCTTCGGTGCGAGGGTGTGGCGGTGGACGGGCGGCAGGCCGGGCAGACGGCCGGGCCACACGACGTCCAGCACCTGGGCACTGGGCGTGAACAGCCCGCAGGGCAGAGTCGGCAGGTCGGCGACGTCGTGCCATTCCCAGCGGTGGATGAGCTTCGGCTCTCTGACGGCCGGCTCGCCGCGGAAGGCGACCACGCGCACGGCAGCGGTTACCCGCGGGATGCCGTGGATGCTGTCCATCAAGATCGCTAGCAGCCGCGCGTCGGCCACCTCGGCGTGCAACCCGGTCTCCTCTTCAAGCTCGCGCACGGCAGCCTCGACGAACGATTCGGCGCCGTCGTTCTTGCCCCCGGGCAGCTCCCATACCCCCCGCACGGACCGGCCCAGCAGTACACGGCCCGCTTCGTCCGTGACCACGACGCCCGCACCGGTCAGCGCGTGCGGGGACGGGCGCCCCTTGCCGCTGAAGGCCACCGCGCACGAGGCAGGGTCCCGCAGCACGATGATCGCCAACCCTTCGGCATCACGCCGTTCGACCGTGCGCCATCCGGCAGACAGCAGACCGATCTCGTCCTCGTCGAGCGCAATATCGCGTCGCTCGGCAGGTACCGCGTCCACGACCGGCGTGATGACCACCATCGTGCCGCCGGGGCTCAGCCGTTCACGCAGCCGGTACATGACGCGCGTGCGGTCGTGGAGGAAGGCGTAACTCAGCCGGAACACGATCAGGCCGTACGAGCCGTGCAGGCCGTCGAGGGAGTCCCGCTCGATGTCGCACTGCACAAACCTCGCCGTGCCGGCCGCGGGCGGCGTCTGAGCGGCGATGGCGATGGCCGAGGCTGCGTAGTCGACGGCATCGACGGTGTAGTCGAGGGTGGCGAGGTGACGGGCAAGTTCTCCCACGCCGCAGCCCACGTCAAGGGCGCGGGCACCGCGAGGAGAGGCTGAGGCAAGATCACGAAACAGGGTGTGTTCAGCCTCGCCCAGCGGCCGGAAGGAACGGCCCTCGCCGTAATGGGTATCCCATTCGTCCTGCGCGACGTATCTCATGGTGGAAACCCTTCGGCCTATGGGGGATACCGGAATCGTGGGAACGGGCAGTGGGCATACCCCGGTTGGCGTGCCATGACCCCCACACAGGCGGCAAGCTGCCTTCCCCGGCCGGCCCGGAGACGTGGAGCAGACCCTCGCTGAGGGCCGACCTCGCCAACGCCCAGGATCGCCGCGCGGGCTGCCGGCGGGCGGCCCGTCGACCGGCTGCGCGACCGAGGTCGTCGTCCGGTGGGCCGGGCTCGACGTCCTCGGGTACGTGTCGGCGGACTCCACGTTCAAGAAGCGAGCGTGACCTCGACCAGCTGAGACCAGTTGGTCCGCGTCCCCTCCCGGGTCGCCTCGGCGAACCGCGCATCGCCGAGGCGGCATCGCGCGGTCTGCTCGATCCGGGCCACGTCCGGGTGGGAGCGGTCCGGCAGCCCGCGCACGCCCGCGCTCGCCGCGAGCAGCCGCGCGGCCTGCTCGTGGTCGTCGCGGCGCAGTGCCAGGTCCGCGACCCCGACGAGTACCTGCGCGGTCAGGGGCGCGTATCCCGCCTCGGACGCCGCCTCGCAGGCCGCCGCGCGGTGAGCCCGGGCCTCGCCGAGATCGCCGGCGAGGTAGCCGAGCAGGTCGTGCTTCATCGCGCGGATGTTGGGCTGCTCCGCTTCGTCGCCCAGTACGGCGGTCGCGACGCCGAGTTGCTTGTACGCCTCCTCGGCGTTGCCGCCCCACCGGGCGAGTTCCGCCTTCGACAGGGCCAGCTCGGCCAGCGCGTCCGGCCAGGTGACCCGCTCCGCGCACCGCTGCGCCTCGGCGAGGGCGGCCGCGCTTGCCTCCTTGTCGCCCAGCAGCCAGTACAGCTGCGCCTGCCGCGACCGCATCCGGATGACATCCTCGGTGGCACCGACCTCGGTGACGACCGCGATCGCCTGCTCGTAGTGCTCACACGCACCGGCGAACTCGCCGCGCACGGCCCTCCGGTCGGCCAGCTCGGTCAGGGCGAACGAGATCCCGAACCGCTCGCCGAGCACCCGGAACTCGGCGAGGGCCCGCTCCAGGTGCGCGTCCGCGTCCGGCCCGTCCTGGCCGAGCACGATCCGCATCTTGCCCAGCTGCAGCCGGGCCAGCGCACGTACCCAGGGGTCCTCGTTGTCGAGCAGCGGTTCGAAGGCGGGAAGGAACGCGTCCGGCGTCTGCAGCAAGCGTTCCAGCGCGGCGACGAGTGCCAGCAGCGGGGAGCGGCGCCGGCTGCGCGTGCTGAACCGGTGCGCCTTGCGGATCCACTCCTCCGCCTGGCGCTCGTCGCCCCGCCCGGAGCTCACGAACAGCACGACCAGCGCGTATGCCATGGCCCGGACCTCGTCGGTCACTTCGCCGGGTGTCCTGGCGGCCGCGGTGATCAGCTCCATGCCCTCGGTCCGGTGCCCGCCGAGCCACCAGTACCAGCCGGCGCCCGCCGCGAGCCGCATCGCCGCCTGCGCCTCGCCCGCCGCGAGCGCGCCGCGCATCGCCGAACCGATGTTGTCGTGCTCGGCGACGAGCATGGCCAGCCACTCCAGCTGCTCGGCGCGGCGCAGGTGCGGCTCCGCGGTCTCGGCGAACTCGGTGAAGTAGGCCAGGTGCGCATGGCGCGCCAGGTCCGATTCCCCCGCCTCGGCGAGCCGTTGGCCGGCGTACTCCTTGATCGTGCCGATCATGCGATAGCGCGGGGCGCTGTCGACCTCGGCGAGCAGCAGCGACTTCTCGGTGAGCGCGGTGAGCAGTTCGAGCACCTGCTCCTGCTCGACCGCTTCGCCCGCGCAGACCCGTTCGGCCGCTTCCGGGCTCGCCCCGCCGGAGAACACCGAGAGCCTGCGCAGGACCATCCGCTCGGCGTCGGTGAGCAGCTCCCAGCTCCAGTCGACTGCCGCGCGCAGCGTCTGGTGCCGCGGCAGTGCGGTGCGGCTGCCGCTGGTCAACAGGCGGAACCGGTCGTCGAGCCGGTGGGCGAGCTGGTCGATGGACATGGTGCGCAACCGGGCCGCGGCGAGTTCGATCGCCAGCGGCATCCCGTCCAGCGCCCGGCAGACGCGCACCATCGTCGCCAGCGTGGGGGCATCGACCGCGAGGTCCCGGCGCACCGCGCCGGCCCGGTCCCGCAGCAGCTGAACGGCGGATGAGGACTCGATCTCGCCGGGGCCCGCGTCCCCCTCCGGCAGCGCCAGCGGCTCGACCGGCCACAGCGCCTCCCCGGTGATGCCGAGCGGTTCCCGGCTCGTCGCCAGGATCCGCAGCCGCCGGCACTCGCCGAGCACCCGGTGGGCGAACACCGCCGCGGACTCGATCACATGCTCGCAGTTGTCCAGGATCAGCAGCGCCTCCCGCTCGCGGATCGCGGCGATGAGCCGGTCCGTCGGCTCCGCGTTCGCAGCCCCGCCGAGCAGGGCGTCCCGCAGGCCCAGACCGGCGAGCGTCGACTGCGCCACGTCGCCGTCCGCACCGATGGCGGCGAGCTCCACCAGCCAGGCCCCGTCCGGGAGGTCGCCGACCAGCGTGCGCGCGGCCTCCGTGGCCAGCCTGGTCTTCCCCGAGCCGCCCGGCCCGATCACAGTGGTGAGCCGGTGCTCGGCGATGAGCTCGCGGACCGCGGCAACATCGGCACCTCTGCCGACGAAGGTGGTCAGCTCGGCGCGCAGGTTGGTCCTGCGGCCCTCCTCCCGCCGCCCCACCTCGCCCCGCAGCAGCGCGAGGTGCAACGCGGCCAGCTCCGGCGAGGGATCGACGCCCAGCGCGTCGGCCAGAGCCTCCCTCGCGCGCTGGTACACCAGCAGCGCCTCGCTGTCGCGACCGGCCGCGGCGAGCGCACGCATCAGCGCGGCGACGAGCCGTTCCCGCACCGGGTGCGCGGCCACCAGATCGGTCAGCTCCATGACCAGCTCCGCACCGCGCCCGAGGGTGACCTCCGCGCCGGCCCGCTCCTCCGTGGCGGTCAGGCGCAACCCCTCGAGCCGGACGACCGCGGCATCGAATACCGCGCTGTCCTGCAGACCGACGTCCTGCATGGCCGCACCGCGCCACAGCTCAAGTGCCTCGCGCAGCAGCCGCACCCGCCGGGAACCGTCCTCGGTGCAGGCCTGGGCCGCGGTGACGAGGCTTTCGAACCGCACGGCGTCGACTGCGTCGGGCTCCAGCGCCAACCGGTAACCGTCCGTCCGGCTCTCGACCACCCCGTCCGGCAGAGCCTTCCGCAGTCGGGAAACCAAGCGCTGCAGGGCGTTCGTCGCATCGGCGGGCAGGTGCTCCCCCCAGATCCAGTCGACGAGCGACGCCTTCGGGACCACCTGACCCGGCTTGAGCGCGAGGGCGATCAGCAGCCCACGCAGCCGCGCGCCCGGCACGTCGGCCGAGCCGCCGTCGTCCGTGCGCACCTCGAACGGACCCAGCATCCCGATCTGCACCCGCTGATTTTGCCACGTGCGTTCGGCAGGCACCCAACTGCTGACGCGCTACGGGACGTTGTCGTGGTGACGGCCCCTGCACAGGCGCGCCTCACTGCGGCTGCTCGCTCCTCGCCGAGGGGCAGTGCATCTTCCCCGAGTCCCCCCTCCACATGTTTCGACCAGGGCACGTCCTGTGGCACTTCATGCGGGCTTCGCCGCTCTCCGGAATGACCCACAGGAAACGACCCAGAGGAAACTACCCGCAGGAAACGACTCACAAGAAACGACCCACAAGAAGTGACCCACAAGAAGTGACCCACAAGAAATGAGCCACGAGGCAGGCCCCAAGAGCGCAGTTCCTGCACGGGTGACGCGCTCGGCCGACGGCCTTACCGGGCCGTCTCCGTCCAGGTGACCGGCAGTTCGTGGACGCCGTAGATAGTCATGTCGGTCCTGAGTTTCACCTCCCCGGCGGGGATGGCGAGCTTGAGGGCCGGGAAGCGGCGCAGCAGTCCCTCGAAACCGGCGCGCATCTCGATGCGGGCCAGTTGCTGGCCGAGGCATTGGTGGATGCCGTGGCCGAAGGACAGGTGACCACGGGCCTTGCGGTGGATGTCCAGGGTGCCGGGGTGGTCGAAGCGCCGGGGGTCGCGGTTGGCGGCCAACAGGGAGACAACGACGGTCGATCCCTTGCCGATTGTCTCACCGCCGAGTTCGATGTCCTCCGTGGCGTAGCGATAGAGGACGTCGACAACGGACAGGTAGCGCATGAGTTCCTCGACGGCATCGGGCAGCAGATCCGGGTCGGCGCGCAGTTCGGCCAGCTGTTCGGGGTGCTCCAGCAGCGCGAAGGTGCCCAGTGCCAGCATGTTGGCGGTGGTCTCGTGGCCCGCGAGCAGCAGCAGGAAGGCGATGCCGGTCAGTTCCTCGACGGTGAGGTCGTCGTGGCGGGCAAGGTCGGAGAGTATGTCGTCGCCGGGGGCGGCGCGCTTGCGTGTGACCAGCTCGGAAAGGTACGTGGTCAGTGCGCCGTACGCGGCCATCTTCTCGTCCAGCGACACGTCCTTGACCAGGAACTTGGCGGAGTTGACCTGAAAGGTCTCCCGGTCCTCGTAGGGGACACCGAGCAGTTCGCAGATCACCAACGAGGGCACCGGCAGCGCGAACTCCTTGACCAGGTCGACCGGCGGGGTGCGGCGCGCCATCTCGTCCAATTGCCGCTCGACGATGTCGGTGATGTGCTCTTCGAGCATCTTCATCCGCTTGACGGTGAAGGCGCCGGTGAGCCTGCGCCGCAGCCGGGGGTGGTCCGGCGGGTCCATGGCGATGAACATGCCCGGAATCTGCGGGGACGGTTCGGTGGGGGCGGGCATGCCGGGGGTCTCGTACGGCACGTGGAGAATGCCGATGTCCTGGCGGGAGCTGAACCGGGTGTCGGCCATGGTCTGGCGGACCGCGTCGTAGCCGGTGACGATCCAGCCCTCGTGACCGTCGGGGAAGACCATGGGACTGACCGGGCGAGCCTCGCGCAGCCGGGTGATGTGGCGGGGCGGGTCGAAGGGGCCCGCATCGCGCTCCATGGGGAGGCCGTGCGGGACGGGAACCGTTGGACTCATCGGAGGTCCTTTCGTGGCGGGTGTTGCGACCACCCTCGCCGACGGTCCTGACATACGACAGACACGGCCCTGACACCGACCGTGCCGGAGATCCGGTCGGCCGGGGCCGGTCTTTACAGTCCGTCTGTGAGCAGTCAGAGGTCCGGCTCCGCGGTGCGGCTCGGCGGCCGGGCGGACAGCCGCGCGGATAACCCGCGGACAGCCGGGGGCGGGCGGTTCGGGGCGCGTGCCGCTGGACCCGCGTGCGCAGGCGACCTCATGCCTGGCTCGCGGCTGGGTTTCGGCGGGTCGAAAGCGGCAACCTGTTTGTCATGTCCAGACACGTTCACAACGGCAGAAGCGAAGCAGCGAAAGTCATCGTCGTCATCGCAGACCTCACCGCGGTGATCCTCGGTCTATGGATCCTGTTCGTCCTCCTCGATGCGAACCGCGCCAATGACCTGGTCAGTTGGGTACAAGCCGCGGCCGGCTGGCTGGCCGGATGGTCGCACGATCTGTTCACCATGGATACGGACTGGGTGCGGACCGTGCTGAACTACGGGCTGCCCGCCGTGCTCTACGTCCTCATCGGGCATGTCCTTGCCGGTCGGCTCCGCCGCGCCTGATGACCTGATGGCCTGGGTCACGGGATTCACGGATTCACGGATTCACGGGATTCATGGGAGCCACGGATTCACGGGCTCGGGGCCCCGGAGAGGCGCTCGCCCAGGCGGCCGCGGCCCTGTTCTGGATCTCGCCCCGGAAACGGGTCGTTTCCGGGAACGGTGCCTGTCGAGTCCCGGCCTACTCGGCTGCCGGGACAGCCCCGGCAGGCTCAGCTGGGGGGCCGGCCACCTCCTTCCCCGGGGACTCCGGACGGCGGGTCAGCCAGAACACGCAGGCGGCACCGGCCACCGCCAGAGCGCCGGCGGTCAGGGCGAGGGTGTTGTGGCCGCCTGCGAACACCGCGTGCAGGGTGTGGTCGAAGGCGGCTCGCTGCCCGGCCGGGGCGGCGGAGAGGAGAGTGCCGGCCCCGCCGCCCGACAGGGTCTGCGCGGCACCGGCCGGGTCGGCGACCGTACCGTCGAGGGAGTTGGTCATGACGGTGACGCCGAGGGTGCCGAAGACGGCGACGCCGAAGGCGTAGCCGAGTTGTTCGACTGTGCTGTAGATGCCGGAGGCCATGCCGGCGCGTTCCACGGGGACGGAGTCGAGGGCGAGGGCGGCGGCGACCTGGAAGACCAACCCCATGCCGACGCCGCTCAGGACGAGGCCGCCGACGAGGGCGGGCCAGCCGGAGTCGGGACCCAGGAATCCTTCGGCCCCGACGCCGATTCCGGCCAGCAGCAGACCGAGGACGGCGCCCAGACGGGGTGACGGCTTGGGCATCCAGCGTCCGCTCAGTATCGCCACCAGGGCCGCGGCCAAGGCGTGGGGGAGGACGACGAGGCCGGCGCCGATCGGGGCGAGGTGCTGGACGGACTGTAGCCAGATCGAGGTGTAGGGCAGGATTCCGTAGACCGCTCCCTCGCCGACGGCGATCGTGAGCATCGCGGCGGCGAACGCCGGACGGCGGAACAGGGACAGGTCCAGCAGCGGGTGCGTGCCGCGGCGCTGCACTGCGAGGAAGCCCACGAAGGCCGCCAGCCCTACGGCCAGTGGCACCAGGGTTCCCGCAGAGCTCCAGCCGTGGGCGTGGGAGGTGGTCAGGGCGTAGACGAATCCGCCCGCGGCGAGCGCGAACAGCACGATGCCGGGGACGTCCGGACGCCGCCCGGCGCCCCGGCCGGGGGCGGAGCGGGGGATGTAGCGGAAGGTCATGGCCAGCGCGAGCGCGGTGACGGGGACGTTGACGTAGAAGATCCACCGCCAGTCCAGAGCCTCGGTCAGCAGCCCGCCCATGATCGGGCCGAGCGCGGAGGCGCCGGCGGCGACCGCCGCCCAGACGCCGAAGGCCGTCCCGAGGCGGCTGCCGGAGTACAGGGTGCTGATCAGGGAGAGGGTGGTGGTGAACATCGCCGCAGCGCCCACGCCCTGCACCAGCCGGGCCGCGATCAGCCACCCCATGCCGGGCGAGAGCGCACAGGCGACCGAGGCCAGCGCGAAGACGACCAGCCCCGCGACGTACACGCGGCGCCGGCCATACAGATCGGCGAGCATCCCGACTCCGAGCAGGGCGGCGGCCACCGCGAGGGCGTACCCGTCGGCCACCCACTGCAGCTGGGAGAGGGAGGAGCCCAGGGACTCCGACATGGACGGCAACGCGACCAAAACGATGGTGATGTCGATGAGCAGCATGAACGTGCCCAGACAGACGGCGGCCAGCGGCCCCAGATACGCATGACAAAGACTCCCGCAAGGGCGAGGTGGAACAGGACCCGCCCACTGTCCGGGCACCCCCGGGACCGCCCCTAGCCGTAGCCTTGCCCGTGCAAGATTCCGGCACGGAAGCGAGGCCCAGCGGTGGATTCCAGCCCTTTGAAGGCGTTCGACACCCGTCTGCTGGAGGCCCTCCAGCTCGACGGCCGGGCCCCCTTCAGTCACCTTGCCCGCTGCCTGGACGTCTCCGAACGCACCCTCGCGCGGCGCTACCAACACCTGCGCACCCTGGGCCTGCGCATCGTCGGCCAGCCCGTCCCCGCCCGCCTGGGCCTGGTCCGCTGGCTACTGCGCCTGCGCTGCACACCCGACGCGGCCGGCACCATCGCCGATGCACTGGCCCGCCGTCCCGACACCAGCTGGGTCACCCTTGCCTCCGGCGGCACCGAGCTCTACTGCGCCGTCAACACCCGCACCGCCGACGAACGCAACGCCTTGCTCCTGCAGAAACTCCCCCGCACCCCACACGTCCTGTCCGTCAGCGCCCACTGCATGATGCGGATCTTCGTCGGCGCCACCAGCACCTGGCACGCCACCCGCTTCCACACTCCGGGCCCCGCCCCCGCGGTGGATTCCGGCATACCCGATGCCCCACTGACCCTGGACGCCACCGACCGCACCCTGTTCACCGAACTCGCCCGCGACGGCCGTGCCACCCTGCCCGAACTCGCCAAAGCCAGCGGCCGCTCGGCTTCCAGCGTCCAACGCCACCTGGAGCGGCTGCGCTCCGAAGGCGCGCTCGGCCTCTCTGTGGACTTCGACCCCCAGCTTCTCGGCTACCACATGACCACCCAGCTCTGGCTCCATGTGACCCCCGCCCACCTGCGCACCGTCGGTGAGACCCTCGCCAGCCACCCCGCCATCGCCTTCGCCGCCGCCATCACCGGCACCTCCAACCTCGTCGCCAGCGGCGTCTTCCGCACCCCGGCCGACCTCTACGACTACATCGACCGGCACATCGGCCCCCTGCCAGGCATCCAGAGCATCGAAACCGCCCCCACCCTGCGCGAGGTCAAACGCCTTGCCCCCGCCCTGCCTTGACCCGCCCCGGGCCTCCTGTACGAGCGCCGATACGCTCCGCCGACGGCCCGAGCAGGCTCCCGCGCGGTATGTCAAGGAACGTCATGTCCAGGAACTCGCCGACGAGTTCGCCGTCCCCTCAACTCAACGGAACCTTGGGCGCCTTACTGCTGCGGTTCATGGCGTGTGCGGGGGCGGGGGGCTTAGGGGGCTACGGGGACGACGGGGAGGACAGGGAGGACGGTGGTGCCGTTTCGTCCTCCGACAGAGGCGACCGGGAATCGTTTCGGGCCAGATGGCCGACGGCCGACTCCGCCAAGGCGCGGATCGCCGGATGCCAGGGGCGGGCAGGTGGCCCGGTCAGTACGAGGCGGCGTGAGGTCTGGGGTTCCAGCGGCAGCAGGACCAGGTCAGGGGGATCAGCGAGCGGGAGACCTCGGACAGGACGGTCACGCCGATACCGGCCTGCACCATGCTGATCAGGGTTGCCAGGTCCCGTACCCGGTGGGTGGGGGAGAAGCGCAGTCCGGCCAGGCCGTGGAGCGTACGGATGCGCGCTTCGCAGCCGTTGGGGGAGATCAGGAACTGGTCGTCCTCCAGGTCACGGAGGTCGACGTGCGGTTCGTCCGCCAAGGGGTGGTCCCGGGGCAGCAAGGCCCGGTAACGGTCCACGGCGAGCTCGATGCCGGGGCCGGACTGGGGGCACCTCCCAGCGGTGGCTGGGGCAGGGTCGATCAGGACGGCGGCATCGGTCGTCCCGTCCTCCAGCCAGCCCGAAACTTCGGCACTGTCACCCTCGAAGACCCGCACCGTGATCCGCGGCTGGTCCGTACGCCAGTGCCGCAGCAGGCCGGGGATCAGCCCCTGGCAGACCGTGGGTGTGGCAGCCAGCCGGACGGTGCCCGTCATGGAGTCGGTGGCCTCGGCCGCGATCTGCTCCACGGACCGGGCCGCCGACAGGGCGATGCGGGCGTGCGGCAGGATCCGCTCCCCGAGTGCCGTGGTCCGGGCAGGGGTGGCACGGACCAGCAGCGGGGCGGCCAGCATGCGTTCCAGGGAGGCGACGGCATGCGATACCGCTGATTGGCTCATGCCCAGTTCCGCGGCGGCCGCACCAAAACCACCCGCATCGACGACTGCGAGGAAAGCCCTCAACTGGGGAATGTTCACGGTCATGCGAGGGCCTCATGGGTCTATGACAGGTATGCGTTGGATTCATGGTGCCAGGCTGGCGACGCTTGATCCGTGCCGCCGACTCCGGCGGACGCGTACCGAGCACATGCGGAGGAGAGCCATGCCGTACTTCCGGGTCACCATCCCCGACCCCGACCTCCCAGCCGACGTCCAGTGTGCCCTTGCCGAGGGTCTGACCCGGCTGGCGGTCTCGGTTCTGCAGAAGTCCAGCGCACGAACCATCGTCCACATCAATCTGGTCCCGGCCGGCAGCTACTTCGTCGACGGCAGGCCCCTGACCGGCAACCGCGATGCGCACGTGGAGGCCAGCCTCACCCTGGGCACGAACAGCGCCGCGCAGAAGGCTGCCTTCATCGCCAGGGCCGGTGAACTGCTGTCGGACGTCCTCGGCCCGCTTCCCCGGTCCGGCGTCGCGCTGCACGAACTCCACCCCGAGAGCTACGGCTACAACGGCGTGACCCAGTTCGACTACTACCGTGGGGCTGGGGCTGGGGCTGGGGCTGGGGCTGGGGCTGGGGCTGGGGCTGGCGCTGGCGCTGGTGGCACCGGGGCTGGGGCTGCGGCCGGGAGCGGGGCCGTGCCGGCTGCCCCCGCTGCCCACTGAGCATCCTGCAGCCGTCCAACTGCGCTGTGCGGGTGCCTGTGGCCGGCTCTCGGCCGACCACAGGCACCCGTGCATGCGGCATGCCTGAGCCGTGCGACTTGCCCAAGTGGCAACGCCGTCCAGCACATCGAAGCGGTGGCCCACACCGCTCGACTTGCCGCCCGAGCCCTATGGCCTTGTTCGCCCCGGCGCTCCCAGCGCACTGGCCAGGCCGATCACGTCGTCGGCGACGAGGTCGACCACAGCGGGCGGGTCGACCCGCCCGGCGGCCGGCCCCCACTCCAACGGGCGCGGGATATAGGCGGTGCGGAGCCCTGCCTTGGCCGCAGCTTCGAGGTCGTCGGGGTGGCAGGCGACCATGAGGAGCCGTTGCGGTTCCACCTCGAGCAGTTCGGCGGCCGTTCGGTAGGCCTGGGGATCGGGCTTGTAGGACCTGGCCAGCTCGGCCGAGAGGATGCAGTCGAACCGGAGCCCCGCCTGTTTGGTGAGGCGTGCCAGCAGGCCGACTCCTCCGTTGGACAGCGTCGCGGTGACCACCCGGGTGTGGTGGATCAGCTCCAGACCAGGCGAGGCGTCGGGCCAGGGGCGCAGACGGTGCCAGGCCTGCACGAGCGCGTCCCGATCGGCCTCACCGAGGGCGTCGAGCCCGTGCTCGGCCAGGACCTCGTCGAGCGTGAGCCGGTGCAGATCGTCCAGCGGCCGCCAGGACAGCTCTCCAGCCAAGATCCTCCTGAGCGCCGGGCGGTAGCGGTGCCGCCAGGCGTCGGTGACAGTGGGCCAGTCGGCATGCAGTCCTGCCTGGCCGCCGATATCGGACAGCACGTCGGTCACGCTGGACCGCCAGTCGGTCAGCGTCCCGAAAACATCGAACACGGCGGCATCAACGTCCATACGACATCCCCGACCCTCAACTCGTCATGCACATCGGTAACTTGGTGCGTTAACGATCATGCCGCACTTTGCTTCCTCTTGTGCGTGATGAGGGGCGTCTCGGTTACCCCACCACCCTCGTCAAAGCGCGACGGCAGCCTTCACACACGAGATGCTGCCCGCCATCGAAGCGACGGCACCCGACCGCATCCACCCGTGTGCGCGGCGTGCGCCTGCTGCCCTGAACCGTTGTCCGCCGACAGCGTGTCGGCTGTCGGCGGACAAGGGGCAGGGCAGGGCAGGCGCAGTCCGCTGCCGGGTGTCAGCTCTTGCCGAGCAGCTTGTTCATCTGCGTGATCTCCGCGTTCTGGGCCTTGATGATGTCCGCGGCCAGCGTCTTCGCCCGGCCGAAGGAGCCCTTGTCCTTCTCGGCGCCGGCCATCTTCACGGCGCCCTGGTGGTGCCCGACCATCATCTCCAGGAAGGAGGTGTCGAAGTCCTTGCCGGACTTCTTCTTGAGCGCGTCCATCTCCTTCATGCCCATCATGCCCGGCATCTCCGAGTGGGCGGAGTGGTCCATGCCGGGCATCTCCTCGGGCACCTGCTCGTGCCAGGCGGTCAGCCACCGGGACATGGTCTTGATCTCCGGGCCTTGAGCCTTCTTGATCTTGTCGGCAAGTTCCTTGACCTGGGGCGATGCGGCCCGGGTGACGGCAAGGTCGGCCATCTCCACGGCCTGCCGGTGATGCGGGATCATGCCCTTCGCGAAGGCCACATCCGCGGCGTTGTGCGTACCGGACGGGGCCTGGGCGCTCGGCGAGGAGGCGGGCTTCGCGGGGGAATCGTTACCGGAGTGGCTGCCGCTGTCGTTGCTGCCGCATGCGGCCAGTGCCAGTGCGGAAGTGGCAGTTGCCGCAACGAGTGTGATGCGGCGCATGCGGGGACGGGTGTGCTTCATGGGTGAACTCCTGAACTCCTGAAGAAGTGCGGTGTCGGAACATGCCGGACGGCGACGCCGCCCCGGAGTGGGGCATGAGCGCCGTCAGGGCGTCCTAGATCCGCAGGAGTTGGAGTTCGGCCAGAGAGGGGGGTGCGCGCCCGCCGTTCTGGCCCTTCGATTCGCCGGTGCCCGCCGCGTCCTCGGGCTCTGCCGGGCGGACGGGAGACGGAACCAGGGCAGGGGGCATGGGTGGCCCGTCGAGAGCCCCGGACGCACAGGTCGTGTCGGCGTGATGGACGTGCCCGCCGCTGCCGCAGTCTCCCTCCCCGTCGCAGCCTCCCTTGCAGCCACAGTGCGCGTGGGCACTGGCTGCCACGGCCATCCGGTGTTCGTGCGGGGGAGGGGCCGAGGTGATGACAGGGCCGAGGGCATGCATGCCCAGCAGGCCCGCCAGCAGCGCCAGTACGAAGAGCGCGCGACACCGCCGGGCGGGCGGTGTCGGCTGGTACCGGGGGCGGGGCATCACGCCCCCATAGTAGGCAACGGGACGGACGGAGGGAGATCCGCCCGGGCACCCGGCGTGCGTCCCGGCACCGGAACCGGTGCCGGAACCGGTGCCGGGACGCACTACCCGAGGGGTGTCTACTTCACATTGACGCCCGTCCATGCGGCGCCAACCGCCTTGTACTCGGCGCTTGTCGTGCCGTACAGAGCACCTGCCGCCTTCAGTGTTGCGGCGCGTGCGGCCTTGTAGTTGGTGGTGGAGGTCATGTAGGTGGTGAGGGCCTTGTACCAGATCTTCTCGGCCTTGGCCCGGCCGATTCCGGTGACCTTGGAGCCGTCGGAGGTGGGGCTGTTGTACTTGACGCCGTTGATGGTCTTGGCGCCGCTGCCCTCGGACAGCAGGTAGAAGAAGTGGTTGGCGACACCGGACGAGTAGTGCACGTCCTTGTTGCCGACGCCACTGGACCAGTAGTCGGCCGAGGCGCCGTCCTTGCTGGGCTTGTCCATGTAGCGCAGCGGAGTGCCGTCGCCGTTGATGTCGATCTTCTCGCCGATGAGGTAGTCGCCCGGGTCCGAGGCGTTCTTGGCGTAGAACTCGGCCGACGTGCCGAAGATGTCGGATGTGGCCTCGTTGAGACCGCCCGACTCACCGCTGTAGTCGAGTCCCGCGGTGGCGGCGGTGACGCCGTGGCTCATCTCATGGGCCGCCACGTCGAGGGAGGTGAGCGGGTGCGCGTTCCCGTCGCCGTCGCCGTAGGTCATGCAGAAGCAGTCGTCGTCCCAGAACGCGTTGACGTAGTTGCTGCCGTAGTGGACGCGGGAGTAGGCCCCCTTGCCGTCGCCACGGATACCGTTGCGGCCGAAGGTTTTCTTGTAGAAGTCCCAGGTGACGGCTGCCCCGTAGTGCGCGTCGACGCCGGCGGTCTGACGGCCGCCGCCCCATACGTCGTTCGCGTCGGTGAAGAGCGTGCCGGTGCCCGAGGTGTTCTGCTTGAGGTCGTACGTCTTGTGGCTGCCGCGGGCACCGTCGGTGAGCTGGTACGTCGATCCGCTCTTGGTGGTGGTGAGCGTGACCTTGCCGCTGTAGGTGCTGGTGCCGGAGCCGGTCTCGATGGCCTCGTTCTGGAACAGCTTCTTTCCGGTGGTCGCGTCGGTGACGACGTGCAGTTCGCTGGGCGTGCCGTCCTTCTGGACGCCCTTGACGACCGTTTCGTATGCGAGAACGGGCTTGCCGGTAGCGGCCCAGATCACCTTGCGCGGCGCGGATGAGCTGCTGGTCTTGGTGTCCTGCTGCGCGGCGGCAGCGCCGAATGCGCTCTTCTGCGCGGCGGAGGGGGCGAGCGCCGCGGACGTACTGGCCACCGATATCGCAGCATTGGTTGCCTTGGTGACGCTGTGGGTGCCGTCCTTCGCCTCGTGTACCACCAGGTCGCCGCCGAGGACCGGCAGCCCTCCGTAGGTCCGCTCGTACCGGGTGTGCACCGTGCCGTCCGCGTCCTTGATGACGTCACGCACGACGAGCTTCTCCCGCGCGCCGAGGCCGATCTTCGCGGCGACGGCGGAGGCGCTGCTCTGGGCATCCTTGAGCGCCGATGCCCGCTGCGCGGTGGAGAGTTGGACCGCCGACGCGCCGTTCGCGCGGTCCGGCTGAGCGCTGGCCGAGCCGGCCTGGACGCCGATGGCGACCATGGCGGCGGAGGCGACCAGGGCGGCGGCGCGCAGGGTGTTCGTGCGGGGGGTGGACGAGATCCGTCTCAACTCGGTCTCCCTTGTGAGGACCGCGGGGTCGCGGCCCAAGAAGCGGCCGGGCAGCCGAGGGGGATGCCCGGTGGAGCAGAAGGAGTGAATCGAGGGGAGCGTGCCAGTAGTTGACACCTTTTGACAGATGTTCAACACAGAAGAAACAACAATTTCACCAATGGAGCTGCTTTGTGGTGCCTTTCGAGGTCATTTGCCACTTAGCTCCGATGCTCGGGCTTGGCCGCTGCCGCTGCCGCTGCCATCGCCGGTGGCGGCAGCGGAGGGGCGCCGCATGGGCCGGGCCGGGCGGGGCCGGGCGGGCCCGGCCCGGGCGGCGGCGAGGACGCCATCAACGGCAGGCTTCACCGGCCGGCCCCGATGCCTTCGCCCCCGCCCGTCCGCCTACTTCACGGCCGGACGGCACCGGTCACCCCGCGCCGTTCTCCTCCGGTACGACCGCCATGGCCTCGACCTCGACGAGGTATTCCGGCTGCGCCAGAGCCTGCACCCCGATCCATGAGGACGGGGGCGGGTTCTCCGTTCCGAAGGTATCGACGAGGACCCGGCCGATCAGATCCGCCTCGGGACCGGACTCGAAGTGCGGAAGGTAGAGCCGAAGGATCTGGATGTCGTCCGGAGTGCCGCCGACGGCTTCGAGAGCGATGAACACATGCTTCAGCGCCTGGCGAAGCTGTGCCTCCCGCCCCACCGCCGTCACCTCGTGGTTGCTGTCCCATGCCACCTGTCCCGCGATATTGACGATCTTTCCCGGTGGGGAGACGGCGACCTGGGAGAAGCCCCACGGCCTGCTGGAGAAGAGTTCCTGAGGCTGGAGCGTTGTACGCGGCACGTCACACTTCCTTGATCGTATAGAGCGGATTTCGCACGTGATCCACTCTATGCGGCTAACGTCCACACCTGAGATGGTCGAGCCGCACAGACCTCACGGCGGCGTTCAAAACACCCCCTCCCCTTGTCGTTCAGCCCCTGAGCACTTGAGCCTCTGAGTCCTTGAGCCTCTGAGCCCTTGAGCTTGACGGGGTCCTTGAACCACAAGTCGCGGCGTCCGGCCGCAGCCCGGGTGAGACGTCGACCGCCAGGAGCAGGCGGCGCGATATGCAGATCACGGCCAAGACGCCCGCAGGGACCGGCACGGTCCAGGTCACGGTCACGGCGCCGACAGGGATCAGCACCCAGAACGTATTCTTCACCTACGCTCCGGCCCCCGTACTCACCACACTCAGTCCGACTTCCGGTCCGACGGCGGGGGCAATGTGGTGACGCTCAACGGCAGCAATCTCTCCGGTGCGACCTTGGTGCTCTTCGGTGCCGGCCCGCCACCATCCTCACCAATACCGCCACCCGGATCACCGTCAGCGCCCCGGCAGGCACCGGCACCGTCAATGTCACGGTCAGCACGGCGGGTGGTACGAGCAACGCCCTTGCTTACACCTATGCCGCAGCTTCCGTCCCGGCCCTCAGCAGTCTCAGGCGCGGTGTCCTTCGGCGGTGTCCCGGCCTAGTTCTCGGCGATCTCCGACACCCAGGTCGTCGCGACCTCCCCGGGCGGAGCGCCCGGCACGGTGAATGTCGTGGCGCACACCCCGGCCGGAAACAGCAACGCCCTGCCCTACGTCTACGACCCGTCCTAGAGGAGAGGATTGTTCTTCTCGGGCCTTGCGACGAGTTGTACGTACGTGGACGGCCTGGTCGATCGAGGTGACGCAAGGACCAGGGACTTGGTGGACTGACGACATGACGCCGTTGCCGCACCAACTCCTCCGAGCCCTCGACCGGTTCAATGCCGCCCACCCCTGGGACCACAACGCCCACTACCACCGGTGGATCCTGCGGCAACTTCCCGAACGCTTCGGCAGTGCCCTGGACGTCGGCTCCGGCAGCGGCGACCTGGCCCGGCTCCTGGCCACACGCGCCCACGAGGTCCAGGCAATCGACTCCGACCCAGTGATCATCTCCCGGGCGCAGCGGCCGACTTCTCCGGCAACCCCAGTCACCTTCACGGTCGCAGACGCGCTGACCGGGATCCCTGCCGGTTCCTACGACGTCATCACCTGTGTCGCCACCATCCACCATCTGCCCTTCACCGAAGCTCTCACCGTGTTCCGCCGGCACCTGGCCCCCGGAGGAACCCTGGTGGTCGTCGGCCTTTCCCGGGCGCAGACGGCCGGGGACTATGTGCTCGGCGTCGCCGCCAGCCCACTGAATGCCGCCACGGGCTGGCTCAAGAACAAAGGCCGCAGGGCACCCCGCCCGGTCTCGATGACCGCCCTGACCCGACCGGCGGACATGAGCTTTTCCGACATCGTCAGTGAGGCCCATGACGCCCTGCCCGGCGCACGGCTGCGCCGTCGACTGTTCTGGCGCTACACGCTCGTATGGCATCGCCATTGAGCTGACCTCAAGATCGCCCTTTGGCGGCTGCGTCATGCCCAGCTGTTCCTGGCGGGTGGGCATGGTGCTGGCGCACCCAGGGTGACCGGGGGCGTCGACGGATGACTGCCAGTGCTCAAGTTGTCAGCGCTCGAGCCGTCGGTGCGGGGGCACCGCCGGCGGTCACACTGCCACGATCACGGCGTATGCGATGAAGAACGCTGCGCAGAGCACGACGACGACGGCGAGGATGATGACGGGGCCTGTGGCCCAGCCCCGGGTCTGCTTGTCGCGGGGGCCGGTCTCTGCCCCCGTGCTTCCCTCGCCCGGTGGGGTTTCCCCTGGGGGTACCCCGACTCCTGGCGCGAGGCCGGGGCTGTGGCGTGGATCCGGATCGGAATATTGAGAGCCCATGCCTGCAGTTTGCCCCGTTTTGCCTGAAATAAGTGACGGGGTGGCGGCGGCTCCGGTCAGGACCGGAGCGCTAGGACGACACGCCTGGATCCATGCAGTTCAGGGGTGCAGGCAGCGAAGCCGCACGCGGGCGGGTCAACGGTCGGCGATGTCCTCACGGAGGCCGTCGGAGAACTCCCACCACGACAGCGGCAGCCAGTCGCCGTTCACAAAGGCATCGACAGTCGCACCGCGACCGCGGACGGTCACCGTCGTCCCGGGCGGGTACGAGGCGCCGGACAGGCCGAGCACCGGCACCAGCAAGGTCCCGAGTCGCTGTGCTGCCACGTGTCGACCTCCCTCTTTCGTTTCTCGGTGCGGCATTGCGATACCCAGAGTGGATATCCCCTCTCACGTTACCGGCTTGCCGCATCCAGTAGACCGGAGAATCATGAGGGATAGGTCACGTCAAAAAGGGGGGAATTCTGCATGCTAACCGCCGAGCGGGAGGTGGCAGCAAATGAAAGCCGTCGTCTACAAAGGGCCGTACTCCGTGGAGGTCGAGGATGTCGAGAAGCCCCGCATCCAGCACCCCAACGAAGTGATCGTAAAGGTCACGTCAACCGCGATCTGCGGCTCTGACCTGCACATGTACGAAGGCCGCACCGCGGCCGAGCCGGGCATCGTCTTCGGTCACGAGAACATGGGGATCATCGAAGAACTCGGTGAGGGAGTCACCTCGCTCAAGGAGGGCGACCGGGTGGTCATGCCCTTCAATGTCGCCTGCGGGTTCTGCACCAATTGCGTCGAGGGATACACCGCTTTCTGTCAGACCGTCAATCCAGGATTTGCGGGCGGCGCTTACGGCTATGTCTCCATGGGGCCCTGGGCAGGCGGCCAGGCGGAATATCTTCGTGTTCCCTACGCCGACTTCAACTGCCTGAAACTGCCGCCGGGCAACGAGCACGAGACCGACTTCATGCTGCTCGCTGACATCTTCCCCACCGGATACCACGGCTGTGAACTCGCCCAGGTGCGCCCGGGCGAGAGCGTCGCGGTGTACGGCGGCGGGCCGGTGGGGCTCATGGCTGCTTATTCGGCTCTCCTGCGCGGAGCCAGCAAGGTCTTCGTCGTCGACCGGGTACCCGAGCGGCTGGAGAAAGCCCGGGAGATCGGCGCGGTCCCGATCAACTTCGCCGAGGGCGACCCGGTGCAGCAGATCAAGGACCAGACGGACGGTGCCGGAACGGATAAGGGTGTGGACGCGGTCGGCTATCAGGCGATGGCGCACGGAATGGGCCGCGAGGAACCGGCCACGGTCCTGAACTCGCTCGTCGGCACGGTGCGGGCCACCGGCGCCCTCGGTGTGCCGGGCTTGTACGTTCCGGCCGATCCGGGAGGTCCTGACGAGCAGGCCAAGCGGGGCATGCTCTTGGTGTCGATCGGCAAGCTCTTCGAGAAGGGTCTGCGGATGGGCACCGGGCAGTGCAATGTGAAGCGCTACAACCGGCAGCTGCGCGACATGATCATCGAGGGCCGGGCGACGCCGAGCTTCGTCGTCTCGCATGAACTGCCGCTTGATCAGGCTTCCTCCGCGTACGACAAGTTCGACAAGCGCATCGAGGGCTACACGAAGGTCGTCCTGCATCCGTAGACATCGCGGCGGTGCGGTTCCGAGGGGCGGGCCGGTTCCGGCTGGGCTCCGACCGGGCGTCTGCCGCCGGCCGAGGGGGCCTGACCGGGGCTCCCGGTCGGCCTGCCCCGCCTTGGCCTACGCCTCAGGCACCCCCGCCGACGCTCAAGACGTCTCCGCCCACGTCGGCGCAGGTGGGGAACCCGTCGGCCGACCCGCCGTCGCTGACCGCGGCTGCGGCTTTCTGCCGTGCCCCGTGGCAGGTGGTGGGCGGCATCTGCGGACTGTTGTTCCGGCTCTGTCTGAACCAGGGATGACGGGGTACGCGAGCTCCACCGATCAACGAAAACCGATCATCGATAGCCGATCAACGGAAAGGTGGAGGTCGTGTCCGAGTCGTACGAGTTGAACGTCGAGGTGAAGGTCACCGAGCCGGAGGTGGCGGTGGTGACCGTGTCGGGGGATCTTGACGGCGCGACCGGCACATCCCTTCACCACCAGCTGGCCAACCAGATCGTGCACGGCAGGCGGTATCTCGTGTTGGACCTGCGAGCCGTGCCGTTCATGGATTCCTCGGGGCTGAACATCCTCATCCGTGCGTCCAACGAGGCCAAGGGCCTTGACGGGAGCCTGCACCTGGCGGCGGTGTCCGATGTGGTGCTGCGCCTGCTCGATCTGACCGGGATCAGTGTGACCACCCCGGTCCACGCGAGCCCCGAGGACGCCCTCGCCGTGATCGCGTCACAGCGCTCGGCCGAGCCCGGGCGGGCGGGGCCGGCGGCCTGCCCGGCGTCCTCCGCCTCGCATCCCGCCTGACCATGACGAAACATCAAAGCCACCTCCTGACCGCAGCCCGGGCGCACCCACCGCTCCTGCTGCCGGGCGGGAGAAGACTCGTGACCTCCGCGACCGGTTCGGACGACGACGGCTTCACAGCTGTCCCGAAGGCCCTGCCCCATGACGGGCATCAACCGACCGGAGAACCCGTTCAAGGGCGTTCCCCGGACCACACTGCGGCCAAGGACTGGAACCGGAGCCCCCTGCATTCGGCGTCGTACGGCTCATGAACGACAGCATTCGAGTGCGAGAGGCCTCGACCGAGGATGTGGAAGCGATGTCGGACATCCACACCAGAGCCCGCAGCGTCTACTACGCCGCCGGTGGGGTGGCCGCAGTGGAACTGGCCGACCCGGTTGCACGGGAAAAGCGGCAGAACGGGTGGGCAAGGGTAATTGCGTCGCCCGGCATGACCGCACTGTGCGCGGAGGCCCCTGAAGGCAGAGTGGTAGGGGCCCTCGCGATGGGGCCACCGAAGGACGTGGACGTCGACGCATCGGTCTATCGGCAGTTGTTCCAGATCCACGTCCATCCGGACGCTTGGGGACGCGGGGCAGGCGGTGCGTTGCACGGTGCGTTCACCGGATGGGTGGTGGCGGGCGGGTTCGGCGGCGGGATTTTGGAGGCGTGGGAGGCCAACGCTCGGGCCCGGAGGTTCTCCGTCCAGCACGGCTGGCGGGCAGACGGCGGGTGACGGCCCGGCCCCGGGGGAGCCGACTATGTGCGGATGCGGATGCGGATGCGGATGCGGCTCGGCTGACAAGACGATTGCGGTTCAGCTGACAAGCAAGAAGGAGCGGCGGGTTCCTCGGGGTCTGGCGCGGTCGACCGGGCTGGGCCCGATTTTGGCTACGCCTACGTGCCTGCCGGTTGCGTGCCTGCTGGTGCGATCCCTCGAGCGCCGCCCCGGGGCCGGTCCACCGTCCCCGCCTGGTGCAGCCCGGTCAGCGACAGCTGGTGGAGCCGGTCCCACACGCCGGCCTCGTTCCAGTCCACGTCCTGGACCGCACCAAAAGCGGCGGCTCGGCCCGCACCGGAACCGGCGGTTCGGCCCGCACCCACAATTCGTCCGTCACCAGGCAGGTGGGCCGTGTCCCTTCCGTGCGGCCTGTCCAACGAGTCCTCCGGGCAGGGACATGGCAACCAAGACCTTTCTGTGAGCTCCTCCTGCAGGTCATGGGCGCCGCGCGACGAAGACGAACTCTCGGCCCGGCCGGTCAGGGGCATCGCGAACGTCCTCCACCGCATAGCCGAGCGCGACCAGGTCCCTCTCGACCTCCTGCCGTTCCCGGAAGCGCAACGTCGCATCCGAGGTCAGCACCTGCCCGTCCGCAGCGAACACATAGGTCCACCGGAAAGTCACCAGCGGCCGGCTCACCTCGATCAGTTGGACCCAGCTCTCGACGACGCCGATGCCGGGAATCTCCGCCACGCTGTAAGAGCGTTCGCGGCGCCATTCCTCCCAAGCGCGCCTGGCCGGATCCCGGGTCTCGAACACCAGATGCCCGCCGGGCCGCAGCGCTTCGTAGGCCCGCCGCAGCGTCTTCTGCCACGCCGCCGGATCGGCGATTTCCTGGGCAACGTTCGCCGTCATCGTCGCAAGGTCGACCTGCAGCGGTGGGAGGGCGGTGGCATCACCGCAGATCCAGCGCACTCGCTCGCTGCCCGGTTTGGCCCGAGCGACATCGATGGACGCCTGGGCGGGATCGATGCCCACCACATCGATCCCTCGATCGGCCAGGAGGAGGGCGAACACCCCTGTCCCGCAGCCGATGTCCAGCACTCGATGTGCCCTGAACTCCTCCGCCATCCGGGCGTATACATCGAGATCGCTGCGATCAGGGTCGAGCGGGTCGTAGAGCGCGGCGAGCCGTGGATGCCCAAAGCACTTGTCAGCCATGCTGCCGAACGTAGGGGGAGCCGGCCCCGGATAGCCATCTGTTTTCGCCGGCACCCGGAGGCGCGGGACGAACAACCGGAGGCTCCCTCAATGTCCGGCACCCCAGAATGTCCGGCCCCTCAGGATGTCCGGCACCCCAGGATGTCCGGCACCCCGGGGCAGAAGATCGTCTGGCGCATCGCCGTGACGGCCACCTCGGCCGTCGTTCCGTACTGCGACATCGCGCGGATTGACCGGTGATCGTCCGGTCGCCGTATCGGTGGGTCCCGGCCCGGGCCATTGGGCCGTTCGGCCGGAGTGGAGTGTCTCTGCGGCCAGCTCCGCTGTCACGGGGCCGCCGGGAGGGCAGAATGACCTGATGAGGGTGTTGCCGGTGTGGTCACAGGTACGCCGTTGGGTTCCCGCCGCGGTGATCGCTCTCGCGGCGTTGGTGAATCTGCTGACGCCTCCTTCGGTGTCGTCCGCTGCCCTGCTGGCCGTGGCGCCGGTGACAGCGGTTTCGCTGCTCAGCCCGGCGGGCATCGTCGGCATCGGCCTGACGGCGATGATGGTGCAGGGAGGTCTGGCGTTCGCCGACGGAAGGTACGACTGGCAGGGCGACACGGCTGTCCAGATCACCCTGGCGGCTGTCACCGTGCTGGCAGTCGGGCTGAACCGGTCGCTGCGTACCCAGCATGTGAGCGCGAGCCGGGCACGCTACGCCGCGGAGGTCGCCCAACGAGCCGTGCTGCCCAGACCCCCGAGCAGGCTGGGGGACCTGCGGATCGCCGCCCGCTATGTACCGGCCGAAGACATGGCGCTGATCGGTGGCGATCTCTATGTGATGCAGGAGACGCCGTTCGGGGTGCGCGCCATGGTCGGCGACGTGAGAGGCAAGGGCCTGTCCGCCGTCACGACGGTCAGCGTCGACATCGGGGTCTTCCGCTACGCCGCCGACCACGAGCCTGACCTGCCTGCCCTGGTGGACTGCATGGAGGAGGCCCTGTTGCGCGAAAGTCAGCGCCGGGAGGGCCTGGATGCAACGGAGGGGTTCACCACTGCCCTGATCGTCCAGTTCGCCACCGACCTGGCCCAGGTCCACATCGTCAACCGCGGCCACCCCGCTCCTCTGCTGCTGCACGCGGACGGCCGAGCGCACTTGCTGGAGCCGGAGGAGGAAGCGCCGCCCCTGGGCATCACCGCCCTGGGGGCCTGGACCTCACCCGTGGAGACGCACCCCTTCCCACCTGGGGCGATGCTGTTGTGCTTCACCGACGGCGTCACCGAGGCCCGCGACCCGGCCGGCGCCTTCTACGACCCCGCCGACCGCGTCCCCCGCATGATGCAGTCCTACCGGCGCCAGACCGGCCATTTCCCGGAACCCTCGACGGTCCTCGATTTCCTCGCCCGCGACGTCAGCCGCCACAGCGGCGGCGCACCCCAGGACGACCAGGCCCTCCTCGCGCTGCACCGGCCCCTGCCGCAACAGGACCTCCTCGCCCGGCCTCTCTGACCGGGCCGGCGTTCGTGCCCGGAAGGCAGTTGACGAGTGCGGTCGCGGGCCCGACTCCGGCTGGAGTCGGGCCCGGGAGAAACCCGAAGGCCCGCCGGTGTCAGAGCGCAGGCCCTCGCAGTGCCTTCTCATGCTGCATGCGTGTGAGGCGGCGTACGAAGAAAATGGCAAGGACGGCGGCCATGATGTTGAAGACGTCGCTCGCCATGAGCCCGGCGATCGCCCCCTTGATCTCTTCCGGCTCCCTGGCCCCCGAGTAGCGCTGGGCGGCCAGGCGCCCGAAGATCAAGTTCACGATCCACAGCACCCACCACCAGTTGAGCAGCGCCCTGGACCGGGACTTCTCGTCGGCGCTGGCGTTCCAGATGTCGGCGGCGATCTGCCGGGGGAACCACAGGTTGACCACGGGCACGAGCCAGCCCCATATCGCCCAGCCGCGCTTCCTCGCGTGGTACTCGGGGGCAAAGACCTCGGCGTTGACGCGGGTTCGATGGAACCAGACGACAAAGACCACGGCGGTCGCGAGGACAGTCGCGAGCTGCACGGTCCCGGACGCCTCGTACAGTGCGTCCGCCCGGTCGATCTCCTGCGAGGTCACGGAGCCGAAGTTGCGGATGAGTCTGCCGACCAGCTCGTACGAGTGGTTGCCCTGCCACAGCGCGAACAGATCTGCACCGATGACGAGGCCGAGCAGGATCGTTACGGCCTTCGAGAGCCCGACGGGCGAGCGGAGAACAGCCTGCGGACCGCCGGGTGGAACGGACCAGCCGGATGGCGGCGGCGGTGGTGCGACGGGCATGTGAGACATGCGAAACCCCCCACGGGTTCGAGAACACGGTGTTTGCGCACGCAGTGGGACGTCTCTCCCCGAAACGGTCCAAGCGGCAGGCGGAATTTACGCGTTCCCCATACCCCCTGTCCACTGAAAAGGGGCAGATCGGAGCGCCCTGCTCGCTTTACTCCAATCGCCACACCCGCCCCTCGGTGCACAGTCCACCTGTGGGGGCGGATACCGGTGGAGGGCGGGTGGCCCCCGGGCTCAGATCAGTCGACGTCCAAGGGGAGGGACGGAAGGCGGAGGTGCGCGAGATCTGCGGGGGGCGGGCTGGTGTGGGGCCACAAGGGGGTGATGTCGGTGTCGGCTGCCGCGGGGGCATCGGTCAGACGCATGCGTTCCCGCAGCCGGCCGTAGAAGTCGGTCGGTCCGAGTCGTGCGACGCGCAGGCGCTGCGGAGCCGCGTAGACGCCGATCCAGTCACCCGGATCGAGGACGCCGCGCAACTGGCCGTCGACGCTCACCGCCGCGCGGCCGGAGTGTTCCAGGACGCGCAGGGCGACGGCCTCGTCGGGGGCGGTGACCACCGAGCGGTTGAAGGTCATGTGCGGGGCGACGGGGGTGAAGACGATGGCGTCGGCGGCGGGAGAGATGACGGGCCCGCCGGCGGCGAAGCTGTAGGCGGTGGATCCGGTGGGTGTGGCGACCAGGACGGCGTCGGCGGAGTACGAGGCGAGCAGTCGGCCCGAGAGGTACACCCCGAGGGAGACCTGCCGGTCGCGGGCCAGTTTCTCCAGGACGATGTCGTTGAGGGCGGTCACGTTGAGGGCCACACCCCAGTCGAGGGCGACGGCACAGTCGGGGCGCACCAGCGGCGGCGGGAGCGCGGGACCCCGGCCGTAGCGCAGGAGGGCGTCCATTCCCTCGGGGAGTCCCAGTGGCCGGGACGCCCGCATCGTCAGCATCAGCCGGGTCTCGACATCCACCCGACCACGGTGGACGGTGTCCAGCGCGCACTCGACGTCGTCGGCGGGGACTTCGGTCAGGAAGCCGAGGGTGCCCAGGTCGACGCCGAGGACCAGAGCGTCGTTCTGAGCGGCCAGGCGCGCTCCGCGGAGGAAGGTGCCGTCTCCTCCGAGCGTGACGATCAGGTCGGGGTCCCCGGCAGCGTCGACCTCTTCCCGCGCATCGCGCCGTTGCTCGTCCGGACTCCACACGTCGATGGCGACGCAGCCGACGCCCTGGCGCACGCACCACCGCCGGACGACGTCGGCGGCCGCTACGGCGGCGGGGCGCCCCTCGTGGACGACGAGGCCCACCTGTTGCACGCTCACGCAGTGTCCTCTCCCTCTGAACGCCCGTGCGCACACCGGCGAGCGGACACCCGCCTCGGATGGCTGCGGTGTCCCGGCAACCGGCGCGGGAGCCATGCACGCCGTGACCGCACCCGGCCCACCAGGAATGCCCACTGGGTGAGCGAATTCCGCAGGGATACAGCGTGCGACGGTCGGCGACCCAGGAAGTAATTTCACCCCGTACAGGGCTATGAGTGGGTATTCACGGCGCATCTTAACGGGCGAAGTCACCCTCATGGGGTGCAGCCTCGCCAAGGCGCTGGTATCTGGCTATCTGGCCCATGGCGGCACCATGATGCGGACGTGCCCGTTGGCACCTCGTCAGCACGCTCACCTGTGAGCCGGAAACGCCGTCATACCGCACCCGCGTCCGCACCTTTCCCCTGACACGACGTCAAGACGCAGGCTTCGGCGATTGAGGTGGCCTTCCGGACTCCGCCTCGAGAACGCAACCTGACGGCCCCGCCGCAAGGCACTCACTCATGGCATCAATTGCCGGCGTCAAATGTCGGCATCAAGTGTCGGCATCAACCTTTCCGATCCGGCGAGTCCGTGGGGGAATCCCGGTGGGCGCGGTCTTCCGGGCCAGGCGGGTGCGGGCGCCCGGCACCGGCCAGGTCGCCGGCGGTCAACGCGATCCACAACGACAGCACCGCAAGAGGAAGTTCGACGAGGAAGGCGGTGGCCAATGCGACGAGCAGGCCGCCCGCCTCCCCACGGGGTGTGGTCATCACGTCGAACCAGGCATCGACCACCAGCATGGTCGTCACCGCCACGGCCGCAAGATTCACCTGCCGGTGCCGCCGGTGGGCGAGCACCGCCGTCAGCAGAACGACGGCGGCCAGGCCGATGTCGAAGCCCACCCACGGTGCGTCGTAGGAAGCCAAGGTGGCTCGCCGGGGCAACGTGAACGCCAGATACAGGGTCCAGGGGACGAGTGCCACCCCGAGGGTCGTGAACAGGGGAACGACCCACCGCGGTGTCGGACGGATCCTCAGAATGCCGCCGACCCCGGATTTCCGCACCGCTCTCACACCCGCACCTCTGCATCGTCGGTACCGCTCAGTCGCTACCGAAATATCATGAAGAGGTCCTACTCGCCCGCAGCCCCCCGGGTGCTGGTGCACGGGAACCAAGGTCCGGTCCCGGGCGCCGGTGCCCGCCGAGAGTGGCGACACCGATCGTGGACGGTTCCTCCGCGCCTGCGAGGTGCGCTGGAAACCTGTCCCGGCGGCCCCGGCGGCCCCGGCGGCCCCGGCGGCCAGAGGGCGACCAGGGGGCCAGGGAGCCTTTCGCCGTTCCGGCGCTCTGTCAGGTCGCCGTGCAGGTTATCCCGCGACCGGCCCCGCAAGGAGGCCCGGCTCAAGGTCACCGGCGAGGGCGCGGGCCGTGAGGTGCCTCAACGGGTTCTTCAACCTCGGGCGAACACGACCGGGTGCTCCGGCTGCGGTTGGTCGTAGTCGCAGAGAACGGCACCGGACCGCAGGCATCCAGGAATACGGAGCCTCCGGCGAGGCGTGTGGTCACATGAGCCCTTGTGCCGGTCCGGGGGGAGAGGGGCGGTAGTGGTCGATCAGACCTGCGTCTCGGTCGGGCCGGGCGGCTCGGTGGGCTTCTGGGTGGTCGAACCGGGGCCGCCGTCCGTGCAGCAGGAATGCTGCGGCGCGTGAGGCCAGACGGCTCAGGGGGGTCTTCATCGGTCTCCGTTCGTAGCATCCGGTTACTTCGAGTTGGGTACTTCGAATATACGGAACGCAGGGGGAGAGCGCAGCGATCTGAGTGAGACTTGAGGGTGTACAGCAGGACGTGCCAACCGCCGGTGGTTCCCGCGGATGGCAGGCACCCTGCACCCTCCGACCATCACCGGCACACCTTCGGCGTCTGCGCCGTATCGCCCCTTCCGCAGGGCACCATGCGGGCTTGAGCCGGCGCGGCCTGCCCGCCGCCGGTACCTGGGCCCAGAGTGACCGCTGGGGCTGGATCCGGTCGTCCCCTCGAGTGTCCCGGGCACCGCCGACACCACGTGAAGAGCGTCACAACTCTCCTGCTACGGGGGTGGGTTGACGTTGACCGGCCTGGGCTAGAAGTTGCTGCATGACAGCTGCTGGAGTCGAAGTGGTGGCCCGCGGGGCGAGCGTGCGAGGGCCGAGAGGCCCGGTGTTCGAGGGAGTGGACCTGGATGTGCCGGCGGGCGGACTGCTGGCCGCTCATGGCCCGGCCGGATCCGGCCGTACCTCTCTGCTGCTCGCGCTCGCCGGGCGGATGCGGCTCTCCGGCGGAGCCATCCGGGTCGGTGGGCACGTGCTGCCCGCCGAGGGGCGGCGGGTACGCAGGCTGGTCGCCGTCGCCCGGGCCGCACCCGCGGTCGATCTCGAAGGGCGGCTACGGGTGCGAGAGGTGATGGCCGAACGCTGCCTGACCAGTCCCGGTGTGACGGAGCGCCGTATCCGCCAGGCATTCGAGACCCTGGACCTCGCCTCACGAGGGGCGGACCTGGTCGAGGACCTCGGCCCCGCTGACGGGCTGCTGTTGGCGACCGCACTGGCCCTCGCCGAACAGCCCGGTGCCCTCGTGGTCGACGACGTCGACGACGGCCTGCCGCCCGACGCGCACCAATTCGTGTGGGAGGCCCTGCACCGGGTCCAGGACAACGGCCCCACCGTGCCGGCCGGCTGCCTCCGCCCGCCCCCGCCCCCGCCCCCGCCCCCGCCCGCGTCCCCGTCCTGCTCTGCCTGGTGCCGTTGCTGTACGGCGCCATGTACCTCTGGGCGAACTGGGATCCGTACGGCAAGACCGACCGCATGCCGGTCGCCGTCGTCAACCAGGACCACCTGGCGCATGCGCAACAGGGCCGCCGGGTGAACGCCGGGGACCAACTGGTGAGCAGCAGCTCAAGGCATCCGGCACCTTCGACTGGCACTTCGTCGGCCCCGACGAGGCCCGGGACGGACTGGAGCACGGACGCTACTTCTTCACCATCGCCATCCCACCCGACCTCAGCCGCAAACTCGCCACTGGTGCCGACACCCGCCCGCAACAGGCGGGCATCCATATCGAACTCAACGATGCCCACAACTACATCGCCGGCATCATGACCGAGGTGGTGCAGAACAAGTTGCAGGACCAGGTCAACTCCGCCACGCACGCCGCCTATGTGCGCAGCGTCTACAGTGAGTTGTCGGACGTGCGGGGGCAAGCTGTCCACTGCGGCGGATGGCGCACACCGGCTGGTGGGGGCCACCCGCCTGGCGCAGCAGGGCACTTCCACGGTCGCGTCGGCGACGTCCACCCTGCACGACGGCGCCGACGGCGTCTCCGCCGGAGCGCAGCAGATCGCCCGTGCCACCCGCCAGATCGACGACCTCTCCGGCCGCCTCGACCGGGCCGCGGCCGACCGCCTGCCCGGAACCGTCTCCGCCCTGGTGACCACCGCCCGGCTGACCACCGACGGTCTGGACGCGGTGCACACCGCCACCAGTGCCACCCACAAGGGCACTTCACGTGCCGTGGGCGACCTCATCGATCTCGCCGATAGCCACCCCGAACTACGGGACGACCCGGTCTAAAGACAGGTCCTGGCTTCAGCGCCGTACCGGAGCGCTCGGGTGCACCTCACGCTCGATGCGCGGCATGATCTCGGGCAAATAGATCTTCTGGATGGCTTCGCCGGCATCGTGGGTCTCCCAGTGCGCCCGAGTCGCCCAGTGCTCGACCAGGACGAACCGGGCCGGATCCTCCTGCGAGTGGTACGCCTCCCAACTGACACAGCCGTCCTCGGCAAGGCACAGCGGGCGCATTCGGGCCAGGGCGTCAGCGACCGGAGTGATGTCTTCGGCCTTGGGAACGTGCGCGATGACGATGAGGTCGAACATCACTACTCCTCGATATGTGCATGCGTGGCGGCTAGCGGCAGACAGGCTACAACTGAGCTCGGAGGAGCGGGTTTTGGGCGGGAGCTGCCATGGGGCGAGCGACCGTGGCCCCTTACGCCGGCCGCGATTCGGGGTGACTCCATGGCCTGCCCGCAATAGCCCGAACCGGGGCCATACTCTTGGAGGATCGCCCGATGGTGGCTGTCTAGCAGGGCCTAACAGCGCCCTACTAGGTCCTGTCTCGACCACGACTTGAGACAGCATGCGCCGGCACTTCGTTCACACACGGTCGGAGCCCGATCGGAGCCCGATCGGAGCCCATGTCAATACTCTTATGTGTCGCTCTTTCTGCTGGAGCGGCAGGACCGACCGTACTGTCGCCGCATTATGGGGATTTCCCGCCGGAGACGGTGTGATCTGTGGCAGGGTCGGCATATGACGATCAAGGATGAGCTGAGACCTGTTCCCGATGGCTATTCGCGCATCGACCCTTGGGTGATATCGCAGGACACCGGTGCGGAGATCGAGTTCCTGCGCCAGGTGTTCGGGGCCACAGAACGCGGTTCCCGCATGTTCAACGAGGATGGGACCGTGGGCCACGCTGAAGTGGATGTGGCGGGGGCGGTGGTGCTGATGTTCGACCGACAGCCCGGTTGGCCGCACCTGCCCGCGCACCTGAGGATCTACGTCGAGGATGCCCAGAAGACCGTCGAGAAGGCCCTCGCCTGCGGGGCCCGGCTGGTGACGCAGCCGACTGAGCTGGCGTTCGGGCAAATAGCCGCACGCATCCGTGACCCCCAAGGCCACTTGTGGTGGGTCTTTGAGCGCCTGGAAGAGATCTCCGCCGAAGAGATGGCCAAGCGGTTCGCCGACCCCTCCTACCAACGGGCCATGGACTATGTGCAGACGTCTCTTGCAGAGGAGCTGGCAGGCCCCACCCCGTAGCCGTGCCGACTGCTTCGGCTGCCACCGATCCGTCTCCCGGCGGGATGTCGGGATGGTGCTCTGGGTACCGACCCATCGATCACGACGGGAGCCGCAGGACCAGGAGCGCGGCGGCTGCGACGGCCCCCAGACAGACGTATGCACGCTTGTCCTAGCGGGTGGTGATACCTCTGAACTGTTTGAGGTTGTTGATCGCCCGCTCGACAGCGTTCCGGGTTTGCGCCTGGCTTGGCCAAAACTGAATGGTCAGCCTCCACATAAACCTCTGCGAAAGCGAGCTGACGTGGCGTCGCACGTCTCCGGGACCACGTACCGAATGCCTCGTCGTCGCAGAGAGGCGCGGATCACGCCGTTGCCGTATGCACCGTCGGTGCCATCGCTGTCCGGCAGCCCTCGCGGCCTTCCTTTGCTGAGGCGGGGGACGCGGATCTTTTCCATGAACGGCTCGAACCGGGTGCAGTGCAGTCCGCCCGTAGCCCGGGCGTGACGATCAGGGAGAGCGGGTGACCCTAAGAGGTCGTTTTCTCCTGATGTTTCATCCTGGACTAGGTGTTTGATCTTGTGGTGTCGGCTCGCGCCAGGAGATGGTGACTTCGACGGTGTGGCGGCGGGCCGTCAGGTCGGGCATGGCCAGCTGGATCATGGCTTCGGAGCGGGTGGGCAGGGCTTCGTAGCCGCGTGCGGGACGGCGGTGGAACATCAGCCAGCCGAAGGTCCGCTCGACGATCCAGCGCTTCGGCACCGGCGTGAAACCCCTGGTACCGGCGGCGCGTTGGATGATTTGCAGGTCGATGCCGAGACGGGCTGCGTGCTCGACGAGGTGCCGGGGGTAGCCGCCGTCCACCCAGGCCTTGCGGATGACGGGATGCGCTGCGGCCACCTGGTCGATCACGCCGGTGCCGGTGCCGGTGCCGGTGTCGGTGCCTGTGCCTGTGCCGGCGACGGAGTCCTGCACGCTCCCAGCTTGACCAGCACCGCCAGCAGCAGTCCGAGAGTGTCGGTGACGTCGCCCGACCCGGTCGTGCCGCCGTGCCCCTACGTCTTGGCCGACCTGGCCTCGATGATGCCGATGGTGTTCCGGGCGCGGGCGCCCACTTCGTCATCGGACTTGGCATGGTCGCGGAGTACGGGCAGCGCCGGGAGAGCGGCGATGCCCATGAAGCCCAGGTTGTTCAGCGCCCCCTGCGGATCGTGCGGGATCTGTTCGATCAATGCGCGCCACGCGCCGTCCGCGTCACCGGTGATCCGCCACAGCGCGTAGGCCGCGGCCACCCGCGCTTCGGCCGGCTCCGCCGCGCCGTCACGCAGACCGCGGAGGGCAGCGGCGGCGAGCTGCGCCCGCGGGCCCAACTGACCCAGTTGATTGCAGGCGTTGACTTCGAAACGCAGGGCACGGCGGCTCCCGGTACGCAGAGTGTGGCCTCGCCGCGCGAGGACGTCCAGCAGCAGGCGCACCACTTCGTCGTCCGCCGACACGCCGACTCCGCTCAGCGCCCCGATGCCGGACAGCCGGAGCTCCGGGTCCGTTCCGGCGGCGACCCGCCGCAGGGCCGACCTCGCCGGCTCGTCGGACAGCCCGTACCGGCGCAGGAACAGGCAGGACTGGTGCGCCGCCTCCAGATCGTCGTAGTCGGGACGGTCGGTGGCTTCGATGCGTCGGCACAGCCGCTCCAGCGTGCCGATGACCTGAGGGACGGCCTGACCGCCGCCGCGCCATCCATAGGTTTCGGTCAACAGCAAGCACACCTCGGCGGACGAGATGTCCTCGGCGAGCCGCTCCTGGAGGTGCGGCCACACCTGGTCGGCCAAGCCCTTGGCCGACCGCAACAGCCCAGCAGGGAGGGTGCCCTGACGGATCCGTTGCTGTATCAGCGGCAGGCTCCGGGGATCGCCCTTCCCCGTGAGAATCGCCAGCGCCTGCTCGAACACGGCGGGGTCGGGGACGGGGGCACACAGAATCGTGGCCAAGGCATCGCGGTAGCCGTCGTGACGGCGCAGGTGGATTGTCTTGAGGGCAGCGCGTCGCACTTCGGGATCGGGATGGCCGAGCAGACCCGTGACCGCCGCTGCATGATCCCCACAACCCTCGCGGTCCTTGGCGAACAGCCGGTCGGCGGCCTCGACGAGTACGGGGGCCGTGGCGGCGTCGAGGCGGCCGTCCCACAGGCCGGGGAGCATGCGGGTCAGCCAGCGGGAGCGCAGCGCGGGGGTGGGGCGGAGCCAGGTGTCGACCCTGTCCACGGGGCCGCGCGGCGCCGGACCGCTCCATTCCGGGTCGCCCCATGCCAGCTCCGCCAGCGCAGCCCCGGCCTCATCGGCGCACCGGGCGAGCACCTCGACCGCTTCGTCGATCACCGCGTCATCGGTTTCCAGGATCGGCGGCAAGAGCAGGCCCAGCGCCGCCCCCAACGCCCCGGCCGGTTCACCTGCCAGGCGGTGGCGCAGATAATCACGCACCTGCGGGGTATCCGCGTACCGCCCGAGCGCCAGCAGCAGCCCGAGCCTGACCGGCGCGTCGGGGTCGTGCTCGCTGTGCGCGCGGAGCTCGGGGACGATGTCGTCGGGGAGGGCGTCCGTGTAGGCCAACACCACGGCAAGGATGCGGCGCACCGCGGGGTCCGGGTGGGACAGCTGCCCGAGGAGTACGGGCAGCCCCGCGCTGACGGCCAGTGACAACTGTTCCGCCCAGTGGCCGGCAAGGAAGAAGCCCTGGGCATCGGGGGCCGTTCCCAGCTCCGCGTTCAGCGCTTCCAGCGCCGCACCGCTGCGGTTGCCAGGCTCGTCGAGTTCGACATCGAAATCCCGGTAGATGACGGAGTGCCAGTCGAAGGCGACAGTGTCGGCCCCTGATCCGTCACCTGCTCCCGGCCGGCCCGAGGCGTCAGTGGCCCCGGGGCCTGTGGTGTCGGGAGGCACGGCGCCCGGCCCGTCGACTGATGAGTTCATTACCGGACTCTAACGAGGGAAGCCCCGTGAACGCCGCCGAGTTCGCCGGTCGCGGTGACCATGTGGAGCGAACGGTGCAGCCCGCTCCGCATGGCCGTTCCCCCTGCCCGATGCGCCGGACACCGGCGGCTTCTCTCAGCACCACGTCGAGCAGCAGCTTGGCGGCCACCGTCGCCCGTCGGACTTTAAGTACGAAGCGCGGACGCGCTCGGTTGGCATGGCGCGTTGCCCAAGAGGCGGAGGGGAGGCGGCTGGCCTGTCGGCCGGAGTCGGTCTGCTGTTGGCGCCGGTCGGAGGAACGCTCAGCAGGGCTGGGATGCCGGGCCGGTTCTGCCTCCGGCGACGCCTGTCCCTGTGCTGCGGGAATCCGGGTGACCGGGGCTGCCTACGCCGCGCCCGGTGTGTCCGGCCCGTTCAGAGCGAGCCCGCCCGCCTGTAAGAACGCCCATTGGCCGGGAACGCCCGTCGCTCGGGAACGCCCGTCGGTGGGGAACGCCCGTCGGTGGGGAACGCCCGTCGTCGGTGGGGAACGCCCGTCGGTGTCTTGGGGAGCGAGGGCGTGGAGCGTTCGGCCGGCTGCCTGCGCCTGCCGGGTGGCTTCGGCGAGTGTGGAGGTGTCAGCTACCGCAGGCAGCCAGCTTCTGCAGGCGACGGGCCGAGCGGAAGGAGCCCTGGGGGAGGTACTTACGCGGATATGAGTCATCATGCTGATGCACCGTCGGCGGCAGGGCAGTTGGCTTCAGGTCATGAAACCCGATGAGCACCCCGATGAGTACCCCGAGGAGACCCAGGTCGCTCACGGGGAGACGGGCACGGTTTCGCTGGTGCTGGGGGTGGCTGCCGTCGCGATGTACGGGAGTCCCTTTCTCTTTTTCCTGCCGTCGTGGATCCGTTTTCTCCCCCTGTACCTCACGGTACCCATGGGTATCTGCGCGATCGTTTTCGGAGCCTGTGTTCTCTACCGAATGCGGGGTGATGAGAAAGCCGACCGTCGTCGGGCACGGGCGGGATTCGCGCTCGGGACGGTGCCCCTTGCGGTCCCGATCGTCTTGCTGGTGTGGCTGGAGTGGGCACTACAGCGTTGACACCTTTGAAGTCCTGCATCGTGCCGCCGCCGGCGGCGGTCCGGCCGGCGCCTCTGAACGCCATCCGCACTCACTGCACTCACGCACTCACGGACCAGGTCCCCTTGCCCAGCCAGCACCGGACCGCCCCGAAGTCGACAGGTATGCCTGCTGGATAGGGGGACGATGAGGGACGGGACCAGCCGGTCGTCTTCACCCTGCCGCCATGTGCCGGCCGCGCGCTCGCGGGTGCGGCCAGGGGCTGCCGTGTGGATGTGGCGCCCTATCGGAGCGATCATGCTGAGCTAAGACCAGTGCGGATATAGCCGTGGTGACAGGTGCCAACCAAGGAATCGGGCGGGAAGTTGCCCGACTGCTGGCTGCCGAGGGGATGGTCGTCCATCTCGGCGCGCGAGATCGTGAACGGGGGCGGGCGGCTGCGCGTGAGCTGTCGAGTGGCGGAGCGGATGTGCGATTCGTTCCACTCGACGTGACGGACCAGTCGCAGGTCGATGCTGTGGCGCGGTTGATCGGTGAGGAGTTCGGCAGAATTGACGTGTTGGTCAACAATGCGGGGATCGGGGGCAGCCGACCCGATGTGGAGGAGACCACTGCCCACGATTTCACGGCTGTCTTGGACGTGAACCTGCTGGGCGTGGTCCGCACGACCCACGCCTTGCTGCCGCTGATGCGCAAGGCGGAGCACCCGCGCATCGTCAATGTGACCAGCGGCCGGGGATCGTTCGCGGTCAACGACGACCCGCAGCGGATGGCGTCACGATTGCAGGGACTGGTCTATCCCGTATCAAAGACGGCCCTCAACATGCTGATGTACCAGTACGCCCGCGCGTTGCCGGGGTTCCTGATCAACGCCGTCGACCCGGGCTTCACCGCGACCGCGTGGAACGGACACACGGGCACCAGCACCGCTACGCAAAGCGCCGGAACGATCGTGCAGCTTGCCCTCTCGGTCAGTGGGCCGAGCGGGCGGCTTTTCGACTCCACGGGAGAGATCGGCTGGTAGCACGTGGCGCCCCGACGGGCTGATCAGGGCGATGCGCATCAACGGAGCTTTGTTGTGGGGGCGGGGCGGGGCGGGGCGGGGCGGGGCCTGGCGTCAGCGGACGCAGGAGCGCTGCCACCGGTGCGCGGTGCCTGGTGACTCACGCCGGTGCTGCCACCGGTGCCGGGCGCCGCGACGCGAGCCAAGGGCGCGCCGGCCTTTCCGACCGTGACCGTGCGCAGCTGCTCCCAGTCGACCTCCTGGCGGGTGAGCGGCAGCGCGTCGACGTCGGCGGCCCGGCAGCGTGCCGAGGCCGGCTGCCCGGTAGCGCGTCACGTCGGTGGCCCGGTGGACGAGAGCACCTGGTCGCGGTCGTCGGCACGGCGCCCCCCTACGCGGGCCAGCCCTCGGTCGGCGTGGACCAACTCCGGCGGGCGGCAGCATCGTCACGGGACAACACACCAGGGCAGCTTCAGTGAGCTTCGGCTGACCGTCACCGATCAATGGGCCAGCCGACCGTCAGACCGGCGGGCCCACCACCGTCAGGTCGTCGAGCGAAACCGATCCAGTTCGTTGCCGATCGCTTCCCGCAGCACGGCATGCTGCGGACCGAGCGTGAACTGCTCGTCGCTCCACCGTTCACGCGGATAGAGCCACACCGGAGCACGCACCACATCTTCCGGCTCCCACTCGAACCGCGGCCAGACATGCGCATGCAGGAATGATTCTTTGTTCCCCAGGATCTCCAGATTGACCCGCCGGAAAGCCGGGTCCCATCGTCGGCAGGCCCGCTCAACCGCTTCGCCAAGCTCGTCCATGTCTGACAGGAACGACAACCGCTTTGCCTTCGGCAGGTCCGACAGTCGCTGCACATCCGGTTCATCCACCAGCAGAACCGAGTATCCCGGCAGGAACTGAACATCCCCGATCACTGCGAATCCCGACGTCAACCGCCGCATCACGGTCGGGTTCTCACCCCTTAGCGCAGTCCCGATCCGATCCATCCGCCAGTCACTAGTCATGACCAGAACCTACCTGCTGGTGATCAAGGCCGCCGCGCTTCGTACCCCACCCCTCCTCACACAGTTCAAAGAGCATGCAAGCGGAGAGGAGCGCCCCGGCCGTTTCAAAGATCCTTATCAGTGGTGATCGATTTGGCGAACTGACGTGGATTCAACCCGGTAAACGGGCCTGTCCACGACGGCTTGAAGGCTGAGCACGCCAGTCACAGGGGGAGATCTTTTCGGTTGCCGTCGCCCTTTTCCATCGCCGATCCTGTGTGTTCGGTCAGCGAGGAGGGCATGATGGGGCTTGTTCTGTTCCCAGGCGACGGCGACACCGGCAGTCCGGACGTCTCCTGGTCCTACACCAGCTTCGGAGTGTTTCGGCGGTGGCTGGCGCAGGCCGAGGGTTTCGCACTCGACGAGATGCACGGCTTCGGAGGGCAGCGGCCCTGGAGCGATGTCTCCACCACACTGGAACCACTTCTCGATCATCCCGACGATGACGGCCCCGACCTCACGCCGCCCCAATGCGCCGCGATCCTGCCCCGCCTGAAGGAGATCGCCGACCAGCGGCAAGAGGAAAGCAACGATCAGCTCCTGCAACGACACATCGACGACGCCCGCCAGTTGGTGGTCGTCCTGCAGCTCTGCGTCGAAAGCGACGTCGCACTCCTCTTCAGCTGACGCTGGCCAACGCTACCGGCCTCCAGATGACCGGCAGTTACAGGACAGCCCTCAGGCGGGCACTGCGGTGATTGGTGTGCTGCCGGCGTGTTGTCCGGTGACGGGCAGGCCAGCCCACACGGTCTTGCCTGTGGCGCCTTGTGCTGTGTATCTCCAGCTGTCGCCGAGTGCGGTGACGATGATCAGCCCGTGCCCGTTGGAGGCGAGGTGGTCTGCAGGAAGTGGGATGGGTGCATCGGGGGTTGGATCTTGGACAGTGCATGTCGCCGTGCCTGCGGCATACCTGAGCCCCAGCCACTCGAAACGACAGGACGGACCCTGGGAAGGCTGCGGCGGAGAGCGTTTGCCACAAGCTCGTTGACGATTGCAGTGTCCAGCGCCTGCGACAGCCGCTTCTCCAGCTGCTGGATGCGGGCGGTAGGCGGCGAAGAGCCCGATCGGGCCGACACAGCCCCGTCGTCCCTCATTCCCACCTGCTATCCGGTGTGTCTTTCAGCGGCTGCTCCTCCGCGCCGAGCGCGGGAGACGAGCGCTTGAAGCTTGCCTCGGTAGTCGTGTTGGTCAGGACAGGGGAACAGCGTCCGGGTGATGTCTTCAGTGCCTGCACCGAACGACCAGAACGTCACTGCTCCCGCGGTGAGTAGGCGATCGAGAGCGACGGCCAGGACCCTCGGGGTCACTGCACAAACACGCCCGAACCGGTGCGCCTCGATGACCACCATGCAGGCTGCCGGGGGAGAGGCGGGTGGCAAGCGGCAATCCTGCTAGCCCTTGCGCGGCGGCTGGCCGCCCTCCTGCTCCACCCATGGCGCGCGCTCCGCCGCATCCGCTTCCAGGACCTCCGGCACTCGGCGGCGACCCTCCTCCTGGAGCAGGGCGTCGAACTCGTCGTGATCAAGGAGCTGCTGGGCCATCCCCACATCGGCGTGACCGCGACGGTATACGCCCACGTCCTGCTCCGCCTCCAACGCGACGCCATCGACCTCCTCGGCAACGCCCTCCGCAACCCCGACCTGCCCATCGCCCGACCCGACGACGGCGATGACCCACCGCTTTGTGCAGCACTCGTCCACTGACCTTGCCGTCAACTACTGCCGTCAGAAACCGCAGCGGCCCCACCGGAGACACATCCGGTGGGGCCGCTGGAATCTGAGTAGTGTCATTCAGATAGCGCCATATGCGGTCTACTCGTATACGACTGCTGCGCGAAAGATTGCTGCAATCAGTGCCCAGTCTGGCGCCTCGGGAACTGGTTCGCCGATGACATTCTTGAAGAATCCGTCCATCGACTTTGTCCAACGCGCGGAGGCATCTACAAAGTCCGAGGTGGACGGATTTTGCAGTTCCAATTTTCCATCACGGAGAAGGGTCGCCAACCCTTGTAGATACTTGGCGAGATCCTCCCGAGTGTTGATCTCGTTCAATTCCGGGTCGGGCCAGTTCACGGCCACTCCACTGGGTCGAAGTGATTAATCTAGATCGATGCTCCGTCACCCCGTCAGTGCGCTCACCCTCGGCCGCGCTGGGTGGGCGCAGACTGTCAACCTCCTCTTCACGGGCCTGCTGTCGCTGATCTTCGCCGTGGGTCTGTGGCGTGTCGGACCTTCCCGCTGGGGTGCGCTACTGATCGGCGTGTAGGCGGTCGGCCTGCTGGGTGCAGGTGCCTTCCGGACAGATCCGGTGAGCGGCTACCCTCCCGGCACCCCTGGTCAGTTCCAGCGCCACAGCCGTGCAGGGGCGCTGCATGATCTGTTCTCCCTCATCGGATTCCTCGCTCTTGCCGTGGCCTGTTTTGTATTTGTCCTGTCCAGCACGACTGGTTGGGCCGTCTACTCGATCGCCAGCGGTGTGGTCTGCGCCATGACCATGGCGCTGGCCGGTGCGGCGTTCAACCAGCATCAACGCTGGGTCGACCTCGGCGGACTGATCCAGCGCATCTCACTCACTATCGGCTGGACGTGGCAGACGTTGCTCGCCGTGCGCATACTGCACGCCTAGTGGCCCTTCCGTGGTGCCTGGGCGGCCGGCACGCCAACCGCCAACCTTTCTGAACACCGCCGAGCAGGGCGTCAGCCCGGAACTGCTCAGCCCCTACTTCGAGCTAACGCGCCGCCGCCTGGCCGAAGGCAATGGCGAGCAGGACCTGACGGGCGCGTGATCGACCCTGCTGGTGCACTGACCGGCCGCTTGCCCCGCTTGCCCCCCGAGACGACCGTGCTGGTCACAGTCCTCCACCACAGGCTGTGACCGACATTTTCACAACACCCCCTAGCCGAACAGGTGGCTGATGCCGCCTCGGCCATCTGCTCCGTTCCACATCGTGGCCCCCACCCAAAAGGGGAACCAGCGCACCTGCTCCGGTAGCAGTGGAGCGGCGATTAACCAGACGAGCGGTAGGACAGCGAACATCAGGCAGCAACACCAGACACTTCTGTCAGAAGCGGAAAAGTCTCGCGAATTCCTAGTCATCTCGCGAAAGTAAGCGGTGCCTATGACGCCCGCATGAGTACCCGTACTTACGGCATCGCTTGCGGTAGCTCTGGGAGGTCCTCCGTGGTTGGATCTGCGGCCGTGGCCAGCCGGTGATCCGCGCGGGTCGACGCCGCGGAGGAAGGCGTCAGAGCGCGGCCTGGCCGACGGCCACCAGCCCCATCGGGGCCTCGGCCAGGGTCGTTCAGGACGCCGCGGCCAGCACTGCCGTGTTGACGGGCGGCGTGAACACGGCCTCGGGGAACGCCTGACCGGCAACTTCTCTCCACATACGCGCAGCTTAGACATACTGGCCGACCTGCCGCTCGCCAGTGCCGGGTGCCGGGTTCAGGGGCAGGGCCGTCTCGATGCGGCGTGCTTCTGCCGCAAGTCTCTGCCGTCACACCGTTCCACCGATTAATCGCGGCTTTTTCGCCGCTGCCCTTCACCACGGTCGTTCCTCGCCCCGCACCCAGCCGCGGTGCCGACGGCAGCGGCACCCGGTCGGCCCGGTGGTGCCGGCGCTTCGTATGCTCGCAGTGCGGGAACCGGAAGCTGACCACCTTCGGAGGCGAACGACCATGTCGGAACAGCGTGTTGTCCTGGTGACGGGCGGGGGAACGGGTATCGGGGCCGCCACCGCCCGGGTGCTGCGCACCGCCGGGCACCAGGTGGTGATCTCCGGGCGGCGGCCCGAGCCACTGCGCCGGGTGGCCGAGGAGACCGGAGCGCTGGCGCACCCTTCCGACGCCGCCGACCCCAACGCCGTGCGCGAGCTCGTCGAGACGACGGTGACGACCTACGGGAGACTCGACGGTGTGGTGCTCAACGCCGGAATCGGGCGGGGCGGCGCGATCGGCGACACCGCGGTCGAGGACTGGGAAGAGCTGATGCGGACCAACCTCACCGGCCCGTTCCTGCTGCTGCGTGCCGCGCTGCCGCATCTGCTGGCGGCCCGCGGCGCGGTGGTCGCGGTCGCCTCGGTCGCCGCGCTCCGCAACAGCGTCGGCAACGCCGCCTATGCGACGTCCAAGGCGGGTTTGCTCCACCTCTGCCGCTCCCTCGCCGTCGACTACGGGCCGCAGGGGCTGCGGGCCAACACGGTGTGCCCGGGGTGGGTGCGTACGGAGATGGCCGACCAGCGGATGGCGCGGTTCGCGTCGGAGGCGGAGCTGGCGGGCGGTGCCGAGGCGGCATACGAGGAGGCGAACCGGCTGACTCCCGCCCGGCGGCCGGGTGATCCGGAGGAGGTCGCCGAGGCGATCGACTGGCTGCTGTCGCCCGCCGCGTCCTACGTCAACGGGGCCGTCCTCACCGTCGACGGCGGAGTGACCACGGTCGGAGTCGGTGGTGCCGCCTTCGACAACCGGATCGAGGCGCGCACCCCGCGCCTGTAGCGGACTACCGGACAAGCCCGTTCCACAGGGCCCGTGGCGGGGCTGGAACCCATGGCGGAGCCAGGAACTCATGGCGGGCCAGGGTCCCGGAAAGAGGCTGGGCTTGGGCGGCGCCACCCCGGCAGCCGTGCTCGTCCCGGGGAATTCGGTGCCGACGGCGCGGGCGAGGCTGGCGAGGCGGTGGCCGACCTCAGCCCACTCCGGTCCGGCCCACTTCGGTCCGCCCACTTCGGTCCGGGACGGTCGTCGGGATGGAGCCGGATGTCGCCGTGGTGGGTGGCCACCGGAAGCGGATCAGGGCCGACGGTCACCTGCACCGTCCAGGTCGGCGGCGGCACAGCGCGGGCGGCCGCCTGGCG
>NZ_JBIBVF010000037.1:0-46001 GCF_043080045.1 Streptomyces sp. NPDC015125
CTCATCCCCCGGAAGTTTCCGGTGGACGGGGTATCAACATATCTGGCGTTGACTTTTGGCACGCTGTTGAGTTCTCAAGGAACGGACGCTTCCTTGGGATTCCCTCTCGGGTTTCCGCCGGGCGCTTCCCTTCGGTGTTTCACACTCTATCAGGGCTTTTCCGGCTTTCGAACCGCTGCTTTTCTGCAGACATGCAGAAGCGCGCAATTCTTGAGTCGCGATCAAGACGCTGGGAGTGCCGCCCACCTCAACCGGACGCAGTTGATTGCGTCCTGGCTGTCCGGGGCAGGTCTCAGACAGTACAGCTCTGGTGTGGGCGAGGCAAATCGATTCAGCGTGACGCGCGGTGTGCAACCGGCGTCTCTCATGCGGAACCGTCAGTTCTTATGACTTACGCTTCTGAACGGTGCGCCGTCCAGGACAGGTAGTGACGGCGGCCTGATGAATCTCCACCCCTGGGAGGCTTCCCATGACCACCGTGACGTCCCCTCTTGCCGGACGCGCCATCGGACTCGCGGCTGTGCCCGACCCGGTCTTCTCCGGAGCGATGGTGGGTCCCGGTACCGCCATCGATCCGGTGCGCGAGCCGTCTGCTGCGGTTTCGCCCGTGGACGGTGTTCTCGTGTCACTGCACCCGCACGCGTTCGTCGTCGTCGACTCCGAGGGGCACGGCGTGCTCACCCACCTCGGTATCGACACCGTTCAGCTCAATGGCGAGGGCTTCGAGCTGCTCGTGAACAAGGGTGACACCGTCGCCCGCGGTCAGGAGGTCGTGCGCTGGAACCCGGCCGCGGTCGAAGAGGCCGGCAAGTCTCCGGTGTGCCCGGTCGTCGCGCTGGAGGCCACTGCGGACTCACTCGGTGAGGTGCGCGTGGACGGCGACGTCAAGGCCGGCGATCAGCTCTTCTCCTGGCAGTAGCCGGGCGCCGTCCCGAACGGCAGGTACGACATCCACCGCGGCGGCTCGGACCGCCGCATCAACCGGAGACGGGTGCAATGGAGACAACGCTGCGAGGCGTCGGCGTCAGCCACGGCGTGGCGATCGGCGAGGTGCGGCACATGGGCACGGCGGTCCTGGAGCCGCCGGCCAAGCAGATTCCGGCGGACGAGGCGGAGCGCGAACAGGGGCGTGCCCGCCAGGCCGTGGAAGCTGTCGCTGCTGACCTGATAGCGCGGGGGAACCTGGCGGGCGGCGAGGCGCAGGCCGTGCTGGAGGCCCAGGCCCTGATGGCTCAGGACCCCGAGCTGATCGCTGATGTCGAGCGGCGGATCGCCGTCGGCTCCACGGCCGAGCGCGGTGTGTACGACGCGTTCGCCGCCTACCGGGCGCTGCTTGCGGGTGCCGGTGAGTACCTCGCGGGCCGGGTGGCCGACCTCGATGATGTGCGCAACCGGATCGTCGCCCGGCTGCTGGGTGTGCCGATGCCGGGCGTGCCGGACAGTGACGAGCCGTATGTGCTGATCGCGCGGGATCTGGCGCCGGCCGACACTGCGCTGCTGGACCCGACACTGGTGCTCGGGTTTGTGACCGAGGAGGGCGGGCCGACCAGCCACAGCGCGATTCTTGCGCGGGCGCTGGGGGTGCCGGCCATCGTCGCGCTCCCGGGCGCGGGCGAGCTCGTCGAGGGCACGGTCATCGCGGTCGACGGCAGCACCGGTGAGGTTTTCGTCGAGCCGGGCGCCGAGAAGCGGGCGGCACTGGAGCAGGCCGCGGCGGAGCGGAGGGCGGCGCTGGCGGCGTCGTCCGGTCCTGGTGCCACCTCCGACGGGCACAAGGTGCCGCTGCTGGCGAATGTCGGCGGTCCCGGTGATGTGGCCGCGGCGGTCGAGGCCGGGGCGGAGGGCGTCGGGCTGTTCCGTACGGAATTCCTGTTCCTGGACGACAGCAAGAAGGCGCCGTCCGAGGAGAAGCAGGTCGAGGCGTACCGGACGGTGCTGGAGGCGTTTCCGGAGGGCCGCGTGGTCGTGCGCGTTCTGGACGCCGGTGCCGATAAGCCCCTGGACTTCTTGACGCCGGGCGATGAGCCGAACCCGGCGCTGGGTGTGCGGGGACTGCGGACCCTGCTCGACCACCCGGATGTGCTGCGTACACAGCTCACGGCGCTGGCCAAGGCGGCCGAGGGGCTGCCGGTCTACCTCGAGGTCATGGCGCCGATGGTGGCGGACCGGATCGACGCCAAGGCGTTCGCGGATGCCTGCCGGGAGGCCGGGCTGCGGGCGAAGTTCGGGGCGATGGTGGAGATTCCGTCCGCGGCGCTTCGGGCGCGGTCGATTCTCCAGGAGGTGGAGTTCCTTTCGCTGGGGACCAACGACCTGGCGCAGTACACCTTCGCCGCCGACCGTCAGGTGGGTGCCGTCGCCCGGCTGCAGGACCCCTGGCAGCCGGCGCTGCTGGACCTGGTGGCGGCTTCGGCCGAGGCGGCGAAGGCCGAGGGCAAGAGCTGTGGTGTGTGTGGTGAGGCGGCCTCCGATCCGCTGTTGGCGTGTGTGCTGACGGGGCTCGGTGTCACCAGCCTTTCGATGGGGGCGGCGTCGATTCCGTACGTACGGGCGACGCTGTCCAAGCACACGCTGGCGCAGTGCGAGCGGGCGGCGGCGGCGGCGCGTGCCGCGGACACCGCCGACGATGCGCGGGCTGCCGCGCAGGCGGTGCTCTCCGGGGAGTGATCCCGCGCGGCGCGGTGCGTCGCAGAAGTCAGGAGTGTTGATGGCCGTCCCGCCCTGTGGCGGGGCGGCCATGGTGTTTGTGGGGGCCGGGTGGGTGGCTCGGTCAGTGGTGGTGCGGGTCGGGTGGGGAGGTGAGGGGGAGGCCGGGGGCGTAGTCGACGCCGTGCTCGGGTGGGATCGGTTCGCCGGTGTCGGCGTCGGTGCAGTAGGCGGTGAAGACCTCGGCGGCGCCGAGCGGGCGGGGCCAGGAGTCGCCGAGGGTCCAGCCGCGGACCGTGTCGTGGGGCCGGTCGCCGGCGTCGCGGGCGGCGGGAGCGGTGGTGCGGGAGACGAGGCCGCCGGGGCTGCGCAGGGCGAAGCCGGCGGCGAGGACCGTGCAGAAGACGAGGGTTTCGGATTCGGCGAGCTGGGGGCGGGCGCCGTCGTGGCTGGTGGCGTGCAGGACCGCCAGGAGGGACGGCTCGCCGGCCGCGACGGAGCAGACGAGGTGGTGGGTGCCGTCGCCGAGGGAGGCCAGGAGTTCCTGGAGGGCCTGGGTGGCGCGGGCGAAGGCGGCGTGGGCGAGGTCGTCGCCGCACTCCTCGCAGCTGCCGGCGCGGGCCAGGACGCCTGAGGCGTGGTCCCAGGTCGCCTGGCGGTCGGCTTCTTCGACGAGGAGCGGCAGCAGCTCGGTCAGCGGTTCGCCTTGGTAGGTCAGCGTGGCGCCGGTGCGGGCCACTTCTGCGGTGTAGCGGCTGCGGCTGCCGGGGCGGTCCGGGTCCAGGGCGAGGTCCGCGCAGTATTTCTCGTAGGCGGCCGGGTCGAAGAGGCTGATGGTCGTGAGCACGCCCTGGGAGGCGAGGCTGCGCAGCAGGGTCTCCAGCTGCCGGAGGTAGCTGCGGTGGTCGTCGAACGGGAAGGTGGGGTAGCGGCGCATGGCCGTGAAGTCCTGTTCGTCGGCCAGGACGGCGGCGCTGCTGGGGATTTCGCGGCGTAGTGCGCGGCGGGCGGTGGACGGGTCGGTGGGCCGGGATGTGGATGTCATGACTCCCCCTGAGTGAGATGCGCCGGCTCTGTGTGAGCGGTGGCGGCCGAACATCACTTGTCACTGAGAGTAATCGGGGGGTCTGACAATGCGGCCGGGCGCCGGACCGGTGGGCGTGGATGGCCTGGTGGTCCGGCGCGCCGGCGGGCCTACTTCGCGCTGTCGGCGGTGCGGTCGCGGGCCACCCGCTCGTAGAACCGGAGCAGTTCGAGGTTGTCGACGGAGCCGGGGTTGACGGCCTTGTCGAGCGGGGTGCCCTGGAGGAGGCGCTTGACGGGGACCTCGATGCGCTTGCCGGTGAGGGTGTGCGGGACGCCGGGGGCTTCGATGATGTCGTCGGGGACGTGGCGGGGCGAGAGCTGTTCGCGGATGGTGCGCTTGATGCGGTCGCGCAGGGCGTCGTCGAGGGTGGCGTCGGGGGCGAGATGGACGAAGAGCGGCATCCAGTAGCCGCCGTCGGGGAGTTCCAGGCCGATGACGAGGGATTCGCGGATCTCGGGGAGCCGTTCGACGGCCTCGTAGATGTCGGCGGAGCCCATCCGGACGCCCTGGCGGTTGAGGGTGGAGTCGGAGCGGCCGTGGATGACGACGCTGCCGCGGGAGGTGACGGTGATCCAGTCGCCGTGCCGCCAGACGCCGGGGTACATGTCGAAGTAGCTGTCGTGGTAGCGGGTGCCGTCGGGGTCGTTCCAGAAGCGGGTGGGCATGGACGGCATGGGGTGGGTGACGACGAGTTCGCCGACCTCGTCGATGACCGGTCTGCCCTGGGGGTCCCAGGCCTGCAGGTCGGTGCCGAGGCAGGCGGCCTGGAGTTCGCCGATGTGGACGGGGAGGGTGGGGACGGCGCCGGCGAAGCAGCTGCAGACGTCGGTGCCGCCGCTGACCGAGGCCGTCCAGAGGTCGGCGCCGCTCTCCGCGAAGCAGTCGTGCAGCCAGCGGAAGCCGTCCGGTGGGAGCGGGGATCCGGTGGTGGCGACACAGGTGACGGCGGACAGGTCGAGGTCGCGGGCCGGGTGGATGCCGGCCTTGCGGCAGGCCATGACGTAGGCGGCGGAGGTGCCGAAGACGGTGGCACGGGTGGTTTCGGCGACCCGCCACTGGGCGGAGATGTCGGGGTGGCCGGGGCTGCCGTCGTAGAGCACGATCGTGGCGCCCACCAGGAGGCCGGCGACGAGGAAGTTCCACATCATCCAGCCGGTGGAGGTGTACCAGAAGAACCGGTCGTCGGGGCCGAGGTCGCAGTGCAGGCCGGTCTGCTTGAGGTGTTCGAGCAGGATGCCGCCCTGGGACTGGACGATGGCCTTGGGCAGGCCGGTGGTGCCGGAGGAGTACAGGACCCACAGCGGGTGGTCGAAGGGGACCTGCTCGAAGACCGGTTCGGTGTCGTTCGAGGTCAGGTCCGACCAGTTCAGGGCACCTTCGGGAGCGGGGGTGCCGAGCAGCGGAATGTGGACGACGGCGCGCAGGGTGGGCAGCTCGGCGCGGAGTTCGGCGACGGTGTCGCGGCGGTCGTGCTCCTTGCCGCCGTAGCGGTAGCCGTCGACGGTGAACAGGACGACGGGTTCGATCTGCTGGAAGCGGTCCAGCACGCTGCGGGCGCCGAAGTCGGGGGCGCAGGAGGTCCAGACGCCGCCGACCGCGGCGGTGGCGAGGAGCGCGACGACGGCCTGCGGGATGTTGGGGACGTAGGCGCTGACCGGGTCGCCGGGGCGGACGCCGAGGCGACGGAGCTCGGCGGCCAGCGAGGCGACCTGGGCGCGCAGCTCCGCCCAGGTGACCGGGGTGGGCTCATGGGTCTCGTCGACGTACAGCAGCGCGGGGTCGCCGGCGCGGGCCGGGTCCTCGGCAGCGCGCAGGGCGTGCTCGGCGTAGTTGAGGGTGGCGCCGGGGAACCAGCGGGCGCCGGGCATCGCACGGTCGGCGAGGACGGTCTCGTACGGGGTGGCGAAGCGGACGTCGAACCACTCGGCGGTGGCCTGCCAGAAGGCGGGGAGCTCGTCGACGGACCAGCGGTGCAGGGCTGCGTAGCTCGTGGCGGGGTCGCCGGGGGTGGGGGCGGGCGCGCCGTGGTGCGCGGCCGCCCAGGTGTGGAAGCGGGTGACCTGTGCGCCGGCGATGCGGTCCGGACCGGGCTGCCAGAGGGGCTCCGGCTGTGGGGCGGACTGCGGTGCGGTGGTCATGATGCGGCTCCCGGGCGGTACGCGTCGTAGGCGTCGAACGCACACGGCGGTGGGGTTCCCCGGCCCAGTCGGTGGGCGTGTGCGCGTGACACGGCTTGCCTGGACGATGCCATGTGATCGACTTGTGCACCAGGGTGGGCCGCCCACATTCGGGGGGTGGCGGGTGTGGTGCCGGCACGTGCCACGGGCCGGATCCGGGGGGCGTGGCGGAACATACGACGGGATTCGGCCATCGGGGGACGATCCGCGGGCCTGAAGGTGGCCGAGCGTGACCCCGCGCAGGTGAACGGCAGTTGAACGATGCCCGCGCACCCGGCCGTCAATGGCAGGCTGACCGGCATGGACGGGCGGGATCTGGTGCGGTCGGTACGGATGATCAGGGCGGTCGGGCCGGCGCAGGGGCTACGGTCCGTGCGGACGGCGTGGCGGGCGCGGCGGGCGGATGCGCTGGCGCTGCCGCGGCACACCGCCGAGCGGGCGCGGGTGCCGGGGGCGGCTCGCGGTGCGGAGCCCCAGCCGGGCGGCGGGTTGATCCACTTCGCGCGGTCGTCGCTGCGGGTGCGGGTGGCCTCGGGCGGTGCGGTGTTCTGCGGCTGGGAGGGCGCCGGGCCGGAGCCGTCGTACGCGCTGGCCGGGGCGTGTCCCGAGGTGGACGCGCGGGCGGTGCTGGAGCCCGACACCGAGGGCGGCTGGCGGGTGGTCTCCGAGCGGGTGCTGGTGGTGGTGTCCCGGCACGGTGCGGTGGAGGTGCGGACACCCGGCGGGGCGGTGCTGCGGCGGGAGTTGCCGCCGCGCTGGTGGGACCGCATAGCCGAGGAGGGAGCGGGCGGGCGGCCCGAGGGGGGTGGCGCCTCGCGCTGGGTGCAGCGGGCACAGGTCGCCGCCGATGCCCGGTTCTTCGGGCTCGGCGGCCGGGCGCACGGGCCGCGGCTGCGGGACGGGGTGTACCGGCTGTGGAACACGGATCCGGGCGGCGCCTTCGCACCGGGGGACGATCCCCTGTCGCTGACGATGCCGGTGCAGCTGGTGGTGGCGGACGCCGGTACGCATCTGGTCTTCCACGACAACTCCTGGGACGGCCGGGTGACGCTGCGCGAGGGCGCGGAGGGTGCGGGCTCGGGTCATGACCGGCCGGGCACCTGTGAAGTGCGGATGGACGGCGGACCGCTGCGCTACTGGGTGCTGGCGGGCACCCCGGCCCGGGTGCTGCAAGGCTGGACGGCGCTGACCGGGGCGCCCGCGCTGCCACCGCAGTGGGCGCTGGGATACCAGCACGCCCGCTGGGGCTTCGGCGGTCAGGCCGAGGTGCGCCGGGTGGTGGCGGGCTACCAGGAGCGCGGGCTTGCGCTGTCCGCCGTCCATTTGGACATCGACCATTACGACCGGCACCGGGTCTTCACCGTCGACCGGCAGCGCTATCCGGATCTGCCCGGTCTGGCGCGGGAGTTGCGGGCGGGCGGGGTGCGACTGGTGTCGATCGTGGATCCGGCGGTGAAGGCGGAGCCGGGGGACACGGTGTACGAGGGCGGGGCGGCGGCGGATGCCTTTGTACGGGACGCGCGCGGCCGGGAGGTGCGCGGGGTGGTGTGGCCGGGCGAGTCGGTGTACCCGGACTTCACCGATGCCCGGGCGCGCAAGTGGTGGGGGGCGCTGTACGCGGAACGGCTGGCCCAGGGTTTCGCGGGCGTGTGGCACGACATGAACGAGCCGGTCTCCTTTGCCGCGTTCGGGGAGCGGACGCTACCGCGCTCGGCACGGCATGCCCTGGAGGGCCGGGGCGGCGATCACCGGGAGGCGCACAACGTCTACGGCCTGGCCATGGCACGGGCCGGTTTCGAGGGGCTGTGCGAACTGCGGCCGGCCGAGCGGCCGTTCCTCTTCTCCCGTTCGGGCTGGGCGGGGATGCAGCGCTACGGCGGCACGTGGTCGGGCGATGTGGCGACGGGCTGGGCGGGGCTGCGCGCTTCGCTGTCGCTGGTGCTGGGCCTGGGGCTGTGCGGGGTGCCGTACAGCGGTCCCGATATCGGCGGGTTCTCCGGAGTGCCGTGCCCGGAGCTGTATCTGCGGTGGTTCCAACTGGGCTCCTTCCTGCCGCTGTTCCGTACCCATTCGGCGCTCGGGGCGGGGCGTCGGGAGCCGTGGGAATACGGGGCCGAGGTACTCGAACACGCCCGTACGGCGCTGCGGGAGCGACAGCGGCTGCTGCCGTACTTCGGGACGCTGGGCCAGTTGGCGCGGCTGACCGGTGCGCCCTATGTCCGGCCGGTGTGGTGGAGCGCGCCACGGGACCGGGCGCTGCGGGACTGCGAGGACGCCTTTCTGCTGGGGGATGCGCTGCTGGTGGCGCCGGCGCTGGCGGCGGGCGTCACCCGGCGGCCGGTGCGGCTGCCGCGCGGCCGGTGGTACGACACCGCGACCGGGCAGGCGTACGACGGCCCCGGGCAGGTGTGGGTGGAGGCGCCGCTGTCGCGGATTGCGGTACTGGCACGGGCCGGTGCCGTGTTGCCGGTGACGGGGGCGGACGGCGGTCCGGAGCTGGAGGTGTGGGCGCCGGTGGCCGGGCGCGGGGGCAGCGGGCTGGTGGTGCCGGACGCCGGGGACGGCTGGCAGCGGCCGACGGTGGAGCGCTTCACCTCGCGGTGGGAGGGCGACCGGGTGATCGTGGAGCGGCGGGACGGGGGTGCGGTGGGGTATCCGGTGCGGGTGCGGGGGCTGGATGACGGGGTGGAGGCGTAGCGGGCCGGGTTACGCGGCGAGCGGTGGTGCTGCCGGGCTCCCTGCCGGTGGTGCGGCCGGGCTTCCCTGCCGATTGTGCGGCGGGGCTTCCCTGCCCCCTGCCGCGCCTGGTAGACGGGGGCCATGCCGAGACTTGCTGCCGCGCTGCGCGGCCTTGCTGCCGCTGCCGCCGCGCTGATCACTGTGGCCGCTGTCCCTTCGGGTGCGGCGGCGGGCGCCGCTCCGCACCGCCCGGCGCCGCCGTCGCCGCCGCCGTCGAGGCCGGCCAACGGCCCCAAGGCGCCCGCGGAGTTCGTCGCGCTGCGGGACGTGGATCCCACCGTCATCCAGGAGATGCGCTACGTCACCCCGCACGACTTCATGGGAGTGCCGGTGACCGGCTACCGGGCGCCGATGTGCCTGCTGACCCGGGACGCGGCACGGGCGTTGCACCGGGCGCAGCGCTCGTTCCTGCGTCGCGGGTACTCCCTCAAGGTCTATGACTGCTACCGGCCGCAGCGCGCGGTGAACCACTTCGTGGCCTGGGCCAAGGACCTCGGCGACCAGCGGATGAAGGCCGAGTTCTATCCGCGGGTCGACAAGTCGACGCTGTTCCGGGACGGCTATATCGCGGAGAAGTCCGGGCACAGCAGGGGCAGCACCCTCGATCTGACGCTGGTGCGGCGGCCGGCCCTGCCCACCCGGCCGTATGTCCCCGGGGACCCGCTGTCGTCGTGCTACGGCCCGAAGGCGGCCCGCTTCCCGGACAATTCGCTGGACATGGGCACCGGCTTCGACTGTTTCGACACCCTGGCGCACACCCTCGACCCGCGGATCAAGGGCGAACAGCGGGCGAACCGGCTGCTGCTGAAGGACGGCCTGGAGCGTGCCGGATTCGTCAACTACGAGAAGGAGTGGTGGCACTACACCTTCACACCGGAGACGTTTCCGGACACCTACTTCGACTTCCCGGTCGCGCGGCGGTCGCTCGTCCGGCACTGACCGGCCGCGCCCGCCGTTGACGGCCCTCGTGGCCGAAGGTGAGCGGGAGGGGGCCGAGGACCGGGCTTCCCTCGGCCGTCGCGTCGCCGACGGTCCGGGGCACAGAATCACCCCCGTCGATCCCGTGCCCCGGACCCTGCTGTGAGGGACGCGGGCGGGCCGCGTCCGGTTCAGCGAAAGTCTGCGGAGTCATCCTTTCGGGGTCCTGCGCCTCCGTACGGCGACCGACTCGGAGCCGGCCGCCGGCTGTGCGCTCAAAGGGCGACGGCAGTGGCGCCGAGGGCTCGCCCGCAGCGAGGTCCACAGTGCGGCGCGGGCGCCCGCGCTGTGGAGTGCGCCGCTCCCCCATCGCCCGGCGGCTGTATCGGGTTCCGCGCGGAGCGGCAGCGTGGCACACTCCTGACGTTCCGTCAGCTCTGCCAGTTCCGTTAGTTCCGTTAGTTCCGTCAGTTCCGTTGCTTCGGTCGGTTTCGTCGTGTTCGGTCAGTTTCGTCGTGTTCCGTTGTGGTCGGTCTGCGGTCGGGGAGGTTCTGTGGCACAGATACGGAAGCCGGTGGTGCCGGGGTGGTTCGATCAGGACGCGGCGGACTTCCGGCTGCTGGGGACGCGCTGCCGGGCCTGTGGTGCGGTGTTCTTCCCCCGTGAGGACGTCTTCTGCCGCAACCCTGCGTGCGGGGGTGACGAACTGGTGGAGGTGCCGCTGTCCCGGCACGGCACGGTCTGGTCCTACACCGACGCGCGCTACCGTCCGCCTTCCCCCTACGTGTCCGATCCGGAGGCCGAGTGGCGGCCGTACGCCCTGGTCGCCGTGGAGCTGGCGGAGGAACGGATGGTGGTCCTCGGGCAGACTGCGCCCGGCGTCCGCGCCGCGGAGCTCAGCGTGGGCACGGAGGTCGAGCTGGTACCCGGGACTCTCGACGAGGACGACGGGCACGTCTGGACGACGTGGCATTGGCGGCCGTGCGGGCGGGGCCCAGCGGTCGCGACGGATGCCGCGCGGGCTGAGACGGAGGCCGTGGCGGATACCGCGGAGGCCTTGGCCGATGCCGAGGAGGCCTTGGCCGATGCCGCGGGCGCCGGACCGCGGGCGGAAACCGCATCACTACACCCGCCCACCCCCCGAAGGGGGGTGGGCGGCGGGGAAAAAACCAAGGGCGCGGGTGGGCGGCGGGTAGGGGGAAGCCCAGAAAGCACCGCCCTCGGCGACGTGGGCAGGGTCGCAGGTGGGGCCGTGCCCGGCGACCTGGGCAGGGGCGGAGATGTGGCCGTGCCCGGCCACGTGCCCATGCCCGGCCACGTGCCCATGCCCGGCGAAGTGGCCGTGCTGGGCGCCGGTATGCACCCCTGGGGCAAATGGGGGCGCAGCTTTGTCGAGTACGGCACGAAAGCTGCCAGAGAGGCGCTCGCGGACGCCGGGCTCGACTGGCGCGCCGTGCAGAGCATCGTCGGCGCGGACACGGTACGCGGGGGCTATCCCGGTTACGTGGCGGGCGCGACCTTCGCCAAGGCGCTGGGCTGGCAGGGCGCCCGGGTGACCAGCGTCTACGCCGCCTGTGCCTCCGGCGCACAGGCCATCGGCGCCGCGCGGGCGCAGATCCTTTCGGGGATGGCGGAGGTGGTCCTGGTGGTGGGCGCCGACGCCGCGCCCAAGGGCTTCTTCGTCCCGGCGGGCGGCAACCGGCCCGACGATCCCGACTGGCTGCGGTTCCGGGTGCTGGGCGCCACCAACCCGGCGTACTTCGGGCTCTACGCGCGACGCCGGATGGCGCTGTACGGCGAGACGGTCGAGGACTTCGCGCAGGTCAAGGTCAAGAACTCGGCGGCGGGCGCGGCCAATCCGTACGCCCGCTACCGCAAGCGGGTCACCGCGCGGGAGGTCGCTGCGTCAGCCGTGGTCTGCGACCCGCTGCGGCTGCTGGACATCTGCGCCACCTCCGACGGTGCCGCGGCGCTGGTCCTGACCAGCATGGACTTTGCCCGTCGGCACGGCGTCACGGATCCGGTCCGGATCCGCGCGGTCTCCACGGCCACCCCGCGGTATCCGCGGACCGTGCTGGATCTGCCGGATATCGCCACCGACTCCGCGGCCGCCGTTCCGGAGCCGGAGACCGGCTTCCGGGCGTCGATCGCGCGCACCGCCTACGAGGAGGCCGGGATCGGCCCCGGGGATCTCTCCCTGGCCGAGGTCTACGACCTGTCCACCGCCCTGGAGTTGGAGTGGTACGAGGACTTGGGGCTGTGCGCCGCCGGTGAAGCGGCCACGTTGCTGCGGGACGGGGCGACCGCACTGGGCGGGCGGCTGCCGGTGAATGCCAGTGGTGGTCTGGCCTCTTTCGGGGAGGCGGTGCCCGCCCAGGCCATCGCCCAGGTCTGCGAGCTGACCTGGCAGTTGCGGGGGCAGGCGGGCGCGCGGCAGGTGGCCGGTGCCCGGGTGGGGGTGACCGCCAACCAAGGGCTGTTCGGGCACGGGTCGGCGGTGGTCGCGGTGCGGTGACCCGGCGGTGCGGGACGCCGTGGCCGTGAGGCACGAGCGCGGCCACGGACCCGTGGATGACGGGACGGACGCCTCCGCTCCACCGGTCGGCAGCCGTCGGCGTCCTCCGCTGTGCGCGACCTTGACGCCCCCTCATCACCGGTGAACACTTCCGGATGCCAGTCGGCACCGCCGCACTCAGGCACCCCGGCCGGGTGGCAGCGGTTGTCCGCTGCCCGCCGGTGGCACGCACCCTGCACGGAGGACCGGGGGACGTCCCCGGGCCAGGGCCAAGGAGCCGCCATGTATTCCAATGGGGACATCGTCGTCGGTGAAGTGATCGGCACCGCGATACTCATACTCTTCGGGGCCGGTGTGTGCGCCGCCGTCACCCTGCACTATTCCAAGGCGAAGGACGCCGGCTGGGTCGTGATCGCTTTCGGCTGGGGCATGGGCGTCCTGGCCGGCGCCTACACCGCGGCGCCACTGTCCGGCGGGCATCTCAACCCCGCGGTGACGCTCGGCTCGGCGGTCGCGGGCGGCACCGAGTGGTCGAAGGTGCCGCTGTACATCCTGGCCCAGATGGTCGGTGCGGCGATCGGGGCCGTACTGGCCTGGGCGCTCTACTACGCACAGTTCGCCGCCAACGCGGACCGGGACAAGGCCCAGCCGACGCTGGGGATCTTCTCCACCGGCCCGGAGATCCGCAAGCCGGCCGCCAACCTCGTCACCGAGATCATCGCCACCATCGGTCTGGTGCTGCCGCTGCTGTTCTTCGGCCGGAACAAGGGGATCGGCATCGGCCAGGTCCCCGGCGAGCACGTGGGCGTCTACGGCTCCGGGATCAATGTGCTGCTGGTCGCCCTGCTGGTCGTCGGGATCGGGCTGTCGCTGGGCGGGCCCACCGGCTACGCCATCAACCCGGCCCGGGACCTCGGACCGCGTCTGGTGCACGCTCTGCTGCCGATCCCCAACAAGGGTTCCTCGGACTGGGGTTACTCCTGGATCCCGGTGGCCGGGCCGCTGATCGGCGCGGTGCTGTCCGGCCTGGTCTACAACGTGGCGTTCTGACCCCGGCCGGGGCGTGTCCGCCCGCCCGGGCGGCCCCCGGGCCCCGGGCCCCGCTGCACCCACTCACCAGGACTTCAGGAGGCGTGACGGCATGACGGAGCGAACCGGGAAGACCGAGAAATATGTAGCCGCGATCGACCAGGGCACCACCTCCAGCCGCTGCATCATCTTCGACCACGGCGGGGCGATCGTCGCCGTCGACCAGCGCGAGCACCGGCAGATCTTCCCCAAGCCCGGCTGGGTGGAGCACGACGCCACCGAGATCTGGTCGAAGGTGCAGGCCGTGGTGGCGGGCGCGCTCACCCGGGCGGGCCTGCGCGCGGACCAGCTCAGCGCGCTGGGCATCACCAACCAGCGGGAGACCACGGTCCTGTGGGACCGGGCCACCGGCAGACCGGTGCACCAAGCGATCGTCTGGCAGGACACCCGGACCTCGCAGCTGTGTGCCGAACTGGGCGGCGCCGACGGCCAGGACCGCTTCCGGGAGGCCACCGGGCTGCCGCTGGCGAGCTACTTCTCCGGGCCGAAGGCGGCCTGGCTGCTGGACGAGATACCGGGGCTGCGGGCCCGTGCCGAGCGCGGCGAGATCGCCTTCGGCACCATCGACTCCTGGCTGATCTGGAATCTGACCGGTGGCACCGACGGCGGGGTGCATGTCACCGATGTGACCAACGCGGGCCGCACGATGCTGATGAACCTCGCCACCCTCCAATGGGATCCGGCGATCCTGTCGGCGATGAACGTGCCGGCCGCGATGCTGCCGGAGATCAGGTCGTCGGCCGAGGTGTACGGCACGGCCGTGGGGCAACTGCACGGGGTGCCCGTCGCGTCCGCGCTCGGCGACCAGCAGGCGGCCGTCTTCGGCCAGACCTGCTACGGCGTCGGCGAGGCCAAGAACACCTATGGCACCGGCTCGTTCCTGCTGCTGAACACCGGAAACCGCCCGGTCCCGTCCAAGAACGGGCTGCTGACGACGATGGGCTACCAGCTCGGTGGCGAGCCGCCGGTCTACTGTCTGGAGGGGTCCATCGCCATCACCGGTGCGCTGGTGCAGTGGTTCCGCGACCAGCTGGGCATCATCGCGTCGGCCGACGAGATCGAGCCGCTGGCGGCGAGCGTCCCGGACAACGGCGGGGCGTATGTCGTACCGGCGTTCTCCGGTCTGTTCGCGCCCTACTGGCGTTCCGACGCACGCGGCGTGATCACCGGTCTGACCGGGTTCGTCACCAAGGCGCATCTGGCGCGCGCCGTACTGGAAGCGACCAGCTGGCAGACCCGGGAGGTGGTGGACGCCATGTTCCAGGACTCGGGGGTGCGGATCACCCGGCTCAAGGTCGACGGCGGGATGACCGCCAACCATCTACTGATGCAGCATCAGGCGGATGTACTCGATGTGCCGGTGATCCGCCCGGTCATCTCGGAGACCACCTGTCTGGGAGCGGCGTACGCGGCCGGTCTGGCGACCGGTGTCTGGCAGGATCTGGACGAGCTGCGGACCCACTGGAAGCGGGACACGCAGTGGACGCCGCGGATGGACGCGCAGACCCGCGACCGCGAGTTCGCCAACTGGCGCCAGGCCGTGGAGCGGAGCTTCGGCTGGCTGGCCGAGGACGGCTCGGCGGGATAACGGCGCCGGCAGCGCGCAGACGTACGGGCCGTACCCCGGACGGCGGGGTACGGGCCGTACTTCCGCGCCCCGTCAGGGAAGCGCGGGCTCCCGGCGGCGGGCGCCGACCTCCCTCGCATGCTCGACGACGGAGATCAGCACATCCCGCGCGGAGTCCTTGAGGCGGGCATCACACAACATCACCGGCACCTGGGGGTCGAGGTCCAGGGCGTCGCGTACGGATTCCGGCGGGTAGCGGTCGGCGCCGTCGAAGCAGTTGACGGCGACCGTGAAGGGCAGCCCGCGCCGCTCGAAGTAGTCGACGGCGGCGAAGCTGTCCGACAGCCGCCGGGTGTCCGCCAGCACCACCGCACCGAGCGCGCCCCGTGCCAATTCGTCCCAAAGGAACCAGAAGCGGCCCTGCCCCGGGGTGCCGAAGAGATACAGGACCAGTTCGTCGTGGACGGTGATCCGTCCGAAGTCCATCGCGACGGTGGTGGTGGTCTTGGTCTCCACCCCGTCGAGGTCGTCGACCGGCCGCCCCGCCTCGGTCAGCCGCTCCTCGGTGCGCAGTGGTTTGATCTCGCTGACGGCACCGACCAGGGTGGTCTTACCGACCCCGAATCCGCCCGCGACCAGGATCTTGAGCGTCACCGGCTCGACGGCGGCGGACCGTCGGCGGCGATCGGATCGCCCGAAGGCCATGGGATTCTTCTCCTGAATTGCCGTGTATACGGGTGGAGCTCACGCGTGCCATCCGAGCGACGGTGCACGGGGCAGCAGGCGCAAGGGAACGGTACAACGTGCTCAGCACGGCGCCCACTTGAGATGCGTCACGCCGGGGGACGCCGTGGGTCAGAGGCGGCCAAGCTGCCCAAAAGGGCGCCGGCCGGGGGGAGGAGCGTTTCCGGGGGCCGGAGCGTGCCCGGGGGGGGCCGGGAGCCGTCAGATTTGCGGCGGGGCGGGCCGGGACCGTCCTGGTGCCCGGCCCGGCCCCGGCCCGCCGCCGGCCCGCCCCGGCGTCAGGCGTACTGGCGTACTGGCGTACTGGCGTACTGGCGTCAGGTGTACTGGCCGAGGTGGTCGAGGATCTTGGGTGTGACCACGTCGGGGACCTCTTCGGGCAGCCAGTGGCTGGCGCCCTCCAGGGCCTCGAAGCGGTAGGGGCCGTCCGCCCACTCCCCCGTGGATTCGGCAGCTCCGCGGCCCAGGGCGGTGTCCTCACTGCCCCACAGGAAGAGGGTGGGGACGGTGATCCGGCCGGCGGGCACCGAGATGACCGACTCCGGGGCGCGGTACCAGTTCAGCGTGGCGGTGAGCGCGCCCGGGGCGGAGAGGCGGCGGACATTGCCGTCCACGAGGGCGGCGGGCACCTTGCCGGCGTAGGCGGCGCGCAGCCGGGCGGCGTCATCCGCGAGCAGCGCGGTCTCCGCTGCGCCGTCGTCGCGGCGGAAGAAACGGACGTAGTCGAGGCGGTGGTGCTGGGCGGGGTCCTCGGCGGCGGCCCGGTTGAGGGCGTCCGGGTGCGGAGTGGCCAGTACGGTCAGGGACTTCAGCCGCTCGGGGTGGGCACCGGCCAGCGCCCAGGCGACCATGCCGCCCCAGTCGTGCGAGACGAGGTGAAAGCGGCCCGCGCCCTGGGAATCGGCGAAAGCCAGGGCGTCGGCGACGAGTTCGGGCACGGCGTAGTCGGCGATCCGGGGCGGGCGGGCGCGCGGGGAGTAGCCGCGCTGGTCGACGGCGACGGCGCGGTAGCCGGCCGCGCCCAGGGCGGGGAGCACCGCGCTCCAGGAGTCGGCGAACTCGGGCCAGCCGTGCAGCAACAGGACGAACTCCCCGTCGGTGGGGCCGCAGGCCAGTGCGTCGTAGGTGTACGGGCCGGCCTGGATCTCCAGGTGCTCGACGGGTGCCGGGGTCTCGTCCGTGGCCATGGCGGCGGATCTCCTCCTGTTGACGATTGCTCCACAGGCACCGTAGCCGGGACACCCGACGCACCGCCCACGGGGAGCCGACGGGACCGCGCCCCGGCCGACGCTGCGGTTCCCCGCCCGGAGCCGGACGCACCCGGAGCCGGACGCGGCCGGAACGCGGGGGCCGCCACCGCGGAAGCATGTTCCGGAGGCCGGTGGCCGCCGGCCCCGGCGGGTCACAGCGCGCGCAGGCCGTCGATCACCTCGCGCAGCACCTTCTCGTCCGGCAGCTCGGCCGGCGGCACCGGCCTGCTGACATGGACCAGCTCGGCATCCAGCAGATCCCCGATCAGGACCCGTACGACGCCGACCGGCAGGTCGAGTTCGGCCGCCAGCTCGGCGACCGACAGCGGCTCCTGCCGACACCGCTCGACGATCTCGACATGCTCGGGCGACAGGGTCTGGTCGTCGACGGTCTCCTGCGCGCGGCTCTCGGCGATCACCAGCGCGATCAGATCGAGGCGTCCCTCCGCGGCGGTACGGGTGCGCCCGCGCGTCATGGCGTACGGCCGGACGACCGGGCCCGCGTCGTCGTCGAACCAGCGGGCCGCTTCCCGGGCCCGGGCCGGCCGGCCGTCCTGCTCGCTCATGCCGAAACCTCGCTTCGCTCGGCCTCGCACTCGCGCGGCGCGCACCTGACGATTCTTCGCTCGCCGCGCTCGCTCATGGCGTCACCGTCGTCGTGCTCAGGTGGAAAGGCCGGACCGGGGCGCGGTGCCCAGGTGCGTGCCCACGCGCTTGACCAGCAGCGTCATCTCGTACGCGATCAGCCCGACATCGGAGTCCGCGTCGGCCAGTACGGCCAGGCAGCTACCGTCACCGGCCGCGCTGACGAACAGGAACGCCTCGTCCAGTTCGACCATGGTCTGCCGGACGTGGCCCGCGTCGAAGTGTCGGCCGACGCCCTTGGCCAGGCTGTGGAAGCCCGACGCGACCGCGGCCAGATGCTCGCCGTCCTCGCGGGTCAGATCCTTCGAGGCCCCGGTGGCCAGGCCGTCGCTGGAGAGGATCAGCGCCTTGCGGATGGAGCCGACCCGTTCGACCAGCTCGTCCAGGAGCCAGTTCAGCTCCCCGGATCCCTTCTCCGAGACCGGTGCGGTGGAAGCTGCTGCCTTCGGTGCGGTCATGGACCGTCCCCTCCCGATGTGGTTCCTGGTGGTGCTGTGGTACCCGTGCCGTTGCCGTGGTGCGTGGCCGTGTCACGGGCGTCCGGGTCTGTGGTGTCCGGACCGATGGTGTCAGGGCCGGTGGTGCCCGGCCCCGTGGTGTCCGGACCGGTGGTGCCCGGACCGGTGGTGGTGCCCGGACCGGTGGTGTCCGGGAGCGTGTTGCCGGTAGGCGCCGTGTCGCCGGCTGCCGGGTCGTCGCCCGGTGGCGTTCCGGTCGCGCGCGGGTCCTCGCCGTTGTCGCGGCGGCCGCGCTGCCAGCCGCGCTGGAGCGAGGCCATCCGGGCGCGGACCGCCTCCGCATCGCGGTCGTCCGCGTCCGGTGCGCTCCGCCCCCGCGTTTCGGTCTGCCCGGTGGGGTCGGCCTTGAGCTGGGGCGCGAGGCTCGCCTGCCGTACCCGGCGGGGCAGGCCCTGGGCCGTGGTGGGCGCGGGCTTCTCCCGGCCCTCGGTGGTCCGGGCTCCGTCCGCGGCCGGGTCCTGCGGCGCGGCGGACGACGACGGCCGGGCGTCGGAGCGCTCGGCGGCGCGCTCCCCGGAGCCGGCGCGCTCGGGGCGCGGGCGCCCGGGGCCGGGGCGTTCCGCGGCCCGTTTCCCGTTCGGGTCACGGTCGTCGACCGTCCTGCCGTGGTCGGAGACCAGCACCGGCGGGCGGGGACGGCGCGGCAGCGGTGCCAGCCCGCCGGGCGCCTGGTCCCGGGTCTGCTGATGCTGTTCACCGTCGGGGACGGGCGGCACCGGTGCGATGCCGCGCGGTGCGGCGGCCGGGCCGTCGGGGAGGGCGGGCTTCCTCCGGCCGCCGCCGCGGCCCCGCTTCCGCAAGGGCGCGTCCTCGTCGTCGGCCGGTCCCTGCTCGTCCGGGCCGAGCGGCGGCTCCAGTTCGACCGGCCCGTCGATGACGGCCGGGGCGCGCCGCTCCCGCCGGTGCGGTGATTGCGCCTGGGAGAGTGCGGCCAGCTTGCCCGCTGCATGCTCCAGTTCATTGCCGACGGGTCCGCCGGACAGACCGTCCGGCGCCGGGCCGTCGTCCTCCCGGCCGCCGACGGCGGAGTCGGCGAGGAGCCTTGCCGGGATGAAGACCACGGCGGTGGTGCCGCCGTACGGCGAGGGCTGCAGGGAGACCCGTACGTCCTGGCGCCGGGCGAGCCGGCTGACCACGAACAGACCGAGCCGGTCGGTGTCGGACAGCTCGAACTCGGGGGTCTCGGCGAGCCGGAGGTTGGCCTCCAGCAGCAGATCGGGGGCCATGCCCAGTCCCCGGTCGTGGATCTCCAGGGTGTAGCCGTTGGCGACCCGTTCGCCCAGGACCTGCACGGCGGTGTGCGGCGGGGAGAAGACGGTGGCGTTCTCCAGGAGTTCGGCTATCAGGTGCGTGAGGTCCGATACCGCGGGGCCGTCCACCGCGAGCCGCGGCAGCCGGCGCACCTCGATCCGCTCGTAGTCCTCCACCTCGGCGACCGCCGCGCGCACCACGTCCATCAGCTGGATCGGTTTGCGCCACTGCCGGGAGGACGCCGCCCCGGAGAGGATGACCAGCCCCTCCGCGTGCCGTCGCATACGGGTGGTCAGGTGGTCGATCCGGAAGAGGTCGGCGAGTTCGTCGGTGTTCTCGGTGCGCCGTTCCATGGCGTCCAGCAGGGTCAGCTGGCGGTGCAGCAGGACCTGGCTGCGGCGGGCGAGGTTGACGAACACCTCGGAGACGCCGCGGCGCATTTCGGCCTGTTTGACGGCGGCCTCGATCGCGGCCCGCTGGAGGGTGTGGAGCGCCTGGCCGACCTGGCCGGTTTCGTCCGGGCCGAAGGCGAGCCGGGGCGCCTCGGTCTCCACATCGACCTGTTCACCGGCCGCCAGGCGGCGCATGACACTGGGCAGCCGTACCCCGGAGACGTCATGGGCGGTCTTGCGCAGCCGGATCAGGTCCCGGACGTGCCGGCGGCCGATGCGGAACGAGACGATGACCGAGACCAGCAGCGCGGCAAAGCCGAGGACGCCGGCGACGGCGGCCTTGAGCAGGACGTGCATGGCGACGGGGGCGACGCGCTCCTGGTAGCGGTCCCCGGCGTCCTTGCCCATCCGCTGGAGGTCGCCGAGCACCTTGCCCGCGGTGGTGTTCCAGCGCTCGGCGTTGACCGCACGCGGTCCTTCCTGTGCACCGGCGGCGATCACCCGGTCCTCGTACGAGGTCAGCTCGCGGGCCTTCGCGGAGCGCCAGTAGTCCTCGTAGAGACCGCGGTCCTTGGCGGGGAGGCCGGGCAGGCTGGTGCTGTAGAGGACCCGGCGTTCGGCGACCCGGTCGGACAGGGCGCGCAGATCGCGCTTGTTCATGCTGCCGGAGAGGAACACCGCGGACATCAGGGCGTCCTCGCGGGAGACCGCCTCCCGGGCCCGGGTGATATTGACCAGCGCCCTGGCCTGCTTGTCCATCTCCACGTTCTCCAGGGCGTGGAGCGCGGCGAGGAAGTCATAGCCGGGGTCGACGAGGGAGTTGTAGCTCTCCATGGCCTCGTCGCGGGAGACGGTGTTGTCCTCGACCTGGGCCCGCAGCGAGCCGAGTGTGCCCAGGCCCTTGAGGACGCCGTTCAGCCGGTCGGCATTGCCGTCGCTGAGATCCTCGCGGACGCCGCGCAGGTCGATGTCGGCGCGCAGCTGGGTGACGGCCTCGTCGGTGGCCCGGGTCTGCCGGTGGAGCTCGTCGAGCGCGTTGGCGCCGCGCCGGTCGGCGAGGTACAGCAGGCTCTGCCGGCGCTCCCGCTGGAGGGTCTGGATGACGTCCTCGACCGGGTAGCCCAGATTCTTCACGACGTTGCCGACGTCCAGCAGCTGGTTCGCCTCACGCCCGGTGATATAGGTCGTGAACGCCCACATACACGTCAGGGACACCAACGGTACGAGCAGCAACGCCACGATCTTCCGGCGGACCGACTTCCCGCGAAAGCGCATGGCCTCCCCTACGTCAACCCCGGCGCACGGGGGTGGTGTTCCGTCAACAAACGGCGCGAGCCTACTACTGTCGGGGGACCAAGCCGAAGACCTCTCCCGCCGTCGGGGAAGCAACCGGGGCGGGATCCTCGTCAGTTGTCCACCGATTCCCGGACAACCTGCCCGCGTTCACGCCCCGGACCACGCCCTTACCCTCCGGCAACATCCCGGACGGTTGGCCGGTTTTGCTCTACCCCGGGTAACTCTGCGCGGCTCCGGTACGTGACCATGAGGAGGAACGGGGTGCGGCACCACGGGCATGTACCCGGCGAAATCCGGGCAGCCACCGAGGAGTCGGACACGCGGGGAGAGTACGGGGAGAGTGACGCGTTCATGGACACCGGCAGACAGCCGTTGTGGCAGGAGGAACCGGCGGTCCGGCGCCGGATGGCGGATCCGGTGCGTACCGCCGCGGTGCGTGCCGTGATCATCGTGGCACTCACCCTGATCCAGGCGATGGTGGCCTTTCTGTGCACCCTGGCGGGCTCCTGGTTCGCGTTCCCCGCCGTGCTCAGCACGGTCGCCAGCACCGTGGTCGCCACCTGGGCGGTGCTGGACGTCTGGGTCACCCGCCAGGTGTGGGTGCAGCGCTACGGGGTGCAGTCGCAGCCGAGCAGTACGGCCCGGGAACGGCGCCGCGAGCGGCGAAGGGCACGCCGGCAGCGGCGCCGGGCATCACGGGAGGGCCCGTCGCGGATCGACCGGGCGGCCGCCTGAGCGGCCGGGTGTTTACGCCACCGCCTCTTCCCGCACGGCGGGCCGCACATGAATCATGCCGTCCAGGACACTGACCTCGTGGGTGCGCACCGGCCGGCGGGCGGGCAGGCAGGCCGGGGCGCCGGTGCGCAGGTCGAACAGGGCCGCGTGCAGCGGGCATTCGACGAAGCAGCCCTCGACCCAGCCCTCGGAGAGCGAGGCGTCCTGATGGCTGCAGGTGTCGTCGACGGCGTAGTAGCCGCCCTCGGCATGAAAGACCGCGATGGCCGGTGTGACGTCGTCGATCTCGATCCGTACGGACTCACCCTCGGGCAGGTCCTCGGTGCGGCAGACGGGAATCATCTGGCCCCCCTCTCGCTGATCGGTATCATGTGTTCTGAATAACGCATCGCAGAGCGCGATGCGCAACAGAATCCAAGCCGGGGAGCGGGCCGTCAAGGGCTTCCCGACAGATGCCCTCAGACGTGCCCCGCAGGGGCCACCGGGTGGTGACACAAAGACCCATGTCGAACACGAGCGATACGGCAGGCGACCGGTCCGAGGAACGGCGCGGCGGGGCGGGATCCGTCCAGTCCGTGGACCGTGCGGTGAGCGTGCTGGAGATCCTGGCCAAGCTGCGCGAGGCCGGGGTGACCGAGATCGCCGAGGAACTGGGCGTCCACAAATCGACCGCGTTCCGGATCCTCGGGGTGCTGGAGAACCGCGGGCTGGTGGAGCAGGAGAAGGATCGCGGGAAGTACTACCTGGGCGCCGGGGTGCTGCGGCTGGCCGGCGCCGCCGCGATCCGGCTGGACATCTCGCAGGAGGGCCAGCCGGTGTGCCGTGCGCTCGCCGAGGACACCGGGGAGACGGCCAACATCGCGGTGCTCGACGGTGATGCGGCGGTCAACATCATGCAGGCCAGGGGCTCCGCCGCGGTCACCGCGTACAACTGGCTGGGCCGCCGCACCCCGCTGCACGCCACCGCCAGCGGCAAGGTGCTGCTGGCGCATCTGCCGCCGGAGCGCCGGGAGACCCTGGTGACCCGCAAGCTGCCGCGGTTCACCGAGCACACCCTGACCACGGCGTCCGGTCTGCGGGCGCAGCTCACCGCCGCGCTCACGGACGGATTCGCCTGCACCAGCGAGGAGTTGGAGATCGGCCTGAATGCGGTGGCGGCACCGGTCCATGCGCACGACGGTGCGGTGATCGGCGCGATCGGCCTCTCGGGCCCGGCGTACCGGATGGAGCACGGGCTGCTGCCGGAGCTCGCGGAGCGGTCCGCGAAGGCGGCCGCGGAACTCTCCCGCCTGATGGGGTACCCGGGTTGAGCCGCCGGGGCCCAGGGGGCGTCTCTCCCTAGCGAAAAATCCCCCTTGACGGATCCTGACCCGACTTCCAGCATGTCTCCTATAGCGCAACCCAGCGCACTATGGGCAACACGGAGACAGGGGTGGACCGTTCTCCACCGCTGTCCCCTGTCGCAGGTTTCCTGGTCTCCGCATTCCCCGCATTCCCAGCACCGCGCACCACTCCCACCCCTCACAGGCATCCGTGCCACCTCACGCGTGCTACCCGCCCTGCCGCCCGCAGGCGCCGTTTTAGGAGTGAGACATGCCGCACGAAGCCCGCGCCGTCGTCGCCCTCAAGAAGGGCGCCCCCGTCGAGGTGCTGTCGATCCTCGTACCCGATCCCGGTCCGGGCGAAGTGCTCGTGACCGTGCAGGCCTGCGGGGTGTGCCACACCGATCTGCATTACCGCGACGGCGCGATCGGCGACGACTTCCCGTACCTGCTCGGCCATGAGGCGGCCGGGGTCATCGAGGCGGTGGGCGACGGTGTCACGGACCTGGCCCCCGGTGACTATGTGGTGCTGGCCTGGCGGGCGCCCTGCGGACAGTGCCGTGCCTGCCGTCGCGCCCGCCCCTGGTACTGCTTCGCGTCCCGCAACGCCGAGCAGCGGATGACCCTGCAGGGGGGCACCTCCCGGACGAGGTCCGGGGGAGGTACGGAACTGACCGCGGCGCTGGGCATCGGCGCCTTCGCCGAGAAGACCCTGGTCGCCGCCGGGCAGGCGGTGAAGGTCGATCCCTCGGCCCGCCCGGAGGCCGCGGGGCTGATCGGCTGCGGGGTGATGGCCGGATACGGCGCGGCCGTGCACACCGGAGGGGTGGGCAGCGGGGACACCGTCGCCGTCATCGGCTGTGGTGGCGTCGGCAATGCCGCGATCGCGGGCGCCTCCCGGGCCGGCGCCCGACGGGTGATCGCCGTCGATCTCGACGAGGGCAAGCTGGACGCCGCCGAGCGCTTCGGCGCCACCGACACCGTCAACTCCCGTGGCACGGACCCGGTCGAGGCGGTCCGCGCACTCACCGGCGGGCACGGCGCCGATGTGGTGATCGATGCGGTGGGCCGCCCGGAGACCTACCGGCAGGCGTTCTACATGCGCGATCTGGCCGGCACGCTGGTCCAGGTCGGCGTGCCGGACCCGGACATGCGGATCGAACTGCCGCTCATCGACCTCTTCTCCCGCGGCGGCGCGCTCAAGTCGTCCTGGTACGGCGACTGTCTGCCCAGCCGGGACTTCCCGGTGCTGATCGACCTGTTCCTGAGCGGCAAGCTCGATCTGGAGCGGTTCATCAGCGAGACGATCACACTCGACGACATCGACACGGCCTTCGCGAAGATGCAGCGCGGGGAGGTCCTGCGGTCGGTCGTGGTGATGTGACCGTCCGCAGGCCTCCCGTGCCGTGGCTCACCCGGTGGCCGGATCCGCCTCCTCCTCGGGAGCCGGGTCCTCCGGTCGGCGGTACATCCGCGTCGCCGTGATCTGGCCGTGCACCGCCTCGCCGGAGGGGTCCGGCTGCGGCAGGCCCGGCCGCAGATGCTCCTCGACGCTGATGTACTTCAGCCCGGCCCGCAGGTCCGCGTCATTGCGCAGCCGGATGACCAGCGGGAACTCCGCGAGCGCCGTGGTGTCGAAGAGGCCCGTGGTGTAGAGCAGCTGGACGCCCAGCGCATCGGCGACGGCGCGCTGGAGCTCCAGCAGATAGGTCGCGTTGGCGCGGCCGATGGGGTTGTCCAGGAACAGCGTGCCGGCGTGCCGCTGCTTGTCGCGACCCCGGTCGTTGCTGCGCAGCGCCGCCATCGTGCAGTACAGCGCGATGGCGGCGGTCAGCAGCTGACCGCCGGAGAAGACATCGCCCATCTGTCCGACCGGCACCCGCTCGGCGCGCAGTACCGCGTCCGGCTTGAGGATCTCCACGGCCACCCCGCGCGGCTGCAGCGCCGCGCTGACCCCGCGCAGCAGCAGGGACATCCCGTCCCGGCGCAGATCGCTGTTCTTCTTGACGGCCGCACGGGTCGCCTCGTCGATCACTTCGCCCAGCCGCTCGGCGAGCGTGGCCTGGTCGGGGTCCTCGAAGCGGATCCGCAGGAACTCCTGCCCGGACCACTCCCCCAGCCCCTCGGGCAGCCGGGACAGCCGCTGGGCCGAGCGCAGTGTCGTCAGCGACGACTCGACCAGCCCGCGCAGCCGGTCGACGATGGAGTCGCGGTTGCGCTCCAGCTGCTCCAGCTCGTCGGTGAGCACCCGCAGCCGGGGCGCGAAGGCCTCCGCCCACTTGGCCGCATGGTCCGGCAGGGCCGCGGCGGGCAGTTCGCGGATCTGCTGCCGGGCGGGGGTACGGACCTGTTCGTAGCGGGTGGAGTTGGCGTGCCGCACGAGGATGTCGCTCGCCTCGCGCACCGCGGACTCGGCGGTGGAGAGGTCGGCGGCGCAGCCGCGCAGCGAGCGGCGGGACTCGGCGGCGGCCTGCCGGGCGTCCTCCACCCGGCCGGCGTACGGCTCGGTCGGCCCGTCGCCGGCGTCCTCGGCGTCCTGGTGATCGCGGAGCAGATCGCGCAGCAGGGCGGCGGTCTCGTCGAAGCCGCCCGCGGCGTCCTCGGCGGCGCGGTGGCCGCGCAGCAGCTCCTCGTGCTGCGCCCGGGCGGCCTCCAGCGCCTCGGTGGCGGTGGCCAGTTCACCGGACGCCGCGCGCAGCAGCTCCTTGGCGCGGTCGGCGTCCTTGGGCACCAGCTCGTCGGGCAACTCGGTGTGTGCCTCGCCGTCGGTGGGGGCGAGGCGCTCGGCCTCGCCACGCAGCCGGCCGAGCTGTTCGCTGGCGGCCGAGGCGCGGGTCTCCAGCATCTGCACCAGCGATTCGGCGCGGCCCGCGGCGGCCTGCCGGGACGGGCCGTCGGCGGCGTCCGGGCTCTCCAGCAGCGCCTCCGCGCGGGTGCGGACCTTGTTGGTGAGGCGGTTCAACTCGGCCAGGGCGGCGCTCTCGTCGCCCTCGGCGCGGGCCTGTTCGGCGCGCAGATCGGCGCCGACGCCCACCTTCTCGTACAGCTGGGAGGCGGCGCGGTAGGCCTCGCGCAGCGCGGGCAGCGAGGCGCTGGTGCCCTCCGCGGCCGCCCCCACCTCGTCCGGTACGCCGGCGATCTCGGCGCGCTCGGCGCGCAGTGCCCGGGCGGTGCGCCGGGCGTCGTCGGCAGCGCGCTGGGCGGCCCTGCGGTCCTCGTCGGCGGCCCGTGCGCGATCCACGCATTCCTCGGCGCGATCCTCGAACTCGGCCGCCTCATCGGCGAGTTCACGCATCCGGGACTGCCAGGAGGCGCGCTCGCGCAGCCGGTGGGCAAGCCCGGCCAGCAGGTCGGCGGCGCGGCGGGCGCGCTGTGCGGTCTCCTGGCGTTCGTCGCGCACCCGGGTGGCCTCGGCCGCGACCTCCTCGGTCCCGTCGCGGGCGGCACGGGCCTCGGCCAGCTCGGCGGCGGCCTCCTCCGCCGCCGTACGGGTCTCGTCCGCGGCGGCGGTCAGTTCCCCCAGGCGCCCGGCCGGGCAGCCCGCACGCCACGAGCCGAGCCGGGCGGCCAGTGCCCGGTCCCCGGCGAGCCGGGCGGCCAGCGCCCGGATCTCGTCGTCACGCTCTATGGCGCGCGCCCGCAGCGCCTGGCGCTCCTCGTCGGCGGCGGATTCATCGTGCATCGCCGGGTTCGGCGGGACGAGGAATACCTGACCGGAGGTGCTCTCCCGCTCGTCGGGGGCGGGCGTGGGCGCGAGCAGCGCGGCGGCGGTACCGACCGCGACGGCCGAACGCGGCAGCAGCGCGGCCTGGGCGAGCACCTCGCGGGCCCGGGCATGGGTGTCCGGGTCGGTGATGATCACGCCGTCGACGAGCTCGGGGCGGGCGGCGAGCACCCGGGTGTGGTCGGCCGGGTCGACGGACTGGGCGAGATAGCGCCAGCCGGGCAGTGCGGGGACGCCGTGCTCACCGAGGTACTCCACGGCGGCCAGCACATCGGGCCCCGGGGGCAGCAGTCCGCCGTCGCCCAGCGCGCCGAGGATCCGCGCATCGTCGGCGGCGGCCGTGCGCAGGTCGAACAGCTGCCGTTCGGCGGCGGCGACGCCCCCCTCCAGCAGCTCGTGCAGCTCGTCGGCGTTGCGGTCCAGCTCCTCGGCGGTGAGCGGGCCGGCGGTGGGGCGGCGGGGGGCGACCGGGTCCGTGCCGGGCGTGGCCGTACGGGGGGCGGGCACGCCGGGGGACTTGGCCTCGGACTGCGGGAGTCCGAGGAGGTCGGCGAGCCGCTGCTCGGCACCGATCGACTCGGCGGCCCGGCGCTCGGCGTCGTGGGCACGCTCGGCGGCTTGCGCGGCGTCCTCGGCGCGGGCCGCCGCCAGCTCGGCGGTGGAGTGCCTCGCTGCGGCCTCGCGGGCGCGGTCGGTGGCCTGCCGGGCGGTCTCCCGGGCGGACTCCCAGGCTTCGACGGCGGTCTTCTCGGCGTCCGCGGCGGCGAGCGCGGCACGGGCCGGGTCGGCGTCGGGGGCGCTGTCGTCCAGCCAGCCGGCCCGGACGGCTTCGGCGGTCTCCTCGGTGACCTCCGCCAGACGCTGTTTGAGGTGGTCGGCCTCACTGCGGGCGCGCTGGGCGTGGGTGGCGGCCGTGGTGGCACCGCGGTGCGCGGACTCACCGGCCTCCTGGAGGGCCGCGGAGCGTTCCTCCTCCTCGTTGGCGACCTGCTCACCGGCTTCGGCCGCGGCATGCAGGGCACGCACGAGGTCGGCGGCGGCGGTGGCCCGGGCGGCGAGCGCGGGGGCGGCGTCCCGCTCGGCCTCGCGGATGGCGGCGGCGACCCGCGCCGAGCGGTCGGCGGCGGCGCGGTGCCGCAGCGCGGTCTCGGCGGCCTGCCAGGCGCTGTGCAGCGTACGGGCGTCGTTCAGCTCACGGCGCTGGGCGGCGGCGCCCTTCTCGGCGGCGGCCAGCGCCAGCGAGGCGTGCCGGTAGGCGAGTTCGGCGGAGACCAGGGAGCGGCGCTCGCGGCCCCGCTCGGCGTCGGTGACGCGATGAGCCGCGGCGGCGACCTCTTCGGCCAGCTCGGCGGCGCGGCCGCGCTCCTCGGTGCCGCGGGCGTAGAGCCGCTGGGCGAGGCCGCGGGTGCGGCGCTCGGCGCCCGCATGCACCTCACGGGCGCGTTCGCGCTGCTCGGCGGCGTCGGCGATACGGGAGAGCAGATCGAGGGAACCGGCGGTGAAGTCCCGCTCGGCGGTGAGTTCGGCGCGCCGACCGAGCTTGTGGGCGAAGCCGTGCACGAGGTCGGCGAGGCCGTCGGTGTCCCGGGTGTCCGTGACGGCGCGCAGGAGGAGGTCGGTGAAGTCCGAGTCGTTCTTGACCGCGAAGAGGCCGGCCGCCTCACCCTCGTCGGCGTTCATCTCCCGCTGGTAGCGGAAGAGTTCGGGGTCCAGGCCCAGATCGCCGAGGTGTACGTTCCAGCGCTCGTGGGTCTCCTCCCAGACCACGTCCAGATTGGGGTAGCTCTTCCCGGCCTCGGTGAGGACGTCGCGGAAGCCCTTCATCGTGCGCCGGCGGCCCTGGGCTCCGGAGCTGCCCTCACCGCTCTCCTGGCGGGGACGGACGACGGTGGCCTCGGCGACGGGGAGGGAGTCCAGGCTCATGCCCGGACCGGGACGGAAGCTGTACCAGGCCTCGGCGAACTTCCGGGGGTCGTTGGAGACCTGTCGGCCGCGCCATTCGCTGACCTTGCCGACGACCACGCTCTCACCGGTGAGGACGTGCTGCCACTCCAGGGCGACATGGCCGCAGTCGTCGGCGAGCAGGAATTTGCGCAGGACGCCGGAGCTGGCGCCGCCGAGGGTGTTGCGGTGGCCGGGCAGCATCACCGAGAAGATCAGCTTGAGCAGGACGGACTTGCCGCCGCCGTTCTCCAGGAAGAGCACACCCGCGGGCGCCGGGCGGCGTGGCGGGCCGACCGGTTCGTCCTCGAAGAAGTCCGCCTGGGCCGGGGCCGGTCGGGGTACGGGCGCGCCGACTCCGCGCAGGTCCAGCACGGTGTCGGCGTAGCGCGCACCGGCGGGCCCGATGGAGTAGAGGCGGACCCGGGACAGCTCGTACATGGCGGACTCTCGTTGTCGTGTCGGGAAGGGGTGGTGCTGCTCCCCCGCCCCTCCCCCTCCTCCCCTTCGGGGAGGGTTCGGGGGTGGGAGGGAAGCAAGGGCGTGCGGCGGTCGGCCGGCGGCGGTCGGAACGGTCCGTGTCGGGTGGTCGGTCGGAGCAGTCGATGGCTGTCGTTCGGCGCGGTGTCGGTGGCGGGCCGGCCGGCGCGGTCGCCCGCCCGCCGGTCGGAATGTCAGCGGTCGTGGGGCCGGCCCGTCATCCGGAGTGGAAGGGCAGTCCGGCGTCTGCGACCAGGTCGAGGTCTTCGGTGTCCTCGCCCGGCAGCAGTGCGGCGCTGCCGTCGGCGACGGGGACGATGCCCAGCTCCAGCAGCTCGGCCATGGCGGCGCTGCCCGCCATGTCGCGGACCTGGAGCTGATAGCGGGCGGTGGTGCGGTAGGCGCCACCGGAGTCATCGCCGGTGCGCTGCAGGAAGCCGGAGTCCACGAGGAAGGTGACGGCCTTGGCGATGATGCCCGTGGTCGAACCGGCGAGCCGGCGGGCGTCCTTGGTGGCGCCGGTCGCGCTGCGCCGCGCGTAGAGGCGCCAGGCGGATTCCAGGCCGGGGGCGTCGGTGGCGGGGTCGGTGTTCTCGCCCTCCTGCTCGGCGCGCTCCTCCAGGCGACGGCAGGCCTGCCGGACGAAGGCGTCGACGCCGTTGACGGTGATCCGGCCGATATAGCCGTCGTCGGCGAGGTCATCGGGACGCGGGAAGGCCAGTGCGGCGACGGCGAGGTGGGCCAGGCCGTGCAGAAAGCGGTCGGCGGAGTCGGCGGAGGTGCGACGCGCGTAGTCACCCATCCGTACGGCGAAAACGGAGTCCTCGTGGGCGGTGACGGCCATCCCGGCGCGGGTGGAGACCTCCAGGACGACCAGGCCGAGGCCGGTGGCGACGGCGTCGGCGAGCCGGGCGAAGGCGAGCTCGTCGCGATAGCGGCGCAGCAGTTCGCCGTATTCGGCGTCGCGGGCGGGCAGCAGCTTGGGCTGGAGGCCGAAGGACACCAGCCGGGCGGCGTCGGCGGCGTCGGCCGGGGTGACGGATTGGGGTCGCCCCTGCTCGTGGCGGTCCCCCCGCTCAAGCGAAACCGGGGGAGGCGGAGGAGCCGGGAGCTCGGGGGCGGGCCCGGCCGCGGCCGGCTCGGTGTCGGCGGTGGGCGCGCCCCAGCCCGGTTCACCGGCCGCGGACGCCGGATCCGGCTGCGGCGCCTCGTCGTACTGGGTCACGGAACAAGCTCCTTGCTGGGGACGGTCTCGGAAATCTCTGGCCGGCACGACGCCGGGCGGCGGGGCGGCATCGGGCCGGGGCCCTGCCGGACCGGGCGCGCCACGCCGCTGGCCGGCCGCCCGTCCCGGACACGCGCCGCCATCACGCCACCTCCGAACGGTCCGCGGCCATTCCGGCGGAGTCCAGCAGGGCCGTGCCGACGATGAGGTCGGCGCCGCCGAACTCGGGGTCGGTCAGCTCGGTGCCGTCGTCGACGGCGAACAGCAGCTGCTGCTCGCCCTGCCGGTACGCGGTGCCGACCGGCGGGCTGGCGGCGTGCACCGCCAGCAGGGCGACGAGGTAGGGGAGTTCAGGGTCGCTGCGGCGGGCGTCGGCGAGGAGTCCGGAGAGCCTTCGGGGGGCGTCGGCGGGCAGGTCGAGCAGCGTCATCGCGGCGTCGAGCTGCGCCTCGCTGAAGCGGCTGTCGTCGGGCGTCGCCACCAGGTCGGGCTCGGGCATCTCGGCGCCGAGGTGCTCGCGCTCCACGGGCGGGGTGAGCAGCACCTCGACGAGGTCGCCGACCCGGACTGCCGAGGGCGTGCGCAGGCCCGTGCCATGGGCGAAGAAGGCGTCGGTGACGCGGATGGCCTGCTCGGCGGGGAGCGGCAGCAACGGGGCGACGAGCTGGCCGTAGAGGTCGAGCCCGGAGCGGGCGACGGGGGTGGCGAAGGCCTGCCGGTCCTGTTCGGCGCGGAAGAGCGGTCCGGCCTCCAGCAGCCGGGACTGGAGCTGGGTGTGGCGGCGGATGCAGTCCTTGACGATGTCGACGAGCTCGGCGGCGCGGCGCTTGTGCTCGGGCTCCTCGGTCTCGTCACGGGCCTTGCGGATGTTGGTCAGGATGGCGTTCTCGTGGCGGTAGCGGTCCGCGACGTGGTCCAGCGCCTCGTTGATCATGTCCGGGACGGTCTCCAGCCAGTCCACGGCGCGGACGTTGCGGCGGGTGGCGTCCAGGGTCCTGCGCAGCGTCTCGGCGTACTGCACGGTGCGGTAGCGGGCCTGCTCGGCGGCGAGCTGGGCGTCGGCCAGTCGGCCGCGGTTGATCAGCACCTCCAGCTTGACCTCGGCGGCGATCTGGGCGCTGGTGACGTCCGTGTCGAGCGCGCCGACCAGGACGTTGACCGCTTCGTCGGTGGCCCGCAGGAAGACGGTGCCGCCGGTGCCGGGGACCTCCTCGATCAGCTTGAAGTCGTAATCGCGGCGGACGTACTGGCCTTTGACGTCGAAGGTGCCGTAGACGGCCCGGAAGCCGCGGTCCACGCTGCCGACGTTGATGAGGTTCTCCAGCACCCAGCGGGCCACCCGCTCGTGCTCACCCGTGGGACGGCGGGGAGCCTGGGCGGCGACCCGCGGGAGTACCTTCGCCACTATCTCCTCGTGGTCGGCGCCGGTGTCGAAGTCCATGTTGAGGGTGACGAGGTCGATGACGGCGAGCGCCACCTCCGCCATGGCGTAGATCCCGTACTCGCCCGCGAGGTTGGCCTTGCGCACGTCGAGGTCGTGCAGCGGCGCGGTGCACGCGAGGGCGCGCAGCCGGCGGGCCAGGCCTTCGTCGGCTGCCGGTCCCGGCGCGGGCCGGTTCGGGCCGTTGAGCTGGGGCGCAGCGGGCCCCGGGGCGGAAAAAGTCACGTCGCACAGAGTAGGCGCTCGCACTGACAACGGACGAAACGGCGCGGATCCGTTCAGCGGATCCGTTCATGGGTGGAACCGCTGGTGGATCCGTTGACGGACCACTCGCCGGGCCGGCGCGTCAGTCTACGGCGTGGCCCGCGGCGGCCGGCCGCCAGGTCCGCGGCCTCCGTCGCCAGAGCTGGCGCCCGTCCGTGTCGGTGCCCGTGTCGGCGTCGGTTCCTGTACCCGTGTCGGTGCCCGCGCCCGTACCCGTGTCGGTGCCCGCGCCCGTGCTCAGTGGGTCGCCCCTCCCGCAATGCGGAGATCGGTGCGGGTGTGCGCGGCGGTGACCGCGATCTCCCGCAGGGCCCGGGCGACCGCGTCGGCCGGCAGCGACGGCTGGGCGCGGTCGACGACCTGCTCCGGCGTGTACGGGACGTGGACGAATCCGCCGCGCAGCTCGGGCAGTTCGGTGGCGATGAGGTGGGCGAGGCCGTAGAAGACGTGGTTGCAGACGAAGGTGCCCGCGGTGTTGGAGACGGAGGCGGGCAGACCGGCGGCGTGGACGGCCGCCACACACGCCTTGACCGGCAGGGTGGAGAAGTACGCGGCCGGGCCGCCGGGCACGATCGGCTCGTCGACCGGTTCGGCACCCGAGGCGTCGGGGATCCGGGCGTCGTCGACGTTGATGGCGAGGCGTTCGACGGTGATGTCGGGGCGGCCGCCCGCCTGGCCGACGCACACCACTATCTCGGGACGGGTCTCCTCGATCGCGGCACGCAGCACCGCCACCGACGCCCCGTAGACGCAGGGCAGCTCGGCGGCGAAGGCCTCGATGCCGGTGGGCGGTTCGTCCGCGGCGGCGCGTACCGCCTGCCAGGAGGGATTGGTGGATTCGCCGTCGAAAGGCGCAAATCCGGTCAGCAGTACCCGGGTCATACGGTCATCCTTGGTGCGGTGCGGTGCGGTGCGGTGCGTCCGGCGTCGGAGCCGACGGGCGACGGGCGGGGGCGGGGGCGGGGGACGGCGGGCCCACCATGCCGCGGAGGGCGGCACCGTGAGCCCGCAGCGGGCTCAGAAGGCGAACAGCGCCATGATCAGGATGTTGCAGCCGAGCAGGATCCCCGCGGTGGGCAGCTGCGCCTTGATCGGTCCGTACTGGTCCTTCAGCTCCAGCAGCGCCGCCGGAACGATGTTGAAATTGGCGGCCATGGGCGTCACCAGGGTGCCGCAGAATCCGGCGAGCATGCCGATGGCCAGGACGGCGGCGGGGTTGCCGTCGAAGTGGCCTATCAGGACCGGCCAGCCGACCGCGGCGGTCATCACGGGGAAGGCGGCGAAACCGTTGCCCATGATCACGGTGAACGCGAACATGCCCACGCAGTAGACGACGATCGCGATGCAGAGCGAGCCCTCGGGCAGGACGGAGGTGGTGAGCTTGCCGACCTGGTCGCCGACGCCGGAGACCTGGAAGATGGCGCCCAGCGTGGCCAGCATCTGCGGCAGCAGCATCGCCCAGCCCATCGCCTCCAGCATGGAACGGCCGGACTGCACGGGCACGGAGATCCGCTTCTCGCGGAGCATGATCATGCCGACGACGAGGGCGACGACGGCGCCGATCCCCAGGCCCAGGATGGTCTCGCTGCCCTCCTGGAGGACCGGTTCGCCCCCGATGGACAGGTGCTTGACGCCGATGGCGCAGGCCATGGCGACGGCCGGGATGGTGAGCGCGGGGACGAACAGCCTGTTGCCGAGCTTGGCGGCACTGGCGGTGCGCTGCTCGGGGGTCGTGGTGCGCGGGGTGCCGCGCCCGGTGAAGCCGAAGCCGGCCAGGCAGGCCATGACGAGCACCGCGGCGCCCAGGGGTTCGGCCGGCGCCTGCTTGGTGACGACCCAGCTGCTGTAGATGAAGCCGGCGCCGATCAGGCCCCAGAAGGCGCCGGTGCCCAGGCGCTTGGGGTTGCTGCGGTCGGTGACCATCTGGGCGGCCATCACCAGGAAGCTGAGGCCCACCAGCCAGTAGAACCACTCTGCCTTGATCACTGGGCGGCCTCCACTGCGGCGGTGTCGGGGACGTTGGCGGTGAGCAGTTCGCGTTCCAACTGGCGGTCCAGGCGCAGCAGCCGCCAGCCGTGGACGACGAAGGCGCACACGGCGGTGGGGATCGCCCACAGCGCGAGCTGCAGCGGTTCGAGGTGGGTCCCGTAGGTGGTGTTGACGAAGCCGGTGATCAGCAGGATCGAGCCGACGGCGAGAAAGACGTCCTCCCCGAAGAAGAGGCCGACGTTGTCCGCGCTGGCGGCGAACGACCTGACCTTCTCCCGTGTGCGGTCGGGGAGTTCGCCGTATTTCCGCTCGGCCGCGCCCTCGGCCATCGGGACGGCGAGCGGGCGGACGGTCTGGGCGGGGCCGAAGACATTGGTCAGCCCGACCGCGGCGCCGATCTGCCGCAGACCGAGGTAGAGCGCCAGGAAGCGTCCCGTGGTGAGCCCGGCGAACCGGGCGATGAGGTTGCGGGCCTGCTCCTGGAGGCCGTAGCGCTCCAGGAGGCCGATGACCGGGAGGGTGATCGCGAAGATCGTCACCGCCCGGCTGCCGGCGAAGCCGTCGCCGAACGCGGCGAGCACCTTGCCCGGCGACAGCCCTCCGAGGAGGCCGGTCGCGATGCCGGCCACCCCCACGACCAGCAGGGGATTGCGTTTCGTGGCGAAGCCGATCACGACCACGAGCACGCCGAGGAGCACGATCATGGATCCGCCTTCCGCGTACGGGGACCCACCCGGGTCCGCAAGGAGATGAAGAGATTGCAGCGGAGGCTAGGCGATTGTTCAACGATCCGACAAGGGGTCTGCGGGGACGGATCTCAACCCGCCTCCACGGCACGGCTCATGACCGACCTCGCGGCGCCCCGGCACGTACCGCACTGCACCCCGCCGCACTGCTCCCCCTCTGCTCACCCCTCCGCAATGCGCTGCGCGTACGCCCCCGACAACTGAGTGCGCGAGTCCTCCAGGTACGACAGCAACAGCCGCTCGGCCTCGACGGCATCGCCCGCCTGCAGCGCCTCGACAATTTGCCTATTACGGGTCAAATAGGGCGCATGAAAGCGCCGGGGGTCGGCCATGACATGGAAGACGAGCCGGAGCTCGGCGAGCACACCCCGCATCAGCTCATCCGTGCGCGGACTGCCCGCCAGGGCCACGATTCCCTGGTGGAAGCGGATGTTGGCGGTCGAGAGCGCCTGCCACTCCCGGCCTTCGGACGCGGCCTCGCCGGCCTGCACCGCGGCCTCGATCGCCGCAATGGCATCGGTCGCAGCAGCGCCGTAAGACCCCTGCCCCAGACCCCGTACCGCCGCACACTCCACGAGCATGCGCACCCGGTAGATATCCTCCAGGTCCTCGACCGTCACCACCCGGACGAACACCCCGCGGTTGAGCTCGTGCACCAGCAGCCGCTCGTGCGTCAGCAGCCGGAACGCCTCGCGCAGCGTGTTGCGCGAGACCCCCAGGGCGCCGCCGATGCTCTCCTCCGAGAGCCGGGCACCGGGCGGGAAGTAGCCCTCGGTGATCCGGTCGCGCAGGATGTCGGCGACCCGTTCGGCCGTGCTGGAGCGCCCCAGCAGGGCACGGTCCCCTTCCAGGCTCGCGACCTCGGTGAGCCGCCACTGATCGTTCTTCGCCGCTCCGCGCGCCATACCGCTCCCCGCTCTCGCGCCGTACCGGGACGGCGATCGAGGCCGCGCCGGTGTCGTGTGAGCGAAAGTCAATCCCAGATGGGAGAACGAAACAACGCATCCATGATCGCACCCCGAACACCTCTTGTCGGATCGTTGAACAATCCTCTACGTTGTCCTCGGCGCCGGTCGGCTCCAGTGCACTCGCTCCAGTGCACTCGCTTGAGTGCCCTCGAGGGAGAGTCACTACGGATACGGGCCGGCCGGAACGTCCCGCCGCCCCTGTCCGCGCACGAGCCGTCACACCGGCGCCCCCGCGCCCGGCCGGCCCCGAGCCCCATGGAACGGACCCATATGAGCGACCCGGCGAACCCTCCCGTCATCGACCTCAACGCCGACCTCGGGGAAGGCTTCGGCCGCTGGCAGCTCACCGACGACGAGGCCCTGCTCTCCGTCGTCACCAGCGCCAATGTCGCCTGCGGCTTCCACGCCGGCGACCCGGCCACCATGCGCCGGGTGTGCGAACTGGCCGCCGAGCGCGGCGTGGTCATCGGCGCCCAGGTCTCCTACCGCGACCTGGCCGGCTTCGGCCGCCGCGCGATGGAGGTGCCGCCGGACGAGCTGTCCGCCGAGATCACCTACCAGATCGGGGCGCTGGACATCTTCGCGCGCGCCGCCGGGACCCGGGTCCGCTATGTCAAACCGCATGGCGCGCTCTACAACCGCTGTGTCCACGACGAGGAGCAGGCCGCTGCCGTCATCGACGGCATCCGCGCCGCGGGCGGCGGCCTGCCGGTCCTCGGACTGCCCGGCTCACGGCTGCACGAGGCCGCCCGCCGGGCCGAACTGCCCGTCGTCGGCGAGGCCTTCGCCGACCGCGCCTACACCGACGAGGGCACCCTCGTCCCCCGCCGCGACCCGGGCGCGGTGGTCCACGACGCCGACGAGGTCGTCAAGCGTGCCCTGGGCATGGCCCGCGACCGCACCGTCACCTCCCGCGACGGCCGGCGCGTCGGCATCACGGCCCGCTCGCTGTGCCTGCACGGCGACACCCCCGGCGCCGCGGACCTGGCCCGGCGCGTACGGTCCGAGCTGGCCGCGGCCGGCGTACACATCCGGAGCTTTGCATGAGGCCGCTGCCGGTCGGTGAACACGGTCTGCTGATCGAGCTGGACAGCGCCGAGGAGGTCGAGGCGCTGCACGCCGAACTGCTGCGCCGGGCCGCCGACGGCGCCCTGCCGCCGCTGCGCGAGATCGTGCCGGCCGCCCGTACCGTGCTCCTCGACGGCCTCGCCGACCCCCGCGGGCTCCTCGCCGAGCTCGCCGCCTGGGACATTCCGCCGCTCACCGCCGGCGACCGGCCCACCGTGGAGATCCCGGTCCGCTACGACGGCCCCGATCTCTTTGATGTCGCCGCCCTGTGGGACTGCACCCCCGACGAGGTGGTGCGGCGGCACTCCGCAACGGAGTTCCACGTCGCCTTCTGCGGCTTCGCCCCCGGCTTCGGCTATCTGACCGGGCTGCCCGAGCCGCTGCACGTACCGCGCCGGGACACTCCCCGTACGAAGGTCCCGGTCGGCTCGGTCGCCCTGGCCGGCCCGTACACCGGCGTCTACCCGCGCTCCTCCCCCGGCGGCTGGCAGTTGATCGGCACCACCGACACCGTCCTGTGGGACCCGCGCCGCGAACCGGCCGCGCTGCTCGCCCCCGGCACCCGTGTCCGCTTCGTCCCGCAGGAGACCACCCGATGACCGACCGCGCGTTCTCGGTCGTCCGGGCCGGTGCGCTCACCACCGTCCAGGACCTCGGCAGGCCCGGTCACGCCCACCTCGGGGTGCCACGGGCCGGCGCCCTCGACGCGCCCGCGCACCGCCTCGCCAACCGCCTGGTCGGCAACCCCGAGTCCGCCGCCACCCTGGAGACCACGCTCACGGGCTGTGCCCTGCGGGTCCGTACGGCCGCCACCGTCGCCGTCACCGGCGCGCCCTGCCCGGTGACCGTCGACGGCCGCCCCGCCCCCTGGGGTGCACCGGTCCGCGTCCCGGCGGGCGCCGTCCTGGACGCCGGGCCGGCCACCCACGGCCTGCGCTCCCACCTCGCCTTCGCCGGGGGCATCGACACCGAACCGGTGCTCGGCAGCCGCGCCGCCGATCTCCTCTCCGGCCTGGGCCCCGAACCGCTCGCCGAGGGGACGGTGCTCCCGCTGGGCGCCCCGTACGGCCCGCCGTCCACCGCCGACGCGGTCCCGCACCCCGGCCCGGTGACGGAGCTCCTCCTGCCGTTCCTGCCCGGCCCCCGCGACACCTGGTTCACCGCCGCCGGTCTGCACACCCTCGCCACCGGCCGCTTCCGCGTCTCCCCGGCCGGCAACCGCATCGGCCTGCGCACCGAAGGCCCGCCCCTGGAGCGCGCCCGGACCGGCGAACTCCCCAGCGAGGGCATGCCCCTGGGCGCCCTCCAGGTCCCGCCCGACGGCCTGCCGGTCCTCTTCCTCCACGACCACCCCACGACCGGCGGCTACCCGGTCATCGGCATCGTCCCCGAGCGCTATCTGGCCCCGGCGGCCCAGGCGGTACCGGGGACACCGGTCCGCTTCCTCCGGATGCGTTAGGCGCTTTCCGATCTCTGCAGGCCCACGGAGTTCGGGACGACACACCTAAAGGCTGTCAGCAGCGACGTCCTGGCCAACGGGAGAACTCGCAAGGCGCACCGCGTTGCCACCGCCAGCCAGTCGACCGGTTTCGCGCCGCCGGTCACCTTCCGCAGCAGCCCGTCCGTACGGCGTGCACGCCCACCCCGGCCGCGGTCAGCTCCGCGCACAGCGCGGGGTCCTCCGCACCCGCCGAGCGGAGCACGTACTCCGGAGCGGCCCCGGCGGCCACGAGCTGCCGGATCAGGCCCGGGCCTTCGATCAGGCAGCGTCCGGCGGCGGTCCGTCCGGAGCGGGTGGCCAACGTCCGTGCGGTGGCAATCCGCGCGTCCTTGATCGAATCGATGAGCTCCATGGCCGACCAGACTGTCGATGCGCCGCGCGGGGGCGTGCCCAGGCCCACGCGGCCGCCCGTCAGCCCCCGTCCGCCTCTCCATATCCCCCGCCGCCCGGTGTGCGCAGCACCAGCACATCGTCGACGCCGACATCCACCGCGTCACAGCCCGCCAGCTCCACCCGTGAACCGTCCGCCCGTTCCACGGAGTTGGCGCCCAGCGCACCCGGGGCGCCGCCCGCCATGCCGTACGGCGCGATTCTGCGGTGGTTGGTCAGCAGGGCGACCGTCATCGGCTCCAGGAAGCGCAGCCGGCGCTCGACGCCACAGCCGCCGTGCCGGCGCCCCCTACCGCCGCTGCCGGAGCGGATGGCGAAGCTGTCGACGCGGACGGGGTAGCGCCACTCCAGCACTTCGGGGTCGGTCAGCCGGGAGTTGGTCATATGGGTCTGCACGGCGTCCGCACCGTCGAAGCCGTCGCCCGCGCCCGAACCGCTGGCGACGGTCTCGTAATACTGCACCCGGTCGTTTCCGAAGGTGACGTTGTTCATGGTGCCCGAACCCTCCGCCTGGACACCGAGCGCGGCGTAGAGCGCGCCGGTGACCGCCTGGGAGGTCTCCACATTGCCCGCGACGGTGGCCGCCGGAAAGACGGGGGCGAGCATCGAGCCCTCCGGGATGCGGACCTCCACGGGCTTGAGGCAGCCGCTGTTGAGGGGGATGTCGTCGGCGACCAGGGTGCGGAAGACGTACAGGACGGCGGCCATCACCACCGAGCTGGGCGCATTGGCGTTGCCGGGCTGCTGGGGTGAGGTGCCGGCGAAGTCCAGTACGGCGCTGCGGGCGGCACGGTCGACGGTCAGCGCGACATGGATCTCGGCCCCGCTGTCGGTCTCGTAGCGGCAGCTGCCGTCCGACAACCGGGCGATGATCCGCCGCACCGATTCCTCGGCGTTGTCCTGGACATGCCCCATATAGGCCTGGACGACCTCCAGCCCGAACTGTTCGGTCATCCGCCGCAGTTCCTGGATGCCCTTCTCGTTGGCGGCGATCTGGGCGCGCAGATCGGCGAGGTTGGCGTCCGGCGCGCGGGAGGGGTAGGGGCCGGCGGCGAGCAGGTCGCGGGTCGCGCGCTCGCGCAGCTCGCCGTCGCGCACCAGCAGCCAGTTGTCGAAGAGGATGCCCTCCTCCTGGATGGTGGTGCTGAAGGCGGGCATCGAGCCTGGGGTGATCCCGCCGATCTCGGCGTGGTGGCCGCGCGAGGCCACCAGGAACAGCAGCTCTGCCCCCTCGGTGCCGAAGACGGGGCTGACGACGGTGACGTCGGGGAGGTGCGTGCCCCCGTGGTACGGGTCGTTGATCGCATACACATCGCCCGGCCGCATCTCGCCACCGCGGCGCCGGAGCACCTCCTTGATGGACTCCCCCATCGAGCCCAGGTGCACGGGGATGTGCGGGGCGTTGGCGATCAGGTTGCCGTCGGCGTCGAAGAGGGCGCAGGAGAAGTCCAGGCGCTCCTTGATGTTGACGGAGTGTGCGGTGTTCTCCAGGCGGACGCCCATCTGCTCGGCGATGGCCATGAAGAGGCTGTTGAAGACCTCCAGCATCACCGGGTCGGCTTCGGTGCCGACGGCGGCCCGGCCGGTACGCGGCCGGGTCCGGGTCAGCAGGAGGTGCCCGCCCTCTCCCATGGCCGCCTGCCAGCCCGGGTCGAGGACCGTGGTCGCGTCCTCCTCGGCGATCACGGCCGGGCCGGTGAGGGTGTCAGCGGGGCGCAGGTCCGTGCGGCGGTAGAGGCCGGTGTGCTGCCAACGGCCGGCCGTGTACATCCGTACCGTGGCGGCCGGTGTCAGCTCACCCTCTCTGCTGCCCGCTCGGGCCTCGTACCCGCCCGCGCCGCCGGCCGCGCCCAGCGCTTCGACCGACACCGCCTCGGCCACCAGCGGTTTGTCCATGGTGAAGGCGTAGCGCTCACGGTGTGCCCGGACGAATTCCGCCGTCATGGTGTCGGCGTCGGCCAGCGGGACGGCGAGGGTGGAGTCGGTCCCGGCGTAGCGGATCAGCACCCGGGCGCGGGTGGTGACCGATGCGTCCGGCACCCCGTCGTCGAGGAGTTCGCGCCGGGTCTGTCCGGCGAGGGCCTCGCACACCTCGTGCACCCGGCGGAGGGCCGCGGGGTCGGTGAACTCCGCCTCGACGGCCTGCTCGCGCATCGCGGTGGCGTCGGCGACCCCGATGCCGTACGCGGAGAGCACCCCGGCCAGCGGCGGGACGAGCACCGTGTCGATGCCCAGCGCGTCGGCGACGGCGCAGGCATGCTGGCCGCCGGCGCCGCCGAAGCTGGTGAGGACGTAGCGGGTGATGTCGCGGCCGCGCTGGACGGAGATCTTCTTGACGGCGTTGGCCATGTTGAGCACGGCGATATCGAGGAAGCCGGCCGCGACTTCCTCGGGGCCCCGGTCGTCCCCGGTCTCGGCGGCGGCCCGCGCAGCCAGCTCGGCGAAGCGGGTGCGGACCACCTCGGCGTCCAGCGGCTGGTCGCCGTCCGGCCCGAACACCGCGGGGAAGTGGGCGGGCTGGATACGGCCGAGCATCACCTGGGCATCCGTGACGGTGAGCGGGCCGCCGCGCCGGTAGCAGGCCGGCCCCGGGTCCGCACCGGCCGAGTCGGGGCCGACCCGGTAGCGGCGGCCGTCGAAGTGCAGTACGGAACCGCCGCCGGCCGCGACGGTGTGGATGTTCATCATGGGTGCGCGCATCCGTACGCCCGCGACCTCGTTGCCGAAGACCCGCTCGAACTCACCGGCGTAGTGCGACACATCGGTGGACGTGCCGCCCATGTCGAACCCGATCACCCGGTCGTGACCGCCGCCCGCGTCGGCGGCGGTACGCACCATGCCGACGACGCCGCCCGCGGGACCGGACAGCACCGCGTCCTTGCCCCGGAAGTGTGCCGCCTTGCGCAGTCCGCCGTTGGACTGCATGAACATCAGCCGGATGCCGGGGAGTTGGGCGGCGATCTCGTCGACGTACCGGCCCAGGATCGGGGAGAGGTAGGCGTCGACGACGGTGGTGTCGCCACGCGGCACCAGCTTCATCAGCGGGCTGACCTCGTGCGAGCAGCTGACCTGGGAGAACCCTGCCTGCCGGGCCAGTTCGGCGACGGCTCGTTCGTGGTCGGCGTGGCGGTAGCCGTGCAGCAGGACGACCGCGGCGCTGCGCAGGCCGTCCGCACGGGCCCGGATCAGTGCCCGGCGGACCTCGTCGACGTCCAGCGGCCGGATGAGCTCACCGTGGGCGCCGATCCGCTCCGGCACCTCGATCACCCGGTCGTAGAGCGCCTCGGGCAGCACGATGTGCCGGTCGAAGATCCGCGGCCGGTTCTGGTAGGCGATCCGCAGCGCGTCCCGGAACCCTTCGGTGGTCAGCAGCACGGTCGGTTCGCCCTTGCGCTCCAAGAGGGCGTTGGTGGCGACGGTGGTGCCCATCTTGACCACGGAGACCCGCTCGGCGGGCACCGGTTCGTCCGGGCCGAGCCCCAGCATCATCCGGATACCGGCCACCGCGGCGTCCCGGTAACGCTCCGGATGGTGCGAGAGCAGCTTGCCGGTGACCAGCCGTCCGTCCGGCCGCCTGCCGACGACGTCCGTGAACGTGCCACCGCGGTCGATCCAGAACTCCCAGCGTCCGGTCATCCTGTCATTGTCGCAGCGCCCCTCACCGTCGCGGCGGTTCTCCCCGCCCGGGCACCGTCCGACCCGCCGGACCCGCCGGACCCGCCCGGCCCGTCAGCCCTGTCCAGCCCGTCAGCCCCCTTCACCTCGTCCGACCCGTCCGTCCCGTCCGTCCCGTCCGTCCCGTCCGTCCCGTCCAGTGCGGCGAGCGCGGTACGCGTGGCATGGTCGGCCGCGGCGTCCAGCAACCGCCCGGATCCCGCGAGCCCGTGCCGGCACTCCTGAAGCGCCAGGCCCAGCAGGCCGGGCAGCAGGTCCGTGCACCGGTCGGCGACCCAGCGGGTGCCGCGGGTCGCCATCCACCGGACCGATCCGGCGCGGGTCGGCGGCGGGCCGTCGGGGGTGAGCGCGGGCGGCGGGCCGACGGGCAGGCCGGCGGCGGCCAGCGCCGCATGGAAACCGCGGGCCAGCAGCCGGTGGCCGCGCTCACTGGGGTGCAGCCGGTCCACGCTCCAGCAGGCACGTTCGGCGACCCAGGCGTGCTCGGCGAGGTGCAGATGAACGCCCTGGTAGCGCGCCGACACCGCATGGACGACGGTGTTCACGGCGCGCATCCGGCGGGCCAGCGGACGCGCCAGCGGCGCGGGCAGGCCCAGCATCCGGCCCGGATCGGGCAGGCATGCCGTCAGCACCACGGCCCCGTCGGCACTCAGTGCGCCGTGCGCCCGGTCCAGCGCGACCGCGACCCGCTCGATGGCGAAGGCCGCGCGCAGGGTGTCGTTCGCCCCGACGACCAGCGAGGCGAAGCGCGGCCGGAGCTCGCGCGCCATGGGCAGCTGCCGCTCGCCCAGCTCCGCCGCCAGCGCCCCGCTCCGCGCCAGGTTCACCAGTTCCACGCCGCCGGGCCGCTCACCCAGCGCCCCGGCGAGCAGGGCCGCCCAGCCGCGCCAGCCGCCGCCCGGTACGGGGTCACCGAGCCCTTCGGTCAGCGAGTCACCGAGCGCGACAAAGCGGGCCGGGGCCGGCGAACGGCCGCCCCCCGGCCCCGGCTTCGGCATCACCGCTCCCCCGTCCGGTATCACCACTCCGCCGTCCGGTATCACCACTCCCTCCGACCGCACCGTCACCACCCGCCCAGCGGGCCGGCCGGGGACGGGAAGGACGAAGCGGTGACCGGCCTGCCGAGCGGGGCGGCCGCGTCGTGCGCCGCCAGGAAGGCCTCGACGGCGGGCTGCCAGCCGTAGCCTTCGGCACGGCGGCGGGCGGCGGCGCGCCGGGCGGGCCCGGGCCGGGCCAGGACGCGCTGGACCGCATCGGCGAACGAGGGCCCGTCGTCGAGCGCCGTATCGCCACCGCTGCCGACCAGCCCCGCCAGCGCCGACGCCGCGCTGGCGACCACCGGGGTACCGCAGGCGAGCGCTTCCAGGGCGGCCAGCCCGAAGGTCTCGGCCGGGCCGGGCGCCAGTGCGACATCGGCGCCGGCCTGCAGCGCGGCGAGCCGGGACCGGTCGGCGAGATGCCCGAGGAAGGCCACGGGCAGCCGTTCGGCCCGTGCCCTGGCCTCCAGGCGGGCCCGCAGCGGCCCGTCACCGGCCACCACCAGCGTCGCGTCCACACCGCGCCGCCGCAGCTCCGCCAGCGCGTCCAGCGCCCGCCCCGGCCGCTTCTCCTGCGACAGCCGGGAGCACAGCAGCAGCAGGACCTCCGCCCGGCCCGCCCAGCGCCGGCGCAGCTCCGTGCTGCGGCAGCCGGGGTGCCAGGCGGCGAGATCGACGCCGAGCGGAGCGCGCACCACATTGCGCACACCGGCCCGGGTGAACTCCGCCGCCGCCCATGCGGTGGTGCACACGACCCGGCTGTAGGCGTGCGCCGTACGGCGGTTGAGCCGGTCCGCGGTGGCGCGGGCCAGCGGCTGCGGTATGCCCCAGGTGCGCAGCACCCCGTCCACGCTCTCGTGCGAGACCATCACCGCGGGGATCCGTGCCCGGCGCGCCCACTCCCCCGTCCAGCGCAGCGTCGTCCGGTCGGAGACCTCCAGCCGGTCGGGGGCCAGCGAGTGCAGCAGTCGCTGGACCTTGCGGCGGTCGGTCAGCATGCGGTAGCCGCCGCTGCCCGGCAGCTCCGGCCCCGGCAGGGTGATCACCCGTCCCTGTGCGGTGACTTCGTCACACCAGCCGGCCGGGCCGCCCACCCCCGGGGGTCCGGGAACGATGAGCACCGGCTCGTGCCCGGCGGCCCGGTAGCCCGCGCCGAGCTCCCGCAGCGCGGTGCGCAGCCCGCCGGAGGCCGGCGTGACGAAGTTGGCGATCCGGACGATCCGCAGGCCCGCCCCGCGAACGTGTCGCGCGTTCATGCCGCCACCGCCGTCCGGTCGCTCAGCACGGCCTCGTAGTGGCCCAGAAGCTGGTCGCCGACCGCCGCCCAGGTACGGTCCTCAACGGCTCTGCGGGCCGCGGCACCGTACCGGACGCGCAGCTCGGCGCTGCCCGCGAGCCGGCCCACCGCGTCCCGGAACGCGCCGCCGTCCCCCGGTGTCACCAGCAGCCCCGTGCGGTCGTGGTCCACCAGGTCGAGCGGGCCGCCCGCCCGGGGCGCCACCACCGGCACCCCGGAGGCCATCGCCTCCTGCACGGTCTGACAGAAGGTCTCGTACGGCCCGGTATGGACAAAGATGTCCAACGAAGCATAGAGCCGGGCGAGTTCGTCACCCGTACGGCGGCCGAGGAAGCGCACCCCGGGCAGCGCGGTCCGCAGCCCGGCGGCACTGGGCCCCTCGCCGATGACGACGGTGCGTACGCCCGGCAGCCGCGAGGTCTCGGCCAGCAGCCCGACGTCCTTCTCCGGCGCGAGCCGTCCCACGTACCCCACCAGCAGCTGCCGCCCCGCGGTGAGCGAACTGCGCAGCACGGCGTCGCGCCGCCCGGGGTGGAACCTTTCGGAGTCGACGCCGCGGGGCCACAGATGGACCCGGGGCACACCGTGCTCGGTCAGATCCAGCAGCGCCGCGCTGGAGGGCGCCAGGGTGCGGTCGGCGGCGCCGTGCACCGCCCGGATGCGGCGCCAGGCCGCGGCCGCGCCGCCGCCCAGGTAGGTGCGGGCGTAGCGGCCAAGATCGGTCTGGTAGACGGCGACGGCGGGCACCTGGCGGCGGGCGGCGGCCGCCATCCCCCGGGCACCCAGCACGAAGGGGCTGGCGAGGTGGACGAGATCGGGGCGGTGCCCGTCGAGCGCCGCGGACAGCCGGCGCCCGGGGAGCGCGATCCGCACCTGCGGATAGCCGGGCAGCGGCATCGAGGGCACCCGGACGACGGGGCAGGGACTCTCGTACGTACCGGCGGCCGGCGAAGCGCCACCGAGCGGCGCGATGACCAGCGGATCGTGGCCGCGGCGGACGAGGTGCCGGGCGGTTTCCAGGGCGCAGTGGGAGACGCCGTTGACATCGGGCGGGAAGGATTCGGTGACGAGGGCGACACGCATACCGCTGTTCTCGGCGGGCCGTGCGTGGAGGGGACCAAGGGGATCTTTCCAACCGGAGAACGTCCCATGACCGTCCGCTGCGCTTCCGCTGCGCTTTGCCTCGGCCCGTTTTCGGCTCTCTCGCCGTTGCGCCTGGCGGCGGGCGGGGTCCGCTGCGCGGGGCTGGGTCCGCTGCGCGGGGCGTTGCCGCTGCGCGGGGCGGGTCCGCTGCGCGGGGCTGTCGGGGTGCGGTGACGGGCCTGCGCGGGTGGGTGTCCGGACTGCTTCGCTTTACGTCCGGA
>NZ_JBIBVF010000038.1:0-29747 GCF_043080045.1 Streptomyces sp. NPDC015125
CCCCCGCAACACACTCCACCCGCTCAACCGCCACACCACACGCCGCCAACCCCTCCACCACAGCCTCGGACCACACATCACCCACACCCACCACCACAAGCCAACGACCACCCAGCAACACCCCACCCGACAGCCCCACCAACGGCTTCCACTCCACCCGGTACCGCCAGCCGTCCACGACGGACTGCTCGCGCGGCTCGGGTGTGGCGCCCGTCGATTCCAGCCAGTAGCGCTCGCGCTGGAACGCGTACGTGGGCAGAGCCACCCGCTGCGCCCCGGTGCCCGCGAAGTACGCCGCCCAGTCGATCGGTGCGCCCGACGCAAAGGCGCGGGCCACCGCCGACATCAGCGACGTGGTCTCGGGCCGGTTCGTCCGCAGGGAGGCGAGGAACATCCGCTCGGTGTCGTCGTCCCCCGCGTCCGAGAGGCAGGCCTGTGCCATCGCGGTCAGGGTGCCTCCGGGGCCCAGCTCCAGGAGCCGAGTCACGCCGTGTTCTGCGAGCCACCGCACACCGTCGGCGAACCGGACGGCGTCCCGCACATGCCGCACCCAGTAGTCGGGAGACGTCAGCTGCTCCGCCGTGGCGAGTTCGCCGGTCACATTCGAGACCACCGGGATGCGCGGCTCCGCATACGCCACGCTCTCGGCGACCGCCCGGAACTCCTCCAGCATCGGCTCCATCAGAGGCGAGTGGAAGGCATGGCTGACCTGCAGCCGCTTCACCTTCCGACCCTCGGACTCAAAACGCCCGGCGATCTCCGCAACCGCCGACTCCTCACCGGAAACCACCACCGCCTGCGGACCATTCACCGCAGCCACACTCACCCGCTGCTCAAGCCCCTCCAGCAACGGCAACACCTCGGATTCCGACGCCTGAAGCGACACCATCGCCCCACCCGCCGGCAACGCCTCCATCAACCGGCCGCGGGCAGCGACCAGACGGCACGCATCCTCCAGCGACCACACCCCCGCCACATGCGCAGCCGCCAACTCACCGATGGAATGACCCACCAGATATTTGGGCTTGAGTCCCCAGGACTCGATCAGCCGGTAGAGCGCCACTTCCACGGCGAAGAGCGCGGGCTGGGTGAAGGCCGTCCGGTGGAGGGCATCGGGGTCCTCGCCGAAGAGGACGTCGCGCAGGGGGCGTTCCAGCTGGGTGTCGAGCAGGGCGCACGCCTCGTCGAATGCCGCGGCGAAGGCCGGGAACGCGGCATACAACTCCCGCCCCATTCCGGCATGTTGGGAACCCTGTCCGGTGAAGAGGAAGGCGGTGGCACCGCGCATCGTGCGGCCGCCCACCACGTCGGCGCTCGGTCCCTCGATGCCCGTGGTGGCCAGTTCCTCCAGGGCGCGCAGGGCGGCGGCCCGGTCCTCCGCGAGCACCACGGCACGGTGTTCGAACGCGGTCCGCGTGGTGGTCAGGGAGTGGCCGACATCGGTCAGGTCCAGCTCGTCCTGCTTGACCCGCGTCAGCAACCGTGCCGCTTGTGCGCGAAGAGCCGCCGCACTGCGGGCGGACACCACCCAGGGGACGAGGGGCAGGGCGCGGGCGGGCTCGCCGTCGCCCTCCGCTGCCGGGGCATCCTCGGCGTCCGCTGCCGGGGCGTCCTCGGCCTCCGGTGCCTCCTCCAGAATGGCGTGTGCGTTGGTTCCGCTGATGCCGAACGACGAGACACCGGCCCGGCGCGGGCGACCGTCCTGCTGCCAGGGCATCGCCTCGTTCAGCACCTCGACCTCGCCGGCCGTCCACTCGATGTGGCGGGACGGCTCGGAGATGTGCAGGCTCTTCGGGAGCGACCCGTGGTGCATGGCCATCACCATCTTGATGACGCTGCCGACACCGGCCGCCGACTGGGTGTGGCCGATGTTGGACTTGAGCGAGCCGAGCCGCAGCGGCCCGTGGTCCGCACGGTCCTTCCCGTAGGTGGCGAGCAGCGCCTGTGCCTCGATGGGGTCCCCCAGCGAGGTACCCGTCCCGTGGGCGTCGACGGCGTCGACATCGCTCGGCGAGAGTCCCGCCCGGGACAGCGCGGAGCGGATCACTCGCTGCTGGGAGGGGCCGTTGGGGGCGGTCAGGCCGTTGGACGCACCGTCGGAGTTGATGGCGGTGCCCCGGACGACGGCCAGCACCGGATGGCCGTTCTTCCGCGCGTCGGAGAGCCGCTCGACGAGCAGCATGCCGGCGCCCTCCGACCAGCCGGTGCCGTCCGCGTCGTCGGAGAACGGCTTGCAGCGGCCGTCGGCCGCCAGGCCGCGCTGCCTGCTGAACTCGAAGAACATGGCCGGGGTGCACATCACGGCGACCCCGCCGGCCAGCGCCAGATCGCATTCGCCGCGGCGCAGGGCATGGCAGGCCCAGTGCAGGGCGACCAGCGAGGAGGAGCAGGCCGTGTCGACCGTGACGGCGGGGCCTTCGAGGCCGAGGGTGTAGGCGATCCGGCCGGAGGCCACGGAGGTGGCGTTCCCGGCGAGGAGCAGCCCCTGAACGCCTTCGGGCAGGTCGGCGACGCCGACGCCGTACCCGGAGGTGGCGGCGCCGACGAATACTCCGCCGTTGGAGCCGCGCACCGACGCCGGGTCGATTCCCGCGCGTTCGAAGGCCTCCCAGGCCACTTCGAGCAGCAGTCGTTGCTGCGGGTCGGTGGCCAGTGCCTCCCGCGGGCTCATCCCGAAGAACGCCGGGTCGAAGTACCCCGCGTCGTGGAGGAAGCCGCCTTCGCGCACCGAGATCGAGCCCGGCTTCTCCGGGTCCGGGTCGTATGCCGCGTCGACGTCCCAGCCGCGGTCGACCGGGAAGCCGGAGACGGCGTCGCCGCCTTCGGCGACCAGTTGCCACAGGTCTTCCGGAGTACGCACGCTTCCGGGGTAGCGGCAGCTCATCGCGACGATGGCGATGGGCTCCTGGTCCCTGCCCTCGGCTTCGCGAAGCTGGCGACGGGTCTGCTTGAGCTCGGTCGTCACCCGCTTCAGATACTCCATGTACTTCTCGTCGTCAGCAGCCACCAACGTCACATCCTCGAACAGAGCCGAGCGGTTCCCCGCGTCCGGTCACGACGTTCCCAATTCCTTGTCGATGAGGTCGAACAGTTCGCCGGCGGTCGATGCCGATGCCAGCTCGCCGTCGTCCTCATCGGTTTCCGCGTACCTCTCCGTGCCTTGCTCCTGCTTGCCGTCGCCGCCCTGCCAGTACGCGGCCAGTGCCCGCAGCCGGTCGGTGATCTCGGCCCGTTCCTCGTCACCGACCGTGGCACCGGCCAGCACTGCCTCAAGTCGGGTGAGTTCGCCGAGGATCGGCTGTGCCCCCGAGGTCTCGGGCAGGTCGATCTCGTCCAGGACATGGCGCACCAGGACGAGCGGTGTCGGGTAGTCGAAGACGAGGGTGGCGGGCAGCCTGAGCTGAGTCGCCGCGTTGAGGTGGTTACGGAGTTCCACCGCCGTCAGCGAGTCGAAGCCCAGTTCCTTGAAGGCCTGGTCGGGTTCGATGTCCTCGGCGGATCCGTGTCCGAGGACGAGGGCCACCTGGGTGCAGACCAGGTCGAGCAGATACTGCTCGCGGTCTGCCGGAGGCAGTGCGGCCAGTCGCGCTGCGAGATCCTGCGCTGCTTCCGCTCCCTTCGCCGCGGCGGCGGTAGCGGTCTGGCGGCGGGCGGGTGCCCGGACCAGGCCGCGCAGCAGCGGCGGTACGGCCTCGGGGTGGGCGCGCAGGGGCGCCGTGTCGAGGTTCATCGGCAGCAGCAGGGGCCGGGCCAGGTCCCGTGCGGTGTCGAGCAGGCCGAGCCCCTGTTCCGGGGTGAGCGGAAGCATGCCGCCGCGTGCCATGCGCTGCAGGTCGGCTTCGCTGAGCTCGCCCGTCATACCGACGCCGGGAGCCCAGGCGCCCCACGCCAGCGACTGTGCGGGGAGCCCCAGTCCACCGCGGCGGCAGGCCAGCGCGTCCACGAAGGCGTTCGCGGCCGCGTAGTTGGCCTGCCCGGCGCTGCCGAACGTCCCCGCCACCGAGGAGAAGACGACGAACGCCGCCAGATCCTCGTGCCGGGTCAGCTCGTGCAGGTTGCTCACCGCGTCCACCTTCGGCGCGAGCACCGCGTCCAGCCTCTGTGGTGTCAGCGAGGACAGGATGCCGTCGTCGAGCACACCGGCCGTGTGCACGACCGCGGTGAGCGGGTGCTGCTTGGGCACGGAGTCCAGGAGCCCGCGCAGTGCCTCGCGGTCGGCGCTGTCGCAGGCGGCGACGGTGACCTCGGCACCGAGGGCGACCAGTTCCTCGCGCAGTGCGTCGACCCCCGGAGCCTGCGCGCCGCGCCGGCTGGCCAGGAGGAGGTGGCGTACTCCGTGCTCGGTCACCAGGTGCCGGGCCACCAGCGCGCCCAGCCCGCCGGTGCCACCGGTCACCAGCGCCGTGCCCTGCGGATCGAGGGGAGTCGGCACGGTCAGCACGACCTTGCCGACGTGCCGGGCCTGGCTGAGGTACCGGAAGGCCTCCGGCGCTCTGCGTACGTCCCAGGCCGTCACCGGCAGGGGCCGCAACGCGCCCCGCTCGAAGAGGTCGAGGAGTGTGGTCAGCATCTCCCCGATCCGCTCGGGCCCGGCCTCCCAGAGGTCGAACGCCCGGTAGCGCACGCCCTCGTGCGCGGCCGCGACCTCCTGCGGGTCACGGACATCGGTCTTGCCCATCTCCAGGAACCGCCCGCCGCGCGGCAGCAGTCGCAGTGAGGCGTCCACGAACTCCCGCGCCAGGGAATCCAGCACCACATCCACGCCCCGGCCACCGGTCTCGGCGAGGAAGGACCCCTCGAAGTCCAGCTCACGCGAGGACGCGATATGCGCCTCGTCCAGACCCGACAGCCGCAGGGACTCCCACTTCCCCGGGCTCGCGGTGCCGAACACCTCCGCGCCCAGGTGCCGCGCCAACTGCACCGCAGCCATACCGACACCGCCCGCCGCGGAGTGCACGAGCACCGACTCGCCCGCCTGCACCTCCCCGAGTTCCACCAGCGCGTAGTACGCCGTCAGGAACACGACGGGAACGGATGCGGCCTGCGCGAACGACCAGCCCTCGGGTATGCGGGCCAGGAGACGCCGGTCGGCCACCGCCAGGGGTCCGAAGGCACCGAAGAACATGCCCATCACCCGGTCACCCGGTTGCAGGTCCGGTACTCCGGGACCGACCTCCAGCACCACCCCGGCGCCCTCGCTGCCGAGTGCGCCGGCCTCGCCGGGGTACATCCCCAGCGCATTGAGCACATCGCGGAAGTTGACGCCTCCCGCACGCACCCCGATGCGTACCTGTCCGGCCGCCAACTCGGCCTCCGCCTCCGGGCATTCGGCCAGGAGCAGATTGTCCAGGGTGCCCTTGTCGGCGATGTCGAGCCGCCAGGCGTCCCCACCCCCGTCCGCGTCGGGCCGGCGCAGCGCCTCCGTGGACGCGACCCGGGCCAGCCGTGGTACGTGCAGCGCTCCCGCCCGTAGTGCGGTCTCGGGCTCTCCGCTCGCGAGTGCGCCGGGCACGGCCGCGACCGAGTCCGCCGTGCCGTCGAGGTCGAGGAGCGTGAACCGGCCCGGGTTCTCGACCCCGGCGGCCCGCACCAGGCCCCAGACGGCGGCCTGCGCCGGGTCCGGGTGGTCCGCGTCCGAGGTGCTCACGGCGCCGTGCGTGAGGATGACCAGCCGGGAGGCGGCGAACCGCTCGTCGGCCAGCCACTTCTGGAGCAGCGCGAGCGTGTCGTGGGCTGCGGTGTGTGCCCCGGCGGCCGTGTCGGACGGGTCCGCCGTCCTGGTGGAGCTGACCAGCACCACAGGGGGCACCTCGTCGGCGAGTTCGCTCAGGCTGTCCGTTGCCTCCACCCGTACGCCGGTGCCGTCCAGGCCTACGGCCAGAGCCATGTCCCCGACGACCGCCCACCGCTCGTCGGACTGCGCGGTAGGCTTCGGCACGGTCTTCCAGTCCACGTGGAACAGTGCGTCGTGGTAGGCCGCGCCGGCGCTCACCTGCTCACCAGAGACCTGACGGAGCGTCAAGGACTCGATGGAGGCGACCGCGCCTCCTGCGGGGTCGGCCAGTTCGAGGGAGACCGCCTCGGGTCCGGACTGCACCAGGCGCACGCGCAGGGCGCCGGCGCCGGTGGCCCTCAGGGAGACGCCGTTCCAGGAGAACGGCAGCCGGCCGCGGCCGACATCCTCCATGGACACGAACATCATCGCGTGCAGCGCGGAGTCGAGCAGCGCGGGATGCAGCCCGAATGCGCCGGCCAGCCCGTCGTGCTCCTCCGGCAGTCCGACCTCGGCGAAGATCTCGTCACCCCGCTGCCAGACGGCCTTCAGCCCGCGGAAGACGGGACCGTAGGCGAAACCGGCCTCGGCGAAGCGGCCGTAGAAGTCGTCGACCGAGGCGGCTTCCGCCTCACGCGGCGGCCAGACGGTGAAGTCGTACGGCTCGCCCTGGTCCGCGGCCGCTCCGGTGGACACCACGCCGCTGGCGTTCAGCACCCACGGCTGCTCGGCGAGCTCGTCCTCCGGCCGGGAGTACAGGTTCAGCGTCCGCCGCCCGGACTCGTCCGGCGGCTCCACCGCGAGCTGCAGTTGCACCGCACCGCGCTCGGGCAGGACGAGCGGCGCGGCGATGGTGAACTCGTCCACGCGGTCGCAGCCCACCTCGTCGGCGGCGCGGATGGCCAGTTCGAGGAAGCCGGTGCCGGGGAACAGGACGGTCCCGGTCACCGCGTGGTCACCGAGCCACGGGTGGGTGTGCAGCGACAGCCTCCCGGTGAAGAGGAAGGAGTCCGAACCGGCCACCTCGACGGCCGCGCCGAGCAGGGGGTGGTCCGCCGAGCCGAGTCCTGCCGAGCTGATGTCGCCGGTCGGCAGGACGGGCGGCTTGGGCCAGTAGCGGTGCCGCTGGAACGCGTAGGTCGGCAGACCGACGCGGCGGGCATCGCCGTCCGTGAAGGCGGCCTCCCAGGTCAGCGGCGTCCCGGCGGTGAACGCCTGGGCGAGGGCGGTGAGCAGTCCGGCCGCCTCCGGACGGTCCTTGCGGAGGGCGGGGACGAGGAGGTGCTCCGCGTCCGTGGCGCCGTCGAGGCAGCCCTGCGCCATGGCGGTGAGAGTGCCGTCCGGCCCGATCTCCAGGAACCGGGTGACTTCGTGCTCCGCCAGCCACCGGACGCCGTCGGCGAAGCGCACGGCGCCGCGGACGTGCCGCACCCAGTAGTCGGGGGAGGTCAGTTCCTGTGGGGTGGCGAGTTCGCCGGTCACATTCGAGACCACCGGGATACGGGGCTCCTCGTACGACACGCTTTCCGCGACCGTACGGAATTCGTCGAGCATCGGCTCCATCAGCGGGGAATGGAAGGCGTGACTCACCTGGAGCCGCTTCACCTTCCTCCCCTCGGACTCGAAACACCCGGCGATCTCGGCAACCGCGGATTCCTCACCGGCGATCACGGTCGATTTCGGGCCGTTCACCGCGGCAATGCTCACCCGCTGCTCGTGGCCTACCAGCAGCGGCAGCACCTCGTCTTCGGTGGCCTGGAGGGCGACCATCGCGCCGCCGGCCGGGAGGACCTGCATCAAACGGCCACGGGCAGCGACCAGCCGGCAGGAATCCTCCAGCGACAGCACCCCCGCCACATGCGCGGCCGCCAATTCGCCGATGGAATGGCCCACCAGATAGTCGGGCCGGACTCCGAACGACTCCACCAGCCGGAACAGCGCCACCTCTATCGCGAACAATGCCGGCTGGGTGAAACCGGTCTGGTTCAGCGCCTCCGCATCCCCATTGCCCGTCCCTTCAGCCTCGTCACCGAAGACCACACCCCGCAGCGGCGATGCCAATTCACTGTCGAAGTGGGCACAGACGGTGTCAAAGGCGTCCGCGAATGCCGGGAACGCGTCGTACAACTCCCGGCCCATTCCAAGCCGTTGTGCGCCCTGGCCCGTGAACAGCAGTGCCAGCCGGCCGTCTGCCTTTGCCGTGCCGGTGACGGCGTTCGGTGCGGTGTCGTCGGCCGCTACGGCGGCCAGACCGCGGAGCAGCTCGTCCCGGTCCGTGCCGAGGACCACGGCGCGGTGTTCCATGACCGACCGGGTGGTGGCCAGCGACAGTCCCACATCGGCGGTGCGCAGGGCCGGGAAGGTCTCCACGTGTGCGAGCAGCCGGGCGGCCTGCGCACGGAGGGCGGACCTGGTCTTACCGGTGATCACCCAGGGGGCGGGAGAGGCCTCGGCTGCCACCCGGACGCCCTCGGCAGGGGCGATGTCCTCGACGGGTTCGATGTCCTGGACAGGGGTGGCGTCCTCGGACGGGGCCTCCTCCAGGATCGTGTGGGCGTTGGTGCCGCTGATGCCGAAGGACGACACACCGGCGCGGCGCGGCCGTCCCGTCTCCGGCCACTGCACCGACTCCGTCAGCAACCGCACCTCCCCCGCCGACCAGTCCACATGCGACGACGGCTCGTCGACATGCAGCGTCCGTGGCAGGACACCGTGCTGCAGCGCCAGCACCATCTTGATGACACCCGCCACACCCGCAGCCGCCTGCGTATGCCCGATATTCGACTTCACCGACCCCAGCCACAACGGCCGGTCCTCATCCCGATCCTGCCCGTAGGTGGCGAGAAGAGCCTGCGCCTCGATCGGATCACCCAGGGACGTCCCCGTCCCGTGCGCCTCGACCACATCCACATCCGACGCAGACAGCCCCGCACCCGCCAGCGCCTGCCGGATCACCCGCTGCTGCGAGGGACCATTCGGCGCCGTCAAACCATTCGACGCACCATCCTGATTCACCGCACTACCCGCCACCACAGCCAACACCTGATGACCATGACGACGCGCATCCGACAACCGCTCCACCACCAACACACCCACACCCTCGGAAAACCCCGCACCATCCGCAGCATCCGAAAACGCCTTGCACCGCCCATCAGCAGCCAACCCCCGCTGCCGACTGAAATCCACAAACAACCCCGGCGTCGACATCACCGTCACACCACCCGCCAACGCCACATCACACTCACCCGCACGCAACGACTGCACCGCCAAATGCAACGCCACCAACGACGCCGAACACGCCGTATCCACCGTCACCGCAGGACCCTCAAGACCAAACGTGTACGACAACCGCCCCGACACCACACTCGCCGCATTACCCGTACCGATATAACCCCCCAGATCCTCCTCACCCGACGCCACCAACAACCCCGTGTAATCCTGACCATTCGTCCCCGCAAACACCCCCGTACGCGAACCACGCAACGACCCAGGAACAATCCCCGCCCGCTCAAACGCCTCCCACGACGCCTCCAACAACAAACGCTGCTGCGGATCCATCGCCACCGCCTCACGCGGCGAAATCCCGAAAAACCCAGGATCGAAACCATCAACCCCCGGCAAAAACCCACCCTCACAAGTCGACACCTTTCCCGGCCGACCCGGCTCAGGGTCATACAACCCCGCAACATCCCAACCACGATCCACCGGGAACGGCACCACACCATCCCCACCCTCAACCAACAAACCCCACAACTCCTCCGGCGACCCCACCCCACCCGGGAACCGACAACTCATCGCCACAATCGCCACCGGCTCGTCGTGCTCCGCCGGTCCTGCCGTCACGGCGGCCGGTGCCGACGCGGACCCGTCCTGGGCGGCCGTGTCGGACAGTTCGGTGAGCAGGAAGTCGGCGAGTACCGCGCAGGTGGGGTAGTCGAAGACGAGGGTCGCGGGCAGCCGCAGTCCGGTGATGCCGTTCATGCCGTTGCGCAGCTCGACGGCGCTGAGCGAGTCGAACCCGAGGTCGCTGAAGGCCCGTTCGGGGTCGACCGCGGAGGGTCCGGCGTAGCCGAGCACGGTGGCGACATAGCTGCGGACGACGTCCAGGACCATGGCGGCGCGTTCGGCCCCCGAGAGGCCGGCGAGGTGCTGGAGCAGCTTGGCGGCGTCGGATCCGGTGTCGTCGCTGTCCTGTGCCGTCTCCAGGACGCGCTGGGCGTCCGGGAGGTCGCGCAGCAGTGCGCTGGGCCGGGAGGCGGTGAAGGCGGGGGTGAACTTGTCCCAGCCGAGGTCGGTGACGGAGACGTAGGCCTCGTCGTGGTCGAGGGCCTGCCGGAGTGCGCCGCAGGCCAGTTCGGGCTGCATGTCGTACACGCCGTAGCGCCGGAGCCGGTCGCCGACGGCGCCCTCACCCATGCCGTCTCCGGACCAGTGGCCCCAGGCGACGGCGGTGGCGGGGAGCCCTTCGGCCCGGCGCCGGTCGGCGAGTGCGTCGAGGAAAGCATTTCCGGGGGCGTAGTTGCCCAGGCCCGGTCCGCTGATGGTGCCGGAGGTGGACGAGAAGAGCACGAAGGCGGACAGGTCCCGGTCCCGGGTCAGCTCGTGGAGGTTGAGCGCCGCGGTGACCTTGGCGCGCAGCACGGTGTCCATGCGGCCGGGGTCGAGGGAGTCGATCACACCGTCGTCGAGGGAGCCCGCGACATGCATCACCGCGTCGAGCGGGTACTGCTCGGGGACGGCTGCCAGCAGGTCGCGCAGCGCGTCGCGGTCGGCGACATCGCAGGCGGCGAAGGTGACGCGGGAGCCGAGCGCGGTGAGTTCGGCTTCGAGTTCCGCCGCGCCCGGGGCGTCGGCGCCGCGGCGGCTGGTGAGCAGCAGGTGCTCGGCGCCTTCGCGGGCCAGCCAGCGGGCGATGTGGCCGCCGACGGCGCCGGTGCCGCCGGTGACGAGTACGGTGCCGCGGGGCCGCCAGGTGCGCTGCGCCGGCGTGCCGGCGAGGGGGGCGCGGGCCAGGCGGCGGCCGTAGGCGCCGGAGCCGCGCAGGGCGATCTGGTCCTCGCCGTCCGGGTCGGCGAGCAGGGCGCAGAGGCGGTCGGCGGCCCGCTTGTCGAGCGTGTCGGGCAGGTCGATGAGGCCGCCCCAGCGGTCGGAGTGCTCCAGCGCCGCGACCCGGCCCATGCCCCAGACCAGGGCCTGGTGGGCGTGGGTGACGGACTCGGAGCGGCCGATGGCGACCGCCCCGCGGGTCCCGCACCACAGGGGCGCGCCGATGCCGAGGTCACCGAGTGCCTGGACCAGGGACAGGGTCGAGGACAGTCCGAGGGGTACGGCGGGGTGTGCGGGGTGGGCGTGCTCGTCCAGCGGGAGCAGCGACAGGACTCCGGTGAGGTCGTCGTCTCCGAGCGCCTCGCGCAGCCGTCCGGCGGTCCGCTCGCGGGCCGAGCCGTCCTCGGAAGTCAGCTCCACGAGGCGTACCCGGGCGCCGTGTGCGGCGAGCGCGTCCTGTACTGCGGCGACCCGGGCGGCGGCGTCTTCCGAGACCGGTGCGGGGGCGACCAGCAGCCAGGTGCCGTGCAGGGCGGCGGCGGTGCGCTCGGCGAGCGGCGTCCAGCGCACGGTGTAGCGCCAGCTGTCGACGGTGGACTTCTCGCGGCTGTTCCTGCGCCACGACGAGAGCGCGGGCAGTACGGCGCTCAGCGGATCGCTGCCGTCCAGGTCGAGCGCGTCGGTCAGCGCCTGGAGGTCTTCCTTCTCGACGCTCTCCCAGAACTTCGCTTCGACGGCGTCGGTCAGCGGCCCGCCCTCGCTGTCGGCGGCGGTCAGTTCGCGCGCCTGGGGCCAGTACCGCGCACGCTGGAAGGCGTAGGTCGGCAGGTCGACGCGATGCGCGCCGGTGCCTGCGAAGACGGCGGTCCAGTCGACGGCCACGCCCTGTGCGTGTGCTTCGGCGAGGGAGGTGAGGAGCCGGCCGACGCCGCCTGCGTCCCGGCGCAGGGTGCCGAGCACGGCGGCGTCCGTGCCGAGCGCGTCCGCACAGTCACGGATCCCGCCGGACAGCACGGGGTGCGGGCTGACTTCGATGAAGGCGCGGTGTCCGGTGGCCAGGAGTCCGCGGATGGCGTCCTCGAACCGTACGGTCTGCCGCAGGTTGGTGTACCAGTAGTCGGGGTCGAGGCCGGTGGTGTCCTGCCACTGACCGGTGACGGTGGAGAAGAACGGGATGGCGGCCTCGGTCGGGCGGATGCCGTCGAGGGCGTCGAGGACCTGGGCGCGCACCGGCTCGACCTGGGCCGAGTGGGAACCGTAGTCGACGGATACCTTGCGGGCCCGCACACCGTCCCCGGTCAGTGCGGCGAACAGCTCGTCGAGCGCGTCCGCGGCACCGGAGACCACGACGGAGGCGGGGCCGTTCACGGCAGCGACGGACAGCCGCTCGCCCCACGGTTCGATGCGCTCGCGCACCGCCGTGGCCGACAGCTGGACGGACATCATGCCGCCGCTTCCCGTGATGGCGGTCAGCGCCCGGCTGCGCAGGGCCACCACCCGCGCCCCGTCGTCCAGGGTCAGCGCCCCGGCGACACAGGCGGCGGCGATCTCCCCCTGGCTGTGGCCGACGACCGCCTCGGGTTCGACCCCGTAGGAGCGCCACAGCTCGGCGAGCGAGACCATGACGGCCCACAGTGCGGGCTGGATGACGTCGACCCGTTCGAGGTCGGGTGCGTCGGCGTCGCCGCGCAGGACGGCCGTCAGCGACCAGTCGACGAAGGGGGCGAGGGCGCGTTCGCAAGCGGCCAGGCGGTCGGCGAACACCGGTGAGGTGTCGAGCAGTTCGCGTGCCATGCCGGCCCACTGGCTGCCCTGGCCGGGGAAGACCAGGACGGGGCGGGCGCTGCCATCACGGGCGACGCCGCGGGGCACGTCGGAGACCATCGCGCCCTCGGCGATCTCGCGCAGGCCGCGGTCCAGGTCGTCCCGGTCGGCCGCGACGAGCACCGCCCGGTGCTCGAAGGCGGAGCGGGTCGTGGCGAGCGAGAAGCCGATGCCGGGCAGGTCGCACTCGGCGGGCCGGGCGAGCAGGTGGGAGCGCAGCCGTGCGGCCTGGTCGCGCAGCGCCTCTTCGCTGCGCGCCGACAGGGGCACCGGCACGACGGGGAGGGCGGACACCTCCGGGGTGCCCGGCCGGGCCGGCTGCCGGGGTGCCTCCTCGACGATGACATGTGCGTTGGTGCCGCTCATCCCGAACGAGGAGACGCCGGCCCGGCGGGGCTCGTCCGCGTCCGGCCAGGTGACGGCCTCGCTGAGCAGCCGTACCTGGCCCGCCGTCCAGTCGATGTGCGGGCTGGGCTCCTCGGCGTGCAGCGTCCTGGGCAGCAGCCCGTTGCGCAGCGCCATCACCATCTTGATGACGCCGCCCACGCCGGCGGCGGCCTGGCTGTGTCCGATGTTCGACTTCAGCGAGCCGAGCCACAGCGGCCGGTCCTCGTCACGGTCCTGGCCGTAGGCCGCGATCAGGGCCTGTGCCTCGATCGGATCGCCGAGGGTGGTCCCGGTGCCGTGCGCCTCGACGGCGTCGACCTGCCGGGGGCCGAGGCCGGCGGCGGCCAGTGCCCGGCGGATGACGCGCTGCTGGGAGGGGCCGTTGGGGGCGGTGAGGCCGTTGGAGGCGCCGTCCTGGTTGAGGGCGCTGCCACGGATGACGGCCAGGACGGGATGCCCGTTGCGGCGGGCGTCGGACAGCCGCTCGACGGCCACCATGCCGACGCCCTCGGCCCAGCTCGCGCCGTCGGCGTCGGCCGAGAACGGCTTGCAGCGGCCGTCCTCGGCGAGCGCCCGCTGCCTGCTGAACTCGATGAGCGAGCCGGGGGTGGACATCACCGTCACACCGCCCGCGAGTGCGAGATCGCACTCGCCCTGACGGAGCGACTGGACGGCCAGGTGCAGGGCGACCAGGGACGAGGAGCAGGCGGTGTCGACGCTGACCGCCGGCCCTTCGAGGCCGAGGGTGTAGGCGATCCGCCCGGACAGCACGCTGGGCGAGTTCCCGGTGCCGACGTATCCCTCGAAGCTCTCCTGCGCTCCGCCGAGGATGCCGATGTAGTCCTGGTAGGTGACGCCCGCGAAGACGCCGGTGAGGGTGCCGCGGGCCGCCGCGGGGTCGATTCCGGAGCGCTCCAGCGCCTCCCACGACGCTTCGAGCAGCAGCCGCTGCTGCGGGTCCATCGACAGCGCCTCGCGGGGGCTGATGCCGAAGAAGCCCGGGTCGAAGTGGCTGGCGTCGTGCAGGAAACCGCCTTCGCGGGTGTAGCAGGTGCCCGGGTGGTCCGGGTCCGGGTGGTACAGGCCGGCGAGGTCCCAGCCCCGGTCGGCGGGGAACGGGGAGACCCCGTCGCCACCCGCGGCGACCAGCTCCCACAGCTCGTCGGGCGTACGGATGCCGCCCGGGTAGCGGCAGCTCATCCCGACGATGACGATGGGGTCGTTGTCGACGGGCACACCGGACGGCGCAGGCACCACGTCGCCTGTCTCACCGGTGAGTTCATCGTCGAGGTAGCGGGCGAGCGCCACCGGGGTCGGGTAGTCGAAGACGAGCGTGGCGGGCAGTGCCATACCCGTCGCCGCCCGGAGCTGATTGCGCAGCTCGACGGCGGTGAGGGAGGTGAATCCGAGGTCGGTGAAGCTCCGGGAGGGCTCCACCTCGTCCGGGCCGGCGTAGCCGAGGACGTGGGCGACCTGGGTACGGACGACGGTGAGCAGCGCGCGGCCGCGTTCGGCCGCACCCTTCCCCGCGAGCCGGCGCGCCAGGCCGGAGGCCGCGGTGGCCTGCTCACGTGTGGCGATCCGTCGCCCGGAGCCCTGCGCCAGCGCGCTGAGGACGGCCGGCAGCGGGCTCGCGGAGCCGCGCAGTGCGGCGCGGTCCACCCGCGCGGAACGCAGCACCGTCCGGCCCGTGGCCTGGGCGGCACCCAGCAGCGCCGCGGTCTCCTCCACCGACACCGCGGACAGCCCCGGGGCTGTCGCGCCGGACGGCGGGAGCAGCGCCAGGACCGGCAGGCCGGCGCCGGCCCGACGGTGGGCGAGCGCGGCCAGTTGCCCGCCCGACGGAGCGCCGGCCGGGCCGCCGATGCCGAGGAGGACGAGCGCGGGCGGGGCGCCGTCCGCGCCGGTGCGGCGCGTCAACTCATCGAGGACGCGCGCCGTATCGACGTCGCGGCTCCGGCCGAGGTCGGCGGTGTGCACGAGGGCGCTGAGGGGGCGTCCGGTTGCCTGGGCTGCGGCTATCGCTGCTTGTTGCAGACTGTGTGGGCTCTGGCCGGCGTCCGTGTACGCGTCCGCCTCCGCTGCTGCGTACTGGTTTCCGGTTCCGTCTCCGGTTCCGTCCCCGTCCTGGTCCGGGTAGGCAACGGTCTGCACATCTCCCTGGGATTCGAGGGCAGCGGCGACCTGCTCGGCGAACGGCCCGGTGACCAGGACCGTTCCTCCGGGCTCCACGTCCAGGGCAGTGGCGGCGCTCGATGCGCACCTGACCAGCCGCGCGGCCGACACCTCACCCCTGCGGACAGCGAGCTCGGACTCGTCCGTGGCGAGCGCGGACGGCAGCACACGGTGGGAGTCCAGATCGTCATCGACGTCCACGAGCACGATCCGGCCCGAGTAGTCGGCCTGGACAGCGCGAAGCTCTTCCCAGAGGGCGGCAGTCTCTGCGTCCGGTGCCTCGTCACCGAGGGCGATGGCGCCTCGGGTGACGAATACCAGACGGGCCGACGACGACTCCTGCCCCAGCCGTTCGCTGAACGCGCTGAGGGTGATGTGCGCTTCGTCGACTGTGGCGACACCGGTCACAAGCACTGTGCCGGTCGTCGCGTCCGCCCCCACGTTCGTGGAATCAGCGGCCTCCGCAGCGTCGGCGGCGTTCGTGCCCAGTGTCCCGGCCAGGCCCAGCGGGTCGCTCCCCACCACGGTCAGCCGCGGCACATCGGCATCCGCTGCCGCGTCCTCGCCGATGTCCGACTCGCTGGCCCGTTCCACGGCGATCGGTGCCCAGTCGAGACGGAGCAGCGAAGCCGGCAGCGAAGGCGTCCGGTCGTCCCGCAGGTCGCCGGTCTTGCGCATCAGCATCGACTCGACCGCGATCACCGGTTGCCCGGCGCCGTCGGCGGCCTGGAGGGACACCTCGTCGTGCCCACGGCGGGCCAGCCGGATCCGCAGTGCGGTCGCACCGGTCGCCTGCAGAGTGGCACCGCTCCACGCGAACAGCACGGCCTCCGTCGCCACGCCGTCCAGCAGACCGAGGCCGAGCGGATGGAGCGCCGCGTCCAACAGCGCGGGATGGAGGGCGAATTCCTCGGCCGCAGCGGACTCCGGCAGTTCGGCCTCGGCGTACACGCCGTCGGCGCCCTGCCAAACGGCCCGCACGCCGCGGAAGGCCGAACCGTAGTCGAACCCGGCCGCCGCCAACCCGTCGTACAGGTCGTCGATCTCCACGGGCTCCGCGCCGGCCGGCGGCCACACAGCGAAGTCGAAGGCCTCCGTCGGGCCGCTCTCCGCCAGGACACCGCTCGCATGCCGCGTCCACGGCGCATCGGCCGAGGCCGCCGCGGGGCGCGCGTACACACCCAGCGCCCGGTCACCGGAGGCATCCGGGTCCTCGATGCGGAGCTGTAGCTGCACCGCACCGTCCTCGGCGAGCACCAGCGGTGCCTCGAGGGCGAGTTCCCTGATGTGGGAGCAACCGACCTCATCCCCTGCGCGCACTGCCAGTTCCAGCAGTGCGGTGCTCGGGACGACGATCGCGCCGGCAATACGGTGCTCGGCAAGCCACGGCTGCGTACGGGGCGAGAGACGCCCGGTCAGCACCACCTCATGGCCACCGGCCAGTGACACCGTCGCCCCGAGGAGCGGGTGCCCGGCTGCGGCAAGGCCGATCGACGAGGCATCCCCGGTCGTGGACGGTATCTCAAGCCAGTAGCGCTGGTGTTGGAAGGTGTAGGTGGGGAGGTCTACGGGGGTGGGGGTGGTGCTTTGGTCGGTGCTTTGCGTGGTGCTTTGGGTGGCGGTGGCTGTGGTGGGGAAGAAGGTCTGCCAGTTGATGGCGATGCCGTAGGCGAATGCGCGCCCGGCGGCGGACAGTACGGCGGCTATCTCGCCGCGGTCGTCGCCACGCAGGGTGGGGATGAGGACGTGGTCCGCGTCCAGATCCGCATCCATGTCGCTGTCATTGTCGCTGTCGCTGTCGAGGCAGCCCTGTGCCATGGCGGTGAGGGTGCCGTCCGGGCCGATTTCCAGGAACCGGGTGACCTCGTGCTCCGCCAGCCAGCGAATGCCGTCGGCGAAGCGGACGGCCTCACGGACATGCCGCACCCAGTAGTCGGGGGAGGTCAGCTCCTGTGACGTAGCCAGCGTGCCGGTGACATTCGAGACCACCGGGATACGGGGCTCTTCGAATGTCAGGCCTTCCGCGACGGCACGGAACTCGTCGAGCATCGGCTCCATCAGCGGAGAGTGGAAGGCATGGCTGACCTTGAGGCGCTTCACCTTCCGGCCGTCAGACTCGAAGCGCCCGGCGATCTCGGCAACCGAGGACTCCTCACCGGAGACCACGACCGACCGCGGACCGTTCACCGCGGCGATGCTCACCCGCTGCTCCTGGCCCTCCAGCAGCGGCAACACCTCGTCCTCGGTGGCCTGAAGGGCGACCATCGCGCCGCCCGCCGGCAGCACCTGCATCAGGCGACCACGGGCCGCCACCAGACGGCACGCGTCCGGGAGGGACAGCACACCGGCGAGGTGCGCGGCCACCAACTCACCGATGGAATGCCCCACCAGATAGTCGGGCCGCACACCGAACGACTCCACCAGCCGGAACAGCGCCACCTCCACCGCGAACAACGCCGGCTGAGTGAACCCCGTCTGATTCAGCAGTTCGGCTTCGTCACCGAACACCACATCCCGCAGGGGCGAAGCCAGCTCGCCGTCGAAGTGCGCACAGACAGCGTCAAACGCATCGGCGAAAACCGGGAACGCGTCATACAGCTCGCGCCCCATCCCCAACCGCTGCGCACCCTGCCCGGTGAACAGCAGCGCCAGCCGGCCTCCGGTGTCCACCGCACCCGTTACCGCATTGACCGCAGCAGATCCCTCAGCCACGGCGGTGAGTCCTTCAATGAGTCCCGCGCGCTCGGTGCCGAGGACGACGGCCCGGTGTTCAAATGCCGAACGTGTCGTGGCCAGGGCAAACCCCACCTCCGGCACACCGAGTTCAGGACGGGCCTCCACATGCGCCAACAACCGCTGCGCCTGCGACCGCACCCCCTCCCGACTCCGCGCGGACACCACCCACGGCACCACACCCCCGAGCACATCCAACGGCCCGGCTTCCGCGCTCTCCTCCACCGGAGCCTGCTCGATCACCACATGCGCATTGGTCCCACTGACGCCAAAGGCGGAGACCGCCGCTCGCCCCGGACGGCCGCTCTCCGGCCATCCGACGGCTTCGGTGAGCAGCCGCACATTGCCCGCCGACCAGTCCACGTGCGACGACGGTTCATCGGCATGCAGGGTCTGCGGCAGGACACCGTGCTGGAGCGCCAGCACCATCTTGATGACACCGGCCGCACCCGCAGCCGCCTGCGTATGACCGATGTTCGACTTCACCGACCCCAGCCACAACGGCCGGTCCTCATCCCGATCCTGCCCGTACGTCGCAAGCAGCGCCTGCGCCTCGATCGGGTCACCCAGGGACGTTCCCGTGCCGTGCGCCTCGACCACATCCACATCCGACGCAGACAGCCCCGCACCGGCCAGGGCCTGCCGGATCACCCGCTGCTGCGAGGGACCATTCGGCGCCGTCAGACCATTCGACGCACCATCCTGATTCACCGCACTACCCGCCACCACGGCCAACACCCGATGACCATGACGCCGAGCATCCGACAGCCGCTCCACCACCAACACACCAGCACCCTCAGCCCAACCGGTGCCATCCGCAGCGTCCGAGAACGCCTTGCACCGGCCATCAGCAGCAAGGCCGCCCTGAAGACTGAACTCGACGAAGGCGCCAGGGTTGCCCATGACCGTCACACCACCGGCGAGGGCGAGGTCGCATTCGCCGGAACGCAGGGACTGCGCGGCCAGGTGCAAGGCGACCAGCGACGAGGAACACGCCGTGTCGACCGTGACCGCCGGCCCCTCAAGACCCAGCGCATACGACACCCGGCCCGACACCACAGCGCCCGAGCTTCCGGTGAGCAAGTGGCCGCCGAGCCCTTCCGGAGCCTCCTGCAGGCCTGCCCCGTAACCCGAAGCGCTGGCACCGACGAATACGCCGGTACGGCTTCCCTTGACCGACATGGGGCTGACACCGGAGCGCTCCAGGGCTTCCCAGGAGGTCTCCAGCAGCAGCCGCTGCTGCGGGTCGATCGCGACCGCTTCACGTGGGCTGATACCGAAGAACGCCGGATCGAACTGGGCGGCATCGCGCAGGAAACCGCCCGCACGCGTTCGGCTCACACCTGCCTGGTCGGCGTCCTTCCCGAAGAGGGCATCGAGGTCCCAGCCACGGTCCGTCGGGAAGCCGGAGATCGCGTCCTCGGCTCCCGCCACCAGCCGCCACAGGTCCTCGGGACTGGCCACCCCACCGGGAAGCCGGCAGCTCATCCCGACGATGACCACCGGATCGTCCGAGGTGGACGCAAGCACCGGCAGACCGGTCGCCAGGGCCGTCCCGGTCCCGAACAACTCACCGTCCAGGAAGCGGGCCAAGTCAGTCGGCGTCGGATAGTCGAAGACCAGAGTGGCGGGGAGCCGAAGGCCGGTCTCGGCATTCAGGCCGTTCCGCAGCTCAACGGCAGTGAGCGAGTCGAAGCCCAAATCCCGGAATGTGACGCCGATTTCGAGGTCAGCAGGCTTGTGGTAGCCGAGGACCGCTGCGGCGTGAGTACGCACCAACTCCAGCAGCGCCCGCTCCCGCTCCACAACCGACAGCCCCGACAACCGCTCTTGCACCACCCCAGCACCAGAACCCTCACCACCAACGCCAGCACCAGCGCCGACAGCCAAAGCCGCCCGCACCTCCGGCAGGTCATCCAGCAACGGACTCGGACGAGCACTCGTGAACGCCGGAGCAAACCGCTCCCACTCCACATCTGCCACCACCACCGAACCTTCACCCGCGCCCACCGCCGACTCCAACGCCGACACCGCGAGATCCGGATCGAGGGCCTTCAGCCCACGCCGCAGCAGATGCTCCTCCGCGCCCTCCGCGCCGGCCATCCCGCCGCCGGACCATGGGCCCCACGCCACCGCACAACCCACTGCACCCCGCGCACGACGCGCCTCCACCAACCCCTCGACGAAGGCATTACCCGCCGCATACGCCGCCTGACCACCACTGCCCCACACACCAGCAATCGACGAGAACACCACAAAGGCATCCAGCGCACGGTCACCCAGCACCTCATCCAGCACCACGGCACCGGCGACCTTCGCCCCCATCACCTCAGCAAAATGCTCCGCACCCGCATCCCCCAACGGCACGGAATCGACCACGCCCGCTGCATGGACGACGGCGTCCACGGCACGCCCGGACAGCAGCTCCTCGACCGCAGCCCGATCCGCGACATCGCAGGCCGCCACCGTCACCCGCACACCGAGCGCCGACAGCTCAGCCTCCAGCTCCACCGCACCAGGAGCCTCCAGACCACGGCGACTGGTCAGGACGACATGCTCCGCGCCACACTCAGCCACCCAGCGCGCCACACGAGCACCCAACGCACCCGTACCACCCGTAATCAGCACCGTCCCCCGCGGCCGCCAACCACCATCCGCGTCCCCAGCAGGAGCCGGAGCATGAACCAGCCGCCGCCCGAACACACCCGACGCCCGCACCGCCACCTGATCCTCAACACCATCGGCCACAACACCCACGAGCCGATCAAGAGCCCTACGGTCCACGGCTTCCGGAAGATCCACCAGACCGCCCCAACGATCCGGCAACTCCAAAGCAGCCACCCGACCCAAACCCCACACCGCAGCACCCACCGGATCCGGCCCACCATCCGACCCACCCACCGCAACAGCCCCCCGCGTCACCACCCACACACGCCCACCAACACCCGCATCCCCCAACGCCTGCACCACCACGGCACTACGCACCACATCCGACGCAACACCCACCACCAACACACCAGCAACCGGCCCCCCACCAGCCACCTCACGCACCCGCTCAGCCAACAACCCCCGGTCCACCTCCCCCGCAACACACTCCACCCGCTCAACCGCCACACCACACGCCGCCAACCCCTCCACCACAGCCTCGGACCACACATCACCCACACCCACCACCGCAAGCCAACGACCACCCAGCAACACCCCACCCGACAGCCCCACCAACGGCTTCCACTCCACCCGGTAGCGCCAGTTCTCGGTCGGGTCGGCGACAGGTGCGGGCGTCGGCCAGAAGCGCTCGCGCTGGAACGCGTACGTGGGCAGATCCACTCGCCGAGTGGCGGGGAAGCACGTGCCCCAATCCACCTCCGTGCCGAGCACGAACACATGCGAGACGGCGGTCAGCAGCGCTTCCGTCTCGGAGCGGTCCTTGCGCATGACGGGAAGCAGAAGCAGATCAGGCTCCGAGAGGCAGAGCTGTGCCATGGCGGTCAGGGTGCCGTCCGGCCCGACCTCCAGGAACCGGGACACCCCCTGCCGCTCCAACCACCGCACACCGTCAGCGAATCGGACGGCCTCACGGACATGCCGCACCCAGTAGTCGGGAGACGCCAATTCCTCAGCCGTGGCGAGTTCGCCGGTCACATTCGAGACCACCGGGATGCGCGGCTCCGCATACGCCACGCTCTCGGCGACCGCCCGGAACTCCTCCAGCATCGGCTCCATCAGAGGCGAGTGGAAGGCATGGCTGACCTGCAGCCGCTTCACCTTCCGACCCTCGGACTCAAAACGCCCGGCGATCTCCGCAACCGCCGACTCCTCACCGGAAACCACCACCGCCTGCGGACCATTCACCGCAGCCACACTCACCCGCTGCTCAAGCCCCTCCAGCAACGGCAACACCTCGGATTCCGACGCCTGAAGCGACACCATCGCCCCACCCGCCGGCAACGCCTCCATCAACCGACCACGGGCAGCCACCAGACGGCACGCATCCTCCAGCGACCACACCCCCGCCACATGCGCAGCCGCCAACTCACCGATGGAATGACCCACCAGATAGTCGGGCCGCACACCGAACGACACCACCAACCGGAACAGCGCCACCTCCACCGCGAACAACGCCGGCTGAGTGAAACCCGTCCGATTCAGCGCCTCCGCATCCTCCGCATCCTCCGCATCCTCACCGAACACCACCCCCCGAAGTGACGACTCCAACTCGCCGTCAAAGTGCGCGCAGACGGCGTCAAACGCATCCGCGAACACCGGGAAGGATGCATACAGTTCCCGGCCCATCCCCAGCCGCTGCGCGCCCTGACCCGCGAACAGCAGGGCCAGCGGGCCTTCTGCCTGCGAGCCACGAATGACGCCGGGGCCGGGGGTCCGGTGGTCGTCGGCGAGCACGGTCAGGCGGTGGACTGCCGATACCGGGTCGCCCACCAGGACCACGGCGCGGTGGTCGAAGCGCAGGGAGCGGGTCGTGGCGAGGGAGAAACCCACGTCCGCCAGGTCCAGCGCGGGGTTGTCCTCGTAGGCCGCACACAGGCGAGCCGCCTGCGCGCGGAGGGAGGCCTCGGTGCGTGCCGTGAGCACCAGGGGTGTGAGAGATGGGCGTTCCGGCGCGGCGGCCTGAAGGACCTCGGCGGGGGCCGGCGGTTCGGGGGCGCTTTCCAGGACCACATGTGCGTTGGTGCCGCTGATGCCGAACGAGGACACGCCTGCCCGGCAGACACGGTCCGCCGCTTCGTCGTCGAGCGGCCAGGCGACGGGCTCCGTGAGCAGCCGTACGTTGCCCTCCGACCAGTCCACGTGGGGCGAGGGCGCGTCCACGTGCAGGGTGCGCGGGAGCACGCCGTGCTGGAGTGCCAGCACCATTTTGATGACACCGGCGACGCCCGCAGCTGCCTGGGTGTGCCCGATGTTCGACTTGACCGAGCCCAGCCACAGCGGCCGGTCCCCGTCCCGGTCCTGACCGTAGGTGGCGAGAAGGGCCTGTGCCTCGATGGGGTCGCCGAGGGCCGTTCCCGTGCCGTGCGCCTCGACCGCGTCCACGTCCGAGGGGGTCAGGCCGGCGCTCGCCAGTGCCTGCCGGATCACCCGCTGCTGGGAGGGGCCGTTGGGCGCCGTGAGACCGTTCGATGCACCGTCCTGGTTCACCGCGGATCCCGCCACGACGGCCAGTACCCGGTGACCGTTGCGGCGGGCGTCCGACAGCCGCTCCACGAGCACCATCCCGACGCCCTCGCCCCAGCCGGTGCCGTCGGCGCCCGCAGCAAAGGTCTTGCACCGCCCGTCGGGGGCGAGTCCGCGCTGTCGGCTGAACTCGATGAACGCCCCGGGCGTGGACATCACCGTCACACCGCCCACCAGCGCCATGTCGCACTCGCCGGAGCGCAGGGCCTGCGCCGCCCAGTGGAGGGCCACCAGCGAAGAGGAGCACGCCGTGTCCACGGTCACCGCCGGGCCCTCCAGGCCGAGCGTGTAAGCCACCCGCCCGGACACCACGCTCGCGGCGTTTCCGGTTCCGATATAGCCGTCGACATCGTCCGGGGAATTGGCCAGGAGGGCCGGATAGTCCTGCCCATTCGTGCCCACGAAAACGCCCGCCCGGCTGCCCCGTAGGGAATGCGGATCGATTCCGGCTCGCTCCAGCACCTCCCAGGACACTTCGAGGAGCAGGCGCTGCTGCGGATCCGTCGCTACCGCTTCCCGGGGACTCATACCGAAGAAGGCAGGTTCAAATCGATCCACGTGCTGCAGGAAACCGCCGGCATTGACGTAACTGGTGCCCGAGTGTTCCGGGTCGGGATCATAGACCGCATTCAGGTCCCAACCGCGGTCGACCGGGAATCCTCCGACCGCGTCCACACCGTCCGACAGCAGCTCCCAGAAAGCCTCAGGGCAGTCGACACCGCCCGGGAACCGGCAGCTCATCCCGACAATGGCGATGGGGTCACCGTCAACCGCCGAGGGGACTGTCCGCTGCTCGACGTCGTCCTGGGCCGGGGCTATCCGGGTGCGCAGAAAGCCGGCCAGTGCGGTGGGTGTCGGGTAGTCGAAGACCACCGTCGCGCTCAGTGTGATTCCGCATGCCAGGCCGAGTGCGTTGCGCAGCTCGACGGCGAGCAACGAGTCGACTCCGAGGTCCCGGAAGGGCCGGTTCGGCGGTACCTCGGCGGGCCCCGCGTAGTGCAGCACTCCGGCGGCATACGACCGGACCAGATCGGTGAGCACTCGTTCTTGTTCGGCCGGTTCGACGCCGGCCAGCTGTCGGCGCAGTTCGGACTGGGCGTCTTCGCGTCCTGTCTCGGCTGCGAGTTCGACCTCGGTACGGACCTCCGGAAGATCGCCGAGCAGCGGGCTGGGGCGCACCGTGGCGAAGGCGGAACGGAAGTCCGTCCAGGTGATGTCGGCTATCACCAGGCCGGGCGTGCCGGAGCAGATCGCGTTCTGCATGGCGTCGACGGCGAGGTCGGGCCGCAGCGGGGACACTCCGCCCCGGCGCATCCGCTGCGCCATGGATGCATCGCTCGCCATGCCGATCTCGCCCCAGGGTCCCCAGGCGATGGACGTCGCGGGCAGTCCTTCGGCCGCACGCTGTTCGGCAAGCGCGTCCAGGAAGGCATTGGCGGCCGCGTAGTTCGCCTGGCCGGCGGCGCCAATGGTGCCGGCGAACGACGAGAACAGGACGAAGGCCGAGAGATCACGGTCTCGGGTCGCCTCGTGCAGGTTCACGGCCGAGGCGGCCTTCGCCCGCATGACGGTGGCGAACCGCTCAGTCGTGAGTGAGTCGAGCACACCGTCGTCGAGTACCGCCGCGGCGTGGAAGACGGCGTCCACGGGGTGTTCGGTCAGCAGTGCCTCGACCGCCTCCGGGTCTGCGACATCGCAGGCCACCACGGTCACCCGTACGCCAAGGGCGGACAGCTCGGCCTCCAACTCCGACGCGCCGGGAGCCTCCGGGCCACGACGGCTGGTGAGGACCACGTGCTCGGCACCGCGTTCGGTCACCCAACGGGCCACACGGGCGCCCAGGGCACCTGTACCGCCGGTGATCAGCACCGTCCCCCGCGGTCGCCAACCGTCGGCAGCTTCTCCGGCGGGAGCGGGAGCGGAAGCGGAAGCGGGACCGGAAGCGGGAGCAGGAACGGGAGCCTGAGCATGAGGATGAGCGGGAGCATGAGCCAGCCGGCGGCCGAAGACACCGGATGCCCGCACCGCCACCTGATCCTCGGCAGCCTCGGCCAGAACACCGGCGAGCCGGTCGAGCGCCCTGCGGTCCACAACGTCCGGCAGATCGACCAGACCGCCCCAACGGTCCGGGTACTCCAGAGCCGCCACCCGGCCCAGCCCCCACACGGCTGCCTGCACCGGTTCCGGCCGGCCATCCGACCGGCCCACGCAGACCGCCCCGCGCGTCACCGCCCACAGCCGCCCACCGACGCCGGCATCCCCCTGCGCCTGCACCAGTACCGCGGTACTCATCGCATCCGCGGCGCCCACCGCCAGTACGCCCGTGACCGGCTCGTCACCAGCGGCGTCACGCAACCGCTCGGCCAGCAGCCCACGGTCCACGTCGGCGGTCCATGCCACCCGCTCAACCCGGGCACCACGCGCCGCCAGCCCGTCCACCACAGCTTCGGAGTACGCGTCCCCCGCTGCCGCCAGTGCAAGCCAGCGCCCGCCCAGTACCCCACCGGACTGAGCAACGAGCGGCTTCCACTCCACCCGATAGCACCAGCCGTCCACCACCGACCGCTCACGCTGCTGCCGCCGCCACGACGACAAGGCGCTCAGTGCCTCATCCCACGAGGCGTCACCGGCAATCGCCAGCTCTGCCGTCAGCGCCGCCGTGTCACCGCGCTCAATCGCGTCCCAGAACTGCGCATCGGCTCCATCGAGCGCTTGGGCCACGCGGCCCTCGTCCTCCGTTCCGGGCGCCTCCAGCCAATAGCGGTCACGTTGAAATGGATATGTCGGCAGATCGACGGACTGTGTTCCGGGCAGCAGGGCAGCCCAGTCGAGTACGGCGCCATGTGCGTGCAACTGCGCAATGGCCCTCACCATGTGCGATGTCTCGGACCGGTCCCTTCGCAGTGCGGGAACCGTCAGCTGCGTGGGACTGTCCCCGCATGCCTGGGTCATCGCGGTGAGCGTGCCGTCGGGGCCGATTTCGAGGTACCGAGCGACGCTGTGCTCTTCCAGCCACCGGATGCCATCGGCGAACCGGACGGCCTCGCGGACATGCCGTACCCAGTAGTCGGGGGACGTCAGCTGCTCCGCCGTGGCGAGTTCGCCGGTCACATTCGAGACCACCGGGATGCGCGGCTCCGCATACGCCACGCTCTGCGCGACGGCGCGGAACTCGTCGAGCATCGGCTCCATCAACGGCGAATGGAAGGCATGACTCACCCGCAGCCGCTTCACCTTCCGGCCCTCGGACTCAAAACGCCCGGCAATCTCCGCAACCGCCGATTCCTCACCGGAAACCACCACCGCCTGCGGACCGTTCACCGCGGCAATGCTCACCCGCTGCTCAAGCCCCTCCAGCAGCGGCAGTACCTCGGCCTCGGTGGCCTGGAGGGAAACCATCGCCCCACCGACCGGCAACGCCTGCATCAACCGACCACGAGCCGCCACCAGACGACACGCATCCTCCAGCGACCACACCCCCGCCACATGAGCCGCCACCAACTCACCAACGGAATGACCCACCAAGTAATCCGGCCGCACACCGAACGACTCCACCAACCGGAACAACGCCACCTCAAGGGCGAACAACGCCGGCTGAGCCAAACCCGTCCGATCAAGCCTCTCCGCACCCGCACTCGCCGCATCCGCATCCGCATCCGCATCCGCACCGAACACCACATCCCGCAGCGGCGTTGCCCACTCACCATCGAAGTACGCACACACCGCATCAAAAGCATCCGCAAAAACCGGGAAGGCCTCGTACAACTCCCGGCCCATCCCCAACCGCTGCGCACCCTGCCCCGCGAACAGGAAGGCCGTTTTCGCACCAGCCTGGGCCGTGTCACGCACAAGGCCTTCGACATGCTCGTCACGGGCAAGGGCGCCGAGTCCCGCGATCAGTTCCTCACGGCTGCCGCCGACGATGACGGCGCGGTTCTCCAGCGCGGCGCGCGTCGAGGCGAGCGAACGGGCGAGGTCACGTATGTCGTACTCGGGATGGGCATCGACGTGGGCGAGCAGCCTTCCCGCCTGGTCGCGCAGGGCGGAGTCGCTGCGGGCCGACAGCACCCAGGGCAACAGAGGCAGTCGAACGGGTTCGGTCTTGCCGTCCGGCTGTCCTTCTTCGTCTAGAGGCTCTGCCTCCGGGCCCTGCTCCAGTACAACGTGCGCGTTGGTGCCACTGACGCCAAAGGCGGAGACCGCCGCTCGCCCCGGCCGGTCGCTCTCCGGCCATCCGACGGCTTCGGTGAGCAGCCGTACATTCCCCGCCGACCAGTCCACATGCGATGACGGCTCGTCCACATGCAACGTCTGGGGAAGCTCATCATGCTGCAACGCCAGCACCATCTTGATGACGCCGGCCACACCCGCGGCAGCCTGAGTGTGCCCGATGTTCGACTTCACCGAACCCAGCCACAGCGGCCGGTCCCCGTCACGATCCTGACCATACGTAGCGAGCAGCGCCTGCGCCTCGATCGGGTCACCCAGCGACGTACCGGTCCCATGTGCCTCGACCGCATCCACGTCCGAGGCCGAAAGACCCGCGCTCGCCAACGCCTGCCGGATCACCCGCTGCTGCGACGGACCATTAGGCGCCGTCAAACCATTGGACGCACCGTCCTGATTCACCGCGGTACCACGCACGACGGCCAACACCCGGTGGCCATTCCGCCGGGCATCGGACAGCCGCTCCAGCACCAGCATGCCGACGCCCTCGGCCCACCCCGTGCCGTCCGCGGCCTCCGCGAACGCCTTGCAGCGACCATCGGCTGCCAGGCCGCGCTGCCGGCTGAACTCGATGAACGCCCCCGGCGTGGCCATCACCGTCACCCCGCCCGCCAGGGCGAGCGTGCATTCATCGGACCGTAGCGCTTGTGCGGCCAGATGCAACGCCACCAGAGAGGAGGAACAGGCCGTGTCGACGGTCACCGCCGGGCCCTCCAGGCCCAGTGCGTAGGCGACGCGGCCCGATACGACCGAAGTCGAGTTCCCGGTCAGGAGATGGCCACGGACGTCATCGGGAACGTCGCGAAGGCCGGCACCGTACTGCTGGCCGCTGCATCCGACGAAGACACCGCTGCGGCTTCCCCGTACCCCGAGGGCGTCGATTCCGGCGCCTTCGAAAGCCTCCCAGGAGGCTTCGAGCAGCAGCCGCTGCTGCGGGTCCATCGCGAGCGCTTCGCGCGGTGTGATGCCGAAGAAACCGGGGTCGAATTCGGTGGCGTCGTAGACGAAGCCGCCCTTGCACGAATAGCTCGTGCCCGAGCCGTGTGACTCCGGGTCGTACAGCGCATCGGCATCCCAGCCACGGTCCCGCGGCCACTCGGATATCGCGTCTTCGCCGCTTTGCAGCAGGCGCCAGAATTCCTCCGGTGAGTTCACACCACCGGGGAAGCGGCAGCTCATCCCGACGATCGCGACGGGCTCCTGGTGCTGCGATTCCAGCTCCTGTAGGCGCCGACGGGCCTCATGCAGGTCGGTGGTAACCCACTTGAGGTAGTCCCGAAGCCGTTCTTCATTCGCCATGTGGAACTTGCCCCATACGTTGTAGACCGGAACGGTTCGCTTGCGGCGCTCAGGAACGCCCGAACTCCTGATTGATGAAATCGAAGATCTCGTCGTCCGTGGCCGCATCCAGCTGCTGGGACACGGCGGACTTCGAATCATCCTCGGCCACCTCACCCAGCACGGACAGGATGCTCCGAAGACGGGCCTCGATGAGCCCTCTGGCGCCGTTCTTTGGGGAAATTCCTGAAATCGTGCTCGCGAGACGGTCCAGGTCAGCGAGTACAGCCGTCTCCGGCTCGACGTCCGCGGCACCGAACAGAGTGTCGTGCACATGCTCCGCGAGAAGCTGCGGCGTGGGGTAGTCGAAGACCAATGTGGCGGGGAGCCGCAGGCCGGTTTCGGCGTTCAGCCCGTTGCGCAGCTCGACGGCGGTCAGTGAGTCGAAACCCGAGTCCCGGAAGGCCCTGAGCGGCTCCACGGCCTTCGGATCGCGGAATCCGAGAACGGCAGCCGTGTGGGTACGTACGAGATCGAGTACGGCTTGCGAGCGCTCCACCGCGGAAACATCCGCGATCCTGCCGAGGAAGGACGGGGTTCCTTCATCGGCCTTCTCCTGCGGTGTGGCACGCAGCGCATCGGCGACTTCCGGCAGGTCGTCCAGCAACGGACTCGGACGGGCACTCGTGAACGCCGGAGCGAAGCGCTCCCACTCCACATCCGCCACGACCACCGAACCTTCACCCGCGCCCACCGCCGACTCCAACGCCGACACCGCAAGAGCCGGATCGAGGGCCTTCAGCCCACGACGCAGCAGATGCTCCTCCGCACCCTCCGCACCGGCCATCCCGCCGCCGGCCCACGGGCCCCACGCCACCGCACAACCCACCGCACCCCGCGCACGACGCGCCTCCACCAACCCCTCGACGAAGGCATTGCCCGCCGCATACGCCGCCTGACCACCACTGCCCCACACACCAGCAATCGATGAGAACACCACAAAGGCATCCAGCGCACGGTCACCCAGCACCTCATCCAGCACCACGGCACCGGCAACCTTCGCCCCCATCACCTCAGCAAAATGCCCCGCACCCGCATCCCCCAACGGCACGGA
>NZ_JBIBVF010000039.1:0-25027 GCF_043080045.1 Streptomyces sp. NPDC015125
GCTCGTCCCCCGCCTCGAAGAACTCACCGCCCGGCACCGCGGCACCACCGCCTGACCCACACGGAAAGCAGCAGCCATGCGAGTCCTGTTCACCGTCATCCCGGAAAAGACGATCTTTCTGAGCATGGTGCCGCTGGCCTGGGCGCTGCGCACCGCCGGACACGAGGTGCGGTTCGCCGTCCAGCCCTCGTTCGTGCCCACCGTCACCCAGGCCGGGCTCACGGCCGTCCCCGTCGGCCGCGACAGCGATGTGTTCCGCGTGGCACGGATGGACCCCGAGGAGCTTGCCGCGGCGCGGGTCGGTCTGCACGCTCCCTGGGATGTCGCCGAGGACCCTTCGAAGGCGACGTGGGAGCACCTGCTCAACGGCTACTACGACGCGGTCGAGAAGGGCCACAAGCCGGAGAACTTCCCGATGGTCGCCGGACTGGTGGAGTTCGCCCGGCACTGGCAGCCGGACCTGGTCGTCTGGGACCCGCTCACCTGCGCGGGCCCGATCGCGGCCAAGGCCACCGGCGCCGCCCACGCCCGGCTGCTCTTCGGCGTCGACGTCTTCGGAGTGGCCCGCGCACACTTCCTGCGCCTGCAGGCACGGCGTCCGGAAGGGCACCGCACCGACCATCTCGCGGACTGGCTGGGTGGCTACGCCCGCAAGTACGGCGGGGAGTTCACCGAGGACATGGTCACCGGGCACTTCACCATCGACCAGTTCCCCCGGTGCCTCCAGCTCGAAGCCGACGGCCTCGACTATCTGCGGATGCAGTTCGTCGCTTACAACGGGCCGTCGAGTGTGGCGAAATGGCTATGGGCCAAGCCGGCGAAGCCCCGCGTGGCGCTGACCATGGGGCTCACGGCTACCGATCTCTTCGACGGCTACACCATCCACACCCAGGACGTCCTCGATTCCCTGGCCGATCTCGACATCGAGGTCGTCGCCACCATCGCCGACGCCGAGAAGGCCAAACTGAGCAGCGTGCCCGGCAACGCCCGACTGCTTCCGTTCGTGCCTTTGCACGCGCTCGCCCCCACCTGCGCGGTCGTCATCCACCACGCGGGCCCCGGCACGCTCGGGACCGTTGCCCGGCACGGAGTCCCTCAGCTGTCGATCCCGTTCAGCTTCGACGAGCCCCTGCTCGCGCGCAAGCTCGCCGAGCACGGCGCCGGGCTGGAGCTGCCCCACGGAAAGGCCACGGGGCAGGCCATCCGGGAACAGGTGCTGCGGCTGCTCGACGAGCCGGAATTCGGCGCTCGCGCGGGGGACCTGCGCGACGAGCTGCTGGCTCTGCCCACCCCCAACGCGCTCGTTCCCCGTCTGGAAGAGCTCACCTTCCGGCACCGCACCGGCTGACGCACACCCACGCCACCTGTGCACCGCCGCCGCTGACAGCCGTTTTCGACGTCCGGCCCTCGCTGACCGAAAGACACCCCATGCGCATTCTGTTCACGTGCTATCCCGAACGCACCCACTTCCTGCTCATGGCCCCGCTCGCCTGGGCGCTGCGCACCGCCGGCCACGAGGTGCGGGTGGCCTGCCAGCCGAAGATGACCGAGGCCATCACCCAGGCGGGACTCACTGCGGTGCCGGTCGGCAGCGACCGTGACCTGTGGCAGGTCTTCGGCCGGCTCAAGGGCGCAGGGGCACGGCTGCGACCGGGGCTGGCCGAGCCGTACGACGCCGTGGAACGCAGGCCCGAGGACATCACCCTGGAATCCCTGCGCGAGGGGTACCGGGTCCGGATCGACGCGGCGCACAAGATGACCAATGCGCCGCTGGCCGGTGCGCTCGTGGAGTACGCCCAGCGCTGGCGGCCCGATCTGGTCATCTGGGAACCGCTGACCTTCGCAGGCGCGATAGCGGCCAAGGCCGTCGGCGCCGCCCACGCCCGCATGCTGATCGGTGCGGATGTCTACGGGCTCACCCGGCACCATTTCCTACGACTCAACTCCGGGCAGGGGCACAGGCAAGGCGACGACCCGCTCGCCGACTGGCTGGGCGGCTACGCCCGCAAGTACGGGGAAGAGTTCACCGAGGACATGGTCACCGGCCAGTTCAGCATCGATCTGTTGCCACCATCCCTGCAGGTCCACGCGCCGGATCTGGACTACCGGTCGGTGCGCTTCACTCCGTACGGCGGACCGGCGGTCGTGCCGCGCTGGCTGTGGGAGCCGCCACGGCGCCCGCGGGTGGCCCTGACCCTGGGGCTGACCGTGAGTGATCACGGCCTCGCCTACCCCGTCGACGTCCAGGACATCCTCGACGCCGTCGGCGACCTGGACATCGAGCTGGTGGCGACCGTCAGCGACGCCGTCCGGCAGAGGCTGCAGCGGATTCCGGACAATGCCCGCCTGGTGCCGTATGTGCCGATGCAGGCGCTGCTGCCGACGTGCACGGCGGTCATCCACCACGCCGGGGTGGGAACCCTCACCACCGCGGCGCTCTATGGAGTTCCCCAGCTCACCCTGCCGTGGGACGTGGACCAGCCGCTGCTGTCGGCGCGTCTGGCCGCGCACGGTGCCGGCCTCACCACGCATGCGACGCGGGCCACCGGGCCCGCCGTCCGCGAGAGCCTGCTCCGTCTCCTGGAGGACGAGGTCTTCCGGCGTCGTGCGCACGACCTGCGCGAGGAGCTGGTCGCCGTACCGCCTGCCAACAGCCTGGTCCAGGAGCTGGAGGAGCGGGCGCCGGCCGGCATCCGGTGACCGGCCCGGCGGCGGGCCCGCCGGGTGGAGAGCCGAGGGGGCCGGTGGCCCGGCCCCGCTGAACACCGGCGATCCGCACGATCAGCGCTGCAGCGTGCGCCAGTACTGCCGCTTGCCCTTGTCGCGCACCACCACGTCCAGCTGCCTCAGCTCGGCACCGAGCTCCTTGAGTTGGTCCGACGATCCCGGCTTCTTCAGGAACTGGTCGCGGGCCTTGAGCAAGGCGTGTGCCTGCGCGGAAAGCTTGGGGCTCTCCGGCACCCAGACCTGGAACTCCTGGTCGTGCGGGTCCTCGTCGGCCCAGGAGTAGCCGTGTGCGGTGAACGCCTCGGCGAGGCGGCGAGCGTCCTGGTCGCAGTCCTCCCGGGCGAGCTCCTCGGTGCTGTGGCCGAGCAGGACGAGCTGCTTGCCGGCGCGGAACACCAGGGCGACGTCCGCGCGCGGGAACTCCCGCGACTCTCCCTTGCGGGTGAGCAGCACCCGGCTGTCGGAGACGCCGACCGACAGCTCACCGAACTTGATGAGGGCGCCCGCGATCAGACCGATGAAGCCACCGACGGCCACGGCCCCGATGGTGAGCCCGGGCTCGGGGATCGAGGTCAGGAGCTTGGCCGGGCCCTGCATGGGTGCCCAGGGCAGCGTCACCAGCCAGTTCGCGAGCAGCTTGAGCAGCCAGCAGAGTCCGGCGCCGATCAGCCCGAAAACGACACAGACCAGCACCTGGCCCCACAGCGGCTCGGAGACCTTCGTGGTCTCGTCCGCCTTCGGATTCATCTCTTTCGGCACAGCTAGATCACTTCCACTCATTGTTCGACCCACGCCGCGTGTGGGCGCCTCTTGACATCGGAATGCTCGTCCGGACCCGCCCTGGGAGAGCCGGCCGCCTTATGGCCAGGGCAGCCGCGCCCCGATCTCCCAGCCCCCTTCCCCGGTCGGTCCGTACTCCAGCCGTCCACCGGCGAGCGCCACTCGCTCGGCGAGGCCTGCCAGCCCCTGCCCGGGGGACATACCCGGCGATTGTGCATGCCGGACACCGGTGGCGGCATTGGACACCTCGACGGTGAGTCCCTCGCCGGCCTTCCCGGTCACCTGGACGGACACGGCGGCCCCGGAGGCGTGCTTGCGGACGTTGGTGAGCGCTTCCTGGACCACCCGGTAGACCGTCCGGCCGATCAGGTCGGGAACGGCCTCCGGAATGTCCTTGAGCAGCCGCACCCGCATCCCGGCCGTACACGACTCTGCGACGAGCCGGTGCACATCGGCCAGGGTGGGCTGCGGTAGTTCACCGGCCGGGGCCCGCAGCACGGTCAGGACCTCGCGCAGGTCCTGCAGCGCCTGGTGCGCGCTCTGCCGGATCACCCCCGCCGTCCGGGCGATGTCCTCGCTGGGAGCGTCGGGACGGTATTCGAGTGCTCCGGCGTGCAGGCTCAGCAGCGACAGCCGGTGGCCGAGGACATCGTGCATCTCCCTTGCGACCTCTTCCCTGGCCCGCAGCTGGGCCTGTTCGGCCCGCAGCCCGGCCTCGGCCGCCACCTGTTCGAGGAGTTGCCGCCGGTGGTGGATGAACAGACCCCACCCGACCGCGGCCCCCTGGACGATGGTCCCGAAGACGAAGAAGTGGAAGGCCGAGAGGCCGGTGTCGGGGCGCGTGAAGACATCGGAGACGACGGGCAGCAGACTCGCCGCGTAGACGATTGCGGTGGTCCGCGGTGAGCGGCGGACGGCGACGGAGAACAGCGCGACGAGCATGGCGCCCGCGACCATCTCGAACACCACGGAGAGGGCGATCAGTACCGAGGCGACCTCAACCGGTTTGCGCCGGCGCAGCCACAGCAGGGCAGAGCCGAAGGCACCGGCTATCTGCTCCAGGTACATCCAGTTCAGCCCCGGCTCGGGGGCCGCCGCGCCCCTGCTCTTCGCGGTCGCGACACCGTAGGCCACCGCAAGCAGGAAGAGCGCGGTGTCCACGGTCCAGTCGCGTGGACTCCGCCGGGCGGGTGCGGGAGCGGGCAAGGTGTCGAGCACGTCCGGGACTTTACCCGCGTGATCTCTTCCCGAGGCCGGGACGGACGGTGGACGATACCTTGGTCGGACTGTTGGAGACTTTCGTCTCGGACGGGGTCATGGGAAAGCACGCGAAACGCGTGACCCGGTCTCGCCGGCGGGACAGGAGAACCCTTTCCGGAGCAGGTCCGGCAGGCCGTTTCCGACCCCGGTTCCCGGCCGATGGTATCCGGTGATGCGCCGCGCCAGGTGTTTTTGGCGACCGTCGGCTCCTTCTGGAACACCGCACGGATTCCGGGGTGCTCCGCTCCCTATTCCACGCCACCGATGCAGCTGCTTTTGGCCGGCGGCCCGTTTCTGCGAGAGAAGACCGAGTTGACGACAACGTCAGGTACGAATACGGACGCGCCCAACGGTGTCCGCCCGATGACGGGTGCGGAATACCTGGAGTCCCTGCGGGACGGGCGCGAGGTCTACATCCACGGTGAACGCGTCCAGGATGTCACCACGCATCCCGCGTTCCGTAACAGTGCCCGGTCCATAGCACAGTTGTACGATGTGCTGCACGAGCCGGATTCCCGGGGCGTGCTGAGCGTGCCGACGGACACCGGGAACGGGGGTTTCACCCACCCCTTCTTCAAGACCGCCAGGAGCTCCGCGGATCTGATCGGCGCACGTGATGCCATCGTGGCCTGGCAGCGGTTGGTGTACGGCTGGATGGGCCGCACTCCCGATTACAAGGCGGCGTTCTTCGGCACTCTTGAGGCGAACGCGGATTTCTACGGGCCCTACCGCGACAATGCGCTGCGCTGGTACCGGGAGGCGCAGGAGCGGGTGCTCTATTTCAACCACGCGATTGTCCATCCGCCCGTCGACCGCGACCGGCCGGCCGACCGGACCGCCGATGTCTGCGTCCATGTCGAGGAGGAGACCGACGCGGGGCTGGTGGTGTCGGGCGCCAAGGTCGTGGCGACCGCCTCCGCCCTCACGAACGCCAACCTCATCGCCCACATGGGCCTGCCGTTGCGGGACAAGCGTTTCGGAGCCATGTTCACGGTGCCGATGGGCACCCCCGGTCTCAAGCTGCTCTGCCGCACCTCCTACGAGATGCACGCGGCGGTGCTGGGCAGCCCCTTCGACTACCCGCTGTCGAGCCGGCTGGACGAGAACGATTCGATCATGGTCTTCGACCGGGTACTGGTGCCGTGGGAGAACGTGCTCATGTACGACGCGGCCTCGGCCAACGCGTTCGCGACCAGGTCCGGTTTCCTGGAGCGCTTCACGTTCCACGGCTGCACCCGCCTCGCGGTCAAGCTCGACTTCATCGCGGGATGTCTGCTGAAGGCCGTCGAAGTGACCGGCACCTCGGGCTTCCGCGGCGTACAGGCGCAGATCGGCGAGGTCCTCAACTGGCGCGACATGTTCTGGGGCCTGTCCGACGCGATGGCGAAGTCACCGACCGAGTGGCTGAACGGCGCCGTGCAGCCGAACCTCAACTACGGCCTGGCGTACCGCACGTTCATGGGCATCGGTTATCCGCGGATCAGGGAAATCATCCAGCAGACCCTTGGCAGCGGCCTGATCTATCTCAACTCGCATTCGAGCGACTGGAAGAACCCGGATGTCCGCCCCTACCTGGACCGCTATCTCCGGGGCTCGCGGGGAGTCGAGGCCATCGACCGGGTCAAGCTCCTCAAGCTGCTGTGGGACGCGGTCGGTACGGAATTCGCCGGCCGCCACGAGCTGTACGAGCGGAACTACGGTGGCGACCACGAAGGAATTCGCGTGCAGACCCTGATGAGTTATCAGGCACGGGGTCAGGCCGAAGGCCTGAAGGGGTTCGCGGACCAGTGCATGGCGGAGTACGACCTCGACGGCTGGACCCGGCCGGACATGTTCGGCCCCGGCGATCTGCCGCGTCCGGTCACCGGGAGCTGAAGCGGTGGCGTTCCGCTGCCTCGTGGACGTCCGGACCACCCAGCAGTACATCGTGCAGCACCAGGGCCGCGAAGCAGAGGCTCAGGAGGGCGGCGCCGCCGAGCAGCGCCGCCCTCCTGGCTGCACAGTGCTCCCTCACCTGCCGAAGACCGTCTCGTCTCCTTGTCCGCCGGCACCTCGCCGTGAAGCGCCGGACGCTTCACGAAGGTGTCGCTGACGTTCGCGAACCGGTGGTCGGGGGCGGCCGGACGTGCCGCCGGAGGGGTCCACCCGGCCCGGATCGCCGCCGTCCTCAAGCGCCTTCGAACCACCGCTCGTCGATGTGCCGGCCGGCGTCGAAGCGCCAAGCCGTGTCCATCGGTGTGCCGGGACGGGGGAACCGCACCGGAAAGGTGCCGGGCCGTTCCGGCGCGATCCAGCGCTCGGCGCCGTATCGCTGGTCGTGGGCCCGGTGTAGTCGGGGGTGTCGACGACAGCGACGACGACCCGGACAGGCCGGTCCCGGTGCGCTTCAGACCTCCACCAGGAGCGCGTTCTTCCCGATCTCCTCGATCAGCGCCGCCTGCCGGAGGGAGCCTTCCTGCTGCTCCCGTATGCCGCGGTCACCGAGAACGGCATCCACGAAGGTGTCGATGACGTTCGCGAACTGGTGGTCGGCCGGCAGGACGAACTGCTCATGGTGATCCTGGCGTTCGACCCGCATCACGGGCTGGTACGTCTCCGGCGGGGTGAAGGCCCGGTCGAGGATGATGCGACCGGTGCTGCCCGACAGGCTGTAGGTGTTGCGGTACGAGTGCTCCATGCCGAACGTCAGCCGGGCGGGGATGCCCTCCGGCGTGCTCAGCAGCACACTGCCCGACATCACCACGCCCCGGCTCCGGTTGTGCCGGAACACCGCTCCGACGACCTTCAGGTCGCCGCCGAGGAAATACTGTGCCGCCCGTACCGGATAGCCCCCGAAGTCCAGAAAGGCCCCGCCGCCGACATCACGCTGATAGCGGATGTCGCCCACGGGCTTCGGCGGGATGGTGAACGCGCTGGAGAACCCGCGCAGTTCACCGATGACGTCCTCGGCCAGGGCCTTGCGCACCACGGTGTGCTGGGAGTGGTAGAGGAACATGTAGTTCTCCAGCAGCACCAGACCGCGAGAGCGTGCCTGGGCGATCAGCCGGCCGGTGTCCTCGTAGCCGGCCGTCAGCGGCTTCTCGACCAGTACGTGCTTGCCCGCGTCCAGGGCCCGGGAGACCCATTCGGCGTGGAGCAGACCGGGCAGCGGGATGTAGACGGCATCGACGTCATCGCGGCCGAGCAACAGGTCGTAGCCTTCGAGCGGCACACCGCCGAACCGGTCGGTGAACTTCGCCGCGGACCGTTCGTCCCGGCTGGCGATGGCCGTGACCTGCACGGCACGGTTGCCCTCCATGGCCGGGAGCGTCCGCCGCCAGGCGATATCCGCACATCCCATGATCCCGATGCGCAGTCTGTCACTCGTGCTCTTAAACATGTGGAAGAACTCCGCTCAGCATGGGATGAGAAGAAATGTGACCGGTCACCTGTGCCACCCAGGAGGGCGTCAGCCCTCAGCCGAGCGCTTTCCCAGCGCCTGGTAGTGGGCGAGGCACTCCTCGTACGTGGGGAGCAGCCCTTGGGACACCGCCTCGGCCAACGTGGGCGCCGCGGCGTCCTTCTCCGACATGATCGGCGGTTCCTCGATCCCCCAGGGAATGCCGATGTCGGGGTCCAGGGGATTGACCTCGATCATCGTTCCGGGGACGTACGCCTCCGAGCACAGGTAGTTCATGCAGGCGTCGTCGGTGAGGGCCAGGAACGCATGGCCGATGCCGTCGGCCATGTACACGGCGGTGCCGGACTCCTCGTCCTGTGGCGTCATGTCGTACATCCCGAAGGTGGGCGAGCCCACCCTCAGGTCCACCGCGACATCCAGCACCGCGCCGCGCACGCAGGTGACCAGCTTGGCCTGGCCGGGCGGGAGGGAGGTGCTGTGGATGCCGCGCATCGTGTTCCGGCAGCTGAGGGAATAGTTCGCCTGCCCGACGGTGAACGGATAGCCGATGATCTCCGTGAGCAGTCCGCCCCGGAAGGCCTCGAAGAAGGAACCGCGGATATCCGGGATCTTGTTGGGGACTAGGCGATAAGCCCCTTTGATTGACATTTCGGTAACTCGTGCCGCATCAAACATGGCCCACCAGTCTCAGAGAATCGCACATGTACAGACGCCCGCCCGGTGCCCGCTCAGCACAGGCTGAGCAGGCACGTGAGCAGGGAGCGGGCCTCGATGTTGAGGTAGTGACCGTGACGGAGCAGGTCGGTCAGCTGACGTGCCGTCATCCAGCAGAGATGGGGCGGCGTTTCGAGCGGAAACTCCTCTCCCACCTCAAGGATTTGATAGCGCGTCAGCGCATGGTGAAACCGGCCGCCTTCCTCCGAGAGCACCTGGTCGTACCGCGTCGTGGCACCGCCGGGCAGCAGCGCGTCACGCAGGAAGGGCTCCTGTATGCCGTCGAGGCCCTGTCCCGGGTGCAGATGCACCGTCGGCGCCATCTCCACCTGGTCCATCAACCCGTACTCGGGCCGGGCCCGCACCAGCAGATGGAGCACTCCGTCGACGGGGCGGGCGATGAACACCGCCCGCCCCTCCCCGCGTGGGTAGAGCAGCGGCTGCGTCCAGCGGGTGACCTCCCGGGTCCCGGCAGCGACCCTTACCGCGATGATGCGGAAGTTCTCGGCCCCCTCGTCGGTGACCTCCCAGTCATCGCGTTTCCAGCCGGCGACCTCGGTCAGCGGTACGAGACGGGCGGTCCAGTCGCAGCGGGTCTTCGCCTCGGTGAACCAGCTCAGAATCCCGCCCGCGGTCTCCGGCGCGGACCGGCTCTCCTTTGCCGCCTGGTACTGGTACGAGCGCACCAGAGCGTCGTGGAACGCGTCGCCGCTCGGCGTCTCGGCCTCGTCGGGGAGCATGAACGGCATGCACGACAGCACGGTACGGGCGTCCATGTTGACCAGGTTGTCCACCATGGTCAGCTCGCGGATCTGGGCCATGGAGAGCCAGCAGAAGTCCTCGTGCAGCGGCACGTCACCGGTCGCGAGCACCACCATGTTCCGGTTGCGCTTGCGCCAGAACCAGGCGCCCTGCTCCGACTGCAGTACGTCCACGAGTACCTGGCCGCGGTGCGGCCCGGCGAAGTACTCCAGATACCGGGTGCCGGCGCCGCGGTGCACCTTCATGTAGTTGCTCCGCGTCGCCTGCACCGTCGGCGAGAGCTGGATCGTATTGGCGTTCCCCGGTTCCATCTTGGCCTGCATCAGACAGTGCAGGACGCCGTCGAACTCCTTGACGAGGATGCCGAGGATGCCGATCTCCGGCTGGTTGATGACCGGCTGCGACCAGATCTCCGCACCGCCGTTGCCGCCGTCGCGGACCTGTAGCCCTTCGACCGTGAAGAACCGCCCGCTCGCATGACCGAGGTTGCCGGTCAGCGGGTCGAACTCCCAGGAGTCCAGGGCGTCGAAGGGGATGCGCTCCACCGAGAACCCGCCGGCCTGGCGTCGCTCGGCCCACCAGGCGTGGAACTCGGCGGTGGACATGAGGCTCACCTCGGTCAGAGCCTTCCCAGGACGTCGGACACCGCATCGATGACCCGCTCCTGCTCCGCGTCGGACAGGGACGGGTACATGGGCAGGGAGAAGATCTCTTCGGCCAGGCGGGTCGTGACCGGCAGGTCGTCCTTGCCGTAGCCGAGGTGGTCGAATCCCTTCTGGATGTGCACCGGCCAGGGGTAGCTGATGTTCAGCGAGATGTCGTGGGCCTTGAGGCCTTCGATGATCTGGTCGCGTTGCGGATGACGCACCACGTAGACGTAGTAGACGTGCTCGTTGCCCGGAGCGGTCCGGGGAGTGAGGAGAGCGGTGCCGTTGAAGGCTTCCGCGTACCGGTCCGCGATGGCTCTGCGGCGGGCGATGTAGTCGTTGAGGCGGGGGAGCTTGGTGCGCAGGATCTCGGCCTGCACCTCGTCGAGCCGGCTGTTGTAGCCGGGGGTCTCGACGACGTAGTAGCGGTCCTCCATGCCGTAGAAGCGCAGCCGCCGCAGGCGGGCGTCCACGGCTGCGTCGTCGGTGACCGTGGCGCCGGCGTCACCGTAGGCCCCGAGCACCTTGGTCGGGTAGAAGGAGAACGCCGCGGCGTTGCCCATCGATCCGGCGATGCGGCCGTGGTGGCGGGCGCCGTGTGCCTGTGCGCAGTCCTCCAGGACGAGCAGGCCGTGCCTGTCGGCCAGCTCCTGCAGCGGTGCCATGTCGACGCACTGGCCGTACAGGTGCACCGGGAGCAGGCAGCGGGTGCGCGGGGTGATGGCGGCGGCCACCTGGTCCACGTCCATCAGATAGGTGTCCGGGTGGATGTCGACGAACACCGGTGTGGCACCGACGGCATTGATCGCCACGACGGTGGGTGCCGCGGTGTTCGAGACCGTGATCACCTCGTCCCCGGGGCCGACCCCCAGGGCACGCAGGCCGAGCACGATGGCATTGGTGCCGTTGTCCACGCCGACGCAGTGGGCGACTTCGTGGTACGCGGCGAACTCCTGCTCGAAGCCGCGGACGCTCTTCCCCAGCACCAGCTGCCCGGAGCTGAACACCGTGTCCACCGCGTCGAGAATGTCCGCGCGTTCCTTCTCGTACTCCGGCAAGTAACCCCACACATGCTGGGTCATCGCGGCACGTCACCTCCAACAGGATTGCCGTCAGGATTGAAGAGTTGGCCGTGGGGAGCAGACCGCCGACCGGCCGTTTCAGACGATCTGCTTCAGAAGAGCCGCACCGTGCGGGTTCCAGTCCTCACGGTGGATGGCGAAGATGTGGACGTCCCACAACCTGCCGTGGAAATACGTGTGGTCGGGCAGCACCGCCTCGGCGCGGAGCACGGCAGCGGCTGCGTCGCCCCAGCCGATGGCGCTGATGTCCGATGACGTGCGGTGGAGGTACACCTTGCGGGTGCGCCACATCGCGAAGGCGAAATGGGCCGTCAACGCGTGTACATCACCGGTGAGTTCATGGTTTTCCGCCCCGGCGAGGTGTACCTCGATCCGGACATGGCCTGCCGGGGTGAGCGGGGAGATCGTACTCAGCCCCACGACCTCGTCCGTGTCTTTCCTGTGGACCAGGAAGCACGCCGACAGTCCCTCTCCGAAGGTCTTGACAAAGGTGTCCAGCACGGGGAGTCCGGCGCTTCCCAGGCGGAAGAGGATCTGGTATGCCGCAACGGCGTCCTCGGAACCGGCCGGGCGCAGTGCGACCCGCCTGGTTTCGGTGTGCGGAAAAAGCATTGGCCACCTGCCTCTCTTGCCGTGGCTGCCCGTAGGGCGATTATCCGTCGCGAATCCCTTTGATTTCTATAACGCCGGGAATGCTGTAGGCAATGCGGCGGGCCAGCTTTATCCGGATGCTCGCGATGCTGGAATTACTGGACCGTAGGCAGGGGTGAGACCACGGGTCAAGGAGCTGAGCTGGAAAGACGCTCGCCGGCGGCGGTGCCCGGTGGGTTCCACGGCCGTGCGACTGTCTCGCCGGCGAGACGCCCGGCGCGGAATCGGAGGCCGTGTCATTGACCCTGCGATGAGCCCCGGACTACGTTCGGGGCCGATCGTCGACAGAACTTTCATTCCGCCCGACAGGTGACCTCCGATGCCGGAGGAATTCATTGGCGCGAGCGACTGAGGAGCGAGCGAGGAATTATGGTGGACAACGGAACGGTCACGGAAAGCACCGCGTCTTTCATCGATGAATTCACCGAGGTGATCCGGCGGACGGCCGCCACCATTTGTGCCGAGCAGCCCGATGTTCCGGAGCCGGAAGAGCTGCGTGACCTGGATTCCTTCTCGATGGTCCAGGTTCTGCTCGACCTGGAGAACGAGCTGGGGATGAAGGTGCTGGAAGAGCTCGAAGGGTTCGAGGGCCGGACGTTCCGCGAGATTGCGGAGCACATCGCCGAGGTCGCGCACCGCAACGGCACGTCCGCCGAGTTCGAGGCGAACGTGCGACGCATCGTCGACTCCGACTGAGCAGCGGTCACCCGACCGTCCCCGCCCCCGACCGTCCCCGCCCGACCCTGGGAACACCGCATGGACGACCACAGCCGTGACCGCACCTACCGCGTGGTCCGCAACGACGAGGAACAGTACTCGATCTGGTGGGCCGACCGCCCGCTGCCGGACGGCTGGTACGCCGACGGGACCGAGGGCAGCCGTGAGGAGTGCCTGAGCTACATCGACACGGTGTGGACCGATATGCGCCCGCTGAGCCTGCGCCGCCGGATGGAACGTTCCGCCGCCGGCTGAACCGCCCTTACGGGCCTCCCCCATTCCGCCCCCGAGGCGACTTTGTCGAAGGAGCATCTGTGAACGACCGGACGCCGTCGGCTTTTTCGCCTGCGGAGGGGGCGCCCGCGGAACGCAGTACGCCGGGCTCACCGGCCCCGCTCCCGCTGTTGTCCGAGCTGATCGCCGCGCAGGCCGCGGCCACACCCGACGCGCTCGCGGTCGACGGCGGGCCCGCCGGCCGGGCCTCCCTCACCTACGGCGCGCTGGACCGGCAGGCCAACCGGCTGGCGCACCGGCTGGTCGCGCTCGGCATCGGTCCGCAGAGCCTCGTCGGGGTGTGCCTGCGCCGTGGCCCCGATCTGGTCGTCGCCCTGCTGGCGACGTGGAAGGCCGGCGCCGCCTACGTGCCGATGGATCCGGACCACCCCGCCGAGCGACTGTCCTGGACGCTCGCCGATACCCGGACCCCTCTCGTCCTGACCGAGCGGGCTGCGGTGCCGGCGCTCCCGCCCCTCGGCGCCACCCGCCTGCTGGTGCTCGATGAGCCGGCCGGCCCGGCACAGGGCGCTGCGAACGGCGCGGACGGCACGGCGGGCCAGGGGAGGGCGGCCTCCGGGGCCTGCGAGGAGACCGCGCCGAAGGTCCCCGGCGGGCGGGCGGAAGCTGCCCGGCGTCCGGCCTATGTCCTCTACACCTCGGGATCCACCGGGCGGCCCAAAGGGGTGGTGGTGCCGCACGGCGGGATCGCCAACCGAGTGCGCCGGCTGGCGTCCCCGCACGGGTTCGGGCCCGCCGACCGGGTGCTGCAGAAGACCACGATCGGCTTTGACGCGGCCGGGCTGGAGCTGTTCGCGCCACTGGTCAGCGGGGGCACGGTCGTCCTCGCGCCGCTGGGCGCCGAGCGCGATCCGGCGGTGATGCTCGATGCGGTGGCGGCCGGCCGTATCACGGTCCTGCAGGCCGTGCCCTCGGTGCTGCGCTCGCTGGTGAACGCGCCGGGCTGGGAAGGCTGCAAGGCCCTGCGGCTGGTCTTCAGTGCCGGTGAGCCGCTGCACGCGGAGCTGTGCCACCGGCTGCTGGAGCGGGTACCGCAGGTGGAGATCTGGAACACCTACGGGCCCACCGAATGCTCGGTGGACATCACCGAGCACCGCTTCGACCCCGGCCAGGCTTCCGGCCCGGTGCCCATCGGGCGGCCCCTCGGGGGTCTGCGCGCGCTGGTCCTGGACCCGCAGGGCCACCCCGTTCCGACGGGCGGCGCCGGAGAGCTGTATGCCGGCGGCGTGGGGGTCGCCACCGGCTACCTCGGCCGCCCCGGTCTGACCGCGGAGCGCTTCGTCCCGGACCCCTTCGGCCCGCCCGGAGCCCGGCTCTACCGCACCGGTGACCGCGTGCGCCGGTCCGCCACGGGCGAATTGGAGTACCTGGGGCGCCTGGACCAGCAGATCAAGGTCAACGGCGTACGGATCGAGCCCGGCGAGGTCGAGTCCGTGCTCATCGCCCACCCGCACGTGGACGCCGTCGTCGTCGACACGGTGCCGGATCGCGACGGCGGCCGCCGGCTCGTGGCCTGGGTGCAGCCACCAGGCGCCGCCGCACCGTCCCCGGGTGAGCTGCGGGAGTTCGCCGGCCGTACGCTCCCGGGCCCCATGGTGCCCGCCGTCTTCGTACCCGTCGCCTCCTTCCCCCGGACCGCCAGCGGCAAGACCGACCGTGCCGCGCTGCCCGACCCCGGCCCGGGCGTCGGCGGCGACCTGCCCCATGTGCCGCCGCGCACGCCCGCCGAGCGCGTCGTCGCCCGGGCGTGGGCGCTGACGCTGGACCTCCCCGCCGAGACCATCGGCGTACACGACGACTTCTTCGGGAGCGGCGGCTCCTCGCTGTACCTGGGCCGGCTCGCCGGCCGCCTCTCCGCCGTCTCCGGGCGGCGGATCGAGTTGCGCGACCTGTTCTCCGCCACCACCGTGACGGCTCAAGCGGCTCTCCTCGGGGATCCGGACGGGCCGTACGACGCGGACGAAGCGCATGGCCGGGGGCCCGCTACCACCGGGCAGGAGGCGGTGGTCCCCGTCCCCCGCGCAAACGCGCTGCCACTGTCGAGCGGGCAGCAGGGGTTGTGGCTGCTGGAGCGGATGCGCCCCGGCAGCCCCGAGTGGGCCGACCTGGTGTGGATACGCCTCCCCGGCGACTGGACCGAACGGACCATCAAGGCCGCACTGCAGCAGCTGGCGGAGCGCCACGAGATCCTCCGTACCCGCTACGAGCTGCGCGGCACCGAACCCGTCCAGGTCGTGGAGCCCCCCGGCCGGGTCGTGGAGCTGAGCGTCGCCGAGGCCGCGGACGCCGCCGCCCTGCGCGACCTCGCCGCGCGGGAGCTGGGACGTGGCTTCGACCTGGAGCGCGGTCCGGTGTGGCGGGCGCTGTTGCTGCGCACTGCCGACGGCGGTCAGGTCCTGCTGCTCGGTATACACCACATCGCATGCGACGGCTGGTCCTCGGTTCTCCTGGAACGCGATCTGCGTGCCCTGGGCGAGGGAGTGCATACCGGGGGACAGGCCGGTCTGCCGGAGGTCGCCGTGCAGTACGCGGACCACGCCGTCTGGCAGCGCCGCCGCCTCGACGCGGACAGCGCCACGGCTGCCGACGGTGAACTCGCCTATTGGACGAGCGAGTTGAGCGGCGCCACGCCGCTTGAGCTGCCCGCGGACCACCCGCGGCCCGCGGAGCGCGACGGGCGCGGGGCGCTGCGGACCTTCGTGGTGCCCGCCGCCCTGACCGCCCGCCTCGCCGCGCTGGGCCGGGACGCAGGGGCCACCCTCCACCAGACGCTGCTGACCGGTTTCGTCGCCTTGCTGGCACGGCTCAGCGGCCGAGCGGACTTCACCCTCGGCATGCCCGTCGCCGGGCGGAACCGGCCCGAAGTGGCACAGACGGCAGGCTACTTCCTCAATAACCTCGTCCTGCGATGCCGCCCGGACGCCGGCCGCACCGTCCGCGACGCGCTCGCCTCGGTGCGCGAGACCGTGCTGGACGCCCTCGCCCATCAGGAGCTGCCCTTCGGCCAACTGGTGCGTGAACTACGGCCGGAGCGCGATCTGTCCCGTACCCCGCTGTACCAGGTGATGTTCGACTTCCACGAGGAGGGGCGCACCGGCACCGCCCTCTCCGGAGCCGACCTGGAAGCGTTCGGTGCGGCCTGGCAGTCCGCCCGTACCGACCTGACCTTCGTGGTGCACCGGCGGGCCGATGGAAGTCTGCTGGGCATGGTCGAGTACGCGACGGCGCTGTTCGGCCCGGCCACCGTGGACCGCCTGGCCGCCTGCTGGATCCGGCTCCTGGAATCCTTCGTCGCGGACCCCTCGATGCCACTGGGTGATGCCGAGTTGCTGCCCGACGCGGAACGGACCCGCCTGCTCGCGCTCGGTGCGGCCGGCCCGGCGGCCCGGGACGAGCCCGACGGCTGTGTCCACTCCGCGTTCGCGGAGTCGGTGCGCCGTACGCCCGACGCCACCGCCGTCGTCTGCGGTGAGGAACGGTGGTCCTACGCCAGGCTGCAGGACCGTGCCGACTGGTTCGCGCACCGGTTGCTCGCCCTGGGGGCCGGCCCGGAGACCGCGGTCGCCGTGATGCTGCCGCGCACCCCCGACCTCATGGCCTGTCTGCTGGGTGTCTGGCAGACCGGAGCCGCGTATGTGCCCTTGGACCGGGCCCTGCCCGACGAGCGCCTGTCCCACATCCTGGCCGATTCCCGGGCCCTGGTCCTGGTCTCGGACGAGGCGGGCTGTGCCCGCCTGGCTCCCTGCCACCGGGGCGCCTCGCTCGCCGTCGACGGTCCCGCGCACCCGGCGGGCCCGGCACGCCGCCCCGCGGGCGACCGTCGCGCGCCGGCCCGGCTCGCTTACGTCATCTACACCTCCGGGTCCACCGGCCGCCCCAAGGGCGTGGCCGTCGAGCACCGGTCGCTGCTGCGTCTTCTGTGTGCTTCCCGCGACCACCTGGACTTCGGCCAGGGACCGGACGACGCCTGGCTCGCGCTCGCCCCGGCCACCTTCGACGTCTCCTTCACCGAACTGCTGATGCCGCTGATCGTGGGGGGCCGGGTGGTTCTGGCCCGCGAGGAGGAGAGCGATGACTACCAGGCGCTGGTGGAGCTGATCGACCGTACCGGCGTCACCCACCTCCAGGCGGTGCCCCCGCAGTGGCAGCTGCTTGTGGACAGCGGGCTCGGCGAGCGGCCGCTGACCGGGCAGACCGGTGGTGAGCCCTGCCCGCCGGAGCTCGCCCGCACCCTGGCCCGCCGTCTGAAACGGTTCGTGAACGAGTACGGCCCGACCGAGACCACCATTGCCGCGACCCGCTGGAACGTCACCGAAACCGCGGCGGCAGTACCCCTCGGACGGCCTTACCCGCACGTCAGCGCACGCGTCCTGGATCCGCTGCTGCGCCCCGTCCCCCCGGGCACGCTCGGAGAGCTGTGCATCGGCGGACAGGGGCTGTCCCGGGGGTATGTGGGGCGCCCGGGACTCACGGCCGAGCGGTTCGTGCCCGACCCTTACGGGCCGCCGGGCGCCCGGCTGTACCGCACCGGCGACCTGGCCCGGATGCTCCCCGACGGCACCCTCGACTTCGCCGGCCGCGCCGACGGTCAGGTCAAGATCCGCGGCCGGCGGGTGGAGACCGGCGAGGTGCAGGCGGTGCTGGCCGAGCACCCAGGGGTGGCCGAGGCGGTGGTCGTCGTCCACGGCACCGAGGGCGAGGCCCGGCTGGTCGCGTACGGAGTCCCGTCCGGCGACCGGCTCCCGCCCAGGGGCGAGCTGCTGGAGCACTGTGCGCGGCGCCTGCCCGATTACATGCTGCCCACCCTCGTCGTCCCCCTTGACGCTCTGCCGCTGACCCGGCACCACAAGATCGACCTCGCCGCGCTGCCGGCCCCCGACCTGACCACCGTGGCCGACGACGAGCCGTACACGGCCCCCGACGGTCTTCTTGAGGAAGCCCTCGCCGAGATCTGGCGCTCGGTGCTGACCGGGCCCGACGGGCGCGCTCCGCGCATCGGTGCCCGGAACGGCTTCTTCCGGCTGGGCGGGGACTCGATCCGCGCCGCCCGGGTCATCGCCCGGATCCAGGAGGAGTACGACGTGACGCTGCCGCTGCGCACCCTCTTCGACCGGCCCACCGTCGCCGCGCTCGCCGAGGCCGTCGAAGACGCGGTACGTGCCGAGATCGCGTCGCTGAGCGATGCCGAACTGGCCGCCGCACACAGGGAGTACCACCCATGACCGAACCTTCCCAGACCCGTGCGGATGCCGCGTCGGACGCAGTCCTGCGCGAGGAGCTGCTGCGCCGCCGCCTGTCCGGTACCGCTCCCCGGGCCCGCCGGGGCATCCGGCGCGTCCCCCGCGGCGAGCCACTCGCGCTCTCCGCCGGCCAGCGTCAGCTGTGGTTCCTGCACCAGCTCGCCCCGGAAAGCCCCGAGTACCTGCTGCCGGTTGCCTACCGGCTGCGCGGGCCGCTGGACCCGGGCATGCTGCGCCGGTCGTTCGACCTGCTCGCGGAGCGCCACGAGATCCTGCGCACCCGCTACCTGCTCGTCGGCGCCGAGCCCCGGCAGATCATCGATGCCCCGGGCCCGGTGGACTTCGCCGAGTCCGGCCGCAGCGGACTCGCGGAGGCCGCACGCGCCGCAGCGGCCCGGCAGTTCGCCGAGGAGGAGGCGCGGGCGCCCTTCGACCTCGCCACACAGGCGCCGCTGCGGGCGCGCCTGGTCCGCTTCGCCGACGACGACCACCTGCTGGTCGTCGTGCTCCACCACATCGCCTGCGACGCCGCTTCCCGACCCCTGCTGTTCACGGAGTTGTCCGAGCTGTACCGCGCGCAGCTCCAGGGCCGCGCTCCCGAACCGGCGACCGAGCCGGTGCAGTACGCCGACTATGCCGCCTGGCTCAACGAGCGCCAGGACGGCCCCGAGGTCCGCGGCGAACTCGACTGGTGGCAACGGCAGCTGTCCGGGCTGGGCTCCCTGGACCTGCCCACCGACCGGCCACGGCCCGCCGTGCGGTCCTGGGAGGGCGACCTGGAGCACTTCACCGTGCCGGCCGCGGTCGCCGGGCGGCTGCGCACCGTCGCCACCGAGTGCGGTGCCTCTTCGTTCATGGTGCTGCTCACCGCATTCCAGGTGCTGCTGTCCCGCCACACCGGTGTGTGTGATGTGGCCGTCGGCACCGCTGTATCGGCGCGCACCCGGCCCGAGCTCGCCGGCATGGTCGGCTATGCCTTCAACAGCCTGGTCCTCAGGTCCCAGTGGGACGGTGACATCCCCTTCGTCCGGCTGCTGGAGCGGAACCGGGAAACGGTGCTGGCCGCCTTCGACCACCGGTCCGCGCCCTTCGACCGGGTGGCCGACATGGTGGAGCCGGAGCGCGATCTGTCCGCCACCCCGGTGTTCCAGGTGATGTTCGACCTGACGCGAGCGGACACCGCCGAACCCCTCGACCTGCCGGGCGTCACGACGGCCGAGGTCGGGGTGCCCGCCCGCACCGCCCGTTTCGACCTCACCGTCCACCTCGAAGAGCAGCCCGACGGCTCCATCGAGGGTTCGCTGGAGTACGCCACCGCGCTCTTCGACGCCGCCACCGCCCGGCGCATCACCGGCCACTACACCCGGCTGCTCGGCGCGGCCGCCGTCTCGCCCGCCACGTCGGTGTCCGAGCTGGACATCTTCGACGCGCAGGAGCGAGCCCTGCTGCTGGACGGCCCCGGCGAACCCTTGGGCACCCGTACCCCGCTCGACGCCTCGGCACTGTGCTCCGTACCGGAGACCATTGCCCGCCGGGCCGCGGCCACCCCCGAGGCGACCGCCGTCGTCCACGGCGGGCGCCACCTGTCGTACGGCGAACTGGACGCGCTCGCGAACCGTATGGGCCACCGGCTGCGTGCGCTCGGAGCGGGGCCGGAGGACACCGTCGGTGTGCTGCTGGACCGTGGCCCCGAGATGGTGGCCGCCCTCCTGGGCATCTGGCGGGCGGGGGCCGCCTATGTGCCGCTCGATCCCGGATACCCCGACGAGCGGATGGCGTTCATGCTCTCCGACACCGGGAGCCGGCTCGTCGTCACCGAACGCCGTCATGCCGGACGGCTGGCGGGTACGGCGGCCCGGACCGTGGTGATCGATGAGGACGCCGAGCGCCAACTGCTCGACGGCTGCCCGCCCGCGCCGCTCGGACCACCCGCCGGTGGCCACCACATCGACCACCTCGCCTACGTCATCTACACCTCCGGCTCCACGGGCCGTCCCAAGGGTGTGCAGATCACCCACCGCGGGCTCGCCAACTACGTGGGCTGGACCGTCGACGCGTATGCCAGTGCCGGGACGGGCGGGGCCCCGCTGTTCTCCTCCGTCGCCTTCGACCTCGGCGTGCCCGATCTGTTCACCCCGCTGATGACCGGACAGCCGGTGCACCTGCTCGATCAGGACTTCGACATCACGGAGCTGGGCCGCCTGCTGACCGAGGGCGCTCCGTACGCCTTCGTGAAGCTGACGCCGGGCCACCTCGACCTGCTCACCCAGCAGCTGTCGGAGGAGGAGCGCGCGGGCCTGGCCGGGCTGGTGATCGCCGCCGGTGACGCCTTCACCGGGCGGCTCGCCAACCGCTGGCTGCGGCAGCCGGAGGCCGGCGGTACCCGGCTCGCCGCCGAGTACGGGCCCACCGAGATCACCGTGGGCAACTCGGCCTACTTCATCGACGGCCCCCAGGACACCGAGCTGGTCTCCATCGGCCGCGCCATCCCCAACACCACCATGCGCGTCCTGGACCAGGACCTGCGGCCGTTGCCGGTCGGCGGCGTCGGCGAGGTGTGCGTCGGCGGCGTCGGCCTGGCCCGCGGCTATGTGGGCCGCCCCGGCCTGACCGCGGAGCGGTTCCTTCCTGACCCCTACGGCCCACCCGGGGCCCGTCTCTACCGCACCGGCGACCTCGCCCGCGTCCTGCCCGACGGCAACCTCGACTTCGTCTCCCGCGCCGACCACCAGGTCAAGCTGCGGGGCTACCGCATCGAGCCGGGCGAGATCGAGGCCGTGCTGACCGAGGACCCGGCCGTGGCCGAGGCCGTCGCCCTGGTCCGCGAGGACACACCGGGCGACAAGCGCCTGGTCGCCTACCTCGTGCGCGCTCCCGGCGCCGAGGACACCGCGCTCGCGCCCGCCCGCTTCCGCGAACTCCTGGGCACCCGACTGCCCGAGTACATGGTGCCGTCCGCGTTCGTCACCCTCGACGCCCTGCCGCTGACCGACAACGGCAAGCTCGACCGCACGGCTCTGCCCGCGCCCGAGCGCGCCGCCACCGCCGTCGGGGAGCATGTCGCGCCGCGCGACGACGCGGAGCACGCCATGGCCGCCATCTGGTCCGAGGTCCTGCGCCTGGAGAGGATCGGCGTGCACGACAACTTCTTCGACCTCGGCGGCGACTCGCTGCGCGCGGTCGCGCTGGCGGGCGCGCTGCGGGAGGCCGGGCGGACGGTGGCGGTGCGCGACATCTTCGAACACCGCACCGTGGCACGGCTCTGCGCGGCGCTGCAGAACGGCCTGGTGGCCGCGGAGCAAGGGGCGGAGCCGGTCGCCCCCTTCGCCCTCACGGCGGACGAGGACCGGGGCGCACTCCCCGCCGACGCCGTCGATGCCTACCCCGTGTCCCGTACTCAGGCCGGGATGTTCGTCGAGATGTTCGGGGACAGCGGAGACAACCGCTATCACAACGTCACCTCCTTCCGGATCCGTGACGAGCGGCCCTTCGACCCCGCGGCCTTCCGCGCCGCCGCGGACCTGATCGTGGCCCGGCACGAGGTGATGCGGACCTCGTTCGCGCTCACCGGCTACACACAGCCGCTGCAGATCGTGCACGCCCACGGCACCATGCCGTACGTGCACCACGACCTGCGGAACCGCCCGGAGGACGAGCGATGGCCGGCACTGGTGGACTTCGCCCGCCACGACCGCGGGCAGCTCTTCGACATCACCCGGGCTCCGCTGATGCGGATGGCCACCCACCTGCTGGACGACGAGAGCTGGTGGCTGTCGATCACCGAATGCCACCCGGTCATCGAGGGGTGGAGCTATCACTCCCAGCTGATGGAGATGCTCCGTGCCTATCAGCGCATCCGCGACGGGCACCGGCCCGTCCCCGCCCCGCCGGCCCCCGCTGTCCGTTATGCCGACTTCATCGCGGCCGAGCTGCGCTCGCTCGCCGACGAGGACGACCGGGCCTATTGGGACGAACTCCTCGACCGGTACGAGAAGTTCGAGATTCCCGCGGGCTGGTCCGGGGACCGTCAGGCGCCGGCCGAGCGCTACCGCATCGACCTGCCGCTGCACGACCTGGAGCCCGGGCTGCGGGCGCTGGCGTCACAGACCGGCGTGCCGTACAAGAGCGTGCTGCACGCGGCCCACAGCAAGGTGCTGAGCCTGCTCACCCGGCAGCGGTCCTTCCGCGGCGGCCTGGTCGCCGACGCCCGGCCCGAGGTGCGCGGCGCGGAGCGGGTCTCCGGCATGTACCTGAACTCCGTACCGTTCCCCTACGAGCGCAACGCCAGGACCTGGGGAGAGCTGGCCCAGCAGGTCTTCGCCGCCGAAGTCCGGCTCTGGCCCCATCGGCGGTTCCCGATGCCGGCGATGCGCCGGCCCCAAGGAGACCCCCACCTGATCGACGTGCTCTTCCACTACCTGGACTTCCACCAGGTGGACACCGGCCTCGTCGACACCCCGGCCACCCGCGACGACAGCCCCAACGAGTTCCCCGTCGTCGTCGGAACCCCGGTGCGCGGCCACCTCACCCTCGCCTCGGACACCCGGACGCTGCGCCGGGACCGCGCCGACCGGCTGGCCAGGCTCTACCTCGCGGTGCTCGCGGACATGGCCGCCGGTGGACCGGACGGCGAGGTGCGGGGCGGGTACCCGGAGGAGGGGGAGCTCGGGCTGTGCCTGCCCGCGCACCCGGGCGGCGAAGCGGGGGCCGAGGGTACCCCGGCGGTCCTCGAGGACACCCTCGCCGCCTTCGAGGCACAGGCCGCCCGCACCCCGGAGGCCACCGCCCTCGTCACCACGGACACCGAGCTGACCTACGCCGAACTCGACACCCGGGCCGACCGGCTGGCCTGGAGGCTGCGGGAGACCGGCGCCGGTCCGGAGGCGCGCGTCGGGGTACTCCTCGACCGCGGGCCGGACCTCGTCGTCACGCTGCTCGCCATCTGGAAGGCAGGGGCGGCGTATGTGCCGTGCGATCCGTCCGCTCCGGATGCCCGGCTGCGCACGCTGTTCGCCGGAGCCGGCTGCCGCCTCGTCGTGACCCAGACGGCCCATGCCGCCCGTGTCTCCGCCGTCGCGTGTCTCGTCGTGGACGACCCGGACGAGCGCCGCGCCCGGCAGGCGGCTGTGGCCGGCCCGCCCGCCCGCGCTCTCGATCCGGACCGCCTCGCCTACGTCCTGCACACCTCGGGTTCCACCGGGGCACCCAAGGGCGTGGCGGTCGGCCACCGGGCCCTCGCCCACTACCTGCACTGGGCGGTCGCCAGCTACACCACGGGCGCGGCGGGGCGCGGCGCCCCGTTCTTCACCTCGATCGGTGCCGACCTGGGAGTTCCCGCGCTGTTCGCGCCCCTGTTGACCGGCCGGACGGTGTACATGCTGCCGCAGGGGTTCGAGCCGCACCAGTTCGCGAAGTTGCTGACCAGCTGGGCCCCGTACACCTTCGTCGGCATGACGCCGGGACATCTCGCCCTGCTGGAGGAGCAGTTGGGCGACAGCGAGCTGGCCGGTCTGGCGGAGCTGCTGATCTGCGCGGGCGACGCCTACCCGGCCGGACAGGCCGAGCGGATCGCGTCCCGAATCGCCGCGGCCGGCGGCCGGATGCGGCTGGCGGCGGAGTACGGGCCGGCCGAGGCGACCGTGGCCGCCGCGGCATACCGCGTGACCGGGCCCCTGGGGCGGCCCCTGGTGCCGCTGGGCAGAGCCCTTCCGGGGACCGTGCTGCGGCTGCTGGACGACGACCTCCGGCCGGTGCCCGACGGCATCGTCGGCGAGGTGTGCATCGGCGGGCCGGGGCTCGCCCGGGGCTATGCGGAACGGCCCGGCCTGACCGCGGAGCATTTCGTGCCCGACCCGTACGGTGCGCCGGGCGCCCGGCTGTACCGCACCGGAGATCTCGCCCGGCTCGGAGCGGGCGGAGAGCTGGAGTTCGCCGGGCGGGCCGACCGCCGGCTCAAGGTCCGCGGCCACCGCGTCGACCCGGCGGAGGTGGAGGCGGCGCTTCTCGGCGACCCGCGGCTGCGCGAAGCGCTCGTCGATGCGGTACCCGACGCCGCGGGCGGGCACCGGCTCACCGCCTGGGTCGTGCCCACCGAGGGAGCGGCGCCGCAGCCGTCCGAACTCCGGTCACGACTCCGGCAGCTAGTGCCCGCCCAGCACGTCCCCGTGGCGTACCGGATCGTCGATGTCCTGCCCTTGACGGCGCACGGCAAGTACGACCGTGGGGCTGCTGCCGCCGATGCCGGGACGCACCGGGAGGCCACGGCCGTCCGGGCCGCGTACGTGGCGCCCCGTACCGACACCGAGCGCCAACTCGCCGACGTGTGGCAGCAGGTGCTCGGCGTCGACCGGGTCGGCAGCCACGACCACTTCCGTGATCTGGGCGGTGACTCGCTCCTGGTCCTGCGGGTGCTGTCCACCGCCCGAGCGGCCGGACTCGCCCTGGACCCGGGGACCGCTCTGCGCCACCCGACGATCACGGAACTGGCCACCGCCCTCGACGCCACGGCGGAAGCCCTCGCCACCACGGAAGACGCCTGATGCGGGGGGATCCGGGTCCCGTCCGCCACCTGATCCGGGCGCTGTCCGGGACGGGGGAGGCGCGGGGGGTGGAGAGGACGCCGAAGCCGCTCTGGGCGACGCCGTGCCGGGACAACACACCTAGGCAGTTTCGTTTGGATCAGCTGGTCGTTGGTCCTGGTGTGCCGTTAACAGATGCGCAATGGGCGCGGATCGAGCCGTTGCTTCCGGACCG
>NZ_JBIBVF010000040.1:0-23197 GCF_043080045.1 Streptomyces sp. NPDC015125
CGCTGTTGGAGGGCGGTGCGGCGCTGCCCTGGGTGTTCCTCACCGCGATCAGCGTGCTGGCCGTACCACTCGTGCTCGGACTCGACCGGCGGCCCGCGGCCACGAGCGAGGCCGCACCGGCCGGGGACGCCGCCCCCGTGGAGCAGCTCGACGGCGACCCCGTCGCCGGTCCACGTTTTCCCGGACATTACCGGCGAAACCCCGCTCACCGTCCTCCACCGGCTCCGTGATCTGCCCCACCTCCAGCTCCTGGCCCAGATCTCCGGTGAGGCCCCCCTCTACGTCGTCATCCACGCCCCGTCCGAGGCCGCTACCAGCGAGGCGATCGACCGGCTGTACTCCGTCCCCGGCGTCCGCCGCGTCAACGCCCTGCCGGCCCTCAGCACCCTGCGCCGGGGCATGACCTGGGACCCCCAGTTCCTCACCGACACCGAACGCGCCGATCTCCTGAAGCTCACGTAGGCGCGGAGAGTCGGGTCTGACCAGGTGGAAGACTTCTCGGGCGGCATCGCATTCGCCACGCTGGGTATGGCCTCACCCTCGCGGAACCGGGCGGTGATGTGGGAGTGCTCGGCCACCTTGGGGCAGCTGGCCGCTTGCCGATCAGCTGGCGTGGCGATTGGCTGGCACCGGCCGCTGGGGCGGTCAGAACCGTGAAGGCGCCCGATGAACCCAGGTGCCGTCGGCCGACCAAAGCCGGTGGCGTTCGTCCGTCTTCCACAGCCCGAATCCCTCGGGCAGATCGCGCCGCTGCACGCCGTTCCGCACCCGGGGCTGAATCCCGTCGATCACCTGCCGATGATCCCGCCATCTACCACAACGCCTGTTGCTGACCGGCAGGAACGGCCGCAGCCGGTCCCACTCGGCATCACTCAGATCCCCCCGCCTCATGCCCACATCAACGATCCGGGCCCGAAGTATTCACATGATCGGCCGGACAAGTCCTAGTCGAGATTGAGACCGAACCGTTCCATGATCTTCTCGGCCTCAACGACGCGGTTTGCTTGCATATAGGAGACAGCCAAGTTCTCGTAGGCGTTTATCGTTTGAGGTTCGTCAGCGCCCAGCAACTGCTCGCATTCATAGGCCACTTGCTCTTCCAAGCCGATTGCTTCACCTAGGGCCTGCCGTCAAAGTCCCGTCGTTCGCCCGTAGGGCGGGCCTTGCGGTGTCTGGTGCGTGCGCTCGCAAGGCGGAGGGTCGTCCCGGTACTGGGCGTACCGGGATGATCCCGACAACGCGGATGGGGGTCCCCCCCCCCGCGCCGTTCAGGCGTGGGGGAGTGCGTGCCAGGCGCCGCGAGGCAGGCGGGACTTTGAAGACAGGCCCTACTCCGGTCCGGGCTGCGTCGATGAACTCCTTCGTGAGTTGGCGGAATTGCTTGGACCAACGACGAAATGTGGCTCGCAGGGTGACGAAACGCCGGTCACGGGGTCAGTGGGCCGGGCGACCGGCTCGTGTCGGTGGCTGATCACGCTGGATAGCCGAGGGCCTCACGGTGTAGAAGTTCGTGATTCGTCGTCCTGCCGAACGCGGGGGAGTCTCGCCTGCCTCGGGTGAGCCGAGGCAGGCGGCTCGGCGGGAGGCTATCGCATGCACACGCCGTTGCAGGGCTTCGTCCCCAGGGTGCCGCAGCCCCAACTGTCGTAATTGCAGCTGATCGGGCCGCAGAACATAACGCCGCACCATGAGTCACTCTGGTTGCACTGGCAGTCCGCCCTGCGCACCTCGCTGCCGTCGTCCGGACCGAGGCGGGCGAGGAGGGCAGCGGCCTCGTCGAAGCCGAAGACGCGGCGCGCCTGCTCAGCGAGAGCGTCCAGTTCGGCGCTGCGCCGATCGGGTTCGGCGAAGACCTTGGGAGTCAGCCTCGTCAGCTGCGTCATGACCCGCTCCTGAGCGGGCGACAGCTTCGGACGGGTCGCGCGGTACGTGGCGAAGTGGTCCAGCCATACCTGTGACCGCTCTCCGGGCGTCAGCACCTGGAAGATCGCTCTGCGGTACGCGACCGGGTGCTGGACGATCGCCTCGTAAGAACGTGGCAGCGTGCTCATGTTCTCCCGTACCCAGGAGGCGGCTCTCGCGGGCTCCGATGCCTTGGCGAACGCGGGTGTCTGGCCGACCGTCGACAGGCCGACCGCGGCGACTGTGCCGCCGACGAGATGGAGGAACCTCTTGCGGCTGACCGAGCCTCCGATCCGAGGTGCCTTGTCCGGACCGCCGGTGACCTCCTCGCGCAACTCGCCAAGAGCTTGGAGAACACGCATAGTTGAGCGCAGACCCAGTCGCCGCGCCAATGTCAGAGACAGGGCAGGCCCCGTCCATGCACGCACGTCGTCGCCCCGGACGCGCAGCAACGTCGGCTTCCAAGCGGGTTCGGGCCCCGAGCTCAGCCGACGCCACTCCTGCACTTGGGGGTGGGCCAGCGGCAGTACCTCGAACTTGTCGTCGCTTGCTCTCGCCACGGCAGTCGACACGGCCGAACACGTGCCGCATGTTTCATCGAAAGCTAGGACCCAGCGTTCCGCGGGGTTTTGTTGCGGATAGCTCATGGAACCTCCAGCTGGCTGCGGGATGGTGGAGCGGGCTGGGTGAGGCCGCGAGTCCCTGTCCCCTCACAGTCCTCGCACCCGCGAGAGAGGATGGCAGGTGGCTGTGTGTCCGGCAATGGGCAGGGTTGTCCGGGATAGACCTCGCACGGGTGATCGGCAAAGGACAGGCCGGACACTCGGATCCGATTTCTCACGAGCCAGAGCCCGGTGCGCAGGTACTCCAATCGGTCTACCCAGGTCCCAGGACTTGCGATCACTCGGAGCGCAGTGCTGTTTCAAGGAGTGGTGACCTAATACGGCGGCGCATCTCCGCGAACGCGGAGCAGGCCCGAACACCTTGACCGTGGCTGCGGCGAACATCGGAGCATCTCCGCGGAGACGGAGCAGACCTGAACTTGCGTGGAGTCGACGCCATCCGGAACGGAGGATCCCCGCGTTCGCTGAGCGGACCAGCGCCAACAGCTCGCCAGCGTCTGCCGGATCGGTGGCGTCTCCGCAACCGCGAACCGCGGCACCACAGCAGCCGCGCCCCCGGCGACGCTGACGCTACCTCATCCTGGCATCTCCGCAGATGCGGACGACGCTCGTGCATGGGATGAGCGGCTGGGCTGGGCGTTCGGGCTGATAGCAGATCATCCGGCTACGAGGAGTGCGGCACGCGCTGGCCGTCGTCCTCGACCTGATCGCGTGCGCGGTGGCGGACCGACAGCGCACCCCGCGCTATGGCGACCTGGCGCAACCTCGCGGTCGGCGCCCTGCGACTGAACGGCGCGAAGAACATCGCCTCCGGCCGTCGCCGCAATGCGCGTGACGCCCGCCGACCCCTCACGCTCCTCGGCCTCGCCTGAGCACGAAGCGGACCTCACTCGACTACGCCGAAGCCCTGAGCCTGTCGCAGAATCACTTCAGGCTTTGATCTTGGTCAGGCGGGCTGTCGCGCGAGGTCATCGAGTGGAACGGCGCTTCAGCGTTCGTGAGTTATTTTCCGACGGCTCCCTGGGCCGCTCAGGGGTCGACCCGGGGCCGGCGCATGCGTTCTCGGCGTCCTCTCAGGCCGAGACCGAGAGGTAACGCCGCCTCAGATGGTCGGGGTGTCGTCAACAATCGGCCTGTGAATCTCAACGACCGGCTTCCACCCCGCGGAGAACTCGATGAAGTCCGCACGGGTGGGGTAGGTGTCGACCGCGCGACGGTCACGCTTGGGGCTGTCGCTCCCCTTGCGCCCCCGGGGAATCTGCTCCTCGAAGATGTCGACCTTCACGTCGGGAACCTCCTTGAGGCCCTGGCGCCAGATCTGCACGACGTCGGCGCCGAAGGCCTGCCGGGCCGCAGCGTAAAGGGCCGTGAGGGCCCCCTTGTCCCCACTAGGGACGAAAAGCGCCAGGTCCAGCACGACACCGGCGGACTGGAGGACCTCGATGGTCACCGAGCCGTTCTCGTCTGCCAAGTAGATTCCGGCTTCATTCTCGTCGTCGGGAAGGCAGGAGACCTCTTCCTGGAATACGGTTCTCGCCGTGATCAAGCCGCCCTCGAAATCCTCACCGGACTTGGTCAGAAAAGCAGGGACATAGCAGTCGGGAAGCTTGAGTTCTGCCGTTTCGGCGGAAATGAAGAGCCTGTCTTTCACGCCGAGCTTCGTCACCTCTTCCAGCGAGAGGCGGCGAGCGGCGATCTTCTCCGTGTTCACGATTTCCCTTTCAGGTTGCATTGTCCCTCGAACAATGACGCTACCACGAAACGCTGAGGCCAACCGCCCAGCAATCTTTGGGTAGATGGACTCCGATGACCTGCACGGGAGGGCACCGAAGCGAGTGCCACTCGACGGGGAACACGCATCCGCCAGGTAGTGTCCCCCGTCATGCTGTTGGGGATCAACTGGCGGCTGCATTTCGGTGCGTTGGATAGCGCGGAGGAACCAAAAGAGAGCTTACGGCGGATATCGCCCATATCACCTTCGGGGAGGTGGCGGCGCGGTAAGGCGATCCATTCGTCGCGCATCTCGAAGAGCGCAGCGGAAGCCAACCGGATGGTCCGGCAACGCAACAACGGAGACCCCAACCGGCTACATCTGGATGAAGCGCGAACTGGAAGTCGCGTACTACTGCGCCCTCTTCGGTCACTTCGGCGTAGTCGGCTGACGCTCGGTTGCTGACGCCTCGTCATGTTGAGCGGGGTTCGGTACACAGCAGGCACGGACGTCCGCGATCATGGGGCGCGCCGGCGGGGAAGCCGGTCCCCGTGCTCTCGCCGACACCCACAGAGGCCACGGAGCCCACCACGGGTCACCGGCGCCCTCTGGATCTTCGCACCCCGGACATGCGTTGCCGCACGGCGGCAAACAGGCGCGCTACGCACGTAGCTACCTGAGTGTGCAGTCCCCTCTCGCAGCTCTGCGGTCAGAGGGCATTTCGGGGTTATGACGGCACCAAAAGGCCGCGAAGATTACTGGGGAATCAGGACGTGTTCGGCGGGCAAGGATGTGCTGGTGGTGTCGGCATGGGCCCCCTCCTGGCCAGAGGGCGACGACGTCGTTCTGGCGAGCGGGGCCGCCGAAGGTGCCGACTGCGGCAAGCAGGGGCTGGCGCCATGGGGACTTGGCCTGCCACAACCGTCTATGCCCAGCTCAGCCATTCGCCGGGGCACCCAAGCAGTTCGGCATTCCCCCACGGCCCTCGTCTGCCGCGTAACCTCCCCCGCCCTCTGCTGCACTTCGGCCACCACACCCGCACCGTTACCGCTGCCCTCCCCTACGCCGTCGAGAACGGCGAGCCGGAGCACAGCAAGACCGCGTCGAACACCACGCACCAGGCCCATCCCCGAACGCAGAAACCCCCGCCGGAGTCAGCCGACGGGGGTTCCTCACATCTCACCTGCTATCACACAGCCCCTATGACGGGACTCCTACTTATGTTGACCTGACCAGGTGGAACACCTCACGGGCAGCGTAGCGTTTGAGGCATCGGACAATTTCACGCCGGGTTTTGCCCTGCTTGAGCCGGCGCTCAAAGTGGTCCCGGGTACCGGGTCGACGCGAAGGCGGGTCTGAACGATCCGGTGCAGGGCCGCGTTGGCCTGCCTGTCGCCGCCTCGGTTGAGCCGACGGTACTGCCTCGCACCGGAGGACCGCTCGACGGGGCTGACCCCGCACAACGCGGCAAACGATGCTTCACTGCTCAGACGCTACGGGTTGTCCCCCATCGTGATCAGCAGAGTCACGGCCGTGTCCGGGCCGATGCCAGCCACAGCGAGCAGCTGCGGGACGTGGCGTTCCGCGAGCCGGGCCAAACGGTGGTCCACGTCCTGGATCTGCTCGGTGAGCTGCTCGATCCGGTGGGCCAGCAAGCGCAGCGTGATGCGGGTGGCCTGCAGCACTGTCTCCTCCTTGCCCTCCTCGTTCTTGCTGTCGTCAGCGAAGCGTGCACAGGCACGGAAGAGGTCCGGGTTGTTCAGCCCGGCCAGCTCTTCCCGCAGGGCGGGATAAGCGGTGATGAGGACGGCCTTGAGCTGGTTAATCGCCTGCGTGCGGGCCTTGACTACCGACCCTTTGGCAAGTTTGTACATCCGGGCGATCTGCACGGGTCCGTCGCCTGATTTGGCGCGGGCGCGTGCCCGCCCGCTCAGCACCGCCCGGGCAGCGTTCTGGGCATCGAGGGGGTCCGACTTGCCATGGAAACGACGGTCGGTCCGGTCCGGCCGGTTCACCTCGAACACTTCAACGCCCTGGGCCAGCAAGTACCGGGACAGAGCGGCTCCGAAGGACCCGGTCCCCTCTACTCCCGCCCGCCGCACCGTGCCCAAGGCGCGGACCCACGCCAGTAATCGGCGGTATTCGGCTGCGCTGGCCGGGAACTCTTCAGCGCCGAACACTGCCCCGAGTGGGGAGAGGACGGCACCCACGTGAGTGTCCCGGTGCGTGTCCACCCCCAGAATCACCTCCCCCGTTGGCCGACGTCGGCGGGCTCGCGGGGCAGGAGACTTACTGGACGTGATTCGTCTGGGCATGGCCGTGCGCCTTCCGGTCCGATGGCTCATCGCGTTGCCGGCACCGGGCCGCGTCGGGCGATGAGAATTGTGATGACGCCTGATTGATCGGTAAGCCCCTATCGAGACACCCCTCAAGGCTCCTGTGTCCGCTGCGCGCAAGACCCGCTGCCCCGCCTGCAAAGCTGAGCGGCGGCGTTGTTCCTGAAGGCGCCCAGCACCACCTTGCTATTTGATATGGAGCTGACGGCCGAGGGGCTGTTGTGCCCCCTGTGCCAGCTTCACCTCGCCACAAGCGAGGAGGTGGAGATTGGACTGCCCACGGTTGCCCGGTACACCGCGGATGAGCAGATCAAGGTCGGCCATGAACTGACAACGCCCACCAACGCTGTCACGTACGCCGCGCGTCGTCTGCCAGCAGACAGCTGGTAGCCGATCCAACTGACGTGGGGAACGATCCACGTTCAGCGTCAAAGGACAGTCGCATCCCGTGCGGGCCTGCTCAGCAGCTTCGATGCCGGTACGAAAGAGAGCCAACTTGGTCAGGATTCGTCCTCGGCTCGATGGGCCACCAGCAGCCTGTAGGCATGGGAGGAAGTGCCGCCGTCCAGCGCGACGAAGTACGGCTTCGCGAATCGAATCGGGTTGATGTCGTCGGCCGGTACAAATCCGAGGGCGGTGACCTGGTGCCAGGTCGGTAGCGGCAGCCGCTCCAGGTCCCGGTCCGTCAGCGGCACCACGCCGGCATCCGCGAGCCGCGCGGCCACGGCGGGCCGACCACGAAGGAGGTCGGCTGGCGGCGCGGCCCCGGTCGGAGCCGCTGTGAATGACCTCTGACAGACGATCTTGACCGATTGTCAGGCGACTAGTTCAGATTGCTTCATCCGTTCCGAGCTAGTCGCGACCACTGTTGGTCCCCGAGCTCCGTCGCCGGTTCTTCTTCTCCGCGCGACGCACCACCTCGCTCGCGGCGAGCGTCACGCTCGCCACACCGCGGACCCAACGGGGCCCGCCGCGCTCCGCCCACACCACACATACACACCCGCCGATGGCGAGCACCAAGACCCCGAGCAGCACCAGATTGATCACGATCTCCACCCCTGTATTCGTTCGTACGGTCTTGCCGATCGTCTCAAGCCCAGGCCCCGGGAAGTGTCATCGAGGCCAAGCAGCGCCTCGTCGAAGCGCCCTACCCGACCTGGACGATCATCGGGGTCAGCGGCCTCGCCAGCCCGGGGCTCCTCGTCGAGGTCCGCGCGACCGCCGCGTATCCCGACGCATCCCGGTAGACCGCCGCTCCTGGGCCCGCTCCCGGCCCAGGAGCCCGTCATGGCGGACGTGGAGTCCGTCATGAAGACCGCTCGACGTCCCGGCCCGCCAGGTCTTCGCGACGTGGCAGAGAGCGCTGTCACGACAGACCACGCGCGGGCCGTCCTCGCCCATGTGGCCGACCACACCCCGCTGCCCGGCCCGGAAGCGCGACTGCTGATGCTGACTCTGCACACCGCGCACACCGGTACCGCCAACCCCCTCGGGCAGGACCTCACCGCGCTGGGCTTGACCGACCCGGAGCGCCTGGTCGAGCAGCTGACCGGCTGCGGAGCGGCTGGTTGGGCCTGCCGGGCACCGCCGGCGATCTGTTTGCCTCCCGGCCGGAGAACCCCACCCCGGGGTGCGGTGATCAGAACAGCAGGCAGAGGGGGCTCCCGTGGAAGCACAGAAAAACGGTCCCTTCCCCGTAAAGGGAAGGGACCGTTGTCAGAGCGCCCGGCAGGCCTTGCACCTGCATCTCCCACCGGCTGGTGGACGTCTTTCCTTGGACCACAGACGCGCGATTCCGGCCCGAGGGCCGAAGTTCCTTCATGATCATACTGTATCGGTGCGCGGGCGGCGAAATCCGTCGCGGTCCGCGCAGGCCAGGTCAGAGGCTTGCTGTTTATGACGGTCGGCCATAAACAGCAGAGGAACCCGGAGTGCTCTCCCCCAGGCGGAGGCAGCCGGCCACGGCAACCGACTTACAACTGCCGGTTGCCCGTCGGTAGCGCAGGCGCGGCGCTGAGCACAGCGGCGGCCAATGCGCTTCGGATGCGACGCGCCGGACGTGTGATGGTGTGAGTCAAAAGTCTCCCTTGGTTGGGATGCTCTGGCGAGCTGTTCGGGCTTCGCCGGTCCCGGGCGGCGAAGCGGCCCGGGACCGGGGGATCAGGTGGCCTTGCGGCCGAAGCCGGCCCAGGCGGAGGTGCCGGGCTGGACGGAGTGCGTCTCGTCGGCGACGACGAGGTCGGCGGGGCGGGTGCCGTGCCGACGGTGCTGGACGATGGACATCAAGTCGTCCTCGGCGAACCGCCCCGCGGTCGCCGCGAGACCGAGGCCGAGGTCGACTTCGGCAGGCCCGATCAGAGCGGCGAGCTCGACGGCGACGGCCATCTTCACCCGGATCCGGGTGGTGCCCGCTGCGCCGGCCTCGATCAACCAGGACTTCGCCCCGGGCCCGAGCCCGAGGAAGGCTTCCTCGGCGTCGCTGGCGGGCTTGGGTTTGGGCCGGCGCGGAGAGCCGTCCGTCTCCTGTGCAGGGTTCGGATAGTGCGCCAGGTCGATGACGGGGCGTCCGGGCAGGGACAGTGGGTGCCGGGCGACTTCCGTCAGCCCGGCCGGGCCCCTGCATCCACTCCGGGCGGTGCGCGAGCCGGGACAGGTCCACCACGATGACAGGTTCCTCGCCGTCCGCTCGGACCCAGGCTTCCTGGCCGACCAAGCCTGGCGGGGTCGAGTAGCGGACCGAGCCGAAACGGACGGTCTGGTCCCGCAGCACCTGGTGGGACTCGCCGAGCGCGAGGGTGTGAGGGGGCTCCGGTAGCGGGTGCAGGCGGGTGCGTTCGACATCCAGAGCCGAGGCCGGAGTCTTGCCCGTCTCACGGCGTACGCGGGTGTTGACCTGCTGACAGAAGATCACGCAGGGCCCCGCGGAGTTCGGCGAAGCTGCCGTACTTCTCCCGCAGGTTCGCGGTGGTGGGAATCAGATCCGCCTTGGCGGTGCGGACGGTGGCCTCCGAGCCGCCCGTGAGGGGAACGAGGACCTCGAACGCGTTCCCGGGTGGCTGGGCACGAGCTCGCGGACAAGCCGGCCGCGCACGCCAACCTCGCCCGCCCGTTCCTGCACTGGTTCCTGCTCCGGAGAGCACGTCAGCGGGCCGCCACCCGTCGCCATCCTGCCTCCGCCGACCGTGACCTGCGGCGCCGCGTGAGGGTCGCCTGGACTTCATGGCCTGGACGGATCAACGCGGACTGGCCCTCGCCGACCTCGCGCAGGAGCGACATCGACGACTGGATCGCCGCGGCTGTTCGGCCTGTCCACTGAACGTCTTTGCCACCTGACGCCTGGACACCTCCAGTTCGGTGACAAGCAGGCCCCCTGGTCCTGGGCCGCCACCCCGTCCTGCTGCCTCCACGGCTCGCCGAACTCCTTCGGCAACTTGCCGAACAGTCGCAACTGCGGCCGCAGCTCTCGCTAGCCCCCCGGGTCCCCAGTGGCTCTTCCCGGGCATGGTCCCGGGCAAGCCGATCTCGACGCACGGCATGACCCAGAAACTCAACCGGCACGGCATCCCGGTTCGCCCCGCGCGCAACGGGGCGCTGGCCGCCCTCGCTGCTGATCTCCCCAGCCCAATCCTCGCCGACGTGACCGGGATGCACCGCCACACCGCGCTCCGCTGGGTCGCCTACGCCCGACGCGACTGGGCCGTACCTCGCAGCCCGGGCAGCAGATGCCTCGGCCCCAAGGCGGCTGCCCAAATGATGTTGCGTCTGTCCGGGGTGTCGTCGAGCCTCTTACGCCGGAGGTGGTCACAGTGACCGACATCAGGATCTCCCTGTCCGTGCGCGATCTCACCCACGAGGACCTGCCCTCGTGCGACTGGTCGGGCTCCGCCATGCACGTGAGGCAGATCGCCGAGCAGTTGCGCCGGGCCGAGCGCGGCGAGGTCGACTACCTGGCTGTTTGTGGGCCCGCAGACGTGCCGGTGGCGATCGGCGGCGTCGACTACGTGCTCAAGAGTGGTGCTGGCACGCTCTGGCAGCTCGGTGTCCATCCTGCGCTTCAGTCGTGCGGCGTCGGCACCCTGCTGATCAGCTCCGCAGAGGCTCGGATCACAGCCCGTGGTCTGGCGGTGGCCGAACTGGGCGTGGAGGAGAGCAACCCCAGAGCCCGAGTCCTCTACGAGCGATTGGGCTACCGGCCCTACGGCCGTGAGCTGGACTCCTGGGACGTGGAGACCGAAAAGGGCTCGGTCAAACGGTACGAAACCATGTGCACGTTGATGCGCAAGGACCTGACATAGCCAGGGTCGCCAGCGAACGGAGCGAACATCGGGCGCCGCAGCAGCGAAGCAACGGCACGGAAGACGGGGAATAGTGCACGGTCGGAATAGCCCCCTCCCGCCAGTAGTCCGGGAGTTCGCCCGCGACTGCGCATTCACAGGGAAGTCATGAACGACCCCGCCGAACCGCGGTTGCGGCACGCCCTTGAACACGCTGGCACTCCCCTACGGCCGGGCACCGACCAGGCTGTCGTGCACGCCTTCGAGCGGATCAGTGACCGGCAACCCCGAACACACCAGTGGCACCCTGACTGTCTCCACGCTGTGCACGGAAGCAGGTATCTCGCGCGCCACGCACTGCCGCTCACCCCTGGCGAAGATCATCACCGGCTCCAGGTGGCACTGCCCGGCAGGTCGAACGCTCAGCTCGACGCACCCTCCAGAGGGAAGTGGTCTCGGTAGTACTGCGAGTGCGGTCAGGTCCATGCTCTCGCAGCATTCGACGGTGGAGACGGCGCGCCGAAAGGGTTTGTCACGAGGTCGGACGTCGACGATGATCGCTTCATGACGACCAGAAAGGGCCATGCCGTCTAGGCGCTTCGCTCCGCTCTCCGCCGCTCGCGCGCCGCCGACCGCCGCTCACCGCAGCGCCCGATTGCCGTGACCGTCCACCCAGGAGAGCCCGCCCGTGCGGAAGACCGCCCTCATTCCCTGCGCCCACCTCCCCCGAGCGCACCACGACCGCCACGTCCTGACCAGTACCGTCGACGTCTTCGGCGCCGCCCACTGGCTGCTTGCCGAACGTGCTCCGCAGCCTGGCGGTGATGTCCTGCCCTTTGACGCCCTGGTCGTCTCCGTCCATCCGGGCGGCAACGTCGAACTCACCGAGCTGAGCTGCGTGCGGGCTCGCTGGCCGCACCTGGGCCGCCTGCCCGACGGCGGGTTCGTCGTCGCCGCGTCTCGCGCCTGCCGGTACGAGCACGCGAACCAGGTCCAGGTCTTCGGCGCGCAAGGCCGCGAGACCTCGTCCTTCTCCGTCGGGGACGCCATCGAGCACCTGCTCGTGGACGAGGCCGGCCATATCTGGGTCGGGCACTTCGACGAGAACCCGGTCGGCATCCGCCGCTGGAGCGCCACGGGCCGGCTCGCCTGGACGTCAGACGGCGCCCACATCCCCGGTCTCTTCGACTGCTACGCCCTGAACGTGTCGGGCACCGCCGCCTGGGCGTGCCCGTACACGGACTTCCCGCTCGTCGAGATACGCCCCAACCGCCCCGACCGGCCCGTGACGGTGTGGGCGAACCGCATACGGGGCGCCCATGCGGTGGCCGTCCACGGCGATCGGGTGGCCTTCTACGGCGGCTACGGCGAGGAGCGGGACCGACTCGCCCACGGAACGCTGACCGAAACGTCCGTCGAGCCAACGGACGTCGGCCTGCTCACCCTGCCCGAGAGCCCTGCCCCCGGCCGCCGTCGGGTCGTCGGTCGAGGAAGCAGGATCTACGTCCAGGCCGAGCCGTACACCGCGTGGGGCGTGTTCGACCTCAGCAGCTGATACCCAGCACTGAGAGGACCACTTCGCCCCGGTCGCCGGCCATCCGACGGCCAGTTGCGCAAGGAGCTCGCCGCGGCGCGTGCCAGCGAGGGGCAGACGGTGTGCGACCGGTTACTAGAACTCGTAGACGAGCAGGTGCCCGGCGCTCTTCTGCTGTCTGATCCCTTCACGCCGGGGCGGACCCCACGGGTCGAGGCGCGCTGAAGGGTCGGCAGGGCTGGGGTCGTGCGCCCGGCGCCGAGGATCGTACGGAATCCAGGAATCCCGGTCCACTATGCCGGCGGGCCTCACGAATGCCCCAATTACGCAGCGTGGAACTCGGATCCGACCAGGTGGGAGACTTCTCGGGAGGCGCTTTCGCCAAGCCGATGATGGCCTCGCCGAGGGTCGGCGTGTGGGGCAAGGGCGGCGAAGGTGCATGCGGCCACTGGTTCGGGGGATCGCGCAAGCGCTCGTCCCGGTGCGAACATTCAGCTGGCTCAAGCCACTTCGCGGGTCCGATGCCAGACCGGACGAGGTTGAACACTTCTCAGGCGGCGTAGCGTTTGAGACAGCGGATGATCTCGCGCCGAGTCTTGCCCTCCGCGATGCGCCGCTCGTAGTAGTTGCGGGTACGTGCATCAAACCGGAGCCGTGACTGCACGATCCGATACAGGGCGGCATTGCATCCTGGACAACTACGTCACCCATGGGACGCCCCCCATCAAGAAGTGGCCGCTGTCGCATCCTCCACTTCCACCTGCACCGCACACCCACGGGCGCGTCATGGCTGAACCTGGTGGAGCGGTGGTACACCGAACTCACGCAGAAGAAACGCAAGCGCGGCGTCCACCGTTCCGTCCATGCCCTCGAACGCGGCATCCGCACCTGGCTCGCCGACTGGAACGAACCCCCGAGGCCCTTCGCCTGGACGAAGACCTCCGACGAGATCCTCGACAAAGTCGCCGCATGTTGCCGAGGAATCTCCGAATCAGGTCACCAGGGGCGCCCCGGCGCCGCCTGGGGAAAGCACTTGGTGAAGTACACGGCGTGCTGGCTGCGCAGCTGCACCCGAGCCCAGGAACCGTCGGTGAAGCCGAATTCGAAGGTGTCGGCGTCGATGTCGGTACGGTGCCGGACCCAGGCCACCTCGCCGGCCGCCACGCTCCAGCCCGGCTCGACCGCGCCCAGCTCGCCGCGGCGACGGCCCCGCTGGACGTAGCTGACGTGCAGATGGCGGTCGGTGAGCTGGAGCACCGGCAGCGCGTCCGTGGTCGGAACGCGCGGCCACAGGGCGGTGGCGAGCCCGCCGCCCAGGCTTCCCCAGCCGCCCTTGAGGGCCTTGCCCTTCGGGCGCCGCCCCCCGAAGAGCTCGGGGCCCGTCACGAGGATCGCGTCGAGCCGCCAGAAGATCCACCAGAAGGCCCGCTTGGTGCCTTCCCAGCGGTCGCCTGGGAGACGGTGGCCGACCAGGACGCGGGGGCGGTTCCACCGCCACGGGGTGGGCAACTTGCGCCCGGGAAAGGCGACTTCGGCCTGTACGAGCCGCTCCCCGGTCGGCAGCGCCTGCGTCGCGCGCTCCCTTGCCTCCTTGTACGGGACCTTCCCCCAGGCGACCCGAAGACTCATCCGAAGACCTCGCGAACGGGCTTGGACCGCGCCGCGCCGTCGGCCAGGCGGTCGGTGAAGCGCTGGGAATCGGGTCGGTCGGCGTACTGCTTCTGCTGCTCGGTCGGCGGCTTCTCCTTCGGGGCCTCCGAGCCGACCGGGGTCTGATGCTCGACGTCCCAGCGCTTGTCGCCGATGCGGACCTCTTTGAGGCCGGTGGCGTCATGGAGCTCGCGCTCAGCCTTGTTGCCCGCTTCAGCGACCGTCTCGCGGATGTTGGCGGTCTTCTCGGAGACATATTCGCCGACGTCGACGCCGGTGTGGTGCTCGATGACGCTGTTCGCCAGCGGCGCCGCATCGATGGCGGCACCGGCCGCCTTGGCGCCCACCACCTTGTTGCCGATCCGCTTGAGGTTCTTGTTGAGCTTCTTGCGGGCGTTCTTGTTGCGCCACAGAGCTTTGGCCTTGATGCGCGCCCGCCGCAGCTTCTGCAGCGCCCGCATCCGGTCGGCGAGATCCTTGAGCTTGTCCGCCAGCTTCGCGGTGATCCGTACGGCCTTCATCGCGCGGTGCGCCGCACCCGCGGCGCCGATGAGCGGGCCGATCGCGGCGCCGACACCGGCGGTCAGGATCGCCACGATCGCCGCGGTCGCCGCCGCCACCAGCAGCGCCTCGACGACCTCGGTGATCAGCACGACCATCGTTTCCTCGGCCTCGGCGCACGACTCAGCGGCCATTTCGAGGAGTTCGGCGACCGTGATCATGTCCTCGGCCTCGCCCCGGAGGGCCTTTTCGAACTCGGACATGGTGCCGCCGAAAGCTTCGGACGCCTCGCCGGTCCACGTACGCTGCAACGCCCGTCGCTCGGCCTGCAGATCGTCGACGACGCCCTGCATGTCACGGGCCGCGGCCCGCCACTCACGGGCGGTTTCGAGCAGCTTCTCATTGTCGCCGCTGACTTTTTCCAGGTACTCGTCGAGGCCCAGTTCCTTGATGGCCCCGCGGATGACGGAGTCGAGCGCACCCGCCAGCGGGTTGCTCCAGTCCACGTCGAATCCGATCCGTTCCAGCGCCTGGCTCATGCCTGACCCCCGCCGAGAGCGTGGACCTGGTCGTCCTCGTTGTTGTCGTACGTATCGGCCGTGAGCCGCACGCCGTCGGCGATACCGCTCAGCGATTGCTTGACGTCATGGAGGTCGTCCACCGCCTCCTCGGACTGCTTGTCGTAGTCCGCCTTGAGACTGTCGGACTCCGACAGCTGGCCGAACACGCCGCTGGAAAGCTTCAGTCCGTTGATCCGGGTCCGGATCTTCTCCACCTGGTCCGCGGCGTGATCCGCCGCGTTCGCATAGCGCCGTAGAGCCGAGCTCTCTACGTCGTAGCCCGTGCCGCCCATATGCCTGTCCTCCCCGTGGCTTACACCCGCTGCAACCCAAGCCTTTACAGAAACCGGGTGAATGCTTTGCCTGCACTGTACCCAGGCAAGTCCCTCTGGCCCCTACGGGGGTGCAGCAGGCACAACTTCCCATGGCGGAGCAATGTAAAGGTAAGTGAATCCCCATTAACCTCTATGGCCGCCTCGCTAGTGACCCGAGTCAGAGATTCGGTGGGAGTAGGCAGCGACATGCCGAGGGTCTCGTCGGCTGTTTTCTGCGGTGGTGGTTGCAGGTGCGGCGGAAGTCGCTCAGGGCTGCGGCCCGGGTATGTGTTGCCCCAGCGCGCCACGCCCACGGAATGTCGGGGCGCGCTGTCCTATGCCTGGTGCGGGGTGGCATGGAGGGAGGCGAGGAGGCCCAGGGACCGGGCTCTGGGGCTGTCCGGTTCGGCGTGGTGGATGACGAGCTGCTGGCCTGGCGTGTCGCGTCCGTCGAAGGCTTGGGAGGTGAGGGTGAGGGTCAGGGCGCCGGGTGGAAGAGGTGCTTGGCATCCTGGGTCTTGCCGCGCACGGTGGGCGTTCCAGAAGCGGGTGCACTCCGCGCTGTGCTCGGCGAGGGTACGGATCAGTGCGCACAGCCGCCGGTGGTTCGGGCCGAAGCCGCCGCGTGGCGCAGGTTGGCGACGGTGGCCTGGGCCGCCCGGCCCTGGTCCCGGTCCTGGTCCTGGTCCTGGTCCAGAGAAGTGCGCGCCTGCAGGATCGAAAAACGTGATGCGCGCCAAGATGTCCGCCGGGTCGAATGGTGAGTAGAGGGCGTCGGCCGGGCTGTTGGCGGCGAGGACGTCCAGGGGCCGGTTGAGGGGCCGTTCGCCCGCGAAGGGCGGCGTTGGCCTGCCGGTCGCCGCCGCGGTTGAGGCGACGGTACTGCCGAGTGCCCGAGGAGCGTTCTACGGGGCCGACCCCGCACGGCGCGGCGAAGGACGCCTCACTGTGCAGACATTCCGGGTTGCCCCCATCGTGATCAGCAAAGTGACGGCCGTGTCCGGGCCGATGCCCACCACAGTGAGCAGCTGCGGGGCATAGCGTTCCACGAGCCGGGCCAGGCGGGCCTTCCAAGTCCTGGATCTCCTGATCCACGCCGTACGCACAGTGTTCCCCGTCCCCGCGGATTCCCGCAGGCCTGTGGACAACTCCCGCGGCTCCCGCCCCGCGGGCGCGGAAGAAGAGGGGCACGCCGAACCGCCTGGATCGACAGCCGGTTGGGCGCCTCTCCCGGCCGGGCTCCCGAGCACGCCCTCCCATCCCCCTACCGACGGCAGTTCACCCTGCCAGGTGCAGGCGACGGTGGCCGTCACGGCATGTCGTGGCCGTCCGGCCACAACGCCGCCCCGGTCGGCAGGAGGCTCGGCTCGGGAGGAGCCGTGATCCGGATATCGGCAAGAGCCCTCGCCACGGCGGGAGCGGGGCCATGATGACCGGCATGCCTGATGCTCTCGTTGTGTGCGCACTCGCCTGCACCGGGCTCCATGCCGGCTACCTGCTCGCCTTCCAGTCGGGGGGCATGCCCGCCTTCCGCACGCTGCCGGACGATCGCTTCACCGAGACGATGCGCGAGGTGAACCGCAAGGTGCCCGGACCGCTGTTCCTGCTTTCTCGGATCGGTCGGTCTGCCAACGGCCTCCTGGTTCGTCGTCGCGGGCTGCGCGGCGGTCGGTCACCTGGTGACCGCCGCGGGCAACGTCCCGCTGAACAGCGCACTGGAGGCGGCCCGCGACCGCGGCGGCCAGCAAGGCGGCCCGGCAGGCGTTCGAGGGCCGCTGGAACGCCCTGCACGCCGTACGGACGCTGCTCGCCGTCGTCGCCTTCGTCCTGATGTCAGCCTCCACCCTCTGACTCGTCGTCCGGTCCCGCCCCCGAGGCCGGACGACCAGTTCTGGCCCGGACGACCAGTTCTGGCCCGGACCGACGGTTCTGGGCCCGGCTTACGCCATCGGCTCCGAGGTGAGACGGATGCGTATGTATCTGAGTCTCTTTCTGGTGTTGCGTCCAGACTCCGCAGACTTCAATGCATGCATGACCACTCACGAGCAGACCGCCCCCCTTCTCGTCATCGGCGGCACGGGCAAGACCGGGCGACGCGTCGCCGAGCGGCTGACGGGCCTCGGCCGCTCCGTCCGCATCGGATCGCGCTCCGCCGAGATCCCGTTCGTTTGGGAGGACAAGGGGACCTGGGCCGCCGCCCTGGACGGCGTAGACGCGGCCTATGTCGCCTACTACCCCGACCTCGCCTTCCCTGGGGCCCAGGAGACGATCGAGGAGTTCGCCGCCTTCGCCGTCGCCCGCGGCGTCCGGCGTCTCGTGCTGCTGTCCGGCCGCGGGGAGGAGGGCGCCGTCGCCAGCGAGGAGGCCCTCAAGGCCGCCGGCGGCGACTGGACGATCGTGCGGGCCAACTGGTTCAACCAGAACTTCAGCGAGAGCTTCTTCCTGGACCCCGTACGCGCCGGTGAGCTGGCACTGCCCACCGGCGACGCCGTCGAGCCGTTCGTGGACGCCGACGACATCGCCGATGTGGCCGTCGCCGCCCTCACCGACGGCCGGCACATCGGGAAGACCTACGAGCTCTCCGGCCCCCGGCTGCTGAGCTTCCACGACGTGGCCCGGGAACTGTCCGCGGCCACCGGCCGGACCCTCACCTACGTCCCCGTCACCATCGACGACTACCGTGCGGCGCTACGGGAGTTGGGCGAGCCGGAGGAGTTCGCCGATCTGTTCACGCTCATCGTGGACGGACGCAACGCCAGCGTGGTGCACGGCGTGCGCGAGGCGCTGGGGCGCGAGCCCAAGGACTTCTCCCAGTATGCCAAGGAGGCCGCGGCCTCCGGGGCCTGGGACGCCTGAGACCGGCCGCCGGTCCGCCCCGCCGGCCCGAGTACGCGGGGCCGCGGGCGGACCAGCCGTTCGGCGACCTGGCACGACACCGATCCGGCCGGCACCCGGGGGCGTCCGGCGAACCGGAAGAAGAGGGGCCATGGACGGGGCATTGTGGGACGGGCGCGGGGCGGAGGCGTTACCCCGCTACCTGAGAGGATTCGCGCAGACTCATCTAGCGCTGCGGAGGGACTCGCGGCGCCTGCGGTCGGCTGCTGCGCTGCTCACGCCGGCCGGCATGCCGGCGGCGGCCGACTGGTGGCGGCAACTGCGCGGGATCATCGAATGGCACCACCGTACCGAGGACGACATCCTCTGGCCCGGCCTGATGCCGCACTTGCCCGAAGTCACCGCGGCCGCCCATCGCCTGATCGAGGACCATGTCGCCCTCGACGAGATGATGTTGCGGGTGACCGAGGCAATGGACAGCGGTCTGGCGGACCGACTGGCCGGGGCGGCGGCCGACTTCGACGAGATCATGCACAGGCACCTCCTGGAGGAGGAGGCGGTCTCCTTCCCCGTCTTCGACAAGGTGCCGGGACCGGTGTTCACCGCCCTGGAGCGCAGCGTCCTGGCCGCGGCGCCGCTGCGCGTCAAGCGGGTGCTGCCGCCCTGGCTGCTGGACGGGCTCCCCGCCCCGGCGGGCGTCATGCCCGCGCCGGTGCGCTTGCTCGGCCGCGCTGTGCTGGAGAACGGCTACCGCCGTTCGGTCGCGGCGATCCTGGAGCCACGGTGAACTCCGCGCCGGGCGGGGGCGGCCGTCCGCCGGCACGCGCAGCCGACCGGCGGAGCACCATGCCGCCGCAGAAGGACCCGGCCGGCACCGGAGCCGCTCCCCGCGCCCGGCTTGAGCCCGTACTGCTCGCGGCGACATCGGGCACCGCCGCGATGGCGTGCCTCTACCTGGCGTTCGACGTCGGCGTCATGCCAGTCCTGGCCTGCCGCGGGGACGCCCACTTAGTCTCCGCGATGCGGCGTATGAACGCCCGGCTGGACGACAACGCCCCGTTCGGCGCGTTCTTCCTCGGAGTGTTCGTCGCCGGCGGGCTGGCCGCCCGTCGGCTGCGCCGGGCAGGGGAGGAGGGCCCGGCGCAACAGGTGCGTGCCGCGACGGCGCTGTACGGCGTCAGCATGGTGGTCACCGCGGCGGTGAACCTCCCGCTCAACCGCCGGCTGGCCGGAGCGCCGACCGTGGATCCCGTCGGTCTGCACCAGGCCCGCCGTGCGTACGAGCGCCCGTGGCGCACCGCCAACGCGGTCCGCACCGGGCTGACCCTGTGCGCCCTGGCGCTGCTGCGCCGTACTGTGCGCCCACCAGAACAACGGCCCGGCGCGAGGCGCCGGTCGGGCCCCATACCGGACAGGGAATGGGGCCCGCGTGACGGGGGCCGCCTGTGGGGAGGTCTGCTCCTGAGTCACCGGGCCCGCCCCCAGGACGAGGACAGGGAGAGGTGAAAGCCGTGGACACACTCAGCGGCCTGCTGCAGAGCCCGAAGGCGCGCGGCGCGTTCCTGCTGAAGTCGGTGTTCAACCCCCCGTGGGGCCTGCGCATCGAGGACCGCGCGCCGCTGTCGCTGGTGACGATGCTGCACGGGTCAGCCTGGGTGCTGCGGGACGGCGGGGAGCCGGCGCACCTCGCCCCCGGGGACGTCGCGGTGCTGCGCGGCCCCGAGGCGTACACCCTCACCGACGACCCGGATTCGCCACCCGGCATCGTCGTCGGGCCCGAGCAGAGGTGCAGCACCTCCTCCGGCGAGGACGTCACCGATGACATGGCGCTCGGCGTACGGACCTGGGGTGAGGCACAGCGCACCGGGTCCACCGTGATGCTCAGCGGCACCTACCAGGCGCCCGGCGAGCTGGGGCGGCGCCTGCTGTCGAGCCTGCCCGCCCTGCTGGTGCAGCCGGCCTCCGCCGCCCGCACCCCGCTGATCGCCATGCTCGCCGGTGAGGTGGACAAGGAAGAGATCGGCCAGGAGGTGGTGCTGGACCGGCTGCTGGACCTGCTGCTGATCAACGTGGTGCGGTCCTGGCTGGTGGAGCCCGGCGCCGGTGCGCCCCCGTGGGTGCGGGCGCAGAGCGATCCGGTGGTCGGCTGGGCGCTGCGGTTGCTGCACGAGCGGCCCAGTGAGCCGTGGACGGTGGCCTCGCTGGCCTCCGCCGTCGGTGTCTCCCGTGCCGGACTGGCCCGGCACTTCACCGAGCAGGTCGACGAGCCGCCGATGTCCTACCTGACCGGGTGGCGGCTCACGCTCGCCGCGGACCTGCTGCGCGACCCGGACCTGACGGTCGCCACGGTCGCGCACCGGGTGGGCTACTCCGGCGCATTCGCGCTGAGCGCCGCGTTCAAGCGGGAACGGGGCGTGAGCCCCCAGGAGTTCCGCAAGGGCCTGCGCTCGGCCGAGCCTGTGCCCGGCAGCCCTGCCACGGGTACCGTCGTCCTGGAGCGCTGAACCGGGCGCGCAGCGGTCACCCGTGGCCGGTGACGGCCGCGAGAAGCAGTCCCGAACCGGCGGCCCAGCGGCCGGAGTAGCGCGCGCCGGCCTCGTTCGACGCCGCGGGCCGCGCCCGCGCGCGCAGGGAGCCCGTCACCAGCTCGTCGTCGGCAGCCGGGCCGCTCGGTGACGGGGCCGGGGCGAGCATGACCTCGACGTCGGCGCAGCCGATCCATCGGCCGCTGACCGGGTGCCAGGCCTTGTAGACGGCCTCCTTGGCGCTGAACAGCAATCGGTCCCACGGAACGCCGGGTGAGTGTGCCGCCAGCTGTGTCAGGGATCGGCGCTCGGCCGGCGAGGCGACCAGACCGAGCACGCCGTGCGGCAGGGGGAGGGCGGGCTCGGCGTCGATGCCGAGCGCTTCCACGGCCGTGCCGGGCGCGGCGACCGCGCCTCGGTAGCCGTCGCAGTGGGTGATGCTGCCGATCAGCCCGGCGGGCCATGCCGGGGCGCCGGACGGGGTGCGCAACAGCGGTCCCGCGGGCGCCCCCAGGGCGTCCAAAGCTTCGCGCGCACGCCCGTGCGGCGGCGAACTGCCGCACGACGCGCTCCGGGCGGCCGCGGACCAAGGCCATCTCTCGGTGGTCCGGCACACCGGGGAGCGCGTCGTCGAAGGCTTCGGACCAGGCGACCCCGGCCGGCAGCAGTCGCTCGCTCACGCCGCGGCCGGTCGGGGCGGCGGGGGCGTCGTCCTCATCGCGGCTCCAGCGCCTCCCCCGTGTCCGGCGGGAGCCGGCCGGCGAGCCGGCCCCCGGCCTGTCGCGTGACCTCCTCGATCGCGCGGGAGACCGGCCTCGGGTGTTCCAGTGGCAGGAGATGTCCGGCGCCGGGCAGCGAGGTGAAGCGGGCGCGGGGAAAGGCATCGGCCGTCTCACGGCCCAGTCGGGGAGCGATGATCTTGTCGGCACCGCCCGCCAGGACCTCCACCGGTACGCGCACCGCGGCCAGGGCCTCGCGCAGGTCCATCCCCCGTGACGAGCGGAAGCACTCCGCGCGGACCTCGGGGCGGATCGCGGCGAACAGCTCCCGGTTGACCTCGCGCAGCCGGGGATGCAGCGCCTTCCCGGTCATCTGGCGCAGTAGCAGCCGCCCCGGCCCGCCCCTGCGCAGCGTGCGGGAGAACAGCGGCGCGCCCATCATCCGCGCCTCCTTCTCCGACGTTTCCTGGCCGTGCGCGGCCGTGGCGACCAGCACGAGGCCCACCGGACAAGCACCGGGGTCGTCCGCGACTGCCTGGGCCAGCGCGGCGAAGCCGCCGCCGGAGTGGCCCGCCACCACGGCCGCACCGCCCGCGTACCGGAGGACGGTTGCCAGGTCGGCGCGCATCGCCTCCGCGGTGATGCCGTCGTCGCCGACAGTCGAGGCGCCGTGGCCGCGCAGGTCGTAGGAGAGGACCGTGTGGCCCGAACGGATCAGGCCGTCCGCCACGCTGCCCCACACACGGCGGCTCCCGCCCCAGCCGTGGGCGAGCACGACGGGCGGCCCGACTGCCGCAGGCCCTTTCAGCGGTGTCAGGCACGAGACCGCCAGTCGTGCGCCGTCGTCGCCGCGCAGGTATGTCTCACCCGCCGTGGGCGCGGTCACCGAGTCCTCCGGCAGCCGCTCGCCGCCGGCGTCGGTCTCCACCGCTCGCCCGCCGACAGCGGGGCGCGGGGAGGTGGACAGCCGGGCGTTCAGGCGGGCGAAGGCCGCACGGGTGGCGCGGCTGTGCTGCGCGCCGACGTCCACCAGCCGGGCGAGGAGCGCGCTGCTCGCCGCCGCAGGGCTGAGCGGCTGCGGACTGACCAGCGGCAGCCCGCTGGCCGACTCGGTGCAGCCCGGCTCCATCGGGAAGGGGCGACCGTTGGAGGGCGCCCAACTGACCGTGACCTCAAAGGAGTTCACCGAGCAGATCATCCTGGGCCAGATCATGGGACTACCGGCTGCGCACACTCTCCGACGTGGCACGTCTGGCGAAGAAGGACCCGGGCGCGGCGACGCTCTGCGGCGGAAGCGAGTTCTCGGTGCCCGAGGACGGCCTGCCGGGCGTGGCGAAGACGTACGGATTCGCCCTCCGGCGCGGGAACTTCAAAAAGATGGACGACGGCGTCGTCTACACCCAGGTCGCCGAGGGCGCGGCCTGCGCCCTCGGCGTGGCGGCCACCACCGACGGCCGTATTCCCGAACTCAAGCTGAAGGTGCTGGAGGACGACCGGCACTTCTTCCCCAACTACAACGCGGCACCCGAGATGAACAGCGCCACAATGAGGAAGTACCCCGCCATCGCCGGCCTCCTCGCCCCGGTCACCAAGCGGCTGACGGGGGCGGAGGCCCAGTGGCTGAACGCGCGGGTGGACGTGGACGGGGAGGACCCGCACGAGGTGGCGAAGGACTGGCTGGTGCGGGAGGGCTTCATCCGGGAAGGCTGACAG
>NZ_JBIBVF010000041.1:0-16018 GCF_043080045.1 Streptomyces sp. NPDC015125
CGCTCGGCCACACCACGGCCTCCGAGTGGGACCGCTACGACCACCTCCTGGCCCGCACCGACCCCCTCGGCAACACGATCCGGTACGAGTACGACCGATCCCACAACCCCACCGTCATCGAGCTCCCGGGCGGCAGCCGGTCCACGTCGACGTACAACGCGCTGAACCTCCCCACCTCGTCGACGGGCCACGACGGGGCGACGTGGCGGCAGGAGTTCGACGAGCGGGGCAACCTGACGAGCGTCACCGCCCCGGACGGCACCACGAACCGTTTCACCCATCACCGCAACGGCGCGATCGCCTCGGCCACGGACCCGGCCGGCGCGGAGGTCGGGTACGAGGTCGACGGCGCGGGCCTCCCCCTGGCCGTCGGCAACCCGGCCGGGCACCGGGCGACGATCGAACGCGACGCGTTCGGCCGCCCCACCACCGTCACCGACCCACTGGGCGCGATCACCCGCGCGGTGTGGACCGTCGAGGGCCTCCTGTCGGAGCGCACCACGCCCGACGGCCGGAGCGAGCGCCTGACCTGGGACGGCGAGGGCAACTGCCTCACCAGGACCGACGCCGCGGGCGGCACCACCAGCTTCGAGTACACCCACTTCGACCAGGTGGCGGCCCAGACCACGCCGGACGGTGTCCGCCATGCCTTCGCCTACGACGCCGAGCTCCGCCGCACCCAGGTCACCAACCCGCAAGGTCTGACCTGGGACTACACCTATGACCGCGCAGGCAACCTGATAGCGGAGTCCGACTTCGACGACCGCGAGGTCACCTATCTGTTGGACGCGTCGGGCCGGATCGTCTCCCACACCACTCCGCTGGGCGAGGAGATCGCCTTCCGGTACAACTCCGCCGGCGAGCTGGTGGAGAAGAACGTGGCCGGGGCGATCACGTCGTACACCTACGACACGGCCGGAGCACTCGTCCGGGCCGCTTCCCCCACCTCGACGCTGGAGTTCGAGCGGGACCTCATGGGGCGGACCGTGGCCGAGACCGTCGACGGACGCACCACCCGCTTCACGTACGACCTCCTCGGCCGCCGCACCTCCCGCACCACCCCTACCGGCGCCGTCACCGAACTCACCTACGACGAGAACGGAAACCGCGACGCTCTCACCGCCGACGGACACCGGCTGGACTTCACCCACGACCTCCTCGGGCGCGAACTGGCCCGCGTATGGGGCACAGCGACCTCCCGCGTGTCAGCGACGACCTCGTGGGACACGGCCGGGCGTTCGGTCGCCCACGCTCTCGCCACGCCGGGGCGGACACTGCGCGACCGGTCCTACACCTACCGGGCCGACGATCGCCTGACCGCCGTCGCCGACCGCGCGACGGGCACGCGACGGGACATGGAACTCGATCCGGTCGGCCGCCCGTTGGCCGTCACAGGGGAGGGCTGGACCGAGTCCTACGCCTACGACCGGGCCGGCAACCAGACCGAGGCCGCCTGGCCCGACAAGGCACACCGGGACGAGGCCCGCGGCTCCCGCACCTACACCGGTACCCGCATCCAGGCAGCGGGGGCGGTGCGCTACGAGCACGACGACGCGGGCCGCATGGTGCTGCGCCAGAAGCGCCGCCTGTCGAAGAAGCCCGACACCTGGCGCTACGAATGGGACGCCGAGGACCGCCTCACCTCATGCGTGACACCGGACGGCACCCGCTGGCACTACACGTACGACCCCATGGGGCGGCGCACCGCGAAGTACCGCATGGCCGAGGACGGCCGGTCCGCCGTCGAGGCCGTCCACTTCACCTGGGACGGCACCCGCCTCGCCGAGCAGACGGACACCACCACCGGCGTCACCCTCACCTGGGACCACGACGGCCACCGCCCGCTCACCCAGCTCGAACGCAAGCCGAGGAGCCAGGGCGCTGACGACTCCCGCTTCTTCGCCATCGTCACGGACCTCGTCGGCACCCCCACCGAACTCGTCGACGAACACGGCGACATCGCCTGGCGCTCCCGCACCACCATGTGGGGCACCACCGCGCATCATCGCGATGCCACCGCCCTGACGCCCTTCCGCTTCCCCGGGCAGTACGAAGACCCCGAAACGGGCCTCCATTACAACTACCTCCGCCACTACGACCCGGAGAGCGGCCGGTACACGACCCCCGACCCCCTGGGCCTGGCGCCTGCCCCCAACCCTGTGGCGTACGTCGACGATCCGCAGATCTGGTGCGACCCGCTGGGGCTGGCTCCCTGCGATGAAAAGAACATCACCTGGAAGGATGCGAACGGCAAAAACCCGCGGGTGACCTACCACCCGCTGGACTCGCTCAACCGTCCGACGGGAATGACCGCCAAACTCGACAAGAGCATGATGGGCGGCAAGACCAATCCCAGTGCCCCGTCCGAGCCGCCGGGCTGGCAGTCGGGGCAGGGTTACCATCGTTCCCATCTGCTCGGGGCCCAGCTGGGCGGCTCCAACAAGAGCACGCAGAACTTCGTCACCCTGCACGGTTATGCGAACACGCCGGTGATGCGCGTCTATGAAGGTCAGATACGCAAGGCTGTCGACGCCGGCGAAACGGTGACCTACACGGTGACGCCCAAGTACAAGGGGAGCAATCTCCTCCCGGACAGCATGGAGCTCAACGTCACGGGGAGCAACGGCTTCAAGTTCACCCACCGCGACACCCAGGCGCTCACGGACAAGGTGTCCTTTTCCAACAAGACCAAGTAATGCACGACGGAAAGGGCCGAGCCCGCATGAGCAACAACGTGACCCGTCTCATCGAGACGCTCAACGCTTCGGAGTCCGCGCTCCCGAAGGCATGGACCTCCACAGAAGTCGATCTGGGAACGTCACTTCCGAGCGACTACAAGGAATTGATCGACCGGCTGGGCGGTGGACGCGTCGAGGACTACCTGTACCTCCTCGAACCGGATTCCCCCAACGAGCACTACGACCTGGTGAATCTCACCCGAGAACGGATCGAATCCTACGAGGAGATCTGGGAGTTCGAGGAGAAGCCTCCGGAGCTGCAGGTCGAGGGGAGCCGCATCCTCCCCTGGGGGACGACGGACAACGGCGAATGGCTGTTCTGGCGCTCCCTGCCGGACCAGCACCCCGATGCGTGGACGGTCATCGTGAACGAAGCCCGGGGCGAGACGTGGGAGCACTATGACATGAACTGCACCGACTTTCTCCATGCAGCCCTTACCGGAGAAATTCAGTCGGACGTTCTCTGGAGTCGATTCCCGCTGACCCGCCACGTCTTCGCCAAGTTCACCCCGGAATCCTGACGGGCCCGCTCCTCGGGAAGAGCCGGAAAGGCAAGAGCGTGGATTCGGGCCGGTAGAGAAAGTGAGGTTGCGGCCATGGTGCGTCCAGCGGTGTCCGAGTGGGAGTCGGTCTTCGGGTTCTCGGACGACCCGACGCCGGGTGATGCGGAGGTGCTCGGGCAGCTCGCGCGGAGCTACCGCTCCGTAGCGGACAATGCGGGCGACGCCCTTCCCCTCGTCTCCGGGCTGGAGAACCAGCAGGTGGGCGAGGGCAAGTCCATGGACAAGCTCCGCGACAAGCTCGGCGACCTGGCCACGCAGGCACGCAAGCTGCACAGCTCCTACGACCAGGCGGCCGGCGCCCTCGACACGTATGTGCATTCGCTGCGTGATCAGCAGCGCAACGCCGACCACGCGCTGGAGAAGGGGCGGGAGGCCAAGGAGCGGCTGGCGTCGGCCACCGAGGCCGTACGCGCGGCCGGTGCCGATATCGGCCGGCTGGACGCGGTCACCCACCCTCCACACGACATCGAGGCACGGGCGAGCACCCGGCGCGCGCTGGACGAGGCGCACAGCAAGCAGTCCACGGCGCAGACGCATGCCGATGACGCACAGGCGGATCTGGATGCGGCCCGGCTGCTCGCCGAGGACGCACGGAGGGTGCGCGAGGAGGACGCCGCGACGGCGGCACAGAAGCTGGATGACGCGAGGGACGAGGCGGTCGCGGGCAAGAGCCTGTGGGAGAAGATCCGCGACAAGCTCAGCCTCGCCCTGGGCATCATCAGCGGTGTGCTGGGCATCCTGGCCATGCTCGTGCCCGGTCTGCAGGGCGTCGGACTCGCCCTGACGATCGGCAGTTTCGCGACCGGCGCCACGGCATTCGGGATCAACATCGCCAAGAGCGCGGAGACGGGCGAGTGGAATCCACTCGGCATCGTGTTGGGCAGCATCGGGCTGTTCCTCGGCGGGGCCGCGGTCATCAAGGGCGTCGGCTCGATCGCCGGCTCGGTCACGGCTGCGGTCAAGGTAGGTGGGGCCGGCGGGGGCATCAGCAGGATCGGCAGCGGGTTCAAGGAGTTCCTGGGCGAGTTCCAGCAGATTCCCGTAGCTGTCCGGAGCGTCCCCAGGAACATCCAGGTCGCCGTCAAGGACTACAAGAACATCCCCCACGACCTCGTCGACGTCGCGAAGGGCATCGGGTCCAAGATCGACGACTACACGTGGCTCCTGACGGCGCCCAGGAACCCGCTCGACGCGGTGAGCACGGTGCTGCAGAAGGCCTGGACGACCGGCCTCAGGGTCGACACCTCGCCTCTGCATCTGCCCACCGTGGGCGGCCTGCTGGGAGTCACCCACCGCTGGTCCCGTCCGGACGTGGCCGGCTTCTTCCTGGGGGTGACCGGCCTGATCTACGGACCGGCGGCCTACACCGGCCACCAGGCCCCGCCGGTGCGCGACGGCAGCTACCTGCCCGGGACGGCCTGAGCAGGCCCCGCCCCGCATACGAGAGGGCTCCCGCCGACCGTGTCGGCGGGAGCCCTCTGTGAGGTACGGGCGTCAGGCCCTCACGCCCGGGTGCCCGGCTCCGCAAGCACCGTCTCCGGGACCTGCACCGTGCGCAGCACGCCGTCGCCCAGGTGCAGGATCGCCCGGCCCGGGCGGGTCGCGCCCAGCCGGCTGCGGGGCACCTTGACGCCGATCAGTTCGCCGTCGCTCATGTTCTGCGGCTTCAGCAGCAGACCGCACCGGTTGCGGCGGGCCTCGGTGTGCCAGCCGGAGAACCCCGAGGAGAGCCGGTCGGTCTGCCCGGCGATCACCAGGCCCCGGCCGGTCTCGGCACCGGACTTGGCGATCTGCGTGAGGACGGGCTCGGCCCTCGTCTTCAGCAGCAGGTCGGCGTCGTCCAGGAGCACCACGGCCCCGTCGGGCGCGGTGGCCAGCGCCGCCTCCAGGGCCGTGGGGTCGATGTCGGACTCGTCGTACACCGCGAGCACGCCCGGCCGTCCGGCGAGGTTGCGCAGCGGCGAGCGGGCGGGGGCCCCGACCACGATCGGGGTGCCGGCCGCGAGCAGCGCCACCGCCAGCGTGGACAGGACGGTGCTGCGTCCCGAGCGGGCGGGCCCGGCGACGAGGAACGTCGGGGTGACGGTGAAGTCCGGCCCGAGTGCGGTGAGTTCGTCGCCGCCGACGCCGGCCAGCGCCCATCGCGAGGAGCGCCTGCCCGGGACGAACCGGGCGGCCTCCTCGAAGGTGAGCCGGTCCGGCAGGGTGTCGACGCGGAACGGCCGGGTGGCGGCCGGCAGCTGAGCCGCCCGCTGCCGGCACTGCTCGGCGATCTGCTGGAGCGCGGCGGCCTGCGCCTGGCCTTCCGGGTTCTCCGTGAGGAGCGCGATCTGCACCTCGGCCTTGTCGGCGGCGCGGAACGCGCGGCCCGGCGGGATCTCGTCGGGCACGTTCCGCTGGGTGATGCCGATCATGCCGTACTCGGACTTCTCGTTGAGCTTCAGCACGAGCTTGTCCTCGGTGGAGCCGTTGACCCGGCTGGAGAACAGCGCCCGGTCACCGGACATCACCAGGTGGATGCCGGCGCTCGCACCGTCCCGCAGCAGGGTCAGCACGGAGTTCAGCAGGTTCCCGGCGTCGTACTCGCCGAGCTGCTTGTCGAAGACCTCCCACCGGTCGATGAACAGCACGAGGTGCGGCGGCCGTTCGTCCTCGGGCAGGGCGCGGCGGAGCTCCGTCAGGTCGGCGCTGCCGCGGGCGGCGAGCATCTCCTGCCGTCGGGTGAGCTCCGCCGTCAGCCGGGCGAGCAGCCGGGCCACCCGGTCGGGCTGGGTGCGCTGGGTGACGGCGCCGCAGTGCGGCAGCCCCTCCATGGCCAGCAGCGCGCCGTTGCCGCAGTCGATGCCGTACATGTGCAGCCGGTCCGGGGAGTGGACGCGGGCCAGCGTGCCGGCGAGCGTGCGCAGCGTCTGCGAACGGCCCTGCCGGGGCGAGCCGATCACGTGCAGGTGCCCGAGCGTCGCCGGGTCGATCACCAGGGGGAGCCGGGCCTGCTGTGCGGGCAGGTCCACCACCCCGTACGCGACGGGCGGGAGGTCGTAGTCCGAGGGCGGGACCGGGGGCAGATCGCCGAGGACCAGCTTTTCGGGCAGCGGCGGCAGCCAGGGGCTGTGCTGCGCGGGAATGCCCATCTCCCGGTCCGCGCCGCGGATCGCCTCGACGAGCCCGGTGAGGTCGGTCTCCGCCTCGGCGGGCGCGGCCGCGGCGCGCGGCCGCGCCGGCAGCGGCTCGCCGAGCCGCTCCCAGCCGACCGCCACCGCCCAGGGCGCCGGCAGCGAGGCCGCCGTGGCGCCGGGCCTGCGGCCACCGACCCGGCCGGACTGGAACGGCACGAGGGAGTTCTGGCCGAGCCGTACGTACGCGCGGCCGGGGGTGCCCTGCGAGATCCCGGCGGCCTCGGAGGAGTTGATGACGTCCTGGCTCTCGCCGGAGTCCGTCACCCGCAGCGCGATGCGCAGGTTGGTGTTGGCGCGGATCTCCGAGGAGACGACGCCGCTCGGGCGCTGCGTCGCCAGGATCAGGTGGATGCCGAGGCTGCGGCCCCGCTGCGCGATATTGACCAGGCCCTTCACGAAGTCCGGCAGATCGCGCACCATCGAGGCGAACTCGTCGATGACGATGAGCAGCCGGGGCATCGGGGTGTGGCCCGCCGCCGGATTCCGCTCCAGCAGCTCGATGTAGTCCTCGATGTCCTTGGCGCCGGCCGCGGCGAGGATGTGCTCGCGCCGGGTGAGTTCCGCCGTCAGCGACACCAGCGCCCGTTCGACGAGGTGGGCGTCGAGGTCGGTGACCATCCCGACGGTGTGCGGCAGGTTCACACAGTCCTTGAACGCGGAGCCGCCCTTGTAGTCGACGAGGACGAACGTCATCGCGTCCGGACGGTTCGCCACCGCGAGCGAGGCGACCAGCGTCTGGAGGAGTTCGGACTTGCCGGAGCCGGTGGTACCGGCGACCAGCCCGTGCGGGCCGTCGCGCTTCAGGTCCAGGTGGAACGGGCCGTCCAGGGAGACGCCGACGGCCGCCCGGGTCGAGCGGCCCCCGGCCGTCCAGCGCGCCCGGATGCCGGCGGCCTGCGGCGGGTCGAGGGCGAGGACATCGAGCAGCCGAGCGGAACCGGGGAGCACCGCGGCCCCCTCGTCGTCCCCGCCCGGGTCCCGCAGCGGCCCCATCGCCCGGGCCAGCGAGCGGCACCAGTCCAGGGACACCACGTCGGGCCGGATGCCCCCGACGGTGCCCCGCCCGGAGCGACCCACCCGCACGGTTCCGCCGGGCTCCTCGGCGACGACGGCGTGGCACTCCTCTGGCAGCAGCCGCTCCTCGGCGTCCAGGCAGACCGCGCGGACGCCGACGGACGGTCCGTCGCGCAGGATCTGCGCCACGCCGGGCAGCGAACGCAGCCTGCGGGCTCCGTCGAGGACGACCAGTACGTCGGGCCCGGCGGTCCGGCTCTGCCGGTCTTCGCGTCCGGCGCGCTCGGCGATCAGCGCGGTCAGTTCGGCGACCCGCCGGGCGCAGGTCTCGGTGCCGTAGCCGATGCTTGCCGGGGTGTCGCCGGACTTCTTCCGCACGTGCGGCAGCCAGCGCAGCCAGGACCAGCCGTCCCGGCCCGGGCCACCGGTCGTCAGCAGGTGGATCTGGAGGTCACGGGGGCTGTGCAGGACGGCGGCCTGGGCGATGGCCCACCGTGCCACGGCGCGCGCGGCCGGGCCCTCGCCGGCGATGCCCAGGACGTCGTGCTCCCGCAGCGGAACGGTCACCGGGACGTCGTATGCGGTCCACGGGTCCTGGCGGCGGTGTTCGTCCTTGGTCGGGTCCTGGAGCACCACGTCGGAGGGCAGGTCGGCGGTCCCGATGCGCAGTTCCAGGAAGTCGGCGTCCGAGGTGCGGCGTTCCCACAGGCGGCGCCGGGGGCCGACGGCGGTCAGGACGACCTCGGCCGGGTCCGGGAAGCCACGGCGCCGGGCGGTGCGTTCGGCCGTCAGGGCCTGCTCCGCGTCGCCCTCGATGCGCCCCTTCTTCTCCTCGTAGGCGGCGACGTCGTCGGAGTGCGACTGGCGTCCGTTGCGCCGGCTCATCAGGTAGTTGCCAAGGATCACCACCGGGGAGAGCAGCCCGAAGAACAGCATCTGCATGCGGCCGAAGGCCAGCGCCCCGACCCCCGCCATCACCAGCGGGGCGGCCGCGGTGATCCACGGGAGCGGCCGGGCGGCGGGCGCCGCGGGCGGGGAGGGCAGGGTGAAACGGGTGGCGTTCTGGGCCGGCCGCAGCCGCGGCGGCCGGTTGTAGTCCCAGCCGGTGCCGTCCTCCGACGGCTGCACGGCCGCGTCCGGCCGCTCCGGGAGGGCGAGTTCGAGCAGGCAGCCGCCAGACCCTGGAAGAGCGAGCTGTGCGCCGGCCGGCCAGGCGGTGGCCCCGGCGAGATCCTCGCGGTCCAGTTGCGGGGTGCCGCCGTCCGGCGCGGACGCGTCGGGCGCCACCCGGCAGCGCCCTCCGGGGCCCACCGTCAGGACGGCGCACGGCCGGTCCGGTGCGGTGCGCAGCACCTGAGCGGTTCCGTCGTGCGCCAGTCCGATCCGGTACGACCCGATGTCGAGCCGGTGCACCGCGCCCGCCCCGGTCCCGCCGACCGCACGGATCTCCACCAGCCCGTCCGGTTCGGCGGACGCGGGGCCCGCCGGGCGGCCCAGGCCCACGACGGCCGCGTGGTGGAGCGGCGAGTCCCGCAGCCGCAGGTCCGCGGGCAGCAGCCGGTCGCCGGCGTACAGGCCGAGGCCCTCCGGGGGCCGGTGGACGCCTCCCGCCCCGGCCAGCGCCTGAGCGACGGCACCCACGGGCGTGTCGGGGTCGGCGTCGAGGTGGACGTCGAACGCGTCACCGTCCCCCTCGACCACGGTCAACATCAACGACACGAGAACGTCCTCCAGCCGGCGTGAATGGGGGGCCGCGGGAGCCCTGCTCGACGGCTCCCGGGCCACTGACGGGACCTACGGAGCCGGTCCGCGGATGGTTCACCGGCGCGTGCGTCACCCGTCTCCCACCGGTCCGCCGATCGCCCGTGCCCCCTCCGTCCACCATCCGTGAACCATCCGCGCCCGGGCTCCGTAGTGGCCTTCGGGTACCTGGCACCGCGACGTACCCGGCACCGCGACGTTGCCGCGTGCCGCCCCCGCTTTCGACCGTCCCGGCTCCGCCGCCGGGGCGTCCCGACAAGGAGTCAGAAGATGATCTGGTACGTCCTGGCCGTGGTGCTGGGGCTGGCGCTGATCGGGGCGGTGGCCGCGCTGATCGTCACCGAGCGGCGGCCCCGCCCGCCGAAGCCCGCCGCCGCCTCGGCCGCCGTCGTGGGGCCGGAGGCGCTGGACGTGGTCAACGCCGGCCTGCGCCGGCTGACGGGCGAATGCCTGCGCTCCGGCCGGTCACTGCCCGACCTGTACGCCGTCGTCTACTCCGAGGAACGCCTCGGACTGCTGCTGGCCGGCGCGGAGGAGGCCGCCCCCGCGCCCTGGACCGCCGAGTCGGACGGCGAGCGCTGGACGGTCTCGCCCGACGACCTGCACCGCCCCGGCCCGGAGGGCGAACCGGCCCTGCCGTACGCGCTGACGGTGACGGTGGGGCTGGACGGCGCCGACCGGGTGCTGGTCGACCTCTCGCGGGCGGCGGGGCCCGTCTCCGTGACGGGCCCGGACGAGGAGGTGCGCAGCCTGGCGCGGGCCGTCGTCGCCGAGGCGCTGGCCGGCCCGGTGGGGGCCCTCGCCGAGGTCACCCTGGTGGGATCCCTGGCCGGCGACGGGTTCATGGCCGGCGACGCGCCGCGGACCTCGCGTCTGCACACCGCGGCCAGCCTGGAGGAGGCGCTGGCCAGGGCGGCTTCGGCGGGCCCGGGTCAGCCGGAGCCCGGATCGTCCGAGGTCACCCAGATCTTCCGGCTGATCGAGGGCAGCAGCCGGATCGCCGTCCAGGGCGAGGCGCCGCACCTGTTCGTCGTGGACGCCTCACAGCTCCCGCGACGAGCCGGGGCGTTGGACGGCCTGCGGCGCGGGGACGCGCTGCTGGTGCTCGGCGACGCACCCGCGGGGTGGCCCTGGCGGGCCGGTGCGGACGGATCGCTCGACACCGGACCACTCGGCCTGGAAATCACCCGGCACGCGGGGCGCCTGGCGTGAGTCTCATCCGGCGGCCCGGTCACAACCGCCCGCCTGCAGCCCGCGGCTGTGCAGCGCCTCCCGCAGGGCGCGGGCGGCGTAGTACGTCCGCGACTTGACCGTGCCCGGCGGCACGCCGAGGACCCTGGCCGTCTGGTTGACGCTGCGCCCCAGGTAGTGCACGTGCAGCAGGACCTCGCGCTGCGGCGGCCGCAGGTCTTGCAACGCCTCGATGAGCACCTGGGAGGTGAGGATGTGGTCCACGTCGTCGGACACCGGCAGGTGGGCCAGTTCCGGGTCGCCGGTCTCCGGTGGTCTGGCCTGGCGGGCCCGGTGACCGTCGATGACGAGGTTGCGCAGCACGGTGAACAGCCACGGCCGCACCGAATCCGCGGTCGGGTCGAGGTCCCCGGCGTGGCGCCAGGCGCGTATCGCGACTTCCTGGAGGACGTCCTCGGCGCGGTGCCAGTCGCCCCCCAGCCGCCGCGCGGCGAACTGCAGCAACGCGCTGCCGTGGAACTGGTAGAGGGCTCTGAGGAATTCGTCGGGGCCGAGTTCCGCGGTGCGGGGGCGGGATATGCCGTCTTCGGTCGAAGCACTGGCCGACAAAGGCCTTTTCCTCTCCGGTCGTCTGTGGGGAAGACGGATTCCGCCGGCCGCGGGAAAGCCGGCGGGCGCCGCCACGAGCGGCCGTCCGCTCCGTGCGGCGTGTCCGCCGGGCCTGCAGCGGCGGTGTACCCGCCCCGGTACCGCCGTCAGTCCGGTTCGCGGGAGGAAAGCGAGCGCACCTCACCGGGCGTCAGTTCCCGGTCGTAGAGGTGCACATCGGCGATGTCGCCCTTCCAGTGGTCGGCCGCCTTGCCGCCGAACTTGCCGCGTCCGACCACCACGGCCCCGGTGGGCTTCACCGTGCCGGTGGCCTCCCGGCTTCCCGCCAGCCGGCCGTCCACGTAGACCCGCATCCGGTGGTCCTTCTGGCGGTACGTGCCGGTGAGGTGGTACCAGCGGCCGGCCTGCGGCTGCTCGGCCTTCTCCGCGACGGTACGGGCACCGGTGAAACTGAAGGCGAAGTTCTGGTCCTGTCCGGAGTACTGGAGGTAGAACGTGCTGGCCTGGTCGCCGTCCTGGGACAGCACGGTGTGGAAGCCGTTCAGGTCCTCGGGGGTGAGCCGCACCCGTGCGGCGACCGAGTAGTCCTTGCCGGCGGTGTCGATCCGGGAACCGGTGTCCGCGTATCCGCTGCTGCCGTCCAGCCGCAGGGCGCCGCCCCCGGGACCGTCGGCCCACTGCGCACCGCCGCTGACGACGGCGTCGTGCTCACCCGCCTTCGCGGTGCCGGACCGGTGCAGGGGCCACCACCCGACGCCGCGCAGCGACCCGGTGTCCGCACCCGGGCTCGGCGCGGCCGGTTTCCCCCCGGCCTGCTCCTTCCCGGAACCTCCGGCCCCCTGGCCGCGCACCAGTTGGGCGACGACGAAGGCCAGCGCGACGGTCAGTACGGCAATCGTGGTGATGAGCGACCATCTGCGCGTCATGAATCTCCCCGGGAGGTGCGGCATACAGGTGTCACTGGTGACCACGTGTCCGTTCCGGAAGTGGTTCAACGTGCACCCAAAGTCTGACAGCGGGTAAGACAGCAGACGCGGGCGCCCCTGAATGTGCCGCCCTGCGCCGGAACCTGCGGCGACACCACGTTTGCGCAGTTCAACGCTGTTCGTTGGGATGCTCCGGCGGCGCGGGCTCCTCGCCCAACGACCATTCCGGGGGCGGTCGGGAGCCCGCTTCCTGCCACCGACTGAGGTGCTGCCGAACGCCGTCGGCCAGTCGGCGTGGACATCGCCGGCTCCACCGGCCGGGAGCAGCCCCTCGCGCTGGTGGTCCACCCTGCTCCCCAGGGCGCCACCCAGCACATCCTGGAGTTCAATGGCCCTCGCGGCCTCCTGGGCCGCATCCGGGTAGTGGGCCTGGACACCCGCGCCGACCCTCGGAGCGCGGCAGAACCGCTACGGAAGGCGATCGCCGCATTCGCTGCTCAGCCGTGGCCGCTTCCGGCGCAGCCCCGGACCGGCAGGCCACCGGCGGGAACCCAAGGGCTGTCCCGTAATCCCACTCTCCAGGATCCAGGAAGGGAACCCCGTGCCAAGTGACTCCGTGCTCACAGAGGTTGACCATTTTCTCGCTGAAGCGGGATGGCATCCGGGGCGCGACGAGGCGGATCGGGTAGCCGAATTGACGCAGTTCGTGATCTCCGACCTGGCCGCTCACGACTGTGCCGTTTCACTCTTTCCTGCCGCGGAGTCCTTCCTGCGCTCCTATGGGTTCCTGGAGGTGGCATTCCCTTACGCCCCGGGGCGCACGGAACACTTCAACACCTGCGCCAGATTCTGTGACGATCAAGCCGAAGAGATCAGCGAGCTCTCCGAGGACCTGCAGCAGTCCGTCTTCCCTGTCGGCTGGGACAGGATCGAAGGGGGCCTCGCCGTCATCGACCCGGCGGAGCGCATGTTCTACATCCACCACACCGGGTTCTCCTACCTGGGGGTGGGCATCAGGGAGGCCATTGCCGCCCTGTACACAGGGGGCCTGCAGCACGAGGCGCTTACGGCGCCCTCGTCATGAACGTACTGTGCTGGCTGGTGCTCACCCTGCAGAGCCACGGTGCGGAGCCCTGTGTCGTGCACACCGCCTCCGAGCACCCCACCCAGCTGGCCCTGGTCGCGGCGGGAGTCGGTCTGGCCGTAGTGCCCACACTGGGTCTGGGGCCGCTTCCCGCCGGCATCCGGGTCGTGGACGTCGAGCCGGCACCGATCCGCCGCGTGTGCGCGACGTGGCGTACGGACGGGTCGGTCCGCCCGTCGGTCCTTGCCGTCGTCGAAGCCCTGGCCGAGGCCGGCGGCACGGCGGGTCCTGTGGCCTCTCCCCGCCCCGCTCCACGCCGGGGCACCACCGCCGGGGCACCCTGAACCGGGCGAGTCGCCGTGCAGGTCGCCGCCGGCCGCCAGTGATCCCTTCTCAAGTACGGCACCGACTCACAGGTGTTGCAGCTTGTCCGGGTTGCGGATGATGCGGATCTCGGTGATCCGCCCGTCCACGACCTCCGCGCAGGCGACGGTGTCCGGGCGTCCCGCGATGGTGAGCAGCAGCCCGGGCCGGCCGTTGACGTTGACCGCATGTACCCGGGGGTCGTCCATCGGCCGGGTGACGACGGCGGCGAGGAAACGGGCGACCTTGTCCGCGCCCCGCTGGGGGCGGACGGCGGCCTTCACCTTGCCGCCGCCGTCACTCCATGCCGTCACATCGGGGGCGAGCAGCTCCATCATCCGGTTGAGGTCGCCGCCGAGACAGGCAGCCAGGAATTCATCGGTGACCTGCCGCTGCACCTCGGCCGGTGTGTCGTAGCGCGGCCGGCGGGCCCGGACGTGTGCCCTGGCCCGGTGGCCGACCTGCCGTACGGACGCCTCGCTGCGCTCCAGCATTCCGGCGATCTCCTTGAAGGAGTAGCCGAAGACCTCCTTGAGCACGAAGACCGCTCGCTCCAGCGGCGAGAGGTTGTCGAGTACGACGAGCATGGCGAGGGAGACCGACTCGGCCAGCTCCACCCCCTCGCCGGCGTCGGGCTGGGTGACCAGCGGTTCGGGCAGCCAGGGCCCGACGTACTGCTCGCGGGTGGCGGCGGCCGAGGTGAGCCGGTTGATCGCGAGGTTGGTGACCGTACGGGCCAGATAGCCGGCCGGGTTGTCCACGAGGGTGGACACCTGGCTGCACCGCAGCCAGGTGTCCTGCACCAGGTCCTCGGCGTCGGCGACGCTGCCGAGCATGCGGTAGGCGATGCCGAACAGCATGCGCCGGTGTTGTTCGAAGGTGGCCGTGTCGATCACGTCTGCGACGCTACCGCGCAGGCGTCCGAGAAGCCCTGGCTTGTCAGGCCGAACGCCCGGTTCATGCGAGAGCGGTAGTTCTCCAGGGCGACCATGGCGGTGAGTTCGACGAAGGCGGCCTCACCGAGCCGTCCGGTCAGGGCGGCGGCGAGCTCGTCGGTGACGCGGGGTTCGGTCTCGGTCATGGCTTCGGCGTAGTCCAGAACGAGCAGCTCCAGCTCGGTGAAGACGTCCTGGTTGTCACGCCACTGCGGGACCTTGGAGACCTTGTCCGTAGGGAGCCCGAGGGCGTCGGCCTCCCAGTGGCCGAAGTCCATGCACCACGAGCAGTTGATCCTGACCGCCGCGGCCATGACCGCGAGGTGCTTGAGCCCCGGGTCGAGGCGGTTCCACTTGGCGGCACCGCGCTCCTGCCGGACGTAGGTGAGCAGCACCCGCGCGTTGTGGCCGAGGGCCAGGCCGGGGTCGAGCACCTTCCCGTAGGTGCGCCGGGAATACCGGGCGCCCAGACGATTGAGCAGGGTGTGGGGCGGAGTGAGCGAGATTCGGGCCATGGCAGGTCTCTCCATCGTGTCGCACCCGTGACTCGGCGAGCAGCTGTCGAGCGGGGGTTCCCAGGACTTCCGGAGGTGTGACAGGGCGGCCCGCCGGAGTGTGACATCGGCACGTCGGTCGTCAGCGACGGTGTTCCGGCCCCGGGCCCTGTTCGTCCGTGTCCGCACCGCAGGGCCGTACCGCAACGGTTGTTAGTGAGGCGTTAACGGTGCGCTAGCGATCTCCGCGAGAGTCATGTGCGTCCAAGGGTGTTGGGTGAGGCCGCTGAGGCCTTCAGCTCCATGCCCCGCCCAACGAACGGGGGAACACCATGCAGAGGATGACGTCGGACAACGACGGCCGCGCCGGGAAGGCCGCGAAGAAGGACAAGGGGCGGGGGCGGGGGCTGCGACGCGGCGCGGTGCAAGCCGTCACCTGCTCCTTTGCGGGGTTAACCATCGCGTAGTTCACTGCGGAGTGCCGGGCTCCCGGGGCCCCTCCCACGGCTTCCACGGCTCCCACGGCTCCCACGGCTCCCACGGCTTCGGAGAACGAGCCGCCGCCCGCGACCCTCCGCTGAGAATCTTCCTCCGTTGAGGATCTTCCTCCCTTGAGGATCTTCCTCCCTTGAGGCTCCTCCTCCGTTGAGGATTCTCCCCCGCTGAGAATCCTCCTTCTCGGGTCGAAGCGGAACTCGGCATCCGCTTCCCCGGCTTTCCGGGCGCCCCACTTCTCCGGGCGCCCCCCACATCAGAACTTCGAACGAATGCGATGGGTACCGTTATGCGTGACATCAGCCGCCGGGGCATATTTGGACTCGGGGTCGGAGCGGCGGCCGCACTCTCCGTTGCCGGCTGCTCGCCTTCCGGGTCGTCGGCTTCCGACACGGTCGGATCCAAGCCCGGAGAGACGGCGAAGGGCAAGCCGATAGGCGACGGCTCCACCGCGTACACCGGAAAGCAGCCGAACCAGCCGTCGGCACCGGAGAAGCTGGCGCCGGGCCAGAAGCCGCCGCAGTTCGTGGTCTTCTCCTGGGACGGCGCGGCCGAGGTGGGCAATGGCCTCTTCCCGCGGTTCCGCAAGCTCGCCAAGGACCACAATGCCTCGATGACCTTCTTCCTTTCCGGGCTGTATCTGCTGCCCGAGTCGAAGAAGCGGCTGTA
>NZ_JBIBVF010000042.1:0-14012 GCF_043080045.1 Streptomyces sp. NPDC015125
GCCAGACCAAAGGCCAGCGTCTTGCCCGAGCCGGTACGTCCGCGGCCGAGAACATCGCGTCCGGCCAGCGAGTTCGGCAGCGTGGCGGCCTGGATGGGGAACGGGGCGGACATGCCTTCCGCGCCGAGGGCGGCCAGCAGCGCCGACGGCATGTCCAGCTCGGTGAAATTTTCGGCCGGGGGCAGGGCGGGAGTGTGGGTGACGGGCAGGGCGAACTCTCCCTGCAGTGTCGCGGGACGCCGTCCGGGGCCCCCGGAACGGCCCGCGCCCGAGCGGTTCGGCCTACCGGAGCGGTAGCCGCCGCGGCCTGAGCCGGACGAGTCGGCCGAGCGGGAGTAGCGGTCATTCGTGCGAGCTGTGCGGTTCAAGGAGAACCTTCCTCGATGCGGTACGTCGAGGAATTCCCGGCAGCAATGAGCCGCACACAGAATCGCAAGAACGAACCGATGAATTGAGATGAAACGAAGCGGGGCGGAAATATGTCGACCCGGTACGCCGAAGCGGGACCGGCAACGTCGCAAAGAAGAGCGAAACGGTTGCCTGATCGTAAAATTCGGGCGGATTTGCCCGCCGTGTCATAGCGGTCGGGAAGCCGAACCGGCTGCCCGCACACCGCGTGTGCGGCCGTTGCGGGGCACACGGGAAACGCCGAAAAACAACGAGCTGGGGCCCGCACCCAAGGTGCGGGCCCCAGCTACGGTGTACGCGTCAGCGTCAGGCGGGAACGATGTTCTCGGCCTGCGGGCCCTTCTGGCCCTGCGTGACGTCGAAGTTCACCTTCTGGCCTTCCTGCAGCTCGCGGAAGCCCTGGGCGGCGATGTTCGAGTAGTGGGCGAAGACGTCGGGGCCGCCACCCTCCTGCTCGATGAAGCCGAAGCCCTTTTCCGCGTTGAACCACTTCACGATGCCAGTAGCCATGTCATATCTCCTTCGGGGCAGTGCCCGGAGCCCACACCGTGCGGACTCCGTATCGCTGCGTTGATTGCCCGTCCGGAAATAAACACCGGAAATACGAAAGCGCTCCGCCGTGTACGACAGCGAGCACGCTTGAAGTCTTTGGGAACCACAACTGCAACTGGGAGCGACGGTAGCACGGTACCGGCGGTCATGCGCGGCACATGATCCCGGCGCCTTCGAGAAGGCAAAAAACCCTTACCGCACCAGTGGCCATTTCTGCAGTTGCGGCATGAGATATTCAGCATCGGCGCTCGCCCCTATTCGACCGGAAATGCGTCGGCCTCCTCGGCCACCGACCGGGCTCCGCAGGCACGGACCGGGCACCGCCGTGCCCGACCGCACCGCACCGCACCACCTCCGGGGACGGATTGCGGCGCGGCACGAGCTGTACCGGGCCACCGGATCAGCCGTCCGTCCGACAGGCCGTCCGTCCGACAGGCCGTCCGTCCGACAGGCCGTGGGTCCGACAGGCCGTGGGTCCGACAGGCCGTGGGGAGGGGAGGGCGCGGCACCTCAGTTGGTGGGAGTGGCGCCGGTGGTGGGGTTCACAGTGGCCGACGCGCCCGAGCTCGACGTCGCCGTGCCCGAGGGAGCCCCCGTGTCCGTGGGAGTACCCGTGCCCGAGGGAGCCCCCGTGGGGGCTGTCGACGTGTCGGTCGGTGTTTCCCTCGGGCCCGGCGAGGTCCCGTACGGGCTTGGTGTCTGCGAAGGGGCTTCCGTGCCACTCGGGCTCGGTGTCTGCACGGCGGACGGCCCCGGCCTGGGGATGAGTGGCCGGTCGGCGGGCGGCACGCTGCGGATGCCGGGCAGGACGTGGATCACCAAAACCAAGGCTGCGGCCACTACCGCGACCACGGCCGCCGCGACCACCGGCAGTGCCGCCCGGCGCACCCGTGCCCGTTGACGCCCCTGTCGTATGGCGCGGGCCACATCCACCCCCGGCCCCCCGGGCTCCTGTTCGAGAGCGCGCAGCGGGGAGAGCAGTCGGGCCGCTTCCTGTTCCAGCTCATCGTCGTGCACGGCCGCTACGCCTCCCTCATGGACGCCGCGGATGCGGGCAGTTGACCGCCGAGTTGGGCACGCAGCCGGGTGAGGCCGCGGGCGGACTGGCTCTTCACGTTTCCCTCCGAACAGCCGAGGATCCCAGCCACCTCCGCCACCGGCAGATCGCACAAGTAGCGCAGCACGAGCACGGCGCGCTGCCGCGCCGGGACGCGCGAGAGCGCCGTGTGGACGACAGCGCGCGTCTCGATGTCCGGCATGCCTTCGGCAGGCGGCAGCCCCGGGGTTTCGTGCGGGGCTCCCGACAGACGCACACGCGCCCATGCGAGCCGCTGTTCGTTGAGGAAGCACCGGACGAGCATGGTGTGCACATAGCGGTCCAGGTCGTCGGCTGCGCAGGCGCGCCGCCAGTGGACGTACAGCTTGGTGAGGGTGGTCTGCACGACATCGTCGGCGCGGTCGGGGTCCTTGCAGAGCAGGTGCGCGATGCGGCGGAGCGTGGGCAGCCTGGCGGACACGTACTCCGTGTACGCCCGCTCGGCCTCGATACGGTCCTCGGATCCGATCTCGGTCATCTCTTGCCGCTCACACTCTCGCGTTCAGGCCGCTTTCGGTCGCGCGCCGGTGTCCCCGTGCACCTGCCACACCCAGACGCCGCCGATCCACCGTCCCGGCGCCCCCATCAGCCGCTGCACAGTGAGACGTAGTGCCTGGTCTCCCGGTTGCGGAGCGAGCACGACCGCTCCCGCCCGCCAGAAGCGCAGGTCCTCGCGGGCTGCTCGGCGCTGCGCCGGGCCGATGTCCGGGATCCGGCCGGTGCGGCTGACCTCCGTCAGGAGGGCGGAGGTGGAGCGGGGCACCGGGCCGTAGATGCCGGTCCGGTCGGGCCCGTACGGTCCGTTGAAGTAGCCGCCGGGCAGCGGAAAGCCGAGGCCGGCGGTGATCTGCCAGTGCAGGGCTTCCGTGCGGCCGGGGTCGGGCACCGGCACGGGGACGAGAGTGCGGCCCTCCGGTACGGACGCGCGCCAGGTGCCGTCGGCGACGAAAGCGGGAACGGCGGGACGGCCGACGGTGGCCAGCGGCGTGGGCACGATCGGGAGGATCGCGGCGGCGACTGCCGCCCACCCCACGGCCTTCAACGCCCGGTCGACGGCGGCAGGGCGCCCGGTGGAGTCGGCGGGGCGGGCCTGGGCGTCCCAGCGGTCGCAGGCGAGGGCCAGGAGGATGCCGAGCGCGGGTACCGCCGCCATCGCCATCCGCGATTCGATGACCGACTCGAACAGCGGGAGGTCGTAGAGCAGCCGCCACGGCCCCGGCAGCGTGATGTCCGTGCCGGGCACCGGAATCGTGCGGCCCAGGGACAGCAGCATCGTCCCGAAGGCGGCCGCCGCCAGCCCCCGGACCCGGGGCTCCCGCCACAGCCACACCACGACCACGAGGGTCAACGCGAGGAGCGGCCAGCCGAAGAAGGCGTTCTGCTCGGTGCGGTTGAGGGCGAGGGCGTCAGCCGTGGCAGGGTTCCCACCCAGCGAACGGCCCGCGAACTCCACCAGTGCACGCGGCGAGTTGCCCGTCGAGCCGTGCAGCACACCGGTGTAGCTCTGGGCGCCGAAGAACTGCCGGCCGAGCGGGTAGGCGAGCAGCAGCACAGAGACACCCGCGGCGACGGCCAGGCCGCGGGCAAGGGGGCGCCAGAGCGCGCGGGCGACGGCGGGGCGCGCGGCCGCGTAGCCCACCGCGAAGAGCAACAGCCCGACGGCTGCCAGCAGCAGCGCCTCCTCACCGAGGAAGATCTGGTACGTCAGGAGGAGGCCGAGGACCACACCGTCCCGGACGGTACGGCGGCGAGTGATGCCGCCACCGTCGTCATGGCCGCCGCCGTCGTCATGGCCGCCGCCGTCGTCATGGCCTCGGGCCTCCTGGCCGCCACCCTCCTGGCCTCGGGCCTCCTGGCCGCGGGCCTTGCACAGCCTCAGCAGCCGGTCGGTGATCAGCGGCATCATGAACAGCACAGCGAAGTTCGGGTGCGCGTTGGCGTGCGAGATCATCGGCGGTGCGAAGGCGCACAGGGCCCCGCCGAGCGCGGCCGCCCGGCGCGACCGCACAAACCGCTTGAGAAGCAGCCAGTACCAGGCGGCCGCGGTCGCGGTCAGGCCGCCGGTCAGCACCAGCGCCCAGGTCACGGCGGGCCCGAAGAGCGCGGTGACGGGCGCCAGCGGGACGGACAGTCCGAGCATGGCGGTGTTCGCCATCAGGTTCACACCCAGCGGATGGTTCTGCAGGGTGGTGAAGAACGGGTCGTGCAGCCCGAAGACATCGTGCGCGGTGACCGCGAAGAACCACTCCCACTGGTTCTGGTCCTGCCCGCTGTCGGCCAGGTAGCTCCCGCCGAGATCGGCCCACAACCCCTTGAAGAGCCACACGGACACCAGCAGATAGCCGAGCACCACGACCCGGTCGGCGGGCCGCATCCTTCGCAGGGCGCCGCGCACCCGCAGCCGCACCACTTCCAGGAGCACTCCGACGTAATCCAGCGCGCGCACCTTGGACCCCGCCTGGTGCGCCCAGCGCACCGGCACCTCGGCCACCGGCCACTTCGCCTCGTGGAACATCCGCAGAATCTCCACGTCGATGCCCCAGCCGTCGACCCGCGAGCGCCCGAAGACGGTGCGTGCCTGGTCGCCGTCGAAGAGCTTGAAGCCACACTGCGTATCACGGACACCGGGCACGGCGACCGCCCGTATCACCTGGTTGCCCACCCGGCCGAGCAGCTTCCGCAGCGGATGCTGGCTCACCTCGACGCGTGCGCCCCGCTGCGCGCGGGACCCGATCGCAGCGGCGTAACCCGCGTCGAGCCGGTCGTGGAGCAGGGCCACTTCCTCGATGGGGGTGGCCAGATCGGCGTCGGTCACCAGCACCCGGCCGCCCCGCGACGCGAGCACACCCAGGCGTACCGCGTGGCCCTTGCCACGGTTGCGCGCGTGCGAGGCAGGCAGTCCGGGGTCCGACGGCGACCCCACCAGCCGAATCCGCGGCTCGGCCGCCGCCGCCTCGCGGACCGCGGCAGCGGTGGCGTCCGTGGAACCGTCGTCGACGACGATCAGCTCCCAGCCGGCATGCCGACCGGGCGAGGAGCGCAGATAGCGGCAGATCGCATCGAGGGTCCGGGGAAGCCGGTGCTCCTCGTTGTACGCGGGCACCACGACCGTCAGGTCGACGGTTGCGGGCGTCGGCACACCGGTGGCGGCAGGGAGGGAAGAAGAGTGCAGCACGCACCGGGGACCACCCCGGACCGCCGACGGGTTGCATGTCCTGCGTCACACCCCCTCACGGCGCCTGTGCCTTCGCCGTGCAGCCGACGCATGCCGAGCTCGAACGTCGTGTGGCTGCCCTGGAGAACGAGAACCAGCGTCTTCGATCCTGAGCCCTCGACCTGGCGGGCGGACTTGACTACCCGTACTGGTGGCTGTTCTTGAGGCTCCCTCAGATATCCGACTTCTCCTCGCTCGCTAGCCACGGTGGCGTTTACGACGAGCCGCTCGATCACCGGACGGCAAGAGCTTCACCGAGCCTGCTGCGGGCAGTGCCAGCGGTGCCCACGAGCGACTGGTGCAGGGCGTCGGCGCGGGATCGGATCAGGCCCTCCCCGTACGCCGGCGGCAGCCGCTGCCAGACGTCAGCAGCCATATCTGCTGCCACGGAAGCGTCCCCTTCGGCCTTCAGGCACGTTGCCGCGTCCATGGCCAGCAGGGCACGAGCCATGACGGAAGGCACCCCTCGGTTGTTGAAACCCTGCAATTCCCGAGCGCAGAGCGCGGGTTCGGTTCCTGGCACCCGCTCCACAGTGGAGGCCCAGGTCGGAGACCTGGGCCTTGCCCGCTCTTTACATGTTCCCTCCACGCAGATCAGACATTGCCGCGCTTCCAATCAACAAATGGTGCCAGGCGGGCAATCTGCGGGACCCACACATCCAGAGCTTGCGAAAAGTCAATGGCGAGCCTCGCCGACATCTCCAACAGCTGCCTCCTGTCACACACCTCCTCGGCGGGTTCCGGCGTCCATGACGTGTGCGATGCGCATTTCACTCGCACGATCTCGGCCTCTGTCCTGAAGGACAACGTGCACTCCACCCCCTGGGAGTAGAGCTCCATTTGAGTAGGCGCCTCGGAGCGGAGCGCCGCAATGAGTTCGGGAAGCTGCTCCAGGACCGTGGACATGTCGTACCCGATATCGAACTTCCAGTCATTATGACCAAATCCGCCGAAATGGAACTTCGCGTCGGTCTCGCGCAGAACGCCACAGGCTCGAATGACGAGGTATTCATAATCATCCTCGTCTTCAAGGGGGTCGAATTCATCGAATTCAGCACCCCTCACACTTTCCACCGAGGGGCTCAAAAATGAGAATTGAAAGGCCATGTACCTCTACTCCAATATTACTGGATATGCGGTCTTGTAATAGCCGCTCGCGCTGGGAATCAACTTCGCGTGCGTGGCGGGAACAAAGCTCCCATCCTCTCGGACCACTCTCCCCAGCCCCTCCGGTATGGGAATAACGCGCAATTGACTGGCATGAGTCAGGCTGGGATCATGATGCGAGTGCAGGAATTTCGCAGCCGCATCGTCATCTAGCCACTGCCCCTGAGGCTTCTCTTCTCCCGTCGCATTCTTCGGATTCAATCTTTTATTTCGGGCGCGATCTGCCATCTTCTGGACGCTGTTCTTCATTCCATGGTCACTGAATGTGTGACCGAACGCCTTGACACCCTTAGGGGTCCAGTTTACCGGCTTTACACACCCTCGATCCTTTTTTGCCAGACCGAGCGGGTCCACGCCTGAGTAAGGATTAGGGACATATCCGTGATGATGCGGTGCGGGATCAAGCCCCAAAGGATCCGGGGATATATAGCGGGCAGTATCTGGATCGTAGTGCCGATAATAGTTGTAGTGAGTGCCTGTTTCGGAATCCAGATACTGCCCCTGGAAACGAATAGGGCAATCGATAGAGGACATATTCGGCTTGACGGGCAAGCCCCAGAGGGATGCCCGAGACCGCCAGACGATGTTTCCGGTGTTATCGAGGAGCTCAGTAGGGGTACCGACGAGATCGGTGACGATAGCGTAGAAGCGGGAGTCGTACTCCGCTTGGGTGATCGTCTGGCTGAGCGGCTCGTGAGTGCCTGGTTGGTAGTCCCAGGTAGTGGACTGGCCGACGTGGGTGGACTCTTCCGCGAGACGCGTGTCGTCCCATGTAAATCGCGTTTCTTCCACGACGGTTGTGCGATCGTCCGCAAGACGCCGCTTGGCTATTCGGCGGCCGAATGGATCGTAGCTGTACTGCCAGTGAGCGCCGTCGGGAGTGGTGACGTGCGTGAGGCGGTCTTCGGCACTCCAGGTGTATCTCCAGGTGTGTCGTTGACCGTTAAGCAGACGGCGGCTGCGGCGAACAACGCGACCCTGGGCGTCGTATTCGTAGGTATGACGCCCAGCAGATTGCACAAGGGTGCCGGAGTATTTATGTTCCCCCTCCGCTCCGTCGCTTCCTGGGACGGCCGCACGGGTTAGGTTCCCGGCGGAGTCATAGGCGTAGGCCTCTGTCCACCCATCTGCAGTGACAGCCGTGACGCGACCGCCGGCCGCGAGGGTGAAGCGACGCGTACCGGCGAGGTTGTCTGTGAGAGATGTGAGATGGCCGTCCGCACGGTAGGTGTAGCTGCGCTCGGCAATGGTGCGTTCGCCGAAGACAGCGGCGAGTTCTTGCAGAGTTCGGGGCGACCGACCGGCATAGGTAGAAGTCACGGTCTGGCTGCTCAGCCTGCTGCTGGCATCCCATCGCTGCGTGAGCGTGGCTGCGCTTCCTAGATGACGCTGAGTTTCGCGTCCCGCTGCGTCAAAGCTGAATGTCAGTGCTCCAGCGGATGATGTCAGGGCCGTGGGGTTGCCTGCTGCGTCCCAGGACCAGGAGCTGATTGTTCCGGACGGAGTGGCGCGTTGCGTACGCCTTCCGAGAATGTCGTAGACATAAGTCAGGGCGTGACCATTGGTGGATTCAGTCAGCAGACGGCCCGCTAGATCGTACTTTCTGCTGATGACTGCTTCCGCATTGGCGGCGTGGGTGATCCGATCTGCCGCGTCATAGGCATAAACAGTCAGTTCTCCGGCCTCCGTACGCTGCTCAGTGACACGGCCCAAGGAGTCACGGTAGAGACGAATCGACTGGCCAGCCCCATTCGTACGCTCGATCAGTTGGCCCGCTGCATCGTAGACGTAGGTGATGGTACGGCCGTTGAAGTCGGTTTCTGCTACCAGGTGCCCAGCAGAGTCGTACTTGTAGGTCCAGGAATGGCCCTGTGGGTTTCTCACAGCGATGAGGCGGAGTTCACTGTCATAGGTGAACTCATACCGCACACCGTTGGGTTCCAAGCGGGCTGCTTGCAGGCCGAAATGTGTGTATTCAAATTTGGTGATGTTGCCGACAGAGTCAGTGTGGGAGAGGAGGTTGCCTTCCCCGTCCCACCGCCAAGCTTCAGCGGCACCATCAGGGGCAACCCGCTCCGTTGGCTCCCCTTCGACAGTCCAGGCGAAACGGGTCGCATTGCCAAGGGGGTCGGTAACGGAGACAACGCGACCGGAGTGGTCACGTACGTAGCTGGTTGTGGCGCCCAGCTGGTCGGTGACGGAGAGCGGGAGCCCCGCGAGGTTGCAAGTAATGCTGCTGGTGTGGCCCAGCGCGTCAACCACCGTGCTCGGATTGCCGTTCCGATCGTACGTGTATGTAGTTGTTGCACCTGCGGGGTCGGTCGCAGCAAGACGGTTACCACGGGTGTCATACGTGAAGCGCCAGGTGCCCCCGTCAGGGCCGACGACCTCCACGGGGAGCCCAGCGTCATTGAAGGTCGCCCAGAGTGTGCTGCCGTCGGGGCGGGTGAGCGCTGTCAAGTTACCCACGTCGTCGTACGTGTAATGAGTGGTTCGGCCAAGTGGGTCGGTAACCGACACAGGGTGTCGGCTCCCGTCATCCCAATTGGTAACCGTTGTGTGACCAAGCGCGTCTGTGTGCTGAGTGATTTTGTGGTCGCTGTTGTAGCGGTAGACAGCAACTTGACCGAGGGCGTTCGTGACCCGTGTCACCCTGGTCTCGGTGTCGTAGGCGAGGGCGCCGGACAAAGCCCCGTCCGAGCCCTCGGTGTGCACCACCCGCCCCTGGGCATCGTAGGTGTAGCAGTATGTGGTGGCATTGCTGTCGGTCCAGGAAGTGATGCGATCAGCCTCGTCGTAGGTGAACTGCATCGGCATCCCGGAGGAGTTGGTGAGCTCTGAGAGGTTGCCTGCGTCGTCATAGCGGTAGCGCACCAATTCGGTGGCGCCGGAGTCCGGGGCACTCGGATCTGTCTGGTGGAGAGCGGCGATGCGTTGCAGTTCAGGATCGAGTTCGACGTCGATGCGATAGCCGCCGGAATGCTCTACCCACAGCGGAGCCCCGTCATCGTCCCGAATGAAGGTGATGCGCTGCTCGTTCCGATCTTCTATCGCATCAAGCGGCAGTTCGTGTGTCTCATCAAGCAGCTCGGCCGCGGCGGGAGGCGCAAAGATCAAGGCACGCCCAGTCCCTGGCTGGGTGATACGAATGGCGCCGCCGGGAACGTCGTCCCAGCTCAGCGGCCACCGCGGGCCCACGGTCGGCATAACTGTCCCACCCAGCTCAAGGGTGGGGTAGACCAATCGCATTCCGTCCTCGCCCGCGAACGCCACGCCGGTCCTGTCCATCTGCAGGCGCTGATCGAGTGTGGAGGCCCAGCTCGGACCGAACCAGCCGCCGGCGCGGTAGGAGGACAGGTGTGTTCTCTGCAGCACCAGAGGGAGAGCCGCAGGGAGGTCAACGTCGGTCTGGGGGAGCAGCATCTCGCCTGTGGTGACGTCGATGGGGTCCAGTTCACACGCCTTTTCGCCGTGCGGACGGGCTACTTCTTTGCGGCCATCGATGCCTGGGTCAATCTTGCCGTTAGCAGCCCTGCCGGGCTTGCTCGAGACCGTGCTCCCCCGACGCCCGTGCTCCCCCGAGCCACGACTGCTGTTGGGGGCCTTGGGATCTTTCTTGCCACCTTTCCCAAGACCATTGAAGTGGTCGGCGAGGCTTTTGTCGTTTTCGCGGTGATTCTTGGCCATCTGCTTGACACCGCGGGTCATGTCGTCGTCGAGGTGCTTGGCGGTCTTCTTCACGCCGTCTTCGATGCCGTCGACGACCTTATCCAGCACCACGTTCGCCGCGTCCGCGATGGCGTCCTTACCGCGAGTACGGCCGTGGTGGCTCCTGGCACGGCCGATCTTGCCGCCGGCCTTATTACGGAACGTGCCGCTCGCACTCTGCAGACCGGTCACGACGTTGTCGTGTTCGTCCTCGTCGAAGCTGAAGCCAGTGCCTGCACCGCCTCCGGTCCCTCCCCCACCGCTGCCGCCCGCGCTGAGGAGTCCCATCTTCGGGTTGGCGGAAGCTTCCTTGGCGGAGTCCTTGGCGTCCTGCACGCCTTGGTGGAAGCCGTCCTTGCCGGCCTTGGCAGTACGGCTGAGGTCGACGCCGTCCTGGACTCCGAGGGCGTTGGCGCCGAGCTGAACGACGAGGTCTCCGACCATCGCGCCCAGCGCCTCTTCGACCGGGGTCAGCGCGATGCTGACGACCTGCTCGGCGACCTGCTGGCATACCTCCTTGAACAGCCGCTTGAGGATCAACCGGGTCGCCTGCGTCGCGCCCATCGCGCCCAGTTCCGACAGACCGAGGGTGAACGGGGCCGCGGCCTGGGCGGCGATCACCTCTGCGGCCAGGATGCCCAGTTGGACCAGAGCGCCGATCTTCGCGCCCTCGATGAGGATCGCGACACCGTCCATCGCGGTGCCCGCCGTACGACCGCAGTCGGCAAGGCCCTTCAGGTGCTTGCCGTTGATCTTTCCCCAGTGCGCGTTGAGGGCTTCCACGCCGAGAGAGCCGCCCGCCGAACCGACCAGGCCCTGGATGGCAGCGTGGGCTTCGTTGGCGCCCTCGTCGATGTCGTCGGCGAACTCCCTCATGGAGTGGGCCATTTCGCGGTAGTCGTCCTCATCCACGTTCGGCCACGACACACCGATCAGATCGAGCAGCTCATCCGCCCAGCCAGGCAGCACAACACCCACGCGAAACACTTCCCCCGTACAACAATTGTCAGATGGTCACACGCTCCCACTCGAGCAATCGCTTCCTCAAGTCGCATTGAGCCGCATTCGGTGTACCGCTCGACACAGCCACCTGACCCGGCAGTGCGACGGTCACAACGACGCCGTCAATACCCTCGCCCTGCATCCTGGTGCACACCTGGAGCGATTCCCTTGATCACCCGGCGAAGGTCCTCCCGCCGGTCGCCCCGCCCCCTGGGCAGGTGCAGCATCAGCCGAGCCCCTCTCCGTCCCGAAAGGTCGCCTTGCTCCACGGTGCACGAACGCCACACACTGGTCGACGCCGTCGATGGCGGCAGCTACGGGGATGTCGCAGTCGGCGATCTCCCGGATCTGACGGACTTCGCCCTGACCCTGCACCGGTCCCTGACTCCAAGTTGTCCACCGACCCACTCTCATCGACAAGGTCCGTGACGTCGTCGGCCTCTCTCGCCCCGTCGGAGAAGACCGTGGTCCGTGCGTGGACGAGAAGTCCCAGATCCAGACCCTGGCCGGTCACAGCCGTCGCGGCCGATGAAGCCCGGCGTCCCCGACCGCGACAAGGACGGGGGCCGGCCACACCGCCATGCCGAGTCGCGAGACGCGGTCTTTGTGGCTGCGTCAGGGGCAAGGTGCTGCTGGGGACCGGTTGGTGGCTGTCTGCGTGCGGGGCGTGGACGACGGCCGGGGCCCATGGCGACAGTCACAGCGGAACGCTGAACACGCTGAACACCAGGGCTGGAGGCAGTGCTGTCGGCGGCGGAGCGCGCGCTGCGGTGCGCCGCTGCGCCCCATTAGCCGTCCGTTAGCGGAACGGCAACTCGATGTTGGAAACTGATGATCGTTCAGGAGCAAGACGAGAGAACAGAGCAACGGGAGTACACGATGAACGCCGCCACCACCAACCGCTTCCGCGGCCGCGCCGGCCGCCGTATCGCCACCGCCATCGTCGCCGCGGCAGCGCTGGGGCTGGGGGCCACGGCTTGCGGGGAGGGCTCCGGGGCGGCGGGCGCCGCCGGCTCCTCGGGCTCTTCGGCCGCGTCCGACTCGCAGCACGCCTCGGACTCGAACCAGCCCACGAGCGGCTCCTCCTCGGCCAACTCCGGCTCGCAGGGCCAGAACGGCGGCACGTCCGCCAAGGCGACGTCCGCCGCCAAGACCGGCAGCGGGTCCGCCTCCGGCGGGGGCGGCGTCGCCCACGCGGGTAACCACCGCACGATCGTCGGCAAACTGGAGTACCTCGCACCCGGCAAGCTGATCGTCAAGCCGCAGGGCGGCGGCACGGACCAGGCGTTCTTTGTCGCCAACGCCACCACGGTCCTCGGCGCGGCCTCGATCTGCGCCGACGACGCAGGCAGCGTGTCCATGGGCAAGGACGGCTACGGCACCTCGAAGTGCACCGTGGAGCAGTTGGAGAAGGCTGCGAAGACCGGCAGCGTGACCGTCCGCGTCACCATGGACCGCAAGTCCGGCGCCGCCGAGACGGTCGAGGAGAAGTACCACCCGTAAGCCCCCGTAAGCCCCCGTGCCACGAGCCATGCGCCACCGCACCGGGCGCCCCGCACCATCCGCCACGCGCAATCCGCACCATGTGCCACGCGCGCCCCGTGGGCGGGTTCGATTCCCGTCACCCGCACCATAGTTGAGGCCCAGGTCAGCGACCTGGGCCTCGTTCGTTGGCCGGACCGGACCGGACCGGCCGGGCCGGGCAGGGCCGGTTCAGGTGTGCCTCATCGGCTCCGGACCGGATCCGTGCCAGAAGGCTTCTGCTCATGCTGCCGCTCCGGGAGGCCCGGGGGGCCACGGCTTCGGGATCAGGACTGCCGGCGGGCGGCAGCGCCCTGCGGCCGCGGGGTGCATCTTGCTGGTCAGCGCGTCACCGGCTGCTTTCGTCACCGTTCCGCAACAGGGGTGAACCGCCCCGGCAGGTGCCCCGTACAGCCCCGTGTGTGCGGTCCCGGTGGCCGCGGCGATACGCAGCGAGGGAAGGAGTCGGCATGGCCGGCGGCAACATTCAGATCAGCCCGGACGAGATGCGGGAGGCGTCGACCTGGCTGCAGAACCAGAAGGAACTGATGCAGCAGAGCCTCCACGAGGCCAACACCAAGATGGACGAGATGGTCGAGGCGGCCTACGCGACGCCGGGCTCCGAGACCAAGTTCCGTCCGTACTGGGAGGAGTACAAGAACGGCACGGAGAAGGCGATCGAGGGCCTGCAGGGCGTCAGCGAGTTCATCAAGCAGGTCGCCGACGCGTTCGTCGACACCGACGACCAGACGTCCGGCTCCATCGGCTGACGTGCCCCGCACCGTCCGGCCCCGCCTCCCGGTGAGGACGGGGCCGGACGGCCGGAGCAGGGGACCGGAGCAGGGAACCGGAGCAGGGGACCGGAGCAGGGGACCGGAGCAGGGGACCGGAGCAGGAGAGGAGACATCGATGGGTCGCATCAGCGTTCCCGTGCAGGATCTGAAGGACACGGCCAAGGAGCTCCAGAACATCGGGGATCTGATCGGGGACTCCGCGACGCTCTTCCACGCCGCGGGCGACCGCAAGGACTTCAAGAGCTTCGCCGGCGACAGCAAGCTCGCGCACGCGCTCGACGCGTTCGACAAGGCGTGGGTGGCGGGTCACGAACGGGTGCACGACAACGTGAAGACGTTCTCCGAGAACACGGACAAGATCGCCGAGAACTTCACGCAGACGGACGAGGACAGCGCCAACTCGCTGGACGAATCGAAGAAGAACGCGTGAGGGGAGACGTCGTGCGGAAGGGAAAGGCGTCATGACGCAACCGGTCACGGAGCAGCCCGCGGGCGCGCCCGCGGGCTACAAGCTGAGGTTTCCCGACTCCTGGTGGCATCTCGACCTCGA
>NZ_JBIBVF010000043.1:0-3250 GCF_043080045.1 Streptomyces sp. NPDC015125
GGATGAGGTTCCTTTGAAAGTCCACCACGGCCCCTGCGGTCGGGGTGGCACACACAGCGAGGACGCTGTGAACGACCGGACTTATTCCGTCTGGTTGTTCCGCTCTCGTGTGTGTTCACCGGATTACCGGTAAACATTCACGGAGAGTTTGATCCTGGCTCAGGACGAACGCTGGCGGCGTGCTTAACACATGCAAGTCGAACGATGAACCTCCTTCGGGAGGGGATTAGTGGCGAACGGGTGAGTAACACGTGGGCAATCTGCCCTTCACTCTGGGACAAGCCCTGGAAACGGGGTCTAATACCGGATACGACACACGACCGCATGGTCTGTGTGTGGAAAGCTCCGGCGGTGAAGGATGAGCCCGCGGCCTATCAGCTTGTTGGTGGGGTGATGGCCTACCAAGGCGACGACGGGTAGCCGGCCTGAGAGGGCGACCGGCCACACTGGGACTGAGACACGGCCCAGACTCCTACGGGAGGCAGCAGTGGGGAATATTGCACAATGGGCGAAAGCCTGATGCAGCGACGCCGCGTGAGGGATGACGGCCTTCGGGTTGTAAACCTCTTTCAGCAGGGAAGAAGCGAGAGTGACGGTACCTGCAGAAGAAGCGCCGGCTAACTACGTGCCAGCAGCCGCGGTAATACGTAGGGCGCAAGCGTTGTCCGGAATTATTGGGCGTAAAGAGCTCGTAGGCGGCTTGTCACGTCGGATGTGAAAGCCCGGGGCTTAACCCCGGGTCTGCATTCGATACGGGCAGGCTAGAGTTCGGTAGGGGAGATCGGAATTCCTGGTGTAGCGGTGAAATGCGCAGATATCAGGAGGAACACCGGTGGCGAAGGCGGATCTCTGGGCCGATACTGACGCTGAGGAGCGAAAGCGTGGGGAGCGAACAGGATTAGATACCCTGGTAGTCCACGCCGTAAACGTTGGGAACTAGGTGTGGGCGACATTCCACGTCGTCCGTGCCGCAGCTAACGCATTAAGTTCCCCGCCTGGGGAGTACGGCCGCAAGGCTAAAACTCAAAGGAATTGACGGGGGCCCGCACAAGCAGCGGAGCATGTGGCTTAATTCGACGCAACGCGAAGAACCTTACCAAGGCTTGACATACACCGGAAACGTCTGGAGACAGGCGCCCCCTTGTGGTCGGTGTACAGGTGGTGCATGGCTGTCGTCAGCTCGTGTCGTGAGATGTTGGGTTAAGTCCCGCAACGAGCGCAACCCTTGTTCTGTGTTGCCAGCATGCCCTTCGGGGTGATGGGGACTCACAGGAGACTGCCGGGGTCAACTCGGAGGAAGGTGGGGACGACGTCAAGTCATCATGCCCCTTATGTCTTGGGCTGCACACGTGCTACAATGGCCGGTACAATGAGCTGCGATACCGCGAGGTGGAGCGAATCTCAAAAAGCCGGTCTCAGTTCGGATTGGGGTCTGCAACTCGACCCCATGAAGTCGGAGTTGCTAGTAATCGCAGATCAGCATTGCTGCGGTGAATACGTTCCCGGGCCTTGTACACACCGCCCGTCACGTCACGAAAGTCGGTAACACCCGAAGCCGGTGGCCCAACCCCTTGTGGGAGGGAATCGTCGAAGGTGGGACTGGCGATTGGGACGAAGTCGTAACAAGGTAGCCGTACCGGAAGGTGCGGCTGGATCACCTCCTTTCTAAGGAGCACTTCTTACCGACCTTTGGTTGGTCAGAGGCCAGTACATCAGCGAATGTCTGATGCTGGTTGCTCATGGGTGGAACGTTGACTATTCGGCACACTTGGTTGGTTGTCACTAGTACTGCTTCGGCGTGGAACGTGGGGATTGATGGAGTGGGCCGGGCACGTTGTTGGGTATCTGAGGGTACGGACTGTTGAGTCTGGACCTTCGCGATGCCGGCCCCAGTGAACTCAGCCTTCGGGTTGGGGTGGTGGGTGGCTGGTCGTTGCTTGAGAACTGCACAGTGGACGCGAGCATCTGTGGCCAAGTTTTTAAGGGCGCACGGTGGATGCCTTGGCACCAGGAACCGATGAAGGACGTGGGAGGCCGCGATAGGCCCCGGGGAGCTGTCAACCGAGCTTTGATCCGGGGGTGTCCGAATGGGGAAACCCGGCAGTCGTCATGGGCTGTCACCCGCTGCTGAACACATAGGCAGTGTGGAGGGAACGCGGGGAAGTGAAACATCTCAGTACCCGCAGGAAGAGAAAACAACCGTGATTCCGGGAGTAGTGGCGAGCGAAACCGGATGAGGCCAAACCAGTCACGTGTGATACCCGGCAGGGGTTGCGTGGTTGGGGTTGTGGGAGTTCTCTTTTGCAGTCTGCCGGCTGTGAGACGAGTCAGAAACCGTTGATGTAGGCGAAGGACATGCGAAAGGTCCGGCGTAGAGGGTAAGACCCCCGTAGCTGAAACATTAGCGGCTCGTTTGAGAACCACCCAAGTAGCACGGGGCCCGAGAAATCCCGTGTGAATCTGGCGGGACCACCCGTTAAGCCTAAATATTCCCTGGTGACCGATAGCGGATAGTACCGTGAGGGAATGGTGAAAAGTACCGCGGGAGCGGAGTGAAATAGTACCTGAAACCGTGTGCCTACAAGCCGTGGGAGCGTCGCGCATCGAGCTTGCTCGGTGCGTCGTGACTGCGTGCCTTTTGAAGAATGAGCCTGCGAGTTTGCGGTATGTTGCGAGGTTAACCCGTGTGGGGAAGCCGTAGCGAAAGCGAGTCCGAATAGGGCGTTGAGTAGCGTGCCCAAGACCCGAAGCGGAGTGATCTAGCCATGGGCAGGTTGAAGCGGAGGTAAGACTTCGTGGAGGACCGAACCCACCAGGGTTGAAAACCTGGGGGATGACCTGTGGTTAGGGGTGAAAGGCCAATCAAACTCCGTGATAGCTGGTTCTCCCCGAAATGCATTTAGGTGCAGCGTCGTGTGTTTCTTGCCGGAGGTAGAGCACTGGATAGGCGATGGGCCCTACCGGGTTACTGACCTTAGCCAAACTCCGAATGCCGGTAAGTGAGAGCGCGGCAGTGAGACTGTGGGGGATAAGCTCCATGGTCGAGAGGGAAACAGCCCAGAGCATCGACTAAGGCCCCTAAGCGTGTGCTAAGTGGGAAAGGATGTGGAGTCGCAGAGACAACCAGGAGGTTGGCTTAGAAGCAGCCACCCTTGAAAGAGTGCGTAATAGCTCACTGGTCAAGTGATTCCGCGCCGACAATGTAGCGGGGCTCAAGCACACCGCCGAAGTCGTGTCATTGCAGCAATAC
>NZ_JBIBVF010000043.1:3344-5195 GCF_043080045.1 Streptomyces sp. NPDC015125
GCTGTGATGGGTAGGGGAGCGTCGTGTGCCGGGTGAAGCAGCCGTGGAAACGAGTTGTGGACGGTTCACGAGTGAGAATGCAGGCATGAGTAGCGATACACACGTGGGAAACGTGTGCGCCGATTGACTAAGGGTTCCTGGGTCAAGCTGATCTGCCCAGGGTAAGTCGGGACCTAAGGCGAGGCCGACAGGCGTAGTCGATGGACAACCGGTTGATATTCCGGTACCCGCTTTGAAACGCCCAGTATCGAATCCATTAATGCTAAGGCCGTGAAGCCGGCCTGGAGTCTTCGGACAAAGGGACGTGGTGGAGCCGCCGATCCAAGGTGGTAGTAGGTAAGCGATGGGGTGACGCAGGAAGGTAGTCCAGCCCGGGCGGTGGTTGTCCCGGGGTAAGGGTGTAGCCCGTCATCTAGGCAAATCCGGATGACATGAGGGTGAGACCTGATGCCGAGCCGATTGTGGTGAAGTGGATGATCCTATGCTGTCGAGAAAAGCCTCTAGCGAGTTTCATGGCGGCCCGTACCCTAAACCGACTCAGGTGGTCAGGTAGAGAATACCGAGGCGTTCGGGTGAACTATGGTTAAGGAACTCGGCAAAATGCCCCCGTAACTTCGGGAGAAGGGGGGCCATTGCTGGTGATGGAATTTACTTCCTGAGCTGGTGGTGGCCGCAGAGACCAGCGAGAAGCGACTGTTTACTAAAAACACAGGTCCGTGCGAAGCCGTAAGGCGATGTATACGGACTGACGCCTGCCCGGTGCTGGAACGTTAAGGGGACCGGTTAGTCAACTTTAGGGTTGGCGAAGCTGAGAACTTAAGCGCCAGTAAACGGCGGTGGTAACTATAACCATCCTAAGGTAGCGAAATTCCTTGTCGGGTAAGTTCCGACCTGCACGAATGGCGTAACGACTTCTCGACTGTCTCAACCATAGGCCCGGTGAAATTGCATTACGAGTAAAGATGCTCGTTTCGCGCAGCAGGACGGAAAGACCCCGGGACCTTTACTATAGCTTGATATTGGTGTTCGGTTCGGCTTGTGTAGGATAGGTGGGAGACTTTGAAGCGGCCACGCCAGTGGTTGTGGAGTCATTGTTGAAATACCACTCTGGTCGTGCTGGATGTCTAACCTGGGTCCGTGATCCGGATCAGGGACAGTGTCTGGTGGGTAGTTTAACTGGGGCGGTTGCCTCCTAAAGAGTAACGGAGGCGCCCAAAGGTTCCCTCAGCCTGGTTGGCAATCAGGTGTTGAGTGTAAGTGCACAAGGGAGCTTGACTGTGAGACTGACGGGTCGAGCAGGTACGAAAGTAGGGACTAGTGATCCGGCGGTGGCTTGTGGAAGCGCCGTCGCTCAACGGATAAAAGGTACCCCGGGGATAACAGGCTGATCTTCCCCAAGAGTCCATATCGACGGGATGGTTTGGCACCTCGATGTCGGCTCGTCGCATCCTGGGGCTGGAGTCGGTCCCAAGGGTTGGGCTGTTCGCCCATTAAAGCGGTACGCGAGCTGGGTTTAGAACGTCGTGAGACAGTTCGGTCCCTATCCGCTGTGCGCGTAGGAGTATTGAGAAGGGCTGTCCCTAGTACGAGAGGACCGGGACGGACGAACCTCTGGTGTGCCAGTTGTCCTGCCAAGGGCATGGCTGGTTGGCTACGTTCGGAAAGGATAACCGCTGAAAGCATCTAAGCGGGAAGCCTGCTTCGAGATGAGTACTCCCACCCCCTTTGAGGGGTTAAGGCTCCCAGTAGACGACTGGGTTGATAGGCCAGATATGGAAGCCCGGTAACGGGTGGAGTTGACTGGTACTAATAGGCCGAGGGCTTGTCCTCAGTTGCTCGCGTCCACTGTGT
>NZ_JBIBVF010000044.1:0-4915 GCF_043080045.1 Streptomyces sp. NPDC015125
CCGGGTGAGTGAGAAGACCCTGCAGCACCGGATTGATGGTCCCGACGACGCCCCCGTACTCGTACTGGGCGCGGCGCTGGGTACCACATGGCACAGGTGGTAGATCGCGTCTTACGTGGTCCAGGTCATGAGCGTATGTACAGGTCAGGGCCTTGTGACCCGGAGACGTCCACGCTGTTGGTGAGACCACCGTCAGAGCGCTGAGAGATGAGACCCCCGTCGGCCTGCTCCGGCGGGGGTCCTGCATGTGCCGGCGAGGCGTGCTCTGTGGTGATCCACGGGGTCTTGGTTGTCCTCCGGTTCGTGCCGACAGCCAGCCTCTGGTACCCCCTACTACCCTTCCAGCGGGCAGTAGCCACCCGGAGAAGTTCGGTGGCTGCCACCAGCGCGGGGCGAGGGAATCGCGGGCGATGATCCTTCTCAAGTTGCTGTAGGCAAATGAGGGGTAACAGCATGGTGAGTCACCGTAAGCGCATCAGCCGGCGGGGGTTGCTGGTCACGGCGGTGATCGCGACGGGAGCGGTCCTTGCTCCTGTGGCGGTCCAGGCGGTTCAGGCCGACACGGCCGGCGGGAAGCAGAACCCGGTCCGCGCGCTGGAGCAGGCGGCCCACCCGCTGCGCTCCACCGAGCCCGGGAGGAACACGGCCGACCTGCGGGCCCTGGGTTCGATGATCGGCGACGCCAAGGTGGTCGGCCTCGGCGAGGCCACCCACGGCTCCCACGAGTTCTTCACCATGAAGGAGCGGGTCTTCCGCTACCTCGTCGAGGAGAAGGGCTTCACCACCTTCGCCCTCGAACTGAGCTGGTCCGCCGGGCTCCAGATCGACGACTACCTTCAGACCGGCAGGGGCGACGCCCGCAAGATCGCCGAGGAGACGCTGACCAACACCCCTTGGGACCGTGAGGAGTTCGTGAGCCTCATCGAGTGGATGCGCGACTACAACCGCCACCACCTCGGTCGCACCGTCCACTTCATGGGCGACGACATCGGCGCCCCCGCAGTGAGCGACGAGTTCTTCGGCCGGGTGACCGGTTATGTGCAGCAGAACCGCCCGGAGGCGCTGCCGCGGCTCAACGAGCTCTACACCGGCCTGCGCCCGATCGACGACGTCTCCGCCTACCTGGGCAAGCCGCTTGCGGAACGGCAGCAACTCGCCACCAAGGCACAGCAGGCCCTGGAACTGGTCAGCAGCCAGAAGGGCTCCGGCGGAGAGGCGTTCGCATGGGCCGAGCAGAACGCCCGCTCCATCGCCCAGACGGCCAAGTTCCTCACCATGAACCCCGACGACCCTGGCACGCTGCCCTCCTTCCAGCGCTTCCGCGACGACGTGATGGCCCAGAACGTCACCTGGTGGCAGCGGCGCACCGGCCACAGGATCCTGTTGTCGGCGCAGAACGACCACGTCGGCCACGTCGCCAGCTGTCCCGAGCTGTATCCCAAGACGCAGGGGTCGTTCCTGCGCGACACGATGGGCAAGAACTACCTCCCCATCGGCTTCACCTTCAACCAGGGCTCCTTCCTGTCGAAGGATGCCGCCCTCGTCGGCGACTGGAAGAAGTTCACCGTGGGCGGCGCCGAGCCCGGCAGGAACGAGTACACCCTCGACCAGGTCCGCTACCGGGACTTCTACCTCGACGTCCGCAACGCGCCGGCCTCCGCGCGGGCCTGGCTGAACGTCGCCCGGCCCACGCTCGGCGTCGGCACACAGTTCCCCGTGAAGCCGCGCGACGTCGCGCTCGCGAAGCCCTTCGACGTCCTCATTCACCTTCACGAAGTCCGGGAGGCCGACAAGCGGATGCCGTGACGGCCAGGCCCCGGCACGAGTCGCTCGCCCCCTGACCTACGGGGAGGCCGACCTCCCGTCGCGTGTGCCGTCCGCCGGAGCACCCCCGGCCGCGCGGGAGCGTCGACTGGGCCGCTGCCGAGGGCCGCCCTGGGGATGGCGAGGGCGGGCAGCGGGCTGATGGTCAAGGGGAGACCGGACGGAACAATCCGACGGTCCACCAGCGGCCGCCGGCTGACGCTATGGATGAGCACCCCTCCCGGCGATCCCGTAGACCGCCTGGTTCGAGGTAGAGCAGGTCGTACTCCCCGACCCCGCGACGGACGGCGAGCCGGCCGCGTCATAGGGTCTTCCGCGCAGCAGGGGAGGGGGAGGGAGAACTGATGGCGATCCGGCAGGGCGCGGCAGCCGGTGGCCGGGGGGCGGGTTTCACGGACACCGTCGTACGGCCCGCGACCGCTGCGGTCAGACAGCTCGCCTCCGGGCTCGGTAGTGCCCTCTCGGCCCTGTTCGTGCTGCTCTGGCTGGCCGCCACCGCCGTGACCGGTCCGATCGGGGTCGGACTGCTCATGGCGCCCGCCGTACTGCGCGCGCTGCACGCCCTGGCCGGCCGGGAGCGCGACCGGCTCGGTCGCTGGGGTCTCGAGGTCGTCGCCCCGGAACCTCCGCCGACGCGACTGCGGCTCGCCCTCGTCGACCCCACCACACGACGGGAGCTGCGCTGGCTGGTCCGCCATGCCACTTTGGGGTTCCTCCTGGGCCTGCTCGGCGTCCTGCTGCCGATCTCAGCCCTCCGCGACGGCACCTTCCCGCTGTGGTGGCGGTTCGCGCCCGAGGAGGTGGCCACTACGTCGCTGGGCCTCGGGAATGTGCAATCCTGGCCGGCCGCGGTCGCCGTCGGCCTGCTGGGCCTCGGCTCGACCGCCATCATCCTGGGCCTCACCCCCGGCATGGCGCGCTTGCAGGCCCGCCCGGGACGACGACTCCTGGTGGCCGGCCCCGAGATGGACCTGTCCCTGCGCGTCGCCGAGCTGACCGCCACGCGCGCGGCTGCCCTGGACGCCCACGCCACCGAACTGCGCCGCATCGAGCGCTCCCTGCACGACGGCACCCAAAACCGGCTCGTCTCCGTCACCATCCTGCTCGGCGCCGCCCGCCGCATGGTGGCCCGCGACCCCGCCGATGCCGACGAACTCCTCGAACGCGCACACTCCGCCGCCGAGCAGGCGCTGGCCGAACTGCGTACGGTCGCGCGCGGCATCCTGCCTCCGGTGCTGGCCGACCGGGGACTCACCGGCGCACTCTCCGGGCTGGCCGCGCACTGCGCGGTGCCCTGCCGGATCGACGTCGACGTACCCGAGCGGTGCGCCGCCTCCGTCGAGGCGACCGCCTACTTCGTCGTGGCCGAAGCCCTGACCAACATCGCCAAGCACAGCGGCGCCGACCATGCCACCGTCACGGCGCGCAGCCGCGGCGGCCGTCTCCACCTGTGCGTCGAGGACGACGGCCGGGGCGGGGCGGACGAGGACGGCGGCTCCGGACTCACCGGCATCCGCCGCCGGATCGCGGCACACGACGGCAACCTCTCCCTGACCAGCCCGTCCGGCGGCCCGACAACCCTTGAGGTGGATCTTCCATGCGGATCGTGATCGCCGAGGACGACCCGTTGCTGCGCGAGGGGCTCGCCCTGTTGCTGCGCGCCGAGTCCCTCGATGTGGTGGCCACCGCGGGCGCCCCCGACGAGGCGCTGGACGCCATCGACGAACACAGACCGGACGTCGCCATCTTCGACGTGCGGATGCCACCGACCCACACCGACGAGGGGATCGTCGCGGCGGTCGAGGCCCGGCGCAGGCAACACGACCTGGCCGTCCTCGTCCTGTCCGCGTACGTCGAGCAGACCTTCGCGACGGAGCTGCTCACCGGCGGCGTGGGCGGCCTCGGCTACCTGCTCAAGGAACGGGTCGGGCGGGTGGAGGAGTTCCTGGACGTCCTGCGGCGGGTGGCGGCCGGAGGCACCGCCATCGACCCCGAGGTCATCACGCAGCTCTTCACCCGGTCCCGCCAGGACACCCGGCTGGACCGGCTCAGCCCTCGCGAGCGGGACGTACTCGTCCTGATGGCCGAGGGGCTGGGCAACAACGCCATCGCGGAACGGCTCGTCGTCACGGACAGCGCTGTCCACAAGCACATCCGCAGCATCTTCGCCAAACTCGACCTCTCACCCACCCACCGACTGGACCGGCGCGTCGCCGCCGTCCTCCACTACCTCGAGGACACCCGCCGCCGGGCCTGAAACCGGTGCGGCGGGCGCCCCCGCCGGCAGGTCAGTGGCTTGGCGCACACCGTAAGAGGTCGCGCAGGTAGGCACGGTGGTGGCAGCTCGGCCGCAAGACAGGTGTTCCGACAGATGCTGTAACGGCGGGTCAGAAAAGAGCTCTCCGCGGTGCAACCGTCCCCGGGGTTCGCCAGTCGTCTTCGGTGCCGTCCGCGCCGCCGCCGAGGCGGATGAAGCCGCCCTGACCCCGGTGATCTGACCTCCCCTGCGCCGGAGCGGGGCTTGCGGCCCGCTTGGCGGCCGAGGGGTCTTGTGACCGCCGCCGTCGGGGATGTTGCCGAGCTTCTTGATGTCCACGTGGACCAGTTCGCCTGGCCGGTCGCGTTCGTAGTGGCGTATGACGCGGCCGGTGGCCCGGTCCAGGTCGAGGCGGGCCAGGCCGAAACGGGTCAGTACGCGGTGCACGGTGGAGGGCACCAGGCCCAGCAGGTGGGCGATGCGGGCCGGGCCGCACCTGCGCAGAAGCCGGACCTTGATGATCCGGCGTTCGGTGCGGTTCGGGGTGCGGCGCGGGCTTGTGTGCGGGCGGCTGGAACGGTCTGCCATGCCCGCCTCGCCGAACAGCCGGTAGCGCTCAGCCCAGCGCTGGGCCGTCGTCGGCGAGACCTGGAAACGCTCGGCCGCCCGACGCGGAGTTCAAGATCCCTCGACCGAGACCTGTATCACCGTCCACAACCTTCCGGGACAGAGCACCTGGGAATCCGTCTGTCAGCCTTCCCGGATGAAGCCCTCCCGCACCAGCCAGTCCTTCGCCACCTCGTGCGGGTCCTCCCCGTCCACGTCCACCCGCGC
>NZ_JBIBVF010000045.1:0-3812 GCF_043080045.1 Streptomyces sp. NPDC015125
AGGCGCGGGGAAATTCTGCGGCATCATGACCTCTCTTTACTTCGCCGCGTGGGCGGGTAATTCGCCCGCCTCGGCAGCGAAGAGGGGCTCCGCCAAATGCTCGCCATGCCAAGGTGCGAGCGTCGGGAAGTCCTTGACGTGCTGGGCGGCCGCGGGCAAGTCACTGCACGGCGTGCGGAACTCCTCGTTGTACTGGGCTGTTACCGGTTGCTGACATGAGGCGTCCCCTCCTGCTCGATGGCGGCTGGGCCTCTCGGCCCGCAGGGGTAACTGTTCCACCCTGCCATCCGGCGCGACTCAATTGCGGCTCAATTCTCAATCAACGACTTCCGTGAACACTGGATATCAGCTTTGTGAATGGAATACTTGAACACCCGAAAAAATAAAACTTCTGCAGCCATGGGGAGCGTTTACTTTCGGCCATGCCGCAAGAGTGGCGAACGCCCGTGGAACACATCCTGCCGATGGGGGGGGAAGACCAAGACCAATGGCCATGAGTTTACTTCGATTCTTCCGAGGGTTGACGGCGATGCCGTGAATCGACGCAAGACGTTTGTAGTCTGCGCCGCTTGCCACGACGAAATCCATGCGCGGCAACTGGCCGCTGACTCCACGGAATAGTCACTGGAGAGCCGGATACTCAGAAACGGTGCGCCGTTTCACTCGGCGCTGGATCGCCCCCGCAGGGGGCCGAGGTTCGGAAGGAGATGACCTTGGGGCTACCCGCCTGACCTGGACGCGAAAGCGCGAGGGGACAACAGCATGGCGGGAAAGCGTGGAGCGTTGAGAAGGCGTCAAAGGCGCTGCCGCGCAAAGCCCGCGTGATACGGCGAAAGCCATACTGCCTGAAGCCCAGTCACCAGCGGTGGAAATGCACACCCTGCGCCACGACGCCTTGTGCTGCTACTACTGCGGCGGCAGCTGGCCCTAGCAGTACGGCTCCCAGAGCTCGTACTCCAGGGCGTCGGAAATCGCGGGCGAGGAGTCGCGCAGGCGGGCGAGCAGGGCCCGGTTGTGCTCGCGGATCTCCTCGTCGTTCCCGGCCAGCGGGCTGTCCTCGGACAGGTCCAGCAGCCACAGCGGCCGGAGCGTCGCGCCGCGCAGTGCCTTTCCTTCCGCGGTCTCGGTGCCCGCGTGAATCCAGCGCACTCCCGGGAGCCGCGCTGCCATGTAGTAGGTGAGGTTGAAGTACTCGGCGGCCGAGGAGAGTTGGTCGTGGTCGAGGCCGAGCCCCCGCAGGTGCACGGTGTCGCCCTGACGGTAGTACAGGCAGAAGCCGACGGGCGGTTCGCCGGGGCGCGAGCACAGCACCACTTCGGCGCGCGAACCGGCAAGTTCACCCTGCTTGCGGAAGGACTCGGCCATCGGGGCCACGTCGACAGTTCTGCCGTAGCGCAACAACGAATGGGCCAGCAGCCGGGCGACGTCCTGCCAGGACTCGGCGAGCGTCCGGTGCTCCATCTCGTATCCGGCCTTCTCGAACTTCCGTATCTCGCTGCGGATACGGCGGGCCCGGTGCGCCGACAGCGATTCCAGCCAGGCGTGGAAGCCGCCGGGCGGGATCTTGATCCAGGCGTCGGTCTTCAGCGCGACCGGGGCGGTCCGCACCCCCGCCGCGCGCAGCGCCCCCACATCCTCGGTGGTCAGGTACATCGCCACGCGGGCGATCTTCGACTCCTCGTGCAGGGGTGAGCGCAGCGTGCGGACCGCGTCGAGCACCTCGGCGGCGGCCTCGGTCCGATCGGTTCCCTCGCCGGTCAGCAGGTGCGCCAGGTAGCCGCGGCGCTGGCCGATGAGCAGGCCGCCCGGCTCGGGCGCCGGCAGGCCGCGTGCGGTAAGCAGGTCGTGCCACCGCAGGTCTGGGGTGGGCTCGTCGGTCACCGCCGCCACGGGGATGGCGGCCCGGCCGCCGCCCGGGGTCTCCACGTGTAGTCCGCCGGAGACCGACCCGGGGTCGAGGGCGCACACCCGCAGCCACAGCGCCGACGAGTAGAACCTGCCGTCGGCGAGCCGGTCCCACTCGGTGTCCCCGAGCCCGCCGATGGCGTCGGCGAAAGTGTCCGTCGTGGCGGTCATGGCGCCTCCCCTTGGTCTTCGGCGGAACAGCTACGGCGACCAGGACGGGCGCCACGGGGCCCCCGGGCCCCGGCCGGGCCCGGCCGCGTTCCACGGGCGTCCGCCGCTCGTGAGGGCCAGGAACAAGCGTCCCGCATGACTGCGGAGCCGTTCCTTTCAGGTCTGCTGTCATTGCAGATTAATACAGATGTTCCGCGCCCGAAGGGGCCGTTGAGCGGGAATTGAGCCGCAATTGAGTCACACGGGAGATCGGGGTGAAACGGTGATTTCTGCGGGCCGAGATGTCCCGTCACCATCGAGCACGAGTGGAGCCTTCATGTCGGCGGAACGGGTCACAGCCCAGTACAACGAGGAATTCCGCACACCGGACAGCGAGTTGCCCTCGGTCGCCCGGTACGTCAAGGATTTCCCGACGCTCGCACCGTGGAATGTCGAGTTCTTGGCCAGGCCCCTCTTCGTGGCCGAGCGTGAGATTCGCGAGTTTGCCGATGACCTGCGGCACCTCATCGACATGCTCTTCTCTCTGCCGGACCGGATGTTCGGCGGCGATCTGGAGGCATTCCGGTCGGTGCTGGGAATCAGCGACGACCGTTGGGAAGCGATTCGGCGGTTCGGTGACCTGCTGCCGCCCCATTACGGCCGGGCCGACATGTACCACGACGGGACCTCGTTCAAGCTCCTTGAGTTCAATCTGGGAAGCGAGGCGGGCGGCTGGGGATTCGCGGGGGAGATCTCCCGCGCGGCGATGGAGGTCGACGCCTTCGCTGGCTTCGCGCGCCGGAACCGGCTTGGTTACGTGCATCCCGTCCGCGCCGCGGTGGAGGCCCTGCGCCGCTTCGGCGCCCGGGTGGCACCCGGCCGTGAGCCGGTGGTGGCCCTGCTGGAGTGGCGTGGCGGTCTCAAGGACTACGGCGAGCACTGGGCCAACTTCCAGTCCGCACTGCGCTGGGCGGGCCTCGACATCCTGGTGGCCGAGGTCTCCGACGTGCACGAACGCGAGGGGGCGCTTTACCTCGGGGACACGAAGATCGACGTGGTCTACCGCACCTTCGTCCCGGACCAGATCGCCGAGGAACCTGACGGCTGGGACCTGGTCGCACCGCTGCTGCGTGCGCACGGGGCCGGCGGGACGCTGCTCTGGACCCCCCTGTCCAGCAACATGTTCGCCAACAAGTCCTGTATGGCGCTGCTTTCCGATGCGGCGCGGCGGCGCGATCTCAGCGAGGACGAGTGCCGGCTCGTCGACCGGGTGTTGCCCTGGACCCGCCTGATCAACACCGAAACGCTCAAGACCGACACCGACCTCGTCGACGAATGCCTGGAGCGGCGCGAGCAGTTGATCCTGAAGGTCAACGCACGCGGCGGCGGAGTCGGCGCTGTCGTGGGCTGGGAGACGGACGACGCCACGTGGCGGCGGGCTCTGAAGGACTCGGCCGCGGAGGGATGTGTCGTACAGCAGAGAGTGGTACCGCGGTCTGAGTTCGTGGTGGACCCGGTGACCGGGGAAACCGAGGAGTGGCAGGCGGTCTATGGCATGTTCTACACGCCGCAGGGTTGCGCGGGAACGTTCGCCAAGGCGGTGCCGGCCGGTGCGAGCAGCATCATCTCCATCGCGCCGCCCGCGAACGCGCGCATCGCGGCCGTATTTCATCAGAGCGAGCTGCCCGTGTGGGGCGAAGTGCCCGCCGACACAGCGAAGTAAAGAGACGTCATTGCCGCGGAACTCCCCCACCCCC
>NZ_JBIBVF010000046.1:0-3335 GCF_043080045.1 Streptomyces sp. NPDC015125
CTGCCGGGGAACTGATCGATGGTGAAGTGACCGGTGACCATGTCCTCGGTGAACTCACCGCCGTACTTACGGGCATAGCCGCCCAGCCACTGCGCAAGAGGATCCGACCGCTGCCCCTCGGGCTGCTGCGCCTTGAGACGCAGGAACCGGTCCCGCGGTACGCCGAAGACGTCGACGCCGAAGAGCAGGCGGGCGTGCGCGGCACCTACGGCCTTGGCCGCGATCGGAGCGGCAAGGGTCAGCGGATCCCAGATCACCAGGTCCGGCTTCCAGTGCAGCGCGAAGTCCACCAGATCGGCGATCATCGGGAAGTTGTCCTCGCGCAGGGACCCGGAGACCAGCTCGTAGCCTTCGAGCATGGCTTCCCAGGTCGCCGTCGACGGGTCCGAGGTGACGTTCCAGGGCGTGGGCAGGCCGACGCGTGACTCGGCGATCAGCTCCGGGTCGACCAGCTCCAGCAGCCGGAAGGGGTTCTGGCGGCGTCCGACGGGGACGGCGGTCAGCCCGGCCTGGGTGATGGTGGGGGCGAACGAGGGCTGGCCGGCGAAGCGGACCTCGTGCCCCGCGGTACGCAGCGCCCAGGCCAGCGGCACCATGTACTGGAAGATGCTCTTGTGCGGGTTGGCCGCGAACAGCACACGCATGGGTGGCCTCACTGGGGTCGGCGGTCGGAGGAGCGGAACTCGGCGGTGAGCTCGACGAGCCGGGGCACCAGCTCGTTGGGCGTCGGCAGGGCGTGCAACTCGTCGCGCAGGACTGTCGCCCGGTCCCGGAAAATTGGTTCGCCGAGCAGCCGCAGCGCGGCCTCGCGCACGACCGGCACAGTCGCCCGATCGGCCTCGATCGCGATGCTGCCGCCCTGTTGCGCGGCCCGGCGGCCGAGTACGGGCGCATCGAAGTCCCAGGGCAACAGCAGTTGTGGCACGGGATGCTGCGCCATCGTCAGCAGGGTCCCGAAGCCGGCGTGGTGAATGGCCAGACTGCAGGTCGGGGCCAGGGCGTGCATCGGCACATACGGCACCAGCCGGGCGTTGTCGGGCACCCGGGCGAGCTTCTTCTGCTCGTTCTCGGCGACGGTGGCGACGACCTCGAGGTCGAGATCGGCCAGCGAGTCCAGGACGCCCTGGACGTCGACCGCGTAACCGGCACCATGGTCGGTGGAGCTGACACCCATGGTCAGGGCCACCCGAGGCCGCTCGGGCGCGGTCCACAGCCACTTCGGCAGCACCGCCGGTCCACCGTAGGGGACGAACCGCATGGACAGGGTGGGCAGCTCGCTCTCCAGCCGGAGGGACCCCGGGAGCTGGTCGATGGTGAAGTGCCCGGTGACCATGTCCTCGGTGAACTCCCCGCCATACATGCGGGCATAGCCGCCCAGCCACTCACCGAGCGGATCGGGCCGCTCGCCCTGCGGTTGCCGGTCGCGCAGACGCCGGAAGTGCTCGCGGGTGCTGCCGAAGACATCGACGCTCCACAGCAACCGTCCGTGCGCGGCACCGCACGCCTTCGCGGCGATGGGCGCCGCCATCGCCAGCGGCTCCCACAGGACGAGATCCGGCCGCCACGAACAGGCGAAGCGGACCAGGTCGGCGATCATGGGGAAGCTCGCCGGCTTGTGCCACAGGTCCACGATCTCGGCATAACCCTCGCTGAGACGGCTCCACTCGGCCCGGGACGGGTCGTGTGCCACGTCGTACGGCGCGGGCAGCCCGAACTCCGGCCGGTACGACCAGTCCGGAAGGGTGTGCATCTGGCGGCGCAGCAGCTCCCACAGGTCGTAGTCCCGGCCGACCGGTACGGCGGTGAGCCCCGCCTGTGTGATCACGTCCGCGAACCACGGGGTGCAGGCGACCCGTACCTCGTGCCCCGCGGTGCGGAGTGCCCACGCCAACGGCAGCATGGGCAGCACATGCGCCTTCTCGGGATTGGCGACGAACAGGACGCGCACGGCTCACGCTCCGATCGGGCCGGCAGGGACCCCGGCCCGGGTCCGGTTCCCGGCCGCGAACCGTTCCAGCGTGCCCACCAGGTCGTTGGGGGCGGGCATGGCGAGCATGCGGTCGCGCAGCTCGGCAGCGCCCTGCCGGAATCCCGGATCGCCCAGCAGGTTCAGCAGACCGGCACGGACGTCCGCACCGGTGGTCTCCTTCGGGTTCAGCATCAGCCCGGCACCGATCGCACGGACGCCGGTGGCCAGCGCCGGGCCGTCGTTGTCCCAGGGCAGGGTCAGCTGGGGCAGTCCGCGCAGCGCCGTGGTGGCAAGGGTGCCGAAACCGGCGTGATGGATGACCGCGTCGCAGGTGGCGGCGAGCGCGTCCAGCGGCAGAAAGGACGCCACTTTGGTGTTGGCCGGAATCCGGTCGAGCTTGCGCTGCTCGGCCTCTGCGATCGTGGCGATCAGTTCGATGTCCAGGTCGCCGAGCGCGTCGAGGACATCCTGCACGCCGACGGCGTACTCACCACCGTGGCCGGTGGTGCTCAGTCCCAGGGTGAGCGCCACCCGCGGCTTGTCCGGCGGGTGGCTCAGCCAGGTGGGGACGACGGCGGCGCCGCCGTAGGGCACGTACCGGAGCGGCAGGTACTCGACGCCGCCGGCACGGTTCTGGAGGCATTCCGGGACCAGATCGATGGTGACCTGCCCGGTGACCATCTCCTCGCCGAACTCGGTGCCGTACCGGCGGGCGTAGCCGCCCAGCCAGTCGGCCATGGGGTCGGTGCGCCCGCTCTCCGGCTGCTGTGCACGCAGGCGCAGGAAGTGTTCGCGGGCCACCCCGTACATATCGGTGCCGAAGAGCAGGCGGGCGTGCGCGGCACCGGTGGCCTTGGCCGCGATCGCGCCGGCGTAGGTGAGCGGTTCCCAGATGATCAGGTCCGGCTGCCAGTGCCGGGCGAACTCCACCAGATCGTTGACCATCGGCACATTGCTGGTCTTGTGCCAGCGCTCGACCTGCGCCGCGTACCCCTGACTGAGGTACTCCCAGGTGATGTCCTCGTGCGCCCTGCCGGTCACGTCGTACGGCAGCGGCATCCCGCCCTGGTCGGACCGGCCGAGCCAGCTGGGGTCCCTGGAGAGGATCTGCCACAGGTCCCGGTCGCGGCCGACGGGTACGGCGGTGAGCCCGGCCTGGGTGATGACCTCGGTGAACTTCGGCTGACTCGCAAAGCGGACTTCGTGGCCGGCAGTACGCAGCGCCCAGGCCAGAGGAGCCATCAGGAGGAAGTGGGTCCGCTCCGGATAGGCGGTGAACAGGACTCGCATGGCTGCTGCTTTCCGTGTGGGTCAGGCGGTGGTGCCGCGGTGCCGGGCGGTGAGTTCTTCGAGGCGGGGGACGAGC
>NZ_JBIBVF010000047.1:0-1148 GCF_043080045.1 Streptomyces sp. NPDC015125
GTCGTACTCGTACCGGATCGTGTTGCCGAGGGGGTCGGTGCGGGCCAGGAGGTGGTCGTAGCGGTCCCACTCGGAGGCCGTGGTGTGGCCGAGCGGGTCGGTCTCGGCGGTGACCTGGTGCAGGTCGTTGAGCTGGTAGACGGTCGTGGCGCCGCAGGCGTCGGTGTAATGCGTCCGGCGCTGGTCGGGGTCGTAGGACCAGTGCGAGGAGAGGTAGCCGTCGGGGCCGATGGTCTGGGTGACGCGGTTGTCGTCGTCGTAGACGTAGCGGTAGGTGGAGTCGTTGCGGTCCGTCCAGGAGGTGATGCGGGACCGGTCGTCGTAGCCGAACACCAGCGGCCGGCCGGACGAGTTCGCGACGTGCGTGAGGTTGCCGTCCGCGTCATGTTCGTAGGACATGACCTCGACCGGGCCCTGCGGCGTGGTGACCGAAAGACCGGTCAGCAGGCCGGCGGTGCACTGGACCTCGACGCGGTAGCCGCCGGAGTGGACCAGCGTCGTCGGGGTGCCGTCCTCCAGGCGGGAGACGCTGACCTCGTTGCCGTTGCGGTCCTGCCACCCGGTCAGCCAGTACAAGCCGCTGCCGTCGTCGGGATGGTCCGCGAAGGTCTGGACGAGGCCCGTGTGCGGATCGGAGATGCGGTAGGTGACCCCGCCCGTGGCCCCCGTTCCCGGACAGGTCAGCGGCAGGCGGGGGCCTTCCTCGGGCCACACCACCTCATCCGAGTCGGCGGGGGGAAGGCTCGGGTAGGTCAGGATCGAGCCGTCCTCGCGGGCCCACAACACCCGCCCCCGGTCGTCGACTTCGAGGCGTTCGTCGAGGGTGGAGGCCCAGGACGGGCCGAAGAACTGCCCGTAGCGGTACGTCGACAGCTGCGTACGCGTGATCACCAGCGGCAGGACGCCCGGCAGCGCCAGATCGGTCTGCGTCAGCAGCATTTCACCGCTGGCCACATCGACCGGGTCGGTCTTGCAGGTGCGGCCCTTGATGTCCCGGCTGTTGAGGCGGACGCTGGACGGCTTCATCGAGGCGGGCTTGACCCCCCTGAGAGCCGAGCCGATCCCCCCGATGCCCTTGAGGGCCGCGGCCCCGCCCCCGACCAGGCCCACGACGCCGAGCACCACGTCGAGTACGTTCCACTCGCCGG
>NZ_JBIBVF010000047.1:1245-2803 GCF_043080045.1 Streptomyces sp. NPDC015125
CGTCTCCGCCATCGTGGCCATGTTGATCCCCAACGACGCCGCGCCGGCCACGACGCTGCCGATCGTCAGCGCGATGCCGATGCCCTGCAGACCGGGCACCAGCATCGCCAGCACACCCAGCACCGCACTGATGATGCCGAAGGCCGTACTCAGCGCCTTCTTGATCTTGTCCCACAGGCTGTAACCCGCGACCGACTCGTCCCTCGCATCGTCCAGCTTCTGCGCCGCGGTGGAGGCATCCTCCTCGCGCACCTGCCGCGCATCCTCCGCCAGCAGCCGGGCCGCATCCAGATCCGCCTGTGCGTCATCGGCATGCGTCTGCGCCGTGGACTGCTTGCTGTGCGCCTCGTCCAGCGCCCGCCGGGTGCTCGCCCGCGCCTCGTGGTCGTCCGGAGGGTGGGTGACCGCGTCCAGCCGGCCGATATCGGCACCGGCCGAACGCACCACCTCGGTGGCCGACGCCAGCCGCTCCCTGGCCTCCCGCCCCTTCTCCAGCGCATTGTCGGCGTTGCGCTGCTGATCGCGCAGCGAATGCACATAGGTGTCCAGGGCGCCGGCCGCCTGGTCGTAGGAGCTGTGCAGCTTGCGTACCTGCGTGGCCAGGTCGCCGAGCTTGTCGCGGAGCTTGTCCATGGTCTTGCCCTCGCCGACCTGCTGGTTCTCCAGCCCGGAGACGAGAGGAAGCGCGTCGCCCGCATTGTCCGCCACGGAGCGGTAGCTGCGCGCGAGCTGCCCGAGCACCTCCGCATCACCCGGCGTCGGGTCGTCCGAGAACCCGAAGACCGACTCCCACTCGGACACCGCTGGACGCGCCATGGACGCAACCTCACTTTCCCTTGTCTGCTTCGCCCATGGGGCCTGCACCGGCCGCTTTTGCCGCCGGATCCGCTGCGCCGGACGTACCGGCCGGGTCCTCGAAGCGGAACGACTCCGCGATCGCATCGAAGACCTCGTAGAACTGCTCCGCCAGATCCACGTTGGGGGTGGAGCTGGCGAGCACCAGATAGTCCCGGCTGTTCGGAACCGGAATCAGGGTGTGCCGCACCGCAGTGGGCACGGACCTCCCCCGGTAGTCCACTTCCTCGATCCTGGTGATCCGCCCGGCCGCTCCGACCTGCGCCAACTCCACCAACTCCACCTCGCCCGGCGGCAGTCCGGTGCCCTCCGCCGCGGTGCCGAGCTGCATACCGGCCGCGACGACGAGGTCCGCCAGATCCTCCGACTGATCCTCGGGAACGGACATCCGGAGCACGACCGTCGTGGCACTGAGCACCAGGGGGCCGCTGCCCGCCCGCAGAATCCTGAGCATCCCCGACGCCCGCAGCGCGCCCTGCGCATGCGCCTCGCGGGCGGTGCGCCGGGTACTGCGGATCAGCTCGTCCACCTGCTCGCGCGAGAGCTGCGGGGCCTTCTCCACCTGTGACTCGATACGGCGGCGGATCGACGCGTCCCGCGTGCTCGGGTCGAGGTCGAGATGCCACCAGGAGTCGGGAAACCTCAGCTTGTAGCCCGCGGGCGCGCCCGCGGGCTGCTCCGTGACCGGTTGCGTCATGACGCC
>NZ_JBIBVF010000048.1:0-2322 GCF_043080045.1 Streptomyces sp. NPDC015125
GTCCGGGTGGTGACCGCCCTGGAACATGATCTGCGTGCCGCCCAGCTCGACCGTCTCCGCGCAGCGGCGCAGGATGTCGTCGAGGTCGCGGGACCAGCCCTTCTTGGTGTCCTTGGGGGCCGCGTAGAAGGCGCAGAACTTGCACGCCGTGACGCACACGTTCGTGTAGTTGATGTTGCGCTCGATGATGTACGTCGCGATCTGCTCCGTACCCGCGTACCGGCGCCTGCGTACGGCGTCGGCGGCGGCGCCCAGCGCGTGCAGCGGGGCGTCGCGATAGAGGACGAGCGCCTCTTCGGGGGTGATCCGCCCACCGGCGGCGGCGCGGTCGAGGATGGGCTGAAGGTCGGCCTTCTCGGTCACCGGCGTCCCTTTCGCAAGGTTCGTAAGGGTTGTGGACGGACCTGCCCAGCGTACGCCAGGCGTTCTGCCCGCTCGTGGTCAGGCCGCGTAGGCCCCGGCCAGGACGCCGAGGAAGGCGCCCGCGATGAGGAAGGGGCCGAAGGGGATGGCCGTCTTGCGGTGCGCGCGCCGGGCGACGAGGAGGGCGCCGCCGTAGAGCGCGCCGAGCAGGAATCCGGCGAAGGTGCCCAGCATCAGGGTGGGCCAGCCGTACCAGCCGAGGACGGCACCGGCCGTGAGGGCGAGCTTGACGTCGCCGAAGCCCATGCCGGCCGGGTTGATGAGGAACAGCACGAGGTAGCCGGCGCCCAGGGCGAGGGCGCCCAGCAGGGCGGTGGTCCACTCCCCCGCGTGCTCGGGCAGGAGCGCGGTGAGGCCGAGCAGGACGAGTGCGGCCCCGGCGAGCGGCAGGGTGAGCGGGTCGGGCAGCCGCCGTACCTTCAGGTCGACGACGGCCAGCAGCACGCCGACCGGGGCGAGCAGCAGCCAGACGGCCAGCTCGGGCCGGGTGCCGGTGGCGGCGGCGAGGGCGGCGCAGACGAGGGCGGTGGCCACGGCGAGGGACGCGGTGCGCGGGCCGTAGGACGCCTGATCGGCCGGGCACTGCCCGCAGCGGGCCCGGCCGAGCCAGCCGCGTACGGGGTGCCCGTCCGGGCACCGCTCGCGCCACGCCTCCCCGGACGGGGCGGAGAACCGGTAGGCCGCGCGGGGCAGCAGCGCGCCCGTCGCCGCGCCCCACACCGCGGCGACGAGGACGACCAGGAGGCCGGGGTCGATGACGGTGTCGACGGCGCTGTCGATGGCGGCTCCGATGCTCATCCGGCGGCGGAGACGCCCTCGCGCCAGGTCGGCAGCAACTCGTCGAGCAGCGCCTCGGTGCGGGGCGGCAGCCCGCGTGCCCCGCTGCGGTTGACGAGGTCGGCGGCCAGGGCGCGCAGCCGGTCGGGGTCGCCGGTGGTGTGGGTGGCGCGCAGCAGCTCGTGCCACAGGCGCTCGTCGGCGGGGGCCGTGCGCAGGGCCGCGTTCAGCGCCTCGATGGCCTTCTCCGCGCGGTCCCGCTCCAGGTGGAACTCGGACAGCGCCAGCCCGGTGTCGGCGACGAGCAGCGGGAGCTGGGCGTCGATGATCTCGTGGGTGAGCCAGCGGTAGCGGCCCTCGGGCCGGTCGGCGAGCAGCGGCCCGCGCACCAGCACCAGGGCGTCGGTGAGCAGCCGCCCGCGCACCTGGCGGCTGTCGACGCCCCGGCCCTGCGTGGCCTCGTAGTAGAGGGAGCGCAGCACGTCGAGATCGGAGACGACGGACTTGGCGAGGGTGAGCCGTCCGGTGGCGTCGGTGGCGAGCCGCGGCGTCCCGTCGGGGTCGGAGCCGAGCCAGGTCCGCAGCCGCTCCAGCAGCGCGTCGCGCACGTCGGCCGTCACGCCGCGCGGCCACAGCGCGGAGGACAGCACGCGCGGGTGGACGCCCTCGCGGTGCAGCAGGAGCAGCGCGAGCGCCTCGTGGAGCAGGGCGCTGCGCTCGCCGTCGGGCGTGTCCAGGCCGATGATCTCGTACGACCCGACGAGGCGGGCGTACACCGCGGGGCGGCCCTGCTCGCTGATGTCGACGAGGAACGGCGGGGCGTTGGCCGACCGGCCGGGGCCGCCCTCGGGGTCGGAGCCGGGATCGGCGTCGGTGAACAGCTCGACGACGGCACGCCGCTGGGCGGCCGGCAGCATCTGGGCGTCCAGTTCGAGCCCGAGCAGCGGCGCGAGCAGCCGGCCCTCGCCGGTGATCTCCATCTCCCAGGCGGCGCCGGGCAGTTCGGCGCCCCGGGTGCCGACGAGGTAGCCGATGCCGAGCCGCCCGGCGTCGGCGGCGAGTTCGGCGAGCCTGAGCGCGTCGTCGTCGGAGGGCTGGGCGGCGAGCAGGACGAGGTGCGGG
>NZ_JBIBVF010000049.1:0-1554 GCF_043080045.1 Streptomyces sp. NPDC015125
GAACTGCACTTCGCCCACTCCGGCCCCGTCACGGTCACGTTGCCCGTGAAGGCGGCCACCTACCAGCCCACCGCCGGACACTCCGGGCACTCCGAAGACTCCGGACACTGAGGGAGGGACCACCTTGACGCAGACCATCGCCCCGCGCGTCCGGACCCTGGTGCTGCTGCTCCTGGCCGCGGCCTGCGCGCTGCTGGCCGGCGCCGGACCGGCCTCCGCGCACGCCGCGCTGACCGGCAGCGACCCCCGGGAGGGGGCGGTGGTCGACAAGGCTCCGGCCCAGGTGTCGCTCACCTTCTCCGAGTCGGTCTCCATGGACGACGACTCGCTGCGCGTGCTCGACCCCAAGGGCAAGCGCGTCGACGACGGCAAGCCGTCCGGCACGGGCGGCACGACGTACTCCGTGAAACTGCACGCCGGGCTGCCCGACGGCACCTACACGGTGACGTACCAGGTCGTCTCGGCCGACAGCCACCCGGTCTCCGGCGCCTACACCTTCTCCGTCGGCGCCCCCTCCGAGACCTCGGTCACCGTCTCCGGGCAGGGAGCCGGCGGCGGCTTCGTCGGCGGGCTGTACGGCGTCGGGCGGTACGTGTCGTACGCCGGGTTCGCCGTGCTGGTGGGCGGCGCCGCCTTCGTGCTCGCCTGCTGGCCGCGCGGCTCCGGGGTGCGTGTCGTGCAGCGGTTCGTCGTCTCCGGCTGGCTCTCGCTGACCGCCGCCACCCTCCTGCTCCTCCTGCTGCGCGGCTCCTACACCGGTTCCGGGAAGGTCGCCGACGTCTTCGACCTCGGCCTGCTCGGCGAGGTGCTGCAAACCAAGGCCGGAGCGGCGCTGGTCTCCCGGCTGCTGCTGCTGGCGGCGGCCGCGCTGTTCATCGCCGTGCTCTTCGGCGCGTACGACAAACGGAAGGACGAGGAGAAGCGGGACCTCACCTTCGGGCTCGCGGTCGGCGGCAGCGTCGTGGCGGTGGGCCTCGCGGCGACCTGGGCGATGTCCGAGCACGCCTCCGTCGGCCTCCAGGCCGGTCTCGCCATGCCGGTCGACGTCGTCCACCTGATCGCCGTCGCCACCTGGCTCGGCGGACTGACCGCGCTGCTCGTCGCCCTGTACCGCGGCCCGGCAGACACGCCGGTCCCCGGCCTCGCCGTGAGCCGGTTCTCGCGCGTCGCCTTCAGCAGCGTGATCGCGCTGGTGGTGACCGGCACGTACCAGTCCTGGCGCCAGCTCGGCTCCTGGACGGCCTTCACCGACACCCGCTACGGACAGCTGCTCCTGGTGAAGATCGGGCTCGTGGCGGTACTCGTCGGCGTCGCCTACTTCTCGCGCCGGTGGACGGCACAGCTGGCGGCGGCCACACCCGCCGCGGGGGCTTCGGCCGCCCGGCGCGCGGAGAAGGGGGCCGGGAAGGCGTCCACGAAGACCGGCACGAAGGCGGCCTCGAAGACCTCCGGAAACGCGTCCACCAAGGCGGCCTCGAAGGCATCTGGGAACGCCGGCACGGAGGCGTCCGGAAACGCGAAGGTCGCCGAGAAGGCGTCCGGCACCGCGAAGGG
>NZ_JBIBVF010000050.1:0-1448 GCF_043080045.1 Streptomyces sp. NPDC015125
GTCGCGCCGCGGCGGACCTGGCGCATCACGCGGGCGCTCTCCGGCCGTGCGCTCGCGCTGCCGCGTCCGTATCCGCTGCCGCGGTTGTCACCGGACCATCCCTCGGGCCAATCATTCATGCGCACCAGTGTGCAGGCCCGCACTGCGGGGGTTACAAGGTTCGTCGGAAAATCAGGGCAGTGCTGTTGCGAACCCGACACAAAACCACGTCGGTGTAGCCCCGGCATAAGGTGGAGGGCATGACAGACCAGGCAGAACAGGCCTCGGCCGCGCCGTCGGCGCCCCCGGAGATCCCGGGCAAGCCGACCTCGGCCTCCCGCACCACGCTCAGCCACATCATGACCCACAGCGACACCAACCTTCTGGGCACGGTGCACGGCGGTGTGATCATGAAGCTCGTCGACGACGCGGCGGGCGCCGTGGCCGGACGGCACTCCGGCGGGCCCGCCGTCACCGCGTCCATGGACGAGATGGCGTTCCTCGAACCGGTCCGCGTCGGCGACCTCGTCCATGTGAAGGCACAGGTCAACTGGACCGGCCGCAGCTCCATGGAGGTGGGTGTCCGGGTGATGGCCGAGCGCTGGAACGAGTCCGCCCCGGCCACCCAGGTCGGCTCGGCCTATCTGGTCTTCGCCGCCGTGGACGCCGACGGCAAGCCGCGCACGGTGCCGCCGGTCCTCCCCGAGACCGAGAAGGACAAGCGGCGCTACCAGGAGGCCCAGATCCGCCGCACCCACCGCCTGGCCCGCCGCCGCGCGATCATGGAACTGCGCGAGCGGCGGGTGGCGGAGGGGTACCAGGACTGACCCCCGGCCGCGGCGCCGACCTGGGCGCCGGCGAGGTCAGAGCATGAGCAGGAGCCGGGTGTTCGCCACGAGCTTCCGGTTCACGCTCGTGCTCTGCACGAAGATCGTGAAGTCGTCGTTGTGGTCGGGCCTGATGCGGACCTCGACGTCCGGCAGGCCGAGCAGGGCGCGGGCCTCGGGCCCCGTGTACACCCGGTCCGTCTTCTTCTCCAGCACCGATATCTGCTTCTTCGGCTGGACCTTCTCCGACTTGCTCAGCTGGTAGAACGCACCGCCGGTGCGGTAGGTGTGCCCGCGCTCGACGACCCAGTCCCGGATCGGCACGTCGCGGGTCACGTCGATCAGCGCGTACGCCGACGCCTCCACCGGGGTGAGGCCGGCCGCCTTGATCGTCTCCTTGTTGACGGCGTCCGCGCCGGTGGAGAACACGGCCCGCGACCCGCGGATGCCCTTGGTGCGGCCCACCATGAACTTCTCGGTGGCCTCCTGGATGACCTGTCCGGCCTCCTCCAGGCCCTGGGTGCTGGTGGCGTCCCAGATGGCGATGTTGTCCTTGGGGAAGCCGTACTGCATGGCCTCGCGCTTGCCCATCTGGTCCGGCACGAGCACGGCCAGCGTCCAGTTGTCCGCCTGGGTCTCGAT
>NZ_JBIBVF010000051.1:0-1424 GCF_043080045.1 Streptomyces sp. NPDC015125
CAGGCCGCGGTGTCCTTGATGGAATCTTTGCCGACGGTGCGCTGGGACGATATCGAGTCCGCTGCGGAGGTCACCGAGCGGATCGCCCGCCGTCTGGGTGATGATCCGGAGCTGCTGGGCACTTTGGTCGAGCGGGTGCGGCGTACGCCGGAGCTGCGGGAGAAGTGTGAGTGTCACGCTCTGGACGACAAGATCGTGTTGTGGGACGACCAGGACAAGGGTCTGCGGATCAGGCTGCGGCTGGCCAACACCGATCAGTACGAGCGGGTGCACAATCACCGCTACAGCTTCACGGCCTACATTCTGCGCGGTGCCTACCGGCACACCCTCTACGCCACCGATCAGCCGCTGGACGAGACGGCCGACGTCGACCGTTTCTGGCCGCATTTCGTGCGTGAGGAGGGTGAGGGGCGGTGCATCACGCTCGATCACGAGCAGCTGCACACCACCATCACCGAGCCCGAGACGATCTCGCTGATGATCCAGAGCCCTGCGCGCAAGGACCGGGCGTTTATGATCCGCCGCTCCGACGGCCAGGTGTGGTACCGGCTGGGTGCCGCCGAGGAGAGTGCGGAGCGGCGTCGTGAGGTGCGGATGTCCGATGAGCGGTTCGAGCACTGGGCCGGGCGCCTGAGGACGATGGGCGTCCTGTGACGGTCCAGGAAGGTGTTCTGCGCTACGGCGATTCGTCGTGGCAGCGGGTCGATCTGTATACCCCCGTGCAGGGCCCGGTCCGCAGCGCGGTCGTGATCTTCCACGGCGGGTTTTGGCGGCACGACCGTATTGCCCGCGATCTGGAGCCGCTGGCGGTTGCGTTGGTGCAGCGCGGGTGTGCTGCTGCGGTGGTGGAGTACCGCCCGGCCTGGGACGGCGGGCAGTGGCCGGCGGCCGCCGAGGACGCCGCCCAGGCGCTGGAGCGGCTCGACGGCGCGGGTGCGCCCTGGCGGGACGCCACGTTGGTGGGGCACTCCGCGGGGGCGCATCTGGCGCTGTCCGCCCTCGCCGGGCGGGGTGGGGGCCGGCGCGCGGTGTTGCTGGCGCCTGTTGTGGACCTGGCGCGGACGGTGGCGACCGGGACGGGCGGGCCGGCTGTCGGGCACTTCCTTGCCGGGCACCTGGCGTCCGGCGGCAGCGTCGACGAGGCGACGCCCCGGCCTTCGCGGGCCGATCTGGCGTCGCTGACCGTCGTCGAGGCGGCTTGTGATCAGGCGGTACCCACGGAGTTGACGGAGTATCAGCTCAAGGGGTGGCGGGACGGCGGGCTCGCCGTGGACCACCACCTCGTTGCCGATGCCCGGCATATGCATCTGGTCAATCCGGAGCGGGAGGGCTGCGCGGCGGTGCTGGCGCTGCTGGCCGGGGACCCGGCGGCCGCCGAGGGGAGCGCGTCATGACCGAGGCGGCGCGCCGGGCGCGGGTGCTCG
>NZ_JBIBVF010000052.1:0-1402 GCF_043080045.1 Streptomyces sp. NPDC015125
CATCACCGCCCAGCGCAGCCCGGGGCCCTCGGTGATCGACCGGTCGATGTCCCGGACCGTCGCCTCGCCGCTCGCGACCATGTGCAGCGCCTCGCGCCACAGGGCCTCCTGGAGGCGGTTGGCGATGAAGCCGGGTACCTCGCCGTCCATCGTGATGACGGACTTGCCCGCGATCTCGTAGAAGCGGGAGGCCCAGGCGACCGCGGCCGCGTCGGTGCGTTCGCCGCCGACGACCTCGACGAGCGGTATGAGGTAGGGCGGGTTGAACGGATGGCCGACGACCAGGCGGGACGGGTCCGCGGCCGTCGTCTGCATGTCGGTCATCGGATAGCCGGAGGTGGACGAGGCGATGACGACGCCGTGAGGTGTCGCCGCGTCCAGACGGGCCAGCAGATCACGCTTGAGGTCGAGCTTCTCGGGCGCGCTCTCCTGGACGAACTCGGCGTCCGCGACGGCCTGTTCGAGAGTATCGGTGACGGCGAGCCGGTCGGTCGACGCGCCCTCGGCGAGGCCGAGCGAGGTGAGCGTCGGCCACGCCGCGTCGACCAGGCGGCGCAGCTTCCGCCCGGCGTCGGGGGCCGGGTCCCAGGCGGTCACGTCGTAGCCGCGGGCCAGGAAGTGGGCGACCCAGCCACCGCCGATGACTCCGGCACCGACGCAGGCGACACGCCGGACGTTCTCGGGCGCGACCGGCTCGGGAGAGGCCGGAGCGAGGGAGGCCGGACCGGGGGACGCAGGATCGAGGGAGGTCGGCTCGGGGAACGCAGGATCGAGGGTGGACGGCTCGGGGGAGGTCGGCTCGGGTGTGTTCATGAAAGGGATCCTTCGTCGTCGCGGCGGGCTACTTGCGCGGCTTGAGGCCGAGGGTGGCGCGGGCCTCGTCGGGGGTCGCGACGCGTGCGCCGATCGACTCGGTGAGGGTCACGGCCCGCTCGACGAGCTGGGCGTTGGTCGCCTTGTTGCCCTTGCCGAGATACAGGTTGTCCTCCAGGCCCACCCGGACGTGGCCGCCGAGCAGGATCGACTGCGCCACCCACGGCATCTGCATCCGGCCGAGCGCGAAGCTCGCCCAACGCGCGCCCTCCGGCAGCATGTTGACCATCGACTGGAGCACTCCGGGGTCCGCGGGCGCGCCCCACGGGATGCCCATGCACAGCTGGAACACGGTCGGGTCGTCGAGCAGGCCCTCCGCGAGCAGCTGCTTGGCGAACCAGAGCTGACCCGTGTCGAAGATCTCCAGCTCGGGCCGCACACCCAGCTCCTGGATGCGCCGCGCGCCCGCGCGCAGCATGTCGGGCGTGGAGACGTAGAGGTTCGAGCCGTCGCCGAAGTTGAGCGAACCGCAGTCCAGCGTGCAGATGTCGGGCAGCAGGTCCTCGACGTGCGGGAGGCGTTCCAGACC
>NZ_JBIBVF010000053.1:0-1366 GCF_043080045.1 Streptomyces sp. NPDC015125
AGCGACGACGCGAGCCCGACCAAGGGCAATGACCTCACCGTCGGCCTGCTGCTGCCGGAGAAGGAGAACACGCGCTACGAGCAGTTCGACTACCCCTTCTTCAAGGCGAAGGTCGGTGACCTCACGCGCGACGAGGGCAACGTCAAGTACGCCAACGCCGAGGCCAGCGCCGCCAAGCAGGCCGAGCAGATGCAGCAGATGGTCGACGACAAGGTCGACGTGATCGTGCTGGACGCGGTGGACGCGCACGCCATCGCCGACGGGGTGCAGAAGGCCAAGGACGCCGGCATCAAGGTCGTCGCCTTCGACCGGCTGGCCGAGGGCCCGATCGACGCCTACATCTCCTTCGACAACGAACTGGTCGGCGAGGTCCAGGGCCGCTCCCTCATCGAGGCGCTCGGCGGCGACCCGGAGAGCTCCGACAAGATCGTCATGATGAACGGCTCGTCCATCGACCCGAACGCCAAGCAGTTCAAGGCGGGCGCGCTGTCCGAGCTGAACGGCAAGGTGACGATCGCCCAGTCCTTCGACACCAAGGACTGGAAGCCGGAGAACGCCGAGGCCAACATGACCGAGGCGATCGAGAAGATCGGCAAGAACAAGATCGCGGGCGTCTACTCCGCCAACGACGGCATGGCGGGCGGCATCATCACCGCCCTGAAGGCCGCCGGCATCTCCAACGTCCCGGTCACCGGCCAGGACGCCGAGCTCGCGGGCGTGCAGCGCATCGTCACCGGTGAGCAGTACATGAGCGTCTTCAAGTCGTACCCGAAGGAGGCCGAGACCGCGGCCGAGATGGCCGTCGCGCTCGCCAAGGGCGAGTCGCTCGACTCCATCGCCAACGACAAGGTCGACTCCGCCACCGCCAAGGGCATCCCCGCGGTCATCGTCCCGGTCGTCTCGCTGACCAAGGACAACATCAAGGAGACCGTCATCAAGGACGGCTTCTACACGATCGACGAGATCTGCACGGACAAGTACAAGGCCGCCTGCGACAAGATCGGCCTCAAGTAAGCGGACCCGCGTCCCGAGCCTGCTGAGCCGCCCGGGACCGGCCGCCCCAGCTCCTCCGGCGCCCCGCACCCATCAGCCCCGCAAGCTACGCGGGGCGCCGGACGGAACACCCCCCCCAAATACTTCTGTACAACCTCCCGCCGGGTCAGGCGGCGAAGGAGATGGTTCACGTGTCCGCTACGCCCGTGCTGGCGTTGCGCGGGGTCTCCAAGCGATTCGGTGCCGTCCAGGCGCTCACCGAGGTAGAGCTTGAGGTCCACGCCGGTGAGGTGGTCGCCCTGGTGGGCGACAACGGCGCCGGAAAGTCCACGCTGGTCAAGACGATCGCCGGCGTGCACCCCATCGATGAGGG
>NZ_JBIBVF010000054.1:0-1362 GCF_043080045.1 Streptomyces sp. NPDC015125
AGGTGTCGGAGAAGTCGCTGAAGATGTCCCGCAGTTTGTCGCTGCCCAGCGCGTCGCCGTACTCGTCGGCGGGGTTGCCGTTGTCCTTGAACTCCCGGTGCATGCGGTACAGGGACTTCGAGCATTCCTTGATCACGTCAAGGTCGAGCCGAGTTCTGTCTGCCACCCGTTCAGACTTTCTTCCTCAGGCACCGCCTCGTCCGGGCACGGCTGGACACGGTATGTGCCGCCTCACGCCCGGACAAGGGAGTGACGTCGACATCAGCCCTTGGCGCCCTTGGCCAGCTGCTCGTCCAGGTCCTCGTACGCCTTCTTGGCGTTGGTGAGGAACTTGGACAGGCCCTCCAGGCCCTTCACGGTCTTGGCCGCGCCCTTGGTGAAGTCCTTGATGGACTCGTCGTACGCGCCCGAGGCCTTCTGCGTGGTGAAGCCGTTGGCGACCAGCTCCTCCACACCCTTCTCGATGGCCTTCAACATGTCTTCCATGTCGCCCATCGCCTTGATCAGGTCGGTGGCCTTCTTCTCCATCTCGGCGTAAGTAAGGTCCGTGTCCTTCGCCATGACAACTCTCCCTCCCATCGCCTCAGGGCCTTCCCCCGTGGCGTGACTGACGCGGTCCGCCCGGCCGTTCGTCCACAGGCCGTCCGCATGAGCAAAGATCCTACGGGTGGAGCTGTTGGGACGACAGGGACGCCTGACGGCAGAAACGTGAACCGGTGTACATATCGGCCAGTGAAGCGGCCTCAGCCCGGCGAGGAGTCCGGGTGGCCCGACCCGTGGCCTCCCTATCACCCGCCAGGAACCACCGCAGTTGGCCCCCAGTGCAGCGTCCCCGCCCCTCAGTCCGTTCAGGCCGAGGCGCCTTCCGCCGGGAGCGGAGTGACGCGCATGGTCCGAACCGCTTTGTCGGCCAGTTCGGTGATCTGCTCCGCGAGGGCGATCTTCTCCCAGGTCACCGTGACGACGACGAGACTCTCCATGCCGGGCGGGAAGACGGCGTACTTGACGAACTCGGCCAGCCTGCGGCCGAAGCCGAACATTCGCTTGACCTTGAGCATCGCCTGGATGCGCACGGCGGGGCCCGCGGCCAGCTCGAGGTGAGTGATCCCCGGGGTACCCGTGACCTCCGCGTTTCCCCACCGCAGAAGCAATTGGACGGCTTCTTCCGCGTCGGGACGTGGTACGCCCTCATCTCCGTACGAGTCGACCGTGAGGTTGGCCAGAGCCTCCCCCGCCTCGGAGTAGTACGCCGCCGCGAGTGTGGGCACGTCGTCGTTGAGGTCCACGGCACGTTCGACCATATCGTCGAAGACCGCGCTCTTCTCGATCTCGAGGCCGAGCGGATTGAGCCGGTTCACGACC
>NZ_JBIBVF010000055.1:0-1343 GCF_043080045.1 Streptomyces sp. NPDC015125
GTCTGCGTCCCCGGGCGAAGACCGCCAGAACCACCGGAGGTAGCGGATGCGGGCGCGGGTCGAGATCGATCTCGGGGCCCTGCGGGCCAATGTGCGGGCCCTGCGCGCCCGGACGGACGGCGCCGCCTACATGGCGGTGGTCAAGGCCGACGCGTACGGGCACGGCATGGTGCGCTGCGCCGAGGCCGCGCTCCAGGCGGGAGCCACCTGGGTCGGCGTCGCCACGCCGTACGAGGCGCTGGAGCTGCGGGCCGCCGGGATCACGCCCGAGCGGGCCCGCGTCATGTGCTGGCTCTGGACGCCCGGCGGACCCTGGCGCGAGGGGATCGAGGCCGACCTCGACATGTCGGTGAGCGACCTGTGGGCGCTGGCCGAGGTCACCGAGGCGGCCCGCGCCACCGGCCGCGGGGCCAGGATCCAGCTGAAGGCCGACACCGGCCTCGGCCGCAACGGCTGCCAGCCCGCCGACTGGGCCGACCTCGTCGACAAGGCGCGGGCCGCCGAACGCGAGGGGCTGGTCACCGTCACCGGCCTCTGGTCCCACTTCGCCTGCGCCGACGAGCCGGGCCACCCCTCCATCGCCGCCCAGCTCGCCCGCTTCGACGAGATGAGCGCGCGGGCGTACGCCGGGGGCCTGCGCCCCGAGGTGCGGCACATGGCCAACTCGCCCGCCGTCCTCACCCTCCCCGAGGCCCGCTTCGACCTGGTCCGCCCGGGCATCGCCATGTACGGCCTCTCGCCCGCCCCGGAACTCGGCACCCCGGCCGACCACGGACTGCGCCCGGTGATGACGCTGGCGGCGCCCCTCGCCCTGGTCAAGCAGGTCCCCGGCGGCCACGGCGTCAGCTACGGGCACCACTACACCACCCCCGGCGCGACCACCCTGGGCCTCGTCCCGCTCGGCTACGCGGACGGCGTCCCCCGCCACGCCTCCTCCACCGGGCCCGTCCTGGTCGACGGCAAGTGGCGCACGGTCGCGGGACGGATCGCGATGGACCAGTTCGTCGTCGACCTGGGCGGGGACCGGCCGGGACCGGGCGCCGAGGCGGTGCTGTTCGGGCCCGGCGACCGCGGCGAGCCCACCGCCGAGGACTGGGCCCAGGCGGCGGGCACCATTGCGTACGAGATCGTCACCCGGATCGGAAGCCGCGTTCCGCGCGTCTACGTCAACGAGTGACGGATCCCCGCCCGAAGCCCGTCCGGGTGGGAGGCGATCAGCGGCGGGCAGACGCACAGCGGCCCGGTGGACCGGGCGGACCAGGCGAACCACGCGAAGGGGAGCGGTGCACGTGAGCGAGAGCAGCGGGGAGGCCGTCGCGGCGGTCGTCGCCTCCGCCACGGAG
>NZ_JBIBVF010000056.1:0-1273 GCF_043080045.1 Streptomyces sp. NPDC015125
CTCCGGCGTGGAGCAACTCCCGCAGGGCGGCGTCGACGGTGGCGGTGGCGATCAGCCGCTCGGTGAGTTCGTGCAGCGTGGTGAGGTCGGAGACCCAGCCGGCGAGGCGGTCCTGGACGGCCGTCGAAGGGGGCGGGGCGGGCGCGGCCGGAGGCTGCGGAGAGGGTGCGACAGTCTGCGCGGGGGCGGGAACAGCAGAATCGATTCCGGCCACATTGGGAAAGTGGGGCGCTGTCATGTTCTACGGTTTTCCGGCCGGTGCGTATTGCTCAAAAGCATCGCAAACCCCCATGTCATTCTGCGCCGCTAGCAGTGTCTCCACATGTACACGCACTCGTAAGGGGATGTCCAGCATTGTCCTGCCGGGATTCCTGGTGTCCGTGGGGTGCGAGCGGCCTTCCTCTCGACCTCTTGCGTAAAAGCGAAATTGGCTTGAAACTGCCCCAGAGGACGCCTTGTTGCGGTCGACTGGGGGTGCTTCACGGAGCGTCACAGCGGTCGTGATGGGTACGTACTCGGAGAAAGCCGGGGGTGGTTGGGGGCCACCGGGAACCTGGCGACGGACCCGGGCGTCCTATCCACCGACGACCGTGCCCCATCCTCCCGTGGCGGAGGCGGAGAGAAATACGCGCGACGGCAAAACGCCAGACTTCGCCACCCCCGCGCCACGCCTTGCTTTTGATAGACGCAGTGGCCGGTACCGTCACGGACGCAGTCAGTGCTCGACCCACAGGGGTTTCCCTTGCCCTTGGCGGAGGCGTGCCCCGGGGGGACGTTTCTCGGCAGGGGTGTGATGCGCCACCAGCAACGCACAGCGAAGTGATCGACACATGGTGTGAAGAGACCACGGTGTTGCCAGGCGTGCAACGGAAAGGAACGAGCGCTCATGCGCGAGATCCTCGGAAGGCGACGCAGGCTCCTGTCCCAGCACGACGACGGGCGGCCTGAGCTGATCGGCGCGGCCCTCACCTACGCGGCACAATGGCAGTGGCCCGTGCTCCCGGGCGCGGTGGCGGATCCGCGGGCGCGGTCGCGCTGCGGCTGTCCCGACCCCGAGTGCACGGTGCCGGGCGCGCACCCCTTCGACCCCGGTCTCCTTGCGGCGACCACCGACGCGCGCATGGTGCGCTGGTGGTGGACCAACCGGCCGACCGCGCCGATCGTCATGGCCACCGGAGGCGGTGCCCCGTGTGCCGTCTCCCTGCCCGCCCTGCCGGCCGCCCACGCCCTCGCCGCGCTCGACCGCGCCGGGCTGCGGCTCGGCCCGGTCGTC
>NZ_JBIBVF010000057.1:0-872 GCF_043080045.1 Streptomyces sp. NPDC015125
AGGTCGTCCCGCTGAAGGTGGCCGGCGCGTTCCACACCCGCCACATGGCCCCCGCGGTGGACAAGCTCGCCGAGGCCGCGAAGGCCCTGACGCCGGCCGACCCGAAGGTGACGTACGTCTCCAACAAGGACGGGCGGGCCGTCGCCTCCGGTACCGAGGTGCTGGACCGGCTGGTCGGCCAGGTCGCCAACCCGGTGCGCTGGGACCTGTGCATGGAGACGTTCAAGGAGCTGGGCGTCACCGCGATCATCGAGGTGTGTCCGGGCGGCACGCTGACCGGGCTGGCCAAGCGGGCCCTGCCCGGCGTGCGGACGCTGGCCCTGAAGACCCCCGACAACCTCGACGCGGCCCGCGAGCTCGTCGCCGAGCACACCCAGGCCTGACAAGGAGCGCGAGAGCATGTCGAAGATCAAGCCCAGCAAGGGCGCCCCGTACGCGCGCATCCTCGGCGTCGGCGGATACCGTCCGACCCGGGTGGTGCCGAACGAGGTGATCCTCGAGAAGATCGACTCGTCCGACGAGTGGATCCGCTCGCGCTCCGGTATCGAGACCCGGCACTGGGCCGGGCCCGAGGAGACCGTCGCCGCGATGTCGGTGGAGGCCTCCGGCAAGGCCCTCGCGGACGCCGGGGTCGACGCCTCGCGGATCGGTGCCGTGGTCGTCTCGACCGTGTCGCACTTCAGCCAGACCCCGGCCATCGCCACCGAGATCGCCGACCGCCTCGGCACGGACAAGGCCGCGGCCTTCGACATCTCGGCCGGCTGCGCGGGCTTCGGCTACGGCCTGACCCTGGCCAAGGGCATGGTCGTCGAGGGCTCGGCGGAGTACGTGCTGGTCATCGGCGTGGAGCGGCTGTCCGACCTGACCGACCT
>NZ_JBIBVF010000057.1:882-1268 GCF_043080045.1 Streptomyces sp. NPDC015125
GCCACGGCGTTCCTGTTCGGGGACGGCGCGGGCGCGGTCGTCGTCGGCCCGTCCAAGGAGCCGGCGATCGGCCCGACGGTCTGGGGCTCGGAGGGCGACAAGGCCGAAACGATCAAGCAGACGGTCCCGTGGGACCGTTTCCGGGTCGGCGACATCTCCGCGCTGCCCCTCGACTCCGAGGGCAACGTCAAGTTTCCGGCGATCACGCAGGAGGGCCAGGCGGTGTTCCGCTGGGCCGTGTTCGAGATGGCGAAGGTCGCGCAGCAGGCGCTGGACGCGGCCGGGATCAGCCCGGACGACCTGGACGTCTTCATCCCGCACCAGGCCAACGTGCGGATCATCGACTCGATGGTGAAGACGCTGAAGCTGCCGGATCACGTCACGGT
>NZ_JBIBVF010000058.1:0-1211 GCF_043080045.1 Streptomyces sp. NPDC015125
CAGGCCCTCCGGGACCATGGGCACGATGCCGCCGACGGTGCGCGCGATCGAGTCGTCCAGCTCGTTGTCCTTGGCGAGCAGCTGGCTGAGGATCAGGCCGATCGCGGTCGGGACCATCATCCACGTGACGTACTTGAGGATCGTGGAGATGCCGGAGCGCAGCTCGGACTGGACCAGCGTGAAGCGGGACGCCTCCTCGGCGAGCTGCGCCGCGTACGCCTCGCGCCCCACCTTGGTGGCCCGGAAGGCGCCGCCGCCCGCGACCACGAAGCTGCCCGACATGACCTGGTCGCCGGGCTGCTTGACCACCGGGTCGGCCTCGCCGGTCAGCAGCGACTCGTCGATCTCCAGCCCGTCCGCCTCGACGCACACCCCGTCGACGACGGCCTTGTCGCCGGGCCCGATCTCGATGACGTCGTCCAGCACGATCTCGGACGTGCTGATCTCGGCGGGCTTCCCGTCCCGGCGCACCGTGGGCCGGACCTCGCCGATCACGGCCAGCGAGTCCAGGGTTTTCTTCGCCCGCCACTCCTGGATGATGCCGATGCCGGTGTTGGCGAGGATCACGAAGCCGAACAGGCTGTCCTGGATCGGCGCGACGATCAGCATGATCACCCAGAGCACGCCGATGATCGCGTTGAACCGGGTGAAGACGTTGGCGCGGACGATGTCGGCCAGGGACCGGCTGCTGCGCACCGGCACGTCGTTGACCTGGCCGCGGGCGAGCCGTTCGGCGACCCCGGCCGCCGTGAGTCCGGTCGCGGGCGAGGAGGTGTCCACGGCGTGCGCGGGGTGCGCGGGATCGCGTCTGTCCGCGTCGAGATGCGTCATGCATTCGACGGTACGTGCGGTTTTACGGCTTCACCCACCGAGTGCGGAGAAGATCCGACCTGGGTACGAGACGCACCGGCGCGGTGTGCTGCCCAGGTACTACTTCCGGGCCTCGGTGGCGTCCCGCTTGATCGCGGCGTCGCGCCCCCGGACGTACCAGATGCCGATCAGGCCGAGGCCGGCGCCGGCCAGGCAGGTCCACACCCACCAGGTGTGCCCGTGGTCCTCGAACCAGCCGTAGAAGGGCAGCTGCACCAGGAAGAGGACGAACCAGAGGATGGTGCCGCCGACGATGGTCGGGACCACGGGGCCCTCCAGGGGCTCCGGCGCCTCGTGCGTGGGTGTCCACTTCGTCATGCATACAGCTTACGAGGAGCGTG
>NZ_JBIBVF010000059.1:0-1211 GCF_043080045.1 Streptomyces sp. NPDC015125
AGTTCCGGCAAGGGGGAGGGTGAGGACAAGATCGCGGGTGCGGATACGGGTAGCACCACCCCGTCCGCCTCACCGACTTCCTCCGAGCCGTCGAAGGCCGGTAGGCCGAAGATCGAACTTCCGGCTGATCTCTCCTACACGTTCGAGTGGCCCAAGTCGGGTGACAAGGACAAGGACGCGATCCTTGAGGACACCGAGCAATCCATCAAGGCTGTGGACTTGGCCATTGTCAACCAGGACGCGCTCGACAAGGCGTACCTCTATTACTACGAGGGTGAGGCTGCCGCTGGCACGCAGAAGTTCATCCAGAACTATGTCGACCAGAAGGCAGGGCTCACGGGGAGCTACCGCTTCTATGCTCCGGAAGTAGCGGTCGATGGGGACGGCACCGCTTCCTTCACGTACTGCGAGGACCAGGGCAAGGCGTATGTGAAGTACCTCAAGACCAACAAGGTCAGGAAGACCGAGGTGACTGCGAAGAGCTACGTCATCTACCACACGTCGCTGAAGAAGAACGATGAAGGCGTGTGGGAGATCCAGAAGATTGCTTCGGAGAGTGGGAGTGCCAAGTGCCAGCCCTGACGCATGCAATGAAGGCGCTCCCAGTCACGCTCATGGTGAGCGCATGTCTGTCCGTACTCGTGCTGCCCGGGTCGGCACGCGCCGACGACATTCTGGACGGCAACACGCAGAACTCGGGAACGGAGCAGCGCGCCGACACCGGTGATGACGGGACCGTTTCGGTCACCGTAGGTGGTGTCGTCTTTGACCGTTCGAAGAACGGCAGTGGTGATTCGGTTGGGCCGGTGACGTCTTCGACTTCGTGGAGTCCGCCGGCGTGTTGGTATGCCCCGAAATACACTCCCGAGGAGTTGCAGAAGACCCTGGAGCCGATCTGGGAGGCGGAGTCCACGGGGTACGAGTGGGATGCCAAGCAGCGGGAGAAGTACAACGCGAAGGATGAGAAGAAGGGCTTCAACAAGGACAAGACCGGCAAGGGGTATTGGTGGGGCTCGTATGTGAACAAGAGCTTCCCGCCGGGCTGGGACAAGTGCGACACGGATTACTTCTGGGTGGACATCGGTGACCCGCCCCCCGCGGACAAGGAGAACGCCGTCACCCCGAAGGTCCTCGCCGAGCTCGCCTACGCCGAGATCCGTGTCCCCGGTACCGAGGTGACGCTGGCGCCCGCCGAGGCGACCAAGGTGAAC
>NZ_JBIBVF010000060.1:0-310 GCF_043080045.1 Streptomyces sp. NPDC015125
CCCCGCTCGCTCGCCGCGCGGGCTCGTCGGTCGTCGTGTGGGACATGGGGTGGGGCCTCCAGGCCAAGGTGGGCGGATGCGGTGCGTGATCGGGAAGTATGCGTGCACACTGAACCTCGTGCGCCGGGGCAACTATTCCGTTGCTTCGAGTCGCTAACGAATTCTTGACCGTCTCTTGGGGTGACGGCCAGACGGCGACCCGGTCGCGGGAACCAGGTGGCGAGTGGGCCGGGGGAGTCGGGTGCCGCGTAGGTCGCGGGACCTAGGCCGGTCGCGGGTCGAAATACCGATGCAAGGGGCGCATGCGGGT
>NZ_JBIBVF010000060.1:320-667 GCF_043080045.1 Streptomyces sp. NPDC015125
GACCATGACGCTCATGCTGGAAGCCAGCGGTACGTCCACCGCATCCCGAATATCGCCGCACCGCACCCCGCCGACCTGGCTGGTCGTGGCGATCGCCTGCGCCGGTCAGTTCCTGGTCGTCCTCGACGTGTCCGTCGTCAACGTCGCCCTGCCGTCGATGCGGGCCGACCTCGCGCTGAGCGCGCAGGGGCTCCAGTGGGTGGTCAACGCCTACGCCATCGCCTTCGCCGGATTCATGCTGCTCGGCGGGCGCGCCGGCGACCTGTACGGGCGCAAGCGGATGTTCCTGGTCGGGCTCGGGCTGTTCACGCTGGCCTCGCTGGGCGGGGGCCTCGCGCAGGAGGGCT
>NZ_JBIBVF010000060.1:677-1191 GCF_043080045.1 Streptomyces sp. NPDC015125
TGCAGGGCCTCGGCGCGGCGGTACTGGCCCCCTCGACCCTGACGCTGCTGACCGCGGCGGTGCCGGAGGGCGCGGCGCGGGCCCGCGCGATCGCGACCTGGACCGCGGTGGGCGCGGGCGGCGGCGCGGCGGGCGGACTGGTCGGCGGTGCCCTGGTGGACGGGCTGTCCTGGCGCTGGGTGCTGCTGATCAACGTGCCGGTGGGCGCGGTCGTGCTGGCCGGTGCCGTGCTCTGGCTGACCGAGAGCCGGGGCGGCCTGCGCCGCCGCCTCGATCTGCCGGGCGCCCTGCTGGTGACCACCGGGCTCGCCACGCTGGCCTACGGCATCTCGCAGACCGAGTCCGAGGGGTGGGCGGCGACGGCGACGCTGGTGCCGCTGCTCGCAGGGCTCGCGCTGCTGGGGCTCTTCCTCCTCGTCGAGGCGCGGACGGCAGCGCCGCTGATGCCGCTCGGGCTGCTGCGGCTGCGATCGGTCGCGTCTGCGAACGTGGCGATGCTGGTCTCCGGCTCGTC
>NZ_JBIBVF010000061.1:0-256 GCF_043080045.1 Streptomyces sp. NPDC015125
CCGAGCTGGTGCAGTTCCACCCGTCCGGCATCATCGAACCGGAGAACGCCGCGGGCACCCTGGTCAGCGAGGCCGCCCGCGGTGAGGGCGGCATCCTGCGCAACGCCCTCGGCGAGCGGTACATGAACCGCTACGACCCCGAGCGCATGGAACTGTCCACCCGCGACCGGGTGGCCCTCGCCTCGTACACCGAGATCAAGGAGGGCCGGGGCACCGCGAACGGCGGGGTCTGGCTCGACGTCTCCCACCTGCCCCG
>NZ_JBIBVF010000061.1:266-1162 GCF_043080045.1 Streptomyces sp. NPDC015125
TCCTCGACCTGCAAATGCTCGACATCACCCGTGAACCCATCGAGGTGGCCCCGACGGCCCACTACTCGATGGGCGGCGTCTGGGTCCGTCCCGAGGACCACAGCACCGACGTCCGCGGTCTGTACGCCATCGGCGAGGCCGCCAGCGGTCTGCACGGCGCCAACCGCCTCGGTGGCAACAGCCTGATCGAACTCCTCGTCTACGGCCGTATCACCGGCCAGGCCGCGGCGGCCTACTCGGAGTCCCTCACCGCGCAGCCCCGGTCCGCGACCGCCGTGGCCGAGGCACGTGCCGAGGTCGACGAGCTGCTGGCCGCGGACGGCCCCGAGAACGTCCGGGCGCTCCAGCGCGCGATCCGCAACACCATGACCGAGCACGCCGGCGTCGTCCGGGACGAAGAGGGCCTGCGCGCCGGCCTGGCGGAGCTGGACGCCGTCGAGAAGCGCATGCAGAACGTCGGCGTCCATCCCGACATCGCCGGCTTCCAGGACCTCGCCCACGCCTTCGACCTCAAGTCGGCCGCGCTGGCGGCCCGCGCCACCCTCGAAGCGGCACTGGAACGCCGGGAGACCCGTGGTTGCCACAACCGCAGCGACTTCCCCGACATGGACCCCGCGTTCCGCGTCAACCTGGTCTGGTCGCCGACGACCGGAATCACCCACGAGCGCATTCCCGATGTCCCGGACGAGATCGCTTCCCTCATGGCGGACGTGTCCACCGACGGAAAGCTCGTCGAGTAACAGGTTTCCGAGCACCGGAAAGCCTGAACACCTGAACTCCAGCAGCGCCGGAAACGCCAGAACACCGATGCATCGGTTCGCCTTGTCACAGAGCGGGTGAGCATTCGGTCTTGTCTGGTGCAGGCGAAAACGCACATCTCGAAAGGACATTCACAT
>NZ_JBIBVF010000062.1:0-495 GCF_043080045.1 Streptomyces sp. NPDC015125
GTGTGCCTGCGCAAACCGGTCGACGACAAGGACGCCAAGCTGAAACTGCCGGCGGGCCGGGTGACGCTCGACGGGGAGCAGGCGCTCGGCTACGTGCGGGCGCGGAAGTCGCTCGGCGACGGCAGCGACACCGACCGGATGGACCGGCAGCAGCGCTTTCTGGGCGCGCTCGTGAACAAGGTGCAGAGCAATGACGTCCTGCTGAATCCGGTGAAGCTGTACCCCGTTCTGGACGCCGCCACGTCGTCGCTCACCACGGACCCGGATCTGGCGAGTCTGCGTGGTTTGTACGACCTTGTGCGCGGCCTGCGCGGGATTCCCACCGAACGCGTCCAATTCCTGACCGTCCCCCGGGAGTCGTACGCGGGCGACGCCAATCGCGACCAGCTCGTGCAGCCCGACGCCGGGAAGCTCTTCACCCGGCTGCGGACGGACGAGCCGGTGGCGGTCATGGCCTCCCGGCAGGACTCCGCGGGCGGTACGGCGAATTCCGGC
>NZ_JBIBVF010000062.1:505-1150 GCF_043080045.1 Streptomyces sp. NPDC015125
CCGGTGACGCCGATTCTCCGGCGCCGACCTTCAGCGGGAACACCGCCGACGAAGACGTCTGCGAGTAAAGCGCATTCCAAGAAGGGGCCACCCGTACGCAAGGCGGGCGGGCACGCGCGGAGAATTGTCCGAGAAATGCGCCGGATTGCCCAGTTGTAAGGTTCGTGGAATGCGTCACTGCCGTCGCCGTGCACGGAACGGTCCGGTTAGTGTGAGCGATCCGGTGTGCCCGGCCGCGGAGTTCTGCCCTGGCCACGCACTGAACTGACGTGAGCGAGACCGGGCGCCCGGAGGGGAGGGCGCCGCGTGGCCCCGACGGAGGATTCGGACAATCGTGGACGCGCAAGGCCGTGGGCGGGCGGAGGACATCGACCCCGCAGACCAGTGGGTACTCAATCCGGAAACCGGCGACTACGAACTGCGACTGCCCCCTTCCGCACCGCAGTCGCCGATCCCGGGTCCGCGCCGGGCCTCGTCACCGGCACCCTCGCCGGCCCCGGCCCCCGAGGTCCCCGCACCCCGCAGGCGCCGCGCCGCGCCCGAGGAGCCGCCGCCGGGACGGCGCGGCCGCCGGCGGCCGGCGAAGAAGAAGTCGAGGGGCAAGAAGGTCCTGCTGTGGACCGGCGGCACGATGGCGTTCGTCAT
>NZ_JBIBVF010000063.1:0-1138 GCF_043080045.1 Streptomyces sp. NPDC015125
AGCGGAAACCAGCCCTCCTCGTAGAGCACGTCCAAGAGCTGCCGGCAGCGCCGCCCGGCGACCGCATCCGGCTTGAGCACGACGAACGTCACGCCCTGGGAGCGCTCCAGCGCCCCCAGGGCGGCGAACGAGTCCAGCCCCTCGCGGGCATAGGTGTCATAGCGGTACAGCTCGCGCTTGTCGGGGTCGGCCGTCAGCGCGTCGAGCGCATCGGCCGCGACTGCCGAGCGGCATACCGCGTCAGTCGTCAGTGTCATCGAGTCTCTCTCCTCCGAGCGGGGTGACCGCCCCGTCGACCAGCACCACCCGGCTGCCGTCGGCGTGGCGGGCGCCGTCCACCGACAGGCGCCCGGCGGCGAAGGCGCGCACCGTCCACTCCAGGCAGGGGCGGTCGCTCCGTTCCTTCTGGAGCAGTTCCTGCTGCCAGGCGTCCTCGGCGGTGGGACGGCGGGCGCCGACCGCCACCGGGGGTCCCGTGCACAGCACGGCGCCGCCGTCCTGGGTCCCGTCGACGAGGAAGCAGGACGTCCGGGTCGCGCGGTGTCCCCGGCTCATGGCGAGCCGGACCGGGTCCTTACCGGTCAGCACCCGGCTGCCGTCGGCCGCCAGCACGCTCAGATCGCCCGGATGCTGGTTGATCATCCGGTACGCGTAGCGGTCCAGCAGCGTCCCCTCGATCCAGCGGTGGTAGGCGAGGACCACCAGGTCCAGCGGGCCGTTGTCCGCTTCCCAGGACGCCATGCGGGAGTTGAGCCCGTCGTGCCAGGAGCGGGCCCGCTCGCGGTAGCGGCGTAAGGCGTCCGGGCCGTCGGCGGCCGCCTGCGATGCCGAGCCGCAGTGCGCGTCGAAGTCACCGGTCCATGCCTGAACGCCGGCCTCGCGCGCCACGTCCAGCGCCTTGACCCGCTGTCCGTGGGAGGCGACCAGACAGACCTGGAAACGGTCCGGCGCGGTGTGCTGCAGCGACAGCAGGGTGCGCAGGTTCCCGCCGGTCGCCGAGGCCAGCACGCCGATCCGCAGCGGGCGGCCGGGCCCGGACGGGCCGAGCACCCGCGCCCGGCGCGCCGCCTCGGTCATGACGCGCTCCCCTCGGCGGCCGCCGGGTCCCCGGCCAGCAGCGCCAGCACCGCCGCGCAGC
>NZ_JBIBVF010000064.1:0-1135 GCF_043080045.1 Streptomyces sp. NPDC015125
CGCGTGCCCTGGATCCAGGACCACGCCGGCGTGAGCGCGGGCCAGCTGGGGCTGGCGCTCGCCTTCCCGGCGCTCGGCGCGTCCCTCGCCATGCCGCTGGCCGGGAGTGTCAGCCACCGCTTCGGCGCCCGTACCGCCCTGCGCGGTCTGCTGGCCCTGTGGACGCTTGCGCTGGTCCTGCCCTCCCTCGCCCCGAACCTGCTCACCCTGTGTCTCGCCCTGTTCGTCTACGGCGCCACGGCGGGCATGTCGGACGTGGCGATGAACGCCCTGGGCGTCGAGATCGAGAACCGTCTGGACAAGTCGATCATGTCCGGGCTGCACGGCATGTGGAGCGCGGGCGCGCTGATCGGTTCGGCGGCGGGCACGCTCGCCGCCCACCTGGGCACCGACGCCAGGACGCACCACCTCCTGGCCGCCGCGGTGCTGACCGTGGCGGGCCTGGTCGCCTGCACCTGGGTGCTGGACCTCCAGCCCGCCGAGGACGAGGACCCGCCGCCGCGCTTCGCGCTGCCGCCCAGGTCGGCGCTGCTGATCGGCGCGGTCGGGTTCTGCGCGGTGTTCGCGGAGGGCGCGAGCCTGGACTGGTCGGCGGTCTATCTGCGGGACGAGCTGGAGACCTCGGCCGGTCTGGCGGCGGCCTGCACAACGGGCTTCACGCTGACGATGGCGCTGGCCAGGCTCGCCGGCGACCAGGTGGTGGACCGGTTCGGCGCGGTCCGCACGGTACGGGTGAGCGGTGTGCTGGCCGCCCTCGGCGGTCTGCTCGTCGTGGTCGGCGGCCATCCGGCGGTGGCGATGACCGGCTTCGCGCTGATGGGCCTCGGCATCGCCGTGGTCGTCCCGCTGTGCTTCGCCGCGGCCGGCCGGGGGCGTCGCCACCATCACCTACACCTCGGGCCTGGTGGCGCCGAGCGCGATCGGCGGTCTGGCCCAGGCGACCAGCCTGGTGGTGTCGTTCGGTCTGGTGACGCTGCTGGCCTGCTGCCTGGTGGTGTTCGCGCGGGTGCTGCGGTCCGGGGACCGGAACCGCCCGAAGATCAGTCCGCCGGTCGCAGAAGTGCCCGGCCGGCAGCCCTGAACGCCTCGCTCCACGGCGCCGGGCGCAGGGTCCGGGAGTCCAGCCGGACCAGCA
>NZ_JBIBVF010000065.1:0-1096 GCF_043080045.1 Streptomyces sp. NPDC015125
TTGATGGCAGTGGACAACAGCTTCCTGGGCCACCGAAGGTTGAGTGATGCACGCGTCCGGCTCGCCAACCTGACGGTCACCGCCACCAGAGTCCGAGGAAGCCGAGCCCCCGCGGCAGGTTCTTTCTGTACAGCAACGCGACACCCAGGACACCCACGCTGAAGACCAGGATGACCGTCACCGGATCGGACAGCGCGAGGAAGCCTGCGGCGACGGCCCCGATTCCGACGACGACCGCGAGACCCGCGAGGCGCAGCGCTTCCCAGTCCTGTCCTGCCTGGTAGTTACGCAGCGAGTCTTCGTCCAGGAGGGCACCGAGACGTCCATCGGCGTATTGATCGGCAATCTGACTCAGGTGGCCGACCAACAGGGGAAGAGCCTGATCCCCCTTCACGTCGATCTGCTTCTCCGCGTCATTCAGACACTGCACGACTCGCCGTACGTGTGCACGCACTTCCTTCCGTCGGTCGCTGCGAAGAGGGAGGGTTCCCCGGTCCCGGTGGGCACGCCTCAACGCCCTTCTGACGCCGTCCATAGAAAGGGCGAGTTGTCGCAGACCATCTGTCCGCTCTGGCCCGATGGTCTTGAACACAGCTCCACAGCAACTGACCGCGTCCAGAGCTGCCGCCGCCAGCCTGAAAGTGCGTAACTCCACCCGGAAGGTGATGACGAACATACGAGCCACGATCAGCCAGCCCAGTAGCGCAGTCCCTAGAGCCGCCAGCACCATCATGGCCGCGACGCCGATCTGGATGGGCACGAAGAGGGTCGGAGCGTTCGCTATACCGGTGGTGAAGCGTTCCGCAAGCCTCTCCAAGAGTCCAGGTACCACGGGCACCGCAGCGCGGACTGCGTTGATCAAAGCCACGAAGCACACTATGACCACATACAGCGCTCCCAGGCGCTTATACGGGCTTGGGACCTCCCTCTCCCGGAAGTACACCCGGACCGCGGCCCGTAACCCAGCGGTCATTGGCCGCAGGACACCCAGTTCGTCATGCACTGCCGTGATCCCGGTAGTGTTCTCGCGAACATGCAGCGCAGCGCTCCGTGCTCGCGCAAGCGCGGGACGCTTCCAACGCGTCAGCAACCGTGC
>NZ_JBIBVF010000066.1:0-1083 GCF_043080045.1 Streptomyces sp. NPDC015125
ATGGCAGACCGCAAGCCCATCGAGTCGTGGCTCACCGACATGGACGGCGTCCTCATCCACGAGGGGGTGCCGATCCCCGGCGCCGACGCCTTCATCAAGAGGCTCCGCGAGTCCGGCAAGCCCTTCCTGGTCCTCACCAACAACTCGATCTACACCCCGCGGGACCTGCACGCCCGGCTGCGCCGGATGGGCCTGGAGGTGCCGATCGAGTCCATCTGGACCTCGGCGCTGGCCACCGCCCAGTTCCTGGAGGACCAGCGGCCCGACGGTTCGGCGTACGTCATCGGCGAGGCCGGGCTGACCACGGCCCTGCACGACATCGGCTACATCCTCACCGACCACGACCCCGACTACGTGGTCCTCGGCGAGACCCGCACCTACTCCTTCGAGGCCATGACGAAGGCGGTGCGCCTGATCAACGCGGGCGCCCGCTTCATCTGCACCAACCCCGACGAGACCGGCCCTTCCACCGAGGGGCCGCTCCCGGCGACCGGCGCGGTGGCCGCCCTGATCACCAAGGCGACCGGCAAGCAGCCGTACTTCGCCGGCAAGCCCAACCCGCTGATGATGCGCACCGGGCTCAACGCGATCGGCGCGCACTCCGAGACCAGCGCGATGATCGGCGACCGCATGGACACCGACGTGCTGGCCGGCATGGAGGCCGGGATGCAGACCTTCCTCGTCCTCACCGGCCTCACCCGGCCCGAGCAGGTCGAGGACTTCCCCTACCGCCCCTCCCAGGTGGTCGACTCCATCGCGGACCTCGTCGAACGGGTCTGAAACGCGGACCCTCCCCGCGTGACCCGAACGGCGTAGCCCGGCCCCGCGCGGGATGCGGGGGCGGGGTGCGCGGGGCAGCCTCCAGGTAACTGGAGGTACACGATGGGCTCACTGAAAGTCACTCTCTGTGCCGGGGCCGCGCTGGCCGCCGCGCTGTACGCACCGGCGGCCCACGCCTACGCGGCGGACGGCGGCGTCTCCGTGGCACCGTCCTCGCCCGCCCCGGGCACCGACGTCACGCTCCGCGTGCCCGACTGCACCGAGAAGACGGCCGTGGCCGTGTCCGCGGCCTTCGAGTCGGAC
>NZ_JBIBVF010000067.1:0-1082 GCF_043080045.1 Streptomyces sp. NPDC015125
TGATGTGCGCGGCGTGGGCGCTGGCCGGCCTGGCCACCTGGGTGACCTCCGCCCGGCCCGACGCGCAGATGAGCGCCGTCGGCCGGCACATCGACCGACAGAACGCCGGGCCGGTGTTCACCTGGTGGATGCTCAAGGCCGCCATCGCCCTGATGGACATCCGCGGCGAGATCAACGCCGCGGCCGGCCACGACTTCTCCGCCCACTCCCCCTACCCAGGCCTGGTCCTGGTCCTCGACGAGTTCAACTCCCTCGTCGGCGACGAGACCCTCGGCGACGACATCGCCCACATGACCGACGTCCTCGCCCGCGAGGGCCGCAAGTTCGGCATCGGCATCGTCTTCGCCGGCCAGTCTCTCAACCTGTCCAAGCTCGGCGGCGAAGCCTCCCTGCGCGACCAGGTCCAGGGCGGCATCGGCATCGTCCTGCGCATCGCCGCCTCCTCCGGCGGCATCGCCGCCCGGCAGGCCACCGGCGGCCTCGCCGACGACGTCGACCTCGCCGCCATCCCCGACCGGTTCAACGCCCGCACCTCACTCATGGACCGGATGCACGGCGTCATCGACGACGTGCCCGGCGAGACCACCCAGGGCGTCGGCCACACCGTCACCGGCTCCGCCGCCACCATGATGCGCACCCTGTACGTCCACCTCCCCAAGGACGGCAGCCCGGACGGCCTCGGCGACATCTTCCCCGCGGACGGCTCCATCAACTGCCTCACCGACCGGGAGATCGACGCCCTGACCGAGCTCGGACTGTGGCACGACTGGACCACGCCTCCCCCCACCGGGAAGGACGACGACGGCCAGGACGACGACGGCACGGCATTCGGCGGGGTCGGATCGTTCGCACCGCCGCCGCTGCCCGCCCCGAAGAAGAAGACCACGGTCAAGGACAAGATCCTCGCAGCCGTCGACCGGCAGATGACAGCCAAGGAGATCCGCGCCGAAGTCGACGCCGCCGCCGGCACTGTCCGCAACGCCCTGTCCGACCTGGTCGCCGACGGCCGCCTGCACCAGGTCGACCACGGCATCTACGCCCCCGCCGACCACCCGACCGGCCCCGACACCGACCCGAGCGAC
>NZ_JBIBVF010000068.1:0-1080 GCF_043080045.1 Streptomyces sp. NPDC015125
CTCCACCCGCACACCGGTCACGGACTCCACCCCGCGGGCCGCGCCCTCGACGACGAGCACGACCTCCACCGGCCCGGCCCGCCCCGGCACCCCGTCCGCCGCCAGCCGGTCCCGCAACCGCTCCGCGGCCCCGCGCCGGTCCCGCCACCAGCCGTCGGGCACCGAGCCGACCACGTTCGCGGCGTCGACGACCACGAGCAGGGACGCGTTCTCTTCCATCCCGCCAGGGTCGCACGCCCGCTCCGCTGGCCCGGGCCGAGCGCGAGGGCCGTACCCGACCGACACGGAGCCGACGGCCCCGCTTAGAGTGATGCGGTGATTGGCGACTGGCTTCTCCTCGGCCGCGACGGCCGCCTCAGTGTGTACCTCCCGTCGGGCGACGCCGCCCTGTGGCGCGCCGAACGCGCGCCCGCCGGCCCCTGGGAGGCCCCGCGCCGCATCGGCGGCGACCAGGAACTGCACCCGGGCGGCCTCGCGGCCGGCCGGGGCCCCGACGGCTACGCCCACCTGGTCGCCTGGCGCCCGACCGGCGCCGGCCGCTGTGCCCTGGTGCACACCACGCACTTCCGGCCGCTGCTCGCGCCCCTCGACTGGCAGCCGGCCGGCCACCCCAACAAGCAGGGCGACCGCACCGGAACCCCCGCCGTCGCGGTCGACGCGCAGGGCCGCGCCCATGTCTTCGTCCGCAACGGGGGCGGCGGCATGAGCATGGTGGCCCAGCAGGAGAAGGGCGGCTGGGAGCCGTGGCGGGACCTGAAGGGCCGCGGCGTCCAGGAGTCGCCGGCCGCCGTTACGACCGACTCCGGCCTGGTCCAGCTGTACGCGCCCGTCGAGGGCGGCATCCTGCACTGGAGCCAGGACAAGGCGGGTGCGCGACCGGTGCTGGGGGAGCGTCTCGACGCGGCCGTCCGCCCGGGCACCCTGCGCGCCCTGGCGACCTCCGCGGAGCACACCACGGTCTACTTCACCGACGCCGGCACGGGTGAACTGTGCGCCTGGCGCCCCGGCGGAAAACCCGTACCCCTGGTGGCCGCCGTCGGCCCCGGCCCCGTGGCCGCCGTCCGCACCGTCATCGACGGC
>NZ_JBIBVF010000069.1:0-1079 GCF_043080045.1 Streptomyces sp. NPDC015125
CGAACACCGTCATGAACAGCGCGCCGATCGCGTACAGGCGGCGCAGCAGCGGGTTGGACAGGTGGTCGCGCACGGTGCGGACCAGCACGCGCGGGCGCAGCGAGCCCGGGGTGAAGTGCTCGGGCGCCGGCAGCAGCAGCCGGAAGGCCACCGCGCACGCCACCGCGACCAGGCCGATCACGCCGACGGCGACCCGCCAGCCCCACTCCTGGGCGACCCAGCCGGTGATGATCCGGCCGCTCATCCCGCCCACGCTGTTGCCCGCCACGAACAGGCCGATCGCGGTGACCAGCGCCCGCGGCCGGACCTCCTCCGCGAGGTACGCCGTCGCCGAGGCGGGCAGCCCGGCCAGGGCCGCGCCCTGCACCGCCCGCAGCGCGACCAGCGCCGGCAGCGACGGCGCGAAGGGCACCAGCAGCCCGACGGTGACCGCGACCGCCAGCGACGCCGTCATGACCGTCCGCCGTCCGAACCGCTCCGACAGCGCGCTCATCGGCAGCACGAACACCGCGAGGCCACCGGTCGCGGCGGCCACCGTCCAGCTGGCGTCGCTCGCCGTGACGCCGAGGTCGCCCGAGATCAGCGGCAGCAGGGCCTGCGTGGAGTACAGGAGCGCGAAGGTGGCGACGCCCGCCAGGAACAGCGCGAAGCTCATCCGGCGGTAGCCGGGACCGCCCGGTGTCATGCGCGAGTCGGCCGAGGAGGAGCCGGAGGCGTCGGGGTCCGCGGAGGCGGCGGATGCGGCGTCCACGGCCGTGGACGCCCCGGTATCGGCGGGAGTCATGCCACGACGGTACGAAGCCCCTTACTCATCCGTCCAATGCATGGAATGGCCATAATCGTTCCCATGGTGCATCAGTCAAGCTCACGGCCCCGCCTGTCACCGTCCGGTGACACGGAAGACATCGTCGCGCTGCTCGCGCCCCGCCTCGCGCACTTCGCCGGCGTCGCCCGCACCGAGCACGTCACCCGGGCCGCCCAGGAGATGAACGTCCCCCAGTCCACCCTCTCCCGCGCCCTCGTCCGCCTGGAGGAGGACCTCGGCGTCGACCTGTTCGTGCGCCGCGGCCGCACCCTCG
>NZ_JBIBVF010000070.1:0-1065 GCF_043080045.1 Streptomyces sp. NPDC015125
AGGAGCTTGTTCTCCTCGAACTCCTCGTCGTCCTCGTCTGCACGGGCCTCCTGGATGAGCTTCCAGGCGGTGTAGATGAGGAAGGCACCGAAGATGTAGAAGACCCAGGCGAAACTGGCGAGGATCGCGGCACCCGCGGCGATGAAGACGGCCCTGAGGACCAGGGCTATGAGGACACCGATGAGCAGAACCCGCTGCTGGTACTGCGAGGGCACCGCGAACTTCGCCATGATCAGGACGAAGACGAAAAGGTTGTCCACGCTCAGCGACTTCTCGGTGATGAAGCCCGCGAAGAACTCGCCGGCGGGTTCACCGCCGCCGAAGAGCAGCAGGCCGAGCCCGAAGAGGCCCGCCAGGGCGATCCAGACGCCGGTCCAGATACCGGCTTCCTTCATCGATACGTCGTGCGGTTTGCGGCCGATGAAGAAATCGACCGCGATGAGGGCGGCAAGGCCCACGATGGTCAGGACCCACAGGGTCACCGAAACTTCCACTACGCCTCCGGCAGTACGTCACACGGCAGATGTCAGCGTCGTCGCTGCCGGAGGTCTCTTCCACCCGCGGGGTCCGGGACGCGCGATGCGTTCGGAACCACGGGCCGACGCCCCGGGATCTGGCCTGATCCGTATTGACGGGTACGCCGCACAGACAGGGAGTACTCCCCTCCGTACGGACGACAGTACCCCAATCCCCAAGGGAAGGTAAAGAGATTTGCAAATAAAGCTCAAAAGCCCAGCTCGGAGGCGGTCACCGACCCCATGACCGGCGGGCGGCGGCGACCTGGGAGAGCACCTGCCGGAGCACCTGACTGCCGGGCGGCACGAGCGGGGGCTCATACGTCCAGGCATGCCCGACCCACGGGTCGGCGAGGTGGTCGTCGGCCACCGGCGTCAGCCGGAGCAGCGAGCGCCACAGCGGATCGAGCAGCGGTCCGAACCCGGTGGACTCCTCGCGGTCGGCGACCATCATCAGGTGGACCCCGACGGCCGGACCCTCGTCGGCGAGATAGCGCAGCTGGTTGACGGCCCGGTCGTCGAAACCGTGCGGGATGTCGTTGACGATCAG
>NZ_JBIBVF010000071.1:0-1032 GCF_043080045.1 Streptomyces sp. NPDC015125
GGACGTCGGAGCCGTCGCGGACCAGGAAGCGTTCCGGCGTCTCGATGGTCGACAGCTTGCGCAGCCACCAGAAGCCCAGCGCGAACAGCCCGCACACGCAGGCCAGGACGAGCTGGCCGACGGGTGAGCCGTACGGCTCGACGAAGTCCCGGTTGAAGATGGACAGGCCGAGGACGAAGAGCACCGACACCGCGACCACGATCTGCACGGAGCGGCGGGTCGAGGCGCGCTGCGCCATCACGCGCTGGCGCATGTCGACCTCCTCGCGCGCCGACTTGGCGAGCGCGCCGAGGACCTGCCGCAGACCCGGGCCGCGCAGCCGCGCGTTGAGGATCAGCGCCGCGACGATGATGTCGGCGGACGCGTCGTCGATCTCGTCGGCGAGGTGCTGGAGCGCGTCGGGCAGCGGGGTGCGCGAGCGCAGCCGGTCGACCAGGGCGTCCAGGTGGGGGCGGAGGACGGGCGCGGCGGCGCGGGCGGAGGCGGGGATGGCCTGCTCAAGGCCGACCGCGCCCGCGATGGTGTCGCGCAGCGACTCGGTCCAGGAGGCGAGGGCCTCGACCCGCTTCATGGCGGCGCGTTCCTCGGCGGCACCGCCGAAGAGGCGGTCCCAGAAGAAGACGAGGACACCGGCCGCGATGCCGAGCACCGCCCAGCGGGTCAGGAGCAGGACGACGAGGCCGACGAGGGCCGCGGCGGAACCGCGCCGGCCGGCCCAGCGGATCAGCTCGTTGACGCGCTCGCTGGCCTGCCGCTTCTCGTGCTCGGGCTTGGCGGGCAGTCCGCGTACCGCGACCAGGAAGAGGGCGAGGCCGCCGCCGACGGCGACACCGCAGCCGAGCGCGTACAGGATCGTGGTCGAGAACAGTCCGCCCATGGAGCCGAGCGAGTCCAGTGCCGCGAGTGTGGTCGTCCGCATCGTCCCGTCACCCCCACGTTCCGTTGGGCCGGTAGCCGTAGGCGATGAGATCCTCCAGGCAGGCGATGGGGGCGTGCGGTACGACCTGGCCGTCGGGCGCCTCGGTGAACACT
>NZ_JBIBVF010000072.1:0-1031 GCF_043080045.1 Streptomyces sp. NPDC015125
TCCAGCCAGATCAGCGAGGCCGCCTCCACCGCCGTGATCCACATCCGGACGGTCATGCGCAGCCGGGGGCCGGACTCGGTGACGTCCAGGTGGCGCATGATGTGGTCGGCCGCGGCCCGGCGCACGCCGTCCACGATGCCCGAGGTCCGCGAGGTCTCCACCACACTGCCGCCGCGCAGCAGGGCGCTGAAACCGGTGTCGTGCTGGTCGACGAAGGTGAGGTAGCGGTCCAGGGCGCGGGACAGCCGGGCCAGCAGCGGGCCCTCGCGGGGTTCGTCGAAGCAGAGCCGCAGCTCGTCGGCGGCGGACCCGAGCGCGGCCTCGTACAGCTGCTGCTTGCCGCCGGGGAAGTACCGGTACACCAGCGGCCGCGAGACCCCGGCCTGCTCGGCCACGTCGTCCAGGGAGACCTCCTCCGGGGGCCGGTGCGCGAAGAGGGTGAGCGCCGCCTCCAGCAACTGGACGCGGCGCTCCTCGACGCTGAGCCGGCGGTAGGCGGGGGTGGAGGCCTGCGGGGTCATGAACCGCAGCGTAACCCGCACAACCGGGCGCCCACCCATGTCGGCGGAGCGGACCGGCCGGACTAGGCCAGCAGCCCCGACGACCGCCACAGCCTGCGGCCGGCGCCGCGCAGGACGCCGATGTCGTCCAGGAAGTCGGTCAGGCGCTTCGCGCCGGTCTGCATGATCTCCTTGCGGTGGCCGCTGGCCTGAACCTGGGCCAGGGCCTCCCGCTTGTCGAGGCCGACGTTCGTGTAGACCTCGGGGTTGATGAAGGCCTTGGAGAAGACGCGGGCGAACTCGCCGGAGGTGACCCGGGTGAACTCCTGCGACCACTTCGGTGCCGTCACCATCTGCCGCCGCAGCTCCTCGCGGGCGTACCGCACGTGCCGGGCCTCCTCGACGACGTGGATGCGCGTGACGCCGCGGATCAGCGGCTGGACCCGCTCGTCGGGGAAGGTCAGCCGCTGCATCCAGTCCAGGACCTCCTCGCCGAGCAGCGTGGCGGTGAAGGAGCCGGGCGTGGTGGAG
>NZ_JBIBVF010000073.1:0-1024 GCF_043080045.1 Streptomyces sp. NPDC015125
CGAGAGCCGTGAGGATGCAGTCGACGGCGCGGCGCAGCCGGGAGAACTTGGCGAGCGCGATGCGGGACAGGCCGCGGATGCGGGCGGCGCGGGTGTCGCCGTGCATGCACGCGTGGATCTGCGTCTCTGCCAGGCGTGCCCAGTACGGGAATGAGGCGCGGTCCTGGCCGCCGAGGCGGGGGCGGACGACTAACAGCAGCAGGACCGTGGCCGCGCTGAGCGCAGTAACGGCCATGCCGCCCAGCACGCGAGTGGGTATCGGCAGGGGCTGACCGGCGAGGGCGGCCAGGCCGGCGAGGGTCGCGCCGTTGAAGGCCAACAGGAGGCTGGCCTTGCCGTCGGTGCGGCCGATCTCTGTCTGCACGGTCGCCAGGGCGGCGTCCAGGTTCTTGTCCGTGCGGCTCGTGGTGGTCGGTGTGGACATCGCTTCGTCTCCAGGCAGGGCTAGGCGGCGAGGGTGTGGCCGGGCGGGAGGGTGTAGGTGGTGGGGTCGGCGGGTGTGCCGTCGTGGCATTCCAGGCAGGAGCCGAGCGTGCGCAGGGGCAGGCAGTGGTGGTAGCGGCGGCGGCAGGCCGGGCAGGTGGTGCGGGCGGCCATCGCGGCGTCGAGTGCGGCCTCTTTGGCCAGGGTCATCGGCCGGACGGGCAGAGCGAGGTCGAGGCGGTAGAGGTAGGCGGGCCGGGTGCAGGACCGGGACGGGCGGGTGGCGCAGGCCTTGCAGCGGAGGATGGCGACCGGGTCGTGGCCGCCGGGCCGCAGTCCCGCGGCGCGCAGCTGGCGGCGGGTGGCGAGTTGGCCGGTTGGGGCGGTCCCCCAGTCGTACTCGGGTAAGCCGTGCGGGACGCGCGGCTGCGCGGCGAGTTGTCGCCGTCGGGTGCGGCTGGTCATCGCGGCCCCCAGGCGGGGGAGAGGAGGCGGGGGCGCTGGGGGTAGCGGGGTCCGGGACGCTGGGGGCGGGGCCGGCCGATGCGGCGGCGGGGTCGGGGCACGAGCATGTGGCGTCTCCTGTGGCTGGTGCGGGCAT
>NZ_JBIBVF010000074.1:0-1022 GCF_043080045.1 Streptomyces sp. NPDC015125
GTCGTCACTCCCGACGCGGCGAAGGCAACCCCCGTCGAACTCACGGAGGCAGGCAAGGAGCAGTTCATCCTCGTCCCCGACACCTGCGGCCTGACCACCTTCACCACGCAGCTGTTCCAGGCGCACGAGATGGCCCTGAACACCTATCCGGGCGAGGCCGCCAGCTATCGGGTCCTGGAGGACTGGACGAAGCTCGGCCTGGGCTCGGCCCTGGTCCCCCGCTCCAAGCTCAGCTCGCCCGACGTCTGCCACCGTCCCTTGCACGACCAGGGCCGCGAAGTGCAGATCTCCTTCGAAGCGGTCTGGAGCGCCGACTCCCCGCTCGCCCCGGACCTGCTCCGCCTCGCCGACAGCCTCGCGGCCACCCGCCACTAGGGCCATACGCACCGCTTATAGCCCGATTCAGCGTGGTCCCCTACCGGACCTTGCCGGGAATGCCTAACGTGGCAGGCACATTGCGGGACTTACCGTTCCGTCCCCTCCCTGCCCATCGAGAGAGGCATAACCATGGCGTATCTCCAGATCACCTTGCAGGTGGACCCGGCCCACCGTGCCGCAGCCGCGGGCGTGTACGAGAAGTACAAGCAGCCGTTCCTCGACACCGCCCCCGGCGCCCTCAGCAAGGAGCTCCTCGTCCGGGACGAGGACGTCCAGGTCCTCCACGGCTTCCGGAGCGTGGCCGACGCCAGGACGTACCTGGCCAGCGAGCTGTTCACCCGTGACGTCGTCGGCGGCCTGGCCCCGCTGCTGGAGGCCGACCCCGACGTGCGCGTCTACGACACCGTCTGAGGCCCGGTCGTGCACGAGCTCACGGCGCTGCTGCGCGAATACGACCGCGCCCGCGTCTACACCGACGAACTGTGGAAAGACCTCAGTCCGGACGAGGTGACCTGGCGCCCGCACGAGGACTCCAGCGCGATCGGCTGGCACCTGGGTCACCAGGCTCATGTCGCCCACTTCATGATCCGCAACCTCACCGCGGCCGAGCCCAGCCCGGACCCGGAACTCGACGGGCTCATGGA
>NZ_JBIBVF010000075.1:0-1017 GCF_043080045.1 Streptomyces sp. NPDC015125
GAAACGCAGGACCGCCTGAGCCTCCGTGGCATCCATGCCACGGATGAGGTCCACCACGCGGCGGGCCTTCATGGGCGTGACGCGGATGTACCGCGCCTGGGCCCTGGCTTCCATGGTTGTCCCTTCAGTGTTTGTCATGGTCATTCCACCCCGCTGTTAGCGGCGCTTCGACTTCCGGTCGTCCTTGACGTGACCCCGGAAGGTGCGCGTCGGCGAGAACTCGCCGAGCTTGTGGCCGACCATGGACTCGGTGACAAACACCGGGATGTGGGTCTTGCCGTTGTGCACCGCGATCGTGTGGCCGAGCATCGCCGGGACGATCATCGAGCGACGGGACCAGGTCTTGATGACGTTCTTGGTACCGGCTTCGTTCTGCGTGTCCACCTTCTTGATCAGGTGGTCGTCGACGAAGGGTCCCTTCTTCAAGCTACGAGGCATCTCAACCCGTCCTTAGCGCTTCTTGTTCGTCTTGCGGCGGCGGACGATGTACTTGTTCGACGCCTTCTTGGGCGAACGAGTACGGCCTTCCTTCTTGCCCCACGGGGACACGGGGTGGCGACCACCGGAGGTCCGGCCCTCACCACCACCGTGCGGGTGGTCCACCGGGTTCATGACCACACCACGGACGGTCGGGCGAACGCCCAGCCACCGCTTGCGGCCCGCCTTGCCCCAGTTGATGTTGCTCTGCTCGGCGTTGCCGACCTCGCCGACCGTGGCGCGGCAGCGCTGGTCGACCAGGCGGATCTCTCCGGACGGCATGCGCAGGTGGGCCATGGTGCCCTCCTTCGCGAGCAGCTGCACGGAGGCACCGGCGGAGCGGGCGAACTTGGCGCCGCCACCGGGACGGAGCTCGATCGCGTGGATCGTGGTACCGACCGGGATGTTGCGGAGCGCCAGGTTGTTGCCCGGCTTGATGTCGGCCCCGGGACCGTTCTCGACGCGGTCACCCTGCTGGAGGTTGCGCGGGGCGAGGATGTAGCGCTTCTCGCCGTCCGCGTAGTGCAGCAGCGCGATGCG
>NZ_JBIBVF010000076.1:0-389 GCF_043080045.1 Streptomyces sp. NPDC015125
GCCCGTCGCACACCCGGCCTGCGCCGCGAAGAGGTGGCCGCCCTGGCGCAGGTGTCGGTGAGCTACTACGAACGACTGGAACGGGCACGGGCACCCCGGCCCTCCCCCCAGGTGCTGTCCGCGCTGGCGACGGCACTCCAGCTCACTGAAGCAGAGCGCGACCATCTGGCCCGCCTGGCCGGACAAGTGCTGCCGGCGGGCAACGACGGCGCGCCGCAGGACGTACCCGCGGACGCCCGGCAGTTGCTCGACCGACTCGACGGCATCCCCGCCTACGTCGTCAACGACCGGCAGGACATCGTCGCCTGGAACGCGGCAGCCGCGGCTCTGATCACCGACTTCTCTCGTCTCACCCCCGACGAGCGCAACCTCACGCGCCTCTCGACGAG
>NZ_JBIBVF010000076.1:399-1012 GCF_043080045.1 Streptomyces sp. NPDC015125
CGCGACACCCTCTGCAACGCCGCCCCCGGTTCCGAGCCCGGTTTCGCTCAGCAGGTGGCCGCACAATTGCGCGCGGCCCGCGTTGTGCACCCCACGGACAACGCGCTCGCGGAGCTGATCAACGAATTCGCAACCCACGATCCGGAATTCGCGAACAGCTGGCGGAATCACGCTGTGCGCCCCATACCCAGCGTGCGAAAGAACCTCCACCACCCCACACTGGGCGAGCTGGAGATCGACCGGCACACGCTCGCTCTGCCCGGCTCGGGTTTCTCCTTCGTGATGTACACGGCAGAAGCCGGCAGCCCCAGCGCCACCGCGCTGAAGAGCCTCTGACCACGTCGACGAGGTGCGGCACCCCGCCGACGGTGGCCGTCCGCGCGTCCGGTACGGCACGGTGGCCGAGGAGGCGCAGGCGGAAGGCCTCCTCGGCCGCGCCCGTCATCCGCTCCGATGCGTGCCGCACCGACCGGGCACCGCACCCCGTGCAGCCCTGCGAACTCCTACCAGCGCGCTCCGCCCCCTGCTCGGCGACCGGCTCGAAGCCGGTGACTTCCGAGCGCCCCCCCGTACGGGAGGCGGCGCGTGCCTACTCGCAGAACTGCTCCAGGGT